>NZ_SGBT01000002.1:0-884924 GCF_004195145.1 Pseudoalteromonas sp. MEBiC 03485
CTAGTAATTTTATCCTTAATTGCCATTATTTTTGCAATAAATTAAATTTTGCGACATTTGCTATTGAAATTCACTGCCATTTGTATTTAAAATCGCCCACTTTTTTGATTTTGGGGTCTGTTGTGCGTTTGTTCAAACCCCAAATGTTTTGGTAATCAGCATAGAATTCGGTGAGCTTATGGATTTCTATATCCTAAAAAAACAACAAGAACTAATTGCAATTCCAGCGGACGAACAAAATTGTAAACAGTACCTAGATTCAGGGTATTTTTATATCGACAAAGTAGCGGCATGTAATGAAACAAATGCCCTTAAAATATTGCAAGCTAAGCAAACAAAAGCACTTAAAGTACCTTTGATAATGGCATTATTAGCTCTGCCTATGGTGATTTTTGCTTGGTATAGCTTAAGTTAACAAACCAGGCTGGGCATCTTGCCTCAGCTTAGGTATATTGGCGCTCTTACTAAATAATAAGAGCGTTTAATGAAAGTCCTTCATACATCTGATTGGCATTTAGGCCAACAATTCTACGAGCACTCCCGATTCGATGAACATCAAGCATTTTTTGCTTGGTTAACCGATACGCTTGTGTCAGAACAGATCGACTTACTACTGGTTGCGGGTGACATTTATCATACGGCAACGCCACCTGCCAGCGCAGAAAACCAACTCTACCAATTTATTAAAACCACTAAGCAGCATTGCCCAGACTTACACATAGTGATTATTGCTGGTAACCATGATTCAGCAAATCGAATTATGGCGGCAAAGCCCTTATTAGCTCAGTTTGATACCCATGTTGTTGGCCGCTTTGATAGCAACGCTCCTCATGAAGTAGTACTGCCAATCAGCACAAAAAACGGCGATGCGAATGTTGTTGCCATGCCATTTTTACGTAGCAGTGATTTAAGCAGCTATAACCGCCAACAAGAGCAACCATTAAGTTATAACCAAGCAGTTGCCCTTGCCTACAAAGATGCATTACAAGCAACAAGCGAATTACCAAACGCGCCATTAATTGCCATGGGTCATTTACATGCAAAAGGCGGAGACATCTCATCTGACTCTGAACGTAACTTAGTCATTGGTGGTGAAGATGCGATATCGGCAAGCATATTTACTGAACAACCTGATTATGTCGCGCTAGGGCACCTTCATAAAGCTCAAACCGTCGCGAAGAAAGAGACTATTCGCTACAGTGGCACGCCATTGCCAATGTCATTTTCTGAAAGGCGTTATCAACATCAAGTTGTAATTGTTGAGCTTAGTGACTCAGGAACTTCTGTAAACCCCCTTTACATTCCTAGCTTTTGTAAAGTCATGTTGCTACCAGAAAAAGACTGTGTGCCACTGAACGAATTATGTGAGCTTATAAAACAGCTCGATTTAACGGATGAAGATTTAGCGCCGTATCTTAGGGTTAAATTGGGCGCCCATGACACTGACACCACTTTTAGAGAACAAATAGAACAAGCCCTTGAAGGTAAGCAGGTTAAGTTTTGTGGCATTGAAAGGGTGCGACATCAAAGCAGCCAGCAAGACGATGAACAAACCTTATTTGAAGATGTCTCGCAAATTGAAGCGCTGAACCCACATTCACTTTTAGAGCAAGCATTTGCAAATAATAAAGATATGGCAGGGCAGGCTGTGCCAAAAGAACTAGAAAGCTTATTAAGCCAAGTGATCGATGAATTGAATGCGGAGGATCTACTATGAAAATTTTAGCGATTCGTGTTCATCAACTCGCCTCTATCTTAGACGCCGAAGTCGACTTTAGCACTTCGCCTTTAAAAGAGGCGGGGTTGTTTGCCATCACAGGTGATACAGGCGCGGGGAAAAGTACTTTGCTTGATGCTATTTGCTTAGCGCTTTATAACAAAACAGCAAGATTACGCGGCGATACAGGCAATAAAATTGACTTTAACGGCGACAATATCAAACTCAATGACTCGCGAAATTTATTACGCCGTGGGGCAGGGCAGGGCTTTGCCGAAGTCGACTTTATAGGCCAAGATAAACAGCAGTATCGAGCAAGATTAAGCTTTAGCCGAGCGCGTAATAAAGCTGATGGCAAGTTACAGCCCGCACAACATAGCTTGCACTCATTACCTGATGAAATCCTGATCGCTGACAGAAGCGCGGCAGGTAAAGAGATCGAGCGTATTATTGGTTTGAGCTTTGAGCAGTTCTCTCGAGCAGTGCTGCTTGCGCAACATGAATTTGCAGCGTTTTTAAAAGCAACCGGTGATGAGCGTGCGCAATTACTTGAATGTTTAACAGGCACAGATAAATTCAGCCGTATTGGTCAGCGTATTTTTGAGCGCCACCGTGAGCAGCAGCAATCGTTAGAGCAGTTAAAGTTAAGTTTAAGTAATTATCAGGTTTTAAGCCCTGAAGAGGTCGAAACTAAACAAGCTGAGCAAACGGCGCTTGAGGCAAAACTTGCTGAGTCACAAAAACAAATAAAGCAATTCGAACAGTACCAAACCTGGTATAAGCAAGCATCTCAGCAGCAACAACAGCTAAACCAAGCTGAGCAAGCAAAACAAGAGTTACAACAGCAATTAGAAGCCCTTGCTGAAAAAGCCACTGAAGCGAAACAAGCTCAGCAATGCCTTGAAATAAAAGATAACCGCGAACGCGCCGCTACAATTACAGCCCAACAAGGTCAGCTAACCCAAAATCGTGAGCAGCTATTAAACGTTGACCATAAAGCACTGATCAAAGATGCTGAGCAAACGCTTGAAAAGCAAACCGCGCAACTAAACCAAGCAAAGCAAGCACAAAAAGACGCGCAACCTCTTATTAGTCAGGCCCGAGAGTTAGATAAGCAACTTGCCGTATTAAACCAGCAAGCAGCGACGCAAAAAGTACAAGCGGATAAAGCAAAGCACCATCATAAAGAGCTGACTAATACACTAAATAGTCATAAAGCAGAGCAGCAAAAACAGCTTGAGCAACAAGCACACATTAATAGCTACTTAGAAACACACGCACAGTGGCAGCCTTTAGCAAAAGACTGGTCATTCTTTAAAAGTGAGCTAAGCCGCTTTAGTCAGCAACAGCACACAATTAGCCAATCACAGCAAAACGTAAAAGCTCTTCAACCTAAAATTGATGAGCAGCAAGCAGCCGCGCAGCAGTGCAAAACCCAGTTTCAAACCCTTGAGCAAGAAATTAAGCGCTTAAATGAACAAGATGCCGCCTTTAAATCGAGTTTAAATACCCAATCAATGGCGGATATTGATGCGGGGCTTGAGGCGATTAAGCACCTGATTGAAAAGCGCCAAGTGTGGCAAACTAATCAGCAGCAGTTAAAAAACTGGCAAACCCAGCTAAACACATTAAGCCAAACTGAGCAGCAACTACAAACGGCATTAAAAGATGCTCAGCAAGGGGCAGAGCAAGCACAGCAACAGGTTTCGCTTTGTGAGAAAAATTTACAGCAAGTGCAGTTAAGAGCCAGTGAGGGAGTCAGCCAGTTACGTGCCACTTTAAAAGCAGGGGAGCCTTGCGCGGTATGTGGCTCAAAAGAACACCCCTTTATGCATGAAGAAATGGTTAGCGAGCAATTTAGCCAGCTTATTAACGACTTTACCAGGGAGCTAACTAACGCCAAACAGCATTTAAAAGCTCAGCAAGCATTACAGCAAACTAAAAGTAATGAGCTGGCGGCATGTAGCCAACAGATAAGCTCGTTAAGCGGGCAAATCTCAGAACTGAGCGCTCAACAACAGAGCCTCAAAGAAACCATGGCAGCTAGCCGTACTGAGCTAAATGATTTAACCGAAGATCAGTTAAGTGAGCGTCAGCAACAGCTCAGCCTGCAAAAACAGCAATACTACAAAACCCTCGAGCAGCAACAGCAGCTGCAAAACACACTTACGGCTAAGCAAACTGAATATAATCAGCAAGGGCAAGCGCTACATAGCAAAGAGCAGCAATTAAACGAATTGCAACAACAGCTAAATAATCTGCAAACACGTTTAAATGAGCTCAATGATGAGCATCAGCAGCTCTATACGACACTAAATCAACAGTTCACCAGTGCACCTTGGTGGCACGCATTAAATGAACAAAGTATTTCTCTAGAGAACATCGCTGAACATGTTAAGGCCTATCAAGCTTCGCTACAAACTGCAGATGAGCTTAAAGCTAGCTTAAAAACGATTGAGCAGCACCTTGCTCATTTAACGCCGCAGCTTAACGAAGCAAATGCCTCTTTAACTCATTGCAACGAGCAACTAAGCCAAACTCAAAACGAACTAACGCAGATACAATCAAAGCGCGAGGGCTTATTGAGTAACGCTGCAATTTCGGTAGATGAGTTTATTGCAGAGCTAGAAAAGGCGATAGATTCAGCGCAGCAAGCACTACAACTTGCCCAGACAACCCATAGTCATGCGGTAAAGGCGCGTGACGAACAAGCCATTCAAATCGCCAATATTGACGAGCGTGAGAAAGAACTAAACGCTGAACAAGCAGCGCTTAATGAGCGCTTTTGCGTTTGGTTTAACGATTTTAAAGCGCAGCATCCAAACTTGGATGAGCAAGCAATTAGTCAGCTATTAACGATAAGCCCTACTGAAATCAAGCAAACTCTGGCTGAATATCACTCCGCCGAAAGCGGCTTAAAAGACGCTGAAGCTCTTTTAAAACAACGACAACAGGCTCTGGCTCAACATCAAAAAGATAAGCCAGCTCTGGGAGAAGGTGAGCTGCAAATACAACTTAATCAGGCCACAGAGCAACAAGTGCAAACGAATAACGCATTATTGCAAGTTGCGACGGAGCTTAAAACCCATCAACAAAATAGCCAAGCGCTGGCTGATAAACAAAAGCTATTAGTGGAACAACAAAGAAGCTATGAGCACTGGTATCTACTCAATAAGGTGCTAGGAGATGCAAGCGGTAAAACCATGCGTAATCTAGCGCAAACACAAACCTTAAAAATACTTCTGCACTACGCGAATAGCCACTTACAGACACTAAACAAACGCTACAAATTAACAGCCATAGGACAAACACTCGATATCGCAATTATCGATAAAGACATGGCCGATGAGCAGCGCTCTGTAAATACGTTATCTGGCGGCGAGTCATTTTTAGTGTCGTTAGCACTGGCATTAGGTCTTGCATCGTTGTCGTCAAATAAAGTGCAAATAAACTCTTTGTTTATCGACGAAGGGTTTGGTACTTTGGATAGTGAAACGTTAAGCATCGCGATGGATGCTCTTGATTCTCTGCAAGCACAAGGTCGCAAAGTGGGCGTTATTTCTCACGTATCGGAAATGACCGAACGCGTTGCCACGCAAGTGCATGTGGCGAAAAAACCAGGTGGTTATTCGACCATCTCAGTTATTTAAAGGATTAGCATGCCAACTTTTAATCACGAAGAAGCAAGTCACTACGACGAACGTATTTTGCGCCTAGTTCCAGGTTATGAGCTATTACATCAAGCAACCGCCGCCCAACTGGCAACAACGCTGAGCGATGATGCGTGCATTTTAGTTGTTGGAGCCGGAACAGGTAAGGAAATCATCGAATTAGCAGCATTAAACCCTAGCTGGCAGTTTATTGCTCAAGATATTTCACAAGACATGCTCGATATTGCCGAGCAGCAGTTTGGTCAGCATAACATCAGCGACCGCGTGACTGTACACTGCGGTGATATCAACGACATCGACAGCCAATGTGACGCAGCATTGTGTTTATTGGTAATGCATTTTGTTGAGGATAACGGCGACAAAAAAGCGCTATTAAAAGCGGTTCACAGCAAACTTAAAAAATCGAGCAACTTATACATTGCCGATTTAATGCGCCCAGAATCTGCTTTTGAACGTGAATCACAGCTACAGCTTTGTACACAGTTAGGTTTAACCGAAGCCGGCGTAGAGCACACGCGCCACAATCTAGAGCACGAGTTTTATCCATTAGACCGAATTCGTTTTTCAGAGTTAATGAATGAAACCCGATTCAGCACCCCAAAACAGTATTTTAAAGTGCTGGGTTTTACAGGGTATGTGGTTGGGAGTTAGCTACTTTACGGAGCTGACGGCTGATAGCTGACAGCTCTTTTAAATTCCGAGCCTAATACCCCGCGGCCTGTCCGTCTTTACGGGTTTCGGATGCGCCGTAATAAACGCCGGTTTTAGGGTCTTTCAATATAGCTTGATAACCACCGTATGGGCCAACGGCGTCTTGTAAGGTGTGGCCTTTTTTCATTAACTCGCGGCGGGTTTCCATCGAAAAGCCTGACTCTAAACTAACAAAACCACCGTCTTCCATAATCTCACCGGTTGGTTGCGATGAACCTGTGTGCAGAATACGCGGTGCATCACCGGCTTCTTGGAGGTTCATGCCAAAATCAATCATGTTGATAAGTATTTGAGCATGCATTTGTGGCTGTGTTGCACCGCCCATCACGCCATAACTCATATATGGCTTGCCATCTTTGGTGACAAACGCAGGAATGATTGTATGAAATGGTCGTTTGCCTGGCTCATATTGGTTCATGTGGCCTTTTTTAAGCGCGAACATTTCACCACGGTTTTGCAATACAAAGCCTAATTTGGCAGGTGTCATACCTGAACCCATGCCACGGTAATTACTTTGAATAAGTGAAACCATGTTGCCGTCTTTATCGGCGGTCGTCATATAAATGGTATCGCCTTCTACTGGGCCTGCATGGTCGCGTTTTGCGGCTTTGTTAGGGTCTATCAGTTTACGTCTTTGGTCAGCATATTGCTGCGAAATAAGTGTTTGTACGGGAATGGTGTTAAACGCTGGATCGGCGTAGTACTTTGCACGATCAGCAAACGCGAGCTTTTTCGCTTCAACAAAGGTGTGTACGTATTCTGGGCTATCAAAACCCATTGCTTTGATATCGTAACCTTCAAGAATATTCAAAATTTGCTGTGCAGCAATACCTTGACCATTTGGTGGCAATTCCCAAAGCGTATACCCCCTATAATCGGCGCTCACAGGCTTAACCCATTCACTATGGTGCGCAGCTAAATCTTCATAGGATAAGTAGCCGCCGTTTTCTTTCATGTAGCGACCAATTTCTTTAGCTATATCGCCTTTGTAAAAGGCATCGCGGCCGCCTTTGGCAATTTTGCGATAGGTATTTGCAAGGGCAGGGTTCTTAAATATATCGCCTTTTTCAGGCATTGCTCCATCAGGCATGTAAACATCTTTAAAACCCGGGTATTTACCACGCGCAGCTACACTTTTTTGCATGTAATAGGCAATCAGTTCCGACACAGGGAAGCCATTTTCGGCATAGTCGATAGCAGGTTGTAATAGCGTTTTCATTGGCGTTTTGCCGAACTTTTTGTGCAATTCAAACCAACCATCAACAGCACCAGGTACCGACACTGGCAAGGGCCCATAAGCAGGAATATAGTCCCCCTGTGCTTTTAAAGTATCAAAAGACAAGCCTTGTGGTGAACGACCAGAGGCATTTAAACCGTAAAGTTGCTTAGTTTTGTTATCCCAAACAATGGCAAACAAGTCGCCACCAATTCCACATCCTGTTGGCTCAACAAGGCCAAGCACTGCGTTTGCTGCAATCGCCGCATCAATGGCATTTCCACCTTCTTTTAATACTTGTAAGCCCACTTGCGTAGCTAACGGCTGTGATGTTGCAACCATACCTGATTGTGCGATGACTTCAGAACGACTTGCAAAGTTATGTCCTGTGATGCGATCGTAAGCTTGAGTAGCGCCTGTTGTACCTAAGCATATAGCGAGCACTAAGCTTTTAATGAGTGGAGTTGGTTTCATAGTTTTTGCCCTTTTTATTGTATTAATCACTATAAAAAGCAATTAAAAATGAGGCAATGGCTTTGCGTTCGAGTGCGAAAAATCGCGATTGACTTCAAAAATAAGAGAAGTTGCGGATATTTTACCTAAAAACAATCCAAATTAGTAAATAGCAGAGCCATTTAAGCACGGCTGCGCAACTGTCGATACTTCGCCGTGAGAATGCATCTCCTCTGCTACAAACTCATCAACAATTCGGTCTATTTGATCTTCTTGCTTCATGGTATCAAGCGCTTTTTGCAGTGCAGTGATCACCTCTAGCGACGTATTTTTGTTAAGCGCTAAGTAATTACCCACTAAAGCAGGGTGCTTAAGCTCAAATACCGGTGTTACTTGTTCTGGATTCATACCCACATTCATCAATTGTGATGAAAGAGTAAGAGACGAGCCAATCAGCAAGTCATGCTTACCTTGCTTAAACATTTTTAGCTCTTCAAACTTTTTTGAGTAAGTTAAAAATTGCTGGCCTTCAGTTAGGTTAAAATCAGCTAGAACGGTTTGATATACATCACCACGAGATACGCCAATGGTGTAGTTTTGCAACGACTGAGTACTCGTTACTTTAATGTCGTTGCGGTTATTTAAACGGTATAAACAAGAATGCCCAGATACCAAAGGGCCAACCCAATAAAATTGAGTTTCTCGCTTTGCGGTACGCGAAGTAGAGTAAATTCCTGCATTCGGTTGGGCGAGCGTTTGTGACATTGCGCGCTTCCAAGGCAATACACTAAACGTACAGCTCAACTTGGCTCTTTCGCACAAAGATTCCATGATTTTGGTGTTAATACCTGTGATTTGATTGTGCTGCACAAAGTTATAGGGTGGAAACACTTCGGTGTATAAAGTCAATTGTTCAGCACTTGCCACTGCTGTGCTTACTGTGAATAAACTCACTATTGTTAAATGCTTAAACATCGCTCTTAACTCCAGTTTTTGCTGGTTATTCTGGTTTAACAATTCGACTTAACTGCTTTTGCAGCGTATTTAAACAAAATGGTTTGATAATAAAGCCGTTTACTCTTGCTGTAATCATCTCGTTGACCGTTTGCTTACTATCTTCGCACGTCACCATAAGTACGGGTAAATCTCTAAGTACAGAGGATTCACGAATATGATTAAGCAAGCATTTACCATCCATTTTCGGCATGTGTAAATCAGTTATTATCAGGTCAAAGCTTTGCTTTTCTAGTAAATCTAACGCTTGCGCGCCATCAGTCGCCTCTGTTATATCCTTATAGTTTAACCTACGCAACATGTTTATAAGCACATGGCGCATCAAGGGCATGTCATCGACGACCAGTATTTTCATCTGAAGTACTATTAATTTTTGCGGTATTCTAAGCTTAGTTTGCTAACTCAATAACGCAATAAACTAGAAACTAAGAGAAAATATCTGCGACTAACTGACTAAGACGTGCGATTTTAATATTGCTTAACTGACGGTAATCAAAATAAGGGCAGACAATCACTTTATCTGATTTACTAATAGCAAACTCATCATCAAGCCAAGTTAGCTGACTACTGAGAAGCCCATCATTGATAAGCTTTTTGGCATAGGTTCGCCCAGCAACAATATGTAATTGCTTTGGTTTGTCTAATAACGGCGGGCTAAACAGTAATGCCGTTTGACTATGTGCTTGTAGCAGTTGTTCATCGCGAAAAGTCTGCCAGTCAGGTGCGCATTTAGCAAAATCATAATATTCACTTGGTAGTGCAAACAGCACTTTGCCATACACGTTAAAAACTTTACGCCAACCATTTCCGCATGCTTGGTTTATTTCGTTAATTTGGCCGGTTTGCATTACATGTAAATGGTCAAGCTGTTGCCAAGCAGGCATTGGCGGGCGTTTTTCTATATAAACAGCGACTTTAAACGCCTCATCACCAAAACCGATTAGCGCTCTGCTATTAGCGACACTCATGACTTTTTAGCTAGAATTCGGTCTAGGTTATTAGCAAAGTTCTGGCGATCAGCTTGGCTTAACGGCGGTGGGCCGCCGGCCATTTCAACGCCACTAGAGCGCATTGTATCCATAAAGTCACGAACGTTTAAACGTGAGCGAATATTTTCAGTTGTATATAACTCACCGCGAGGGTTGAGCGCTTGGGCACCTTTTTCGATAACTTCTGCAGCCAAAGGGATATCACCGGTGATCACCAAATCACTCGGCTCAATGCGCTTAACGATTTCGTTGTCAGCAATATCAAAACCCGAAGATACCTGCAAACGGCTAATATACTTTGAAGGGGGCACTCGCATCGCATGGTTCGCCACTAATGTGGTGAAGGTTTGTGTGCGCTCTGCGGCACGAAATAATATTTCTTTAATAACGACGGGGCAGGCGTCTGCATCAACCCAAATCTTCATACTGTTCTCACTTTAATTTTTGACTTTAATAGTTTACCGTAATTGAACTAAATTAGTGCCATTAACGTATTAATTTGTTTGATTTTTAAAAGGGAGTAAAAGCGTGCAAACATCATTAAAGCTAATCGGAATTTTATGTATCACAGCTATTTTATCTGCGTGTACAGGAGTGCCAGACGATATCAAACCCGTCGATAACTTTGAGTTAAACAAATACACAGGAACTTGGTACGAAATTGCACGTTTAGATCATTCATTTGAACGCGGCCTAGAGGGTATTACTGCCGAATACTCGATTAACCCAGATGGCAGTGTGAAAGTTATCAATAAGGGATACAGCGCTGAAGATCAAGAATGGCAGCAAGCTGAAGGTAAAGCGAAATTTGTCAAGCAACAAGACATAGGCCACTTAGAAGTATCATTCTTTGGGCCATTTTATAGCTCTTATGTAGTGTTCGAATTAGATAAGCAAGATTATCAATACGCTTATATCACTGGCTATAACAAAGAGTATTTATGGTTTTTGTCACGCACCCCTAACGTTACAGAACAGCAAATGCAGGACTTTATAAACACAGCAAAAAAATATGGTTTTAAAACAGACGAGCTTATTTATGTTGACCATAAGAGCTTGTAAAGGGGCTTTACAACTGTCTTTAAACTATCACGAATGTGCAACACAACTGTAATGGAGGATGAGCATAATACTCACCATTAAATTGTAGCAACATGTGATCCCCAATTTAATCCCCTGCTTGGGTAGGCATTGCCTACCCATTTTTTTATATCAATTCCTGAATTAGGTATTGTTTCGAATTGGTATCAGATCAGTTTTTTACTAACTAAACTAGAAAATCATCACTGAAAAGCCACTTAACAGCAAGACAGACATAGTTAATAAACTGACATGCTTAACCCAAGAAACAGTAAAACTGAATAAAATCATTAATATAAGTACACTTAATGCCATATAGCCGCAAAACAGCAATGCGCCATATCCAGCATCTGACAGCACACAAAGTACTAAACTTAGTAAAATAGTGATCCAGCCACTTAATAAAAAGCTATTTCTTTGTTTTTCAGTCAATTTCTTTTTAAACACATCACGAAAATGATTAAATTTTGCAAGTGCAAAACAATTAAATCCTAAAAAGCAGAGACTAAATTGTAGTAATTCCATCATCCTTGTTGCTCCTTTAAAATCCTGTTTTTATTTGATCTACCTTTATTTGTAGTGGTTTTATGGCTTGGTATTTTTTTGCTTTGTAGTAAAAACAGCCCCCCTGCACAAATAAACGCACTATCAATACCAAATAAAGCCCACTGTTTAGTTAGTAAATACGTGATCCAATTACCATCTGTTGTCAGCGCATTTACAATAGGCACTAATAAGCAAGCAGCAGCGTTTAACCATGCACTATAGCGCCAATGATGTTTTTCTCGGCCGATCACAGCAACAACTAGCGTCGCAAGCCAAGCTAAGAAAAACACGAGTATTTCTTTATCGGCACGACCAGCTAACTCTAAAGGTAATAGTCGATTAGCAATGAAGAACGCTGCGGTTGCAAGGGGTAAGCCCATCAATGTGGCTAAATTTAGTGTCTCAACGAGCTTAAGTCCAAAGCTTGGTTTTTGCTCTGCTTTGAGTCTCTCGCGTAAGCGCTTTGCCCACATGATGCAGCCTGTAGCTATCATGGCACAGCCTGCTACGCCACAGAAAAAATACAACCAACGCAGTAATGGCTCGGCTAAACGGCCGCTATGTAATGCTGTCATTGAGTCATAAAACTGCGCCGAAGCGCTCCAATCTTCACCTGAGCTCGCTTCGAGCTCACCTGTTACACCATTAAATAAATAGCGTGGTCCGTTATCTACAAGCTCTTTGCCGGTTGCCAAATAAACCACTATTTGTGAGGTCGCTGTATTCGCATTTCTCACAAACACGTGGCTAATGTCGGCATTCGGTGACTTAGTATAAATCTGATCTAATACCTCTTTGATTGCCACCATAGGGCGCTGCTCTTCACTGGGCTTAGCACGCTTGTTAATGGGCAATGCCTCATCAAACATTTGTCTTAAGCCATTTTCATATACGGTTTCAGCGGGGTAGGGGAACAGCATAAATATCAGAGTAATAATACCCGTATAGGTGATCATAATATGAAACGGCAACGCTATTACCGACGAAACATTATGTGCATCTAGCCAACTTCGGCTGCCTTTGTTAGCTCTAAAGCTAAACATATCTTTAAAAATGCGCTTATGGATCACAATGCCAGTGATCAATGCTACAAGCATAAATAATGAGGCTAAACAAACAATTATCCTTGCAGTAAAAACGTCTATGTAATGCAAATCAAAGTGTAAGCGATAGAAAAAATTCCCACCTTTAGTATCTCGAGGCGCTGGCAATTGCTCTAAATTATTAGGGTTCAAATAGGTATAATTGAAAGGCGCACGACGCTGCCCTGGCTGTTTAGGCTCAGCAAATCCATAGCTTAAAACTGGATTTCGAGATTCAGGTAAGTTTATTCGCCACGATAATGAGTTAGGTGCCTGCAACTGTAATTGCGCAAACACATATTTAATTTGATCGGCTTGAGACTGAATACGCTTAGGCTGATGCTGCACATGATGCGTTTCGGGCTTAGCCCAAATAGTAATTTCATCCTTAAAAAAGCTGATAGTACCAGCAAAAAATATCAAGAATAATAACCAACATACCAGTAAACCGACCCAGGTGTGCAGCCAAGTCATTGAGCGGAAAAAACTCTCTTTCATAACCACCCCTTAATCAATGAAAGGGCCAGTAATTGCCCACCAGTAGTTAGTAAAATTGTGATCCATACAGTCTTTAAAGACTTAACTGCAAACACCCAAATAAATACACAACAGTAAAAAAATACCGATAGAGTCGTAGTTAAAAGAACACTGTCGAGTTTATTAAGTGGTAATAACACAGCTAATAACGAAATAAGTACACTGGTAAAAGCGTAACCACCAATGATGGCTGCAACAAAACGCAAAAATACAGCGACACGATAAGATAGGCTCACAGAACCCTTTTTAGCTGTAATTTTAGGGTGATTGTTTGTCACTGCATCTAATGATTGAGAGTGCATGATAATCCCTTAAAAAATAACACGAGAAGAAAACCACATATTATATCGCCGCCAAACAGAAAGATAGTGATTATCATTTGCGTAAGCGTATTTAATAATGAAACAAATTCATCCTGTATTTTTGTTAGTAAAATAATGATCTGCTAGCTTTGTTCTGAGCATTGTCATATGGTGTTATGAAACTAAAAAGAGGTTGTAATGAAAACAATAGGCTTAATTGGTGGTATGAGCTGGGAGTCAACGCAAAGTTACTATCAACTTTTAAATCAAGGCATTAAAAATGAACTTGGGGGGCTACATAGCGCCAGAATAGTACTTGTCAGTCTCGATTTTGCCGAAATAGCAGAACTACAACAGCAACAGGATTGGCCACAGATGGCCGAAATACTGATAAAAGCAGCCAAACAGGTTGAAGCTGCTGGCGCCGATTATTTATTGATTTGTACTAACACGATGCACAAATTAGCAGAGCAAGTACAAGCATGTGTTTCTATTCCTTTGTTACATATTGCTGATGCAGTTGGTGAAAAGCTAATACAATGTAACCATAAAAAAGTGGCTTTGCTGGGTACTCAATTCACTATGGAGCAAGGCTTTTATAAACAACGCTTAGCAGATAAATTCTCTGTAGACGTTTTAATTCCTGATGCTCAGGAGCGTGAAATAGTGCATCGTGTGATTTATGATGAACTATGCAAAGGCATAATCAATCCAGAATCCAAAGCCGAGTACCTAACAATTATTGATAATCTAACTAAGCAGGGTGCAGAGTCCATTATTCTTGGTTGCACTGAAATAGCATTGCTAGTTCAGCAATCCGATGCCTCAATTCCATTACTTGATAGTACAGCACTGCATTGCGCCATGGCGCTCAAGAACAGTTTAAAATAGGAACAAATTATGTCGAACCACCATAGCTTAAATTATGTTGAGTTTGCAGCAAAAGATTTAGCTGCAACAAAAGCGTTTTTTCATCAAGTTTTTAAATGGCAATTTACCGATTACGGGCCTGAATACAGCGCATTTAGCGTTGAATCAGCGGGCCTTGACGGTGGTTTTTACCAAGCACCTCTAAGTAGCTCAACCTCTAATGGCGGTGCGCTAGTAGTGCTTTATTCAAATAATATTAAAGAGACTCAAGCACAGGTAGAAAAACACGGCGGCACAATTATTAAGCCTTTGTTTGATTTTCCTGGAGGCTGTCGTTTTCACTTCACAGAACCAAGTGGTAACGAGTTAGCTGTTTGGTCAAAACAAGCATAGATCATATTTTTACTAACTCATGACTACTCAATCATTATTAGAACAAGTTAGTAAATGCGTGATCTGCGAGACTCATTTACCACTTGGCGCTCGGCCCGTTATTCAATTTAATTCACGGGCTCGTATTTTAATTGCTGGTCAAGCGCCAGGGATAAAAGTACATGAAAGTGGCAAACCATTTGATGATGCTAGCGGTGAAAGGCTTCGCTCTTGGCTTGGCGTAAGCAATGAAGAGTTTTACGATAATAGTAATTTTGCTATTCTGCCAATGGGCTTTTGTTACCCAGGAAAAGGTAAGTCGGGCGATTTACCACCGAGAAAAGAGTGCGCGATTACATGGCGTGAAAAACTTTTAGCACAGTTAACTAATATTGAACTCACCATTATCTTAGGTAAGTACGCGCAGGCATATCATTTACCCCACACTAAGCAGTTACCCTTAACTGAGTTAGTAAAATCGTGGCGTGAATATTGGCCAAGTTACCTGCCATTACCTCACCCAAGCCCTCGTAATAATATCTGGCTGAAGAAAAACCCATGGTTTGAGCAACAAGTATTGCCTGAGCTTAGTAGTAAAATACGTGCAATTTTAGCAAGGTAAAAAATGGAAAATAACTTTTTTGCTGAAAACGGCTATTGCCATGTAAAGGGGCTTTACACAGCGAATGAACTTGGCAAGATAAGGCCCATTCTCGATAAGTTTCATTATAACTGGCTGCTAGAAAACCAACGTTTTTACCAATCCAGAGGGATTAATAGCTCAGGGTTGACTGGCGCTGCATGTTTAAGTACTGAAGAAAAGTTTACCCTTTTTGAATTTATCTGTGCCGATACTCTATTGAATCAGGTTAAAGGCGTTGTTGCTGAACCTCAGTTTATGAATACTCAATTATTTTTTAATCCTTACAATCCCAAACAAGCAAACTATTGGCATCGCGATATGCAATATCACTTAGAGCTTGATGCACAAAAGGCCGCACTTTATGGCCCTGAAGTTTTACATTGCCGAGTAGCTTTTGAAGATGAGCCGGGAATTGAGCTAATACCGGGCAGTCACAAAAACTGGGATTCAGACGAAGAACTAGCTGTAAGATTGGGGCAGCAAGGAGCTAAAAATAATGATTCGCTGAGACGCGGAAAACAAGTTGCATTGAAGAAGGGTGACTTACTCATATTTTCGGCAAATATGATCCATCGGGGCTTGTACGGCATGAATCGATTTGCCCTAGATATTTTGTACTTTGAACGTCACCCGAGCCTGAATGAATTTGTACAAACTGGATTTTTACCAACTGCAGAACAAATGCAGCATCTAAAAAACGCAATGGTATTCGAGTAAGTAGAAAAAAGCGGCTCACTAGCCGCTTTCTTTTTTTGTGCTGTTACTGCAACATCGCGAATAACTCTTTTAACTGCGGCATGTATTGCTTAACTAAGTTAATATTACTTTCGCTAACATCTGCTGTTGCAGTACTTGCTTTAACACCTTCTAAAGCACCCGCCATTGAGCGAGCCCCCGCATTAGATGATGATGCCGTTAGGCTTTGTAAACCACTCATCGCTTGGTTTACACGTTGCTTGTTCTCTTCAGACATACCTGCTTTAAGGTTTTCTAAATAGGCAAGAGATACTTCTGAGCCAACTGTAACTAACTGCTCAGGAGTGAAACCGTATTGTTTGGTTAACGCTGCAAACTCAGTGTAAAGCTCATGCCTTTTAATGTGGCCTAATGCATCCATAACAGAGGAACTATCTGCACCATTAGAGCTTCCTAACATACTATCGAGATTCAAACTTTCAAGCTCTGGTTGGTTTTGCGACCAATTTACTACTGCTGGCAAAGCCCTGATATAACGCTGTAGCTGGCTTTCAGTAATATCTTCTGCGAAGCTAGAAAAACTCATCGCCAGTAGGCTTATTGAAATAAATAGTGCTTTCATTGTGATCTCCTTTCTTTCAAATTGGTTAGCAATCGGCTCACATAGTCGAGTAATTATGTTTGACCAATTACAAATGTTATAATCCTTTTTTTACCATAGCTAAATGAACCTGATGTTAACTATTTCTAATACTGTCACGATTGCTGAATGGGAGCTCGACTTTAGTGCGATCCGTTCTCAAGGTGCTGGCGGACAGAACGTCAATAAAGTGGCTACAGCAATTCACCTACGCTTTGATATTAACCGATCAAAATTACCTGACTTTTACAAACAACGTTTGCTTAATTTAAATGACTCTCGAATCACCAAAGAGGGCGTAATTGTCATTAAGTCGCAAAGTCATCGTACACAAGAGATGAACAAAGAAGATGCGCTTAGCCGTTTAAAAGAAATAATCGTAAACGCTACACAAGTACAAAAGAAACGTAGAGCAACTAAACCAAGCAAAAGCTCTCAGAGAAAACGTATGGACAGCAAAACCAAAAGAGGACAAACAAAAGCATTACGAAAAAACATAAAACCCTAACCTTAGCACCAGAAAACCGTGTCAAAAATGAGCGAAACTGTAAAGAAGTGTAACTTGTTAACAAAGTTAATTGATGGTTAATCCTGCCGCGTCTATAATAGTAATACAATTTCAGAATAATAAAGGAGGGGCGTATGGGCCAAAAATCACGTTTTTTTGCAGCTGCAATGATAACGCTGTCAACGTTGCCTATTTCAAGCTTTGCTGTAGATTCTTGGCAAGCTGGAAGCGCGTATCCGCAAGGTAGTGAAACCTGTTATAACGAAATTCTTTATAAAGCCAGATGGTGGGCAACACCTGGAGAAGAACCAGGCAGTTCTCAATGGGGCGCTTGGGTTGCAGATGTTGCTTCAAAAACTTGCGTACAAAGTGTTGTAAAGAAGCAAGAGGATTTATTAAAGTCTTTACCCACAATTTTCGAACCAAATAATAAAAAAGGGAGTACTGAATAACTCCCTTTTTTGTGCATATTAGATTTTACTCGAATGTGTGATGCCTTGTCATTTCAAAGCGATTTAAAATGTGATGCATAATGTACACTGCACATAAGCTCAGCAGTATTGCCACTGATACTGACGAAAAGCGATAAAGTGCGCTGTATACTAGATCTTGCCCCGGCCCCAATGACTGGCCAAACAAAATGCCAAATGTAGTAATAATACCAAAACCGACACCTGGAATACCCCCACCAATTATATGATAACGACTAAAGATAAAAGTTAAGATCCATAGAATTAACGCCGGAAATATCAAAATATCAGTATGGTTGTACAAGAATAACTGTGAAACTAAGGCCAAATTACAGCCAATTAAAGTTCCTATAGCACGTTGCCATGCAGCCATACCAGCCGCTTTCCAGCATAACGAAAATAAGATCAGAACAGATGCTGCTTGAGCAGAAATTGAATCTTGTAAATCAAAAACCTGAAAAACCACAAATGACAAGGTTGCCACCGTTGAGCAAAGTAATACCTCATGGCGTACACTTTCTTTTGCTTTTTCTGGCATCTGACGGCCTTGGCGCGGTGAAACATCTGGGAATAAACCATGCATTAGCATCGAAAACACCACAGTAACCACAACTGCAACGGCATTACTAATAATCAGCGGATAAATACTTACCCCTCCACCTGTGTAGGTCGAAAAATGCAATTGAATAGACAAGCTGACCACTGTTGTAGCGCCAAATAAAAAGTTAGCGCCACGACTCATTTGATAGAATAAAAAGGCAAATGCCACAAAGCAGATCATCGTCATAACAACAGGCAAGTGAGAGAACAGCCCTTGCACTACAAGTACAAATAATGCACTGAATACTGCGCCTGCGTAAAACTGTCGAATGATATGCATGTTTAACACAGGCACTAAGCCGAGCAATAGCATAGGGTAAACAGTAAAAAAGATGCCATTAGGCCAGTTCATCAATTTTGCCAGTGCAAACCCTAATGCTGAGCCCGTAGCAATGCGAAGCGCCTGGCGCAAGCCATTACCATCGAGTTGCAATACAGACATAGCTCACCCAGCCTTAGTAAATGAAGTGCAGAACACTGATAAAACGGATTTGCATGCTCGCAAACCAGCTACCGATGCTAGAGTCAGGCAAAAGCTGTACGGTTGCACGAGCACCACTTGGGAACTTAGCTAGCATCTGGTGTTCATCAAGTTGAATATGAATACGTTGACGCTGTGCATCTCGTACCCAACGATTGCTGCTTTCTGTAGCACTGAGTAAACCGTTTGCATTGAGCTGACCGTCACTTACACCGGCTTCAAAACTAATAATTTTGCCAGTAAACACTTTTCCCGGTAGCGCATCAAAGCTAACTTTTGCAGTACTACCAATTTGTACGTGAACTAAAGACTTTTCACGAAAATCAGCCACTAAATCAGCCTTATTGGCAACAATCGCCATTAACGGCTGGCCCTTATTAGCATAAGTACCCGGTGTTACTTGTAAATTTGCTGTTTTACCGTCGGTATCGGCAGTCACTGTGGTGTACGACAAATTTAGTTTCGCTTGCTCAAGCTGATTTAGGGCATGGCGAAGCGCTAAATTGTCATCACCCTTTTTACCACGCGCTAATTTAGCCTCGCTAAGCTGCGCTTCAATTGCAGCTACATTCGCTTTGCTTGATTGGTAGTTTGCATTGATTGTTTCGTACTCTTGCTCTGAAATAGAGCGCTTTTTCAATAACGACTCACCGCGCTCGAACAGCAACGTTTGCTCATGCAGCTTAGCTTGAGCAGCAGCTAACTGCGCTTCTATTGCCTTGACACTACTATCTAAACGTTGGTTTTGTTGTTTCGCATCATCATAAGCAAGTTCAGCTTGTTGAACGGCAAGCTCAAAAGGCTCATCGTTAATCTTAAACAAGGCTTGCTGTTTTTCGACGGCTTGATTATTGGTCACTAATACGTCAGTCACACGCCCACTTACTTGTGGCGTCACTTGCACAACAGGGTGATACACACGGGCCTGTGGTGTGACAGGCATGTATAGATCAGCAATCACAAAATATAAAAATAAAACAATGAAACCCGCCAAAGAGATTTTTACGTAACGGGCAAATTTTTGATCTGGCGTCATAAAGTTACTTATCTCCTGAATAATGACGGATACACTGGCGAGCGTTTTGCTCCATCTGAATTAAACCATGTGCCATAGTATCGAGTTGTTCTGTGGTCAAATCGGCATAAAGATGCTCTTTCACATCAGCGATAATCACTTGTAATGTGTCTAACAATTGTAGACCCTGCTCAGTGAAGTACAGACGTTTACTGCGTTTATCTTCAGCATCAGCTTTGCGAGCAATAATCTCTTGTTGCTCAAGCTTCTTAATAGTGCGAGTCAACGATGGCATTTCAATACCTAAGCTGCTTGCCAACTCTTGCTGCGTACAACCTTGGTTTAAATGAGACAGGTGCATCATTGCAGTCCAACGAGATTGAGTGAGTCCAAGAGGCTCGACCGCCAAAGTTACTGCATCGCGACATAATCGATGCACACGGCCCATACTGCCGCATAATGTTAAATCAAGAGTTTCGTGAAAAGGGGGAGTAGAGGACATGATGCGCTCCATTTACTTAGCATGCTAACTATTTTAATATAGTTAGCATGCTAAGTAAATATTAGTGCAATTAATAAAATAGATAGCAATGTTCGACAAAAACGAATAACAGCAAAAGTTATCTGCTTAATAATACTAATTAGCAATTAACTCTTTGATATGGCTTTCATAGAGGTCTAATTTATCAGCTAAAAATCCAGTGTGTTGATATCGAACTATACCTTCTTTATCGATTAAAAAGCTGCTCGGCATCCCTTTCAGTTGGTATTGCCTACCAATAACAGCATCAGGGTCGTAAATAATATTAAAGTTCACAGCAAACTCAGTTAAAAACACATCAGCATCACTGCGCTCAACATCAATGTTTACAGCTATCACTTTAAGTCCTTGCTCTTGATACTTACTTTGCATGGCAATAAACCAAGGAAATGACCGCCTACAAGGGCTACACCAAGATGCCCAAAAATCGAGTAACACGATTTTCCCTTTATATTGATTCAAAAGTTTAGACAATTGTTGCTGGCTTGCCGCTAAAGGAGCGGTAGAAGGGTGCTCTGCCGTAGCAGCAGAGCAAGCAAATAAAAGAAATGCAATTAAGCCGTATTTGATCATTGATAATTTAATAAGTTCGCTGGTGAATATTGGTCAGTGAGTACTTTAGTATCAGCAGGCCAATCTTGATTACCCTTAGTATAAAACAAATGCTCGCTGAGTAACTGCAAATCAACATCGTAAGGTGTTAACTTATTTGCTAGTTTGTTGGCTCGTTCAGCTAACTGTTGCTGGCTAGGCATAGTATCGAAGCCAGCTAAAATAATGCGATTAGAGTTTTCATCGGTCACAACATTGACAAAGTCACCAAACACATCGAAGTAAGTTGCCGACTCATGCTGGTAAAGTTTACTCGATGAAAAAGTATTTGCAGCGATAATTCCGCCATCAGCCAAAACACTTTTTACTTCCGTAAAAAACTCCTTAGTAAGCAGGTGCTCTGGGATATAGTCGCCATTAAAAGCATCAAGAATTACCCAATCATACTTTTGTTTTTTAAGGGCAGCGCGTTTAATAAAAATACGACCATCTTGCACTTTAGACGTTACTTTATCAGTTTCTACAAAACTAAAAAAATCACGGGCAACTTTGATTACCGCAGGATCAATTTCGACGTTTTCGATACTAGCACTTGGGTAAAGCTCATGAATGGTATTAGAAAGCGATCCGCCCCCTAACCCAATGATCAATACATTCTGAGGGTCATCAATAAATAGTAAGCTTGCAAACGTCATTTTGGTGTAATTAAACACCAGCTTTTTAGGCTTACTTTTATACATACAACTTTGCGTACTTTTACGGGTTTTTTCGTTAAATTTTAAACACAATAAATCGCCAGACTTCTCCACTAAAATATTGCGATAAAGCGAGCGTTCTTTATGAATTACTTCGGCAAAGCCATTAAAGGGCAGGGTCATGATCAAACAAACCATTAAGACTCTAAACATACAGTACGCTCCTTCGTTTTTATTTGACTAACAACAATTGCAAGCAACCCAAGCAAGCCTAAAACCGCGGCAAAGGTTTTAATGATGTCGTTAACATCAAATGCTAGCACCATATAAAAAGAGGTAATAATCGTGCCAAGGGCGCTTCCTAGAGTGCTCACAAAATACAAACCACCGGCAACCTGACCACTTTTTTCATGATCGGTAACCAATAATCGCACTGAGTAAGGTGAGATCATACCGAGTATTGTTGTTGGGATAAAAAACAATGCCGTTGAAGCCAGTAACGAGCCGTAACGACTGTCTTCAATATAGGTGAAAATAAAGGTCATAATTGGCTCAGCAAACAGTACGATCGGCACAACCATAATGCTAGCCACAAAGAAGATTAGGCCATATTTAGTTAATGACGGGTTGCGGATTGAAAGCTTGCCACCAAGCAAATAGCCGATCGATAAGCTCAACATAAATACAGTGATGATACTGCCCCATATATGCACACTACTGCCAAAGTACGGCGCTAAAATTCGTCCGCCTAAAAGCTCAATTCCCATAATACAAAAGCCGCTACTAAAGGCTAAAAAGTAGATAAGCGCATTGATCTTATTCATTAAACACCCGCTGATTTTATTGTTATTTTGCCCATCTTAACCTGATGCTGATAAGGATGCTATGACTGTTTTTTAAGCTGTAAAGGCCGTTGACAAAATGAGGGGTAATAAAATAAATAATGAAAAAGGCTAGGTTAAAGCACATATGCTCTGGTATTTTAACGGGAACAAAAAACAAGGATAAATGCAATGGATCAGCAAGTAACGAAAATCAATATCGACAACCCAACGACTTTATTTGGCCTCAAGGTTCGCACCAGTAATATGAACGAAATGAGTGGTAAAGGTGCCAAAATTGCAGGCTTATGGCAGCAATTTTACACAGACATAGCACCAAATTTAACGCCATCTAGCAAAGTATATGGCGTATACACTCACTATGAGTCAGATGTCACATGGGAGTTTGATGTATTTGCTTGTACTGACCTGCAAGTCACTTCACCAGAGACAGAACAAACTACACTTGCCACAGGTAACTACCTTCGCTTTAGCGCCAAAGGAGCCATGCCACAAACCGTTATAGATGTTTGGGGTCAAGTTTGGCAGTACTTTAGTAATGAACAATGCCCACACATCCGAGCATATAAAACTGACTATGAGTTTTATAAAAGCAGTGAAGAAGTTGAGGTGTTCATTTCGGTAGAATAACGTTAAATCGAATTTATAATGTAAAGCCCCATTACACAACAAAGCCGCTTATTGCGGCTTTGTTATGTAATCTTAATTGATGTATCTCAGTGCTAACTGTTCAGCCTTAGCATAGGCATTAGTCAAAGAACGTTGATGCCTGCTGTCGTTAAATTCTTGATACTCACAAGCAATTTCATCAATATGCTGAACACCTAAATACTTACTCAACGTTTTAATGTGCGGCACTAAATGACTCATACTCTCTCGTATACCACCTGCCTCAAAGCCAAACTCACCCGTTGAGGTTATAACCAGCAAACGCTTACCACTTAATAATGGTTGCAAAGGGAAATCCCCCCGCTGCAAATCAAAGTCAAATGTTTTATTGATCCTAACGATTTGATCAAACCATGCTTTTAGTTGTGCGGGCATGCCATAGTTATACATAGGCGTTGATATCACTATGGTATGAGCGTTAACCAATTCATTTATCAATTCATCTGATTCGGCCAGTACTTCTTTTTGCTCTAGCGTTAACTTGTTGGCAGGCGTAAACACAGCACCAATCCAAGATTGATTAATAAATGAAGGTGGATTCATTCCAACATCACGGTAAATATACTCAGCTATAGCATTGTTTTGCTGTAAATGATTTACAAATTGCTTAGCAATATTTTTAGAGATTGAGTCGTGATTAGGGTTTGCATTTTTAGCTGAACGCACACTAGCATCAATGTGTAGCAGAGTAGTCATAGTAAATACCTCATTAGTTAATGTGTTGGTATCATCATTAAATGTGCGCCATTTAACAAACGAGTTATAATTCACTATAAGTAAGTTATACTCATCTATAAATTTAGGTGGGTTCAACTATGCATATATCATTACAAGCTTTAAAAGCCTTTGAATCAGCTGCACGATTAGGTAGCTTTAAAGCAGCCGCCGCTGAGCTTGCGATTACGCCTACAGCGGTATCGCACCACATTGCTAATCTAGAAAGCCGCTTGAATACTGATTTATTTCATCGCGAAGTGAGAAAGATAACCTTAACTCCATCAGGCGAGTACCTAAGCCAAAACACAACTAGCGGCTTTAAGCTTATTTTTGCGGCAATTGAACAGGTGAGCCAAGCACATAACCAAGTACGTATCACCACAACATCTTCTCTAGCAGCCCTAAGATTAATACCCGCTTTAGAAGAGCTAAATAACAAAAAACCACATTTACAGCTTGATATATCAACCAGTGAAACTTTAGATAAGCAGCTTCATACCTTGCCTGTTCGGCTAGGAAATAGTGAGGAAGTAAACAAATCAGATATCATCAAGTATGAACGCTTTGATGTGTTTGCAGCAAGCTCAGATAAAAACCCCCCTTGGCTTGATGAACAGGTCACTTTATACACAAGCCAGTGGAAAAATAATGCGCTACCTGCTCCACCATTAGCGCAGTGGCTCAAAGTAAATAACCTAAATGACTCATGTTTCGAGATAAAAACATTTGATCAAGAGCTATTTGGTATAAATCAGGTGCTCGCCAATAAAGGCGTGGTGTTTTGCTCAAAAACCTTGGTTCAACCTTATTTAAATGCAGGGTTACTAACACCATTTAATAGCCAAGATGTTGAATCAAAACTATGTTACTACATCCCCGAAAAAAATCGCTTTGAAACATCTATACAAAAAGTTGTGATTGAGTGGCTTGAGCGTTTACTAAATTAGTGTTGTACAAATAACCTTCATTTAAGTTACTGTGGTTTAGTAAATTTTAGCCACCAAAAAGGATGTTGTTGTGTATAAATTACTACTCTTTGCCAGCCTATCTCTTGCTGTTTTTTCTACCAGCGCAGCGAAAATTATCGATGATGAACACGTAACAAAAGAAACAGACTGCTTCACAGGCATCTTTGCTGACTATGATTCGTGGCACCAATTTATAGCGCAAAAGAATAAACGCAAAGCTAAAACCGAGACTGAGTACTTAAAGCGTATTAAAGCCTTTGAAGAAACCTTTCCACAAGATATGTTCGATAACTTTAAAACAAATTTAACCTGCCATAACTTTAAATATAAGGTTGATGATGTTGAAGTGCTTGGTTATATCATCAAACCTAAAGTCATCAAGAATAAGCTACCAGTATTAATTTATAACCGCGGCGGTAACGGTAATTTTGGCAGTGTTTATTTTGCAGCAATGATGCGAAATTTATTTCCTTTAGCAGAGCAAGGCTTTGTGGTTATCGGCAGTCAGTACCGCGGTACATTAACAAAAAATGATGATTTAGATGAGTTTGGTGGCAAAGATGTTAATGACGTACTTGCGCTTATTGATTTTATTCCTCACATAGCAAGTGCAGATGAAAACCGTATTGGCATGTTAGGAGTAAGTAGAGGCGGCATGCAAACCCACGTTGCGATGCAACACACAAACAAGATTAAAGCCATTGCAACCATTGCAGGGGCGACCGATTTAGTTAAAGAGCTTACGTTTAGACCTAACATGGAAAATAACGTGTATGTACGTCGTATCCCCAATTATAAAGAAAATAAACAAGCAGAGCTTAAAGCACGCTCTGTAATGAACTGGGTTGATAAGCTCTCGCGTAAAGTGCCCATATTACTTATTCATGGCAGTGACGATAAACGAGTATCGGTCGATAACTCAATTCAATTTGCCAAAGCGCTAGATAAGCATCATATCCCCCATAAGCTTGTGGTGTATGAAGGTGACAACCACTTTTTAATGAACCATAAAAAGCAACTAGAAACAGAGCTAGTGAATTGGTTTAACAAGTATTTGTAACTTTTTTTGAAAATAAAAAGGGCCAAAAAGGCCCTATTTAATCATTACTTAGCCATATCAAAATGATTAAACGCCCCATCTAGCGCACTGCGAACGGATTGCTCTGCGTTTTGTTCATGGTCAGCTCCTTTGTTGATGTGGTGCTGCCAGGTAAGGTCGTTTGGTGCATGCTTTTGAAGAGCATTCACTAAGCCATTAAATGCACCGGTTATGATTGGATTCTCATCACCACCTAATGTGACATAAAAATAGTGAGTGCTGCCTGCTGTATTAGGTAAACTTTTACTGAACTGTTTTACGACAACATTATCGTCATACCAAGCCGCAGGGCTAAAAGCAAAGTATGCATTAAATAACTCTGGTTTAGTAACCATGGTATATAACACAAAGCTACCTCCCGCCGAAAAACCTGTTAGTGTGCGCTCCCCGCTAATACGGTACTCTCCCTCTAAATAGGGTATTAGCTCTGTTTCAATAAACTTTAAAAACACATCAGCTTTACCAAATATTTCTCGTTGATTTTGATTAATTGGGCGAGCTTCTATCGCCACATCCTTACGGGCGTAAGGTGGCACTAAATCACGATTTCGTGTGTCATGCCAAAACAGGTTCGGGATGGCCACGAGAATAACCTCATGCTTGTCATCGGTGCTTTCAAGAAAACTTAAAGCGTCATCCCAAGTATCAAGGTTAAAATTGCCGTCAGTTTTAATTATGAGCGGATAAGCTTTGTTAGGGTTGTAGTTTTTGGGCAAGCGAATGAAAACTCGGCGCATTTCTGAAAGCGCATTCGACTTTATATCTATATCAATAAAGCGTGAACTATAGTGCTGTTGGTATTTCATCGCGATATACAAGCCTGTAGCTAACAAAACAAATGTAATAAGCCAAGCTAGATACTGAAATCTAAATTTTAGTAATGCCATTTTATACCCTTAATCAATAACTTAATGACACTACTTCAATTATAAATATTAGTTAATAAGACAATTGTAACAGGGTATTAGTTAGCCTCTTTCACCGACTTAACTGTGATACAAGATATTCATTATACGCTTGCTCGATAATCCAATAGCTCGCAGCCGCCATTGCCAGCACTGAAAATTTACATCGAACATTTGATAGCTTTCATCTAAACGCTTTCTTTGTGTAACGGGGGTTTACAGTTTGCATAAAAATACCGCAGCTTAACGTTGAAGCTGCGGTATTTTTTATAAAGCATATTTACTTGTTATACCAATCCGCTTAATTAAGTAGTCTATTTTGAGGCAATTAAACCTCGTTGATAACAAGGCAAAAATTTCGTTATTTAGTTGTTCTAAATGAGAAACTTTTAACGCAGTTAGCGACAGGTTTAATCCCTCAAAATGATTAAGTATTATTGCGGGTTGGTATTAAGTAAATGCTTTTCGAAGAAGTTAGCCATCATAGTGTGGTAGTGCAGGGTAGTGCCTTTACCTTCTCGTAGGCTGTGAGAACGGTTCGGGTAAGAGAAAAACTCAAACTGTTTATTGTGCTTAACTAATTCGTTAATTAAACGCTCTGAACCTTGGTAGTGTACGTTATCATCTCCGGTGCCGTGGATCAGTAGCAACTTACCTTGCAGATCTTTTGCAAAAGTAATCGGCGACGTGTTGTCGTAACTTTCAGGATCGGTATTTGGGTTACCCGCATAGCGTTCTTGGTAGATAGTATCGTACAAGCGAATATCTGGCACTGGGGCTGAGGCAATACCAACTTTATATTTATCACCATGGCGGAATAACAAATTAAGTGTTGAACTACCGCCACCAGAGTGACCCCATACACCGACACGGTCGGTATCAATGACATCCCAACGTTTTGCCATTGCATCAAGGGCGTCAACTTGGTCTCGTACGGTAATAGAGCCTATTTTTTTGTAGATAGACTTACGCCAATCTCTGCCTTTTGGTGCGCGCGTGCCGCGGTTATCAACTGAGGCAACAATAAAGCCTTGCTGAGTTAGATACGACTTGTATAAGTAACTGTTACCTTCCCAGCGGTCTTGTACTGTTGAGCCCCATGGCTCACCATAAACATAGAAAACGATTGGGTATTTTTTGCTTTTATCCATATTAGCTGGGAACATGATGTAGCCATCAAGCTCAACACCATCACGGGCATTAACTGTAAAGAACTCGTGAGTCGGTAATTGCTCAGTCGCTAATTTCTCTTTTAATGCTTTGTTCTCAACTAAGGTTTTCACATTGCTATGATCGCTTACTTTGATGATCTCTTTCATTGGTGGAGTGCCAAATTTAGAGAATGTGTGCATCGCCCAAGAGGTATCTTTAGACATATAATAGCTGTTTGAGCCATCAAATGACGCTGGCGTTACGCGCATAGGTTTAGAGCTGCCATCTAACGACGTACGGAATAAATACCGCTGGCTAGGATCATCCGGTGATGCAGTAAAGTACATAACGTTTTTATCTTCGTTAAGCGCTAACATATCAATGATGTCATAGTCGCCCGGCGTTAAATCAACAACCGTTTTGCCATCGCGAGATACACGGTATAGATGACGCCAGCCATCACGCTCACTGTGCCAAATAAAGAACTTACCGTCTTTTGACCAGTTTGCTTTATAAAACCACTCAATAAAGGCATTGTCTTTATCTTCAAGGATTTTAGTTAGCTGTTGTTTTTGCCAGTCGAATAACCAAACCTTGTTGTGGCTTTGCGGGCGGTTAAGATCTTGGATCATCAAAGATTCACCAGTGCCTGCCCAGCTAATACGTGGAATATAACGATCACGATTATCGCCACCAAGTTCAGCCCAGCGAGTTTTCTTGTCGCTAAGACTGACCACACCCACTTTAACCGCAGAGTTCATCTCGCCGGCTTTTGGATACGGGAATTCTTTAAGGGTAGGGTAGAGATCATCGGTGTTATTGATCATGGTGAAGTATTTCACGCCACTGGTATCAAGCTGCCAATAGGCAATTGATTTATTGTCTGGGCTCCAGCGAAAACCATCACGAATAGTAAATTCTTCTTCGTATACCCAGTCAAAATTACCATTAACAATGGTGTCGTTACCATCAGTGGTTAAAGCAGTCACAGCCTTGCTACCGACTTTTTCCATGTAGATGTTGTTATCACGCACGTAAGCTACTTTTGAGCTATCTGGTGAGAACTTAGCAAACATTAGCTTTTTCGCTTCGATGTTTTCGCCACCTAACTGATATAGCGAATCTGTTTCAAGGTTTAATAGCCAAAAATCACCACGGCTACGTGAGCGCCACACTTGCTCGCCATTGGTAAAAACCATCAGCCATTTACCATCTTTAGACCATTGATAGCTTTCAACGGTGAGTGGCTCTTTATCACCTTTGGGAATTAATTTTTCGTAGCTAACAAGTACCTTACGACCCGTTCCATCGGCGTTATAAAACACAATATCATTGCCTTTTACGCCGTGCTCATCGTCTTTAGCTTTATCGTCTTGGTTGTTTTTATCGCTTTCGCGCTCTTCAAGTACCGTATAACCAGTACCATCATCGAGCCACGTAAAATAGGTGCTACGCTCAGCTTTAAAGTCTTTTTCTTTATAAATTTGTGCAAGCGAGAGTGGATTAGCCGTTGCGTTCACTGTTGCTGATGGGGTGCTCGCTTGCTCTGTACTTGAGCATGCTTGCAAACCTAAACCCGCAACCACAGCAAACGCAAGGGTTGATGTTTTTATTAAGTTCATTTTGTTGTTCCTAGGTTTTAACTTACCTAGCGTACCAAATTAGATGAATAAAATCTGAGCTTTTATCGTGTTATCAAGGGGGTTGAACTTAAACTTAATCGTCCCACAAGAACATACTGGCTTGTTTATTGGCAATACGTAGTTCGTAGATATCACTACAAGGGCGCATCGCCGCACCATAGCAAACATGTAACGGCAATAAGTGCTCTTCTCGAGGATGACTAAAACGCGCCGCAGGGGCCATTTGCCATTCTAATAGCTTAGCTTGTCGCTGCTGCTCACTCAGCTCAGTATTGCCACATACATCAACTAACCATTGCTCAAAAGCCATATTTTGCGCTTTAATTTCAGCGGTTTCAGGGGGGAAAAATGCGCGCATATTATGAAAAGTAAAGCCAGACCCAATGATCAATAAATTATCGTAATCAAGTTGTTGTAAAGCCTCACCTATCGCTAGGTGTAAGCTTGGCTCAAGGCTTGGATGTAACGACAATTGCACACAAGGTATATCTGCTTCTGGATACATAATTTTCAAAGGCACATACATACCGTGGTCAAAGCCACGAGATGGGTTTAATGCGCTATCGATATTAGCTTTTGCCAATGCCTGATGTACTTTTTCGGCAAGGGCTGGTTCACCTGGGCTTGGGTACTCAATACTGTAAGCAGGCTCAGGAAAACCATAGTAATCATAAATTAGCTCAGGAGCAGCACTCGAAGTAATACTAATAGGGTTCGCTTCCCAGTGCGCACTCACCATCAAAATAGCAGATGGCTTTTTAATTTTAGCAGCAACGGACTGCAAACAAGTGACCATATCGGCATGACTTGGATCGCCAAATAAAGGCATAGGACCGCCGCCATGTGAAACAAAGAAAACGCGTGGCTTTTGCATAAATGTACTCCTTAAATACGCTTTTCATACCAATTCGCTTAATTAAGTAGTCTATTGTGAGGCGAAGAAACCTCGTTGATAGCAAGGCAAAAATTTCGTTATTTAGTTGTTCTAACTCAGAAATTTTTAACGCAGGTAGCGACAGGTTTAATCCCTCAAAATGATTAAGTATTATTGCGGATTGGTATCTCTATAGTGCACGCACAGAGGTACAATAACTAGCCACAAAAACGCACAACTAGGGTGTGAATTTACACACCAATAGTTTGTAAGTACTAACTTAAATGCCAAGCTACGTTCATGGCAGGGACTTGCCCTTTTAAGCCACCTTCGAGAGGTTCTTTGCACAGTAATGTTAGTTGATAAAAAGCATCGTAGTGCTGATGTAGTTCATCGGCGACTACACTAAACGGCGGACCCGAAAACTCACTTTGCTGATACTCAAAGACCACCACTAACTGTTTAGCTCTATTAGTTAATTCAAGTAAATGCTGGGTATAGCGAATGCGCACTGGCTTTGGTAGCGCAACTAAAGCGGCACGGTCATAAACTGCGTTGATAGGGCCAAGATCAGCTGCAGTAAGTGCAAAAATATCACCCACCCAAACGGTTAGATTTGCGCCTTGGTAACGTAATAGTTCGCCGTGTTGGCTAATTTCGGGTTCTAGCTTTAACTCATCAAATAACTGCTTAATGGCTATCTCACTAAGTTCTGCCCCAACAACACGCATACCTTGCGCTAGCAAATAATGAATGTCGTGAGTTTTTCCGCACAGTGGTACAAAAACAGTATCGCCTTGCTGCAAATTTAAGTTAGTAAAATACTGATCTAGATAACGGTTAACGTCTCCTTCATGAAAACCAATTTCGTTATTTTCCCAACGTTGATGCCAATGCTTTGCGTCCATTACATACTCCTAAATAAATTGAATGAATTGAGCTGATAAATATATTCCGACACCAAAAAGTAGGTGAGTTACAGCACTTTTTAAGCGGGCTTGAAGTGGGTTTGCTGTTTTCGTAGCCATTATCCCCATCCCTAAAGCGGGCTGCATAACAAAAAATGGCATAGATACGCTAGCTAATCCATATATACATGCAGCGATTAAGGTGGGCTGTTCAAGCCAAGCAATACCGACCAATAATATAAATAGAAACGAAAATAAAACACCAATAAAGTAGTGTAAACACCAGCCAAACACGCACTCAAACTGCTTAACTGGACTAGTTGCTATATTCAGGTGCTTAAACTTTCCATCTAATAAACCCAAGCCCCAACGGCCAACTAAACAAAAGTTTAATGACGGTATCTTAAACACTTTAGCCAGCAGAAAAGCATAAAGATCAATGAACAAAGTCGCCGCTATGCCTACAAAAGTTATCACATAAATATCATTAACACTCATAATTAGATGCTCTTAAATGATTTAATAAAAGACATGATATCTAATTGCAAAAATGCTAAAAATAGCAAGATAAACAAACTATGATTGCATAAATGAGAACATGATTGACGATATTGCCCTATTCATACAGATTGTTAAACAAGGCGGCCTAAGTAATGCGGCTGAGAGCTTGTCGTTGCCTACCGCAACTGTATCGAGACGCTTGCAACGACTTGAGCAACGCCTAGGCGAGCAGCTTTTAAATCGCTCAGCAAGGCAATGCACGTTAACGCAAGCAGGAGAGGTATATTTTCAAAGTTATGTTGAATTAATTGAGCAATTTGAACAAACCCATCGTCAACTTAATGAGCAAAAAGCACAATTGTCAGGGAAGCTGAAAGTTCTGGCACCTCTCAATATTAGTCATGGTTTCTTAAAGCCTATGTGGCTAGCATTTACTAAACAGTACCCTGATTTTCAACTTGAGCTATTGCTTAATAATCAACTTGAAGATCTGAGTAAAAGCCAAGCTGATCTAGCAATAAGAGTCGGGCCGCAGGTTGATTCTATGCTCCATCAAAAAAAGTTAGGCAGTGTTGATACCTTATTTGTAAGCACAAAAGCATACCTTGATTCAGCACCTTCCATAGAAGAGCCAACTGATTTAAAACAGCATAGGTTAATTGGTACCACGTTGAGAAATAAGTGGCAGCTAACCAATACACAAACGAATGCAACTTATACGCACATGTGCCGATTTGCTACTACTTTTAACGATACCGGATTTGTAAAATACTTAGTTTGTGATGAGCAAGGTGTTGCTTTGTTACCTCGGTTTGAGGTTATAGATGAATTAAAATCTCAGCAGTTAGTTCAAGTACTGCCACACTGGCGAGGGGAAAACCGCGACATTTATGCTATCTGGCCAAGCGCACGTTTACTGAGTAAAAAGGCTGTCTGTTTAAAACAGTTTATAACCGACTACATTCCTGAAAAATTATAACGTCTGCCATTCATATTCCATCTGTTTGGCGGTCAGTAGGGCATGCTCGTAACTAATAAATTCAGCGACTAACGCTAGGCTCATATCAATGCCTGCAGAAATTCCTCCTGAGCAGGTAAACTTACCGTCGGTGACCCAACGAGTATCTGCAATCACATTGAGCTCAGGAAACAAAGCAGCCAGCTCAGGTTGATCTTGCCAATGAGTCGTGACATTTTTACCGTTCAAAAGCCCTGTTTTGGCAAGCAAAAACTCCCCCGTACAAACACTGGCAACACGTTTGGTTTTAGTAGCAGTATTTTTTAACCACGCAATAACCTCTGCTTTTTCAAGTTCTAGAGTATGATCACCACCAACCACAATAAGTAAATCAAGCGAAGGACAGTCAGCGAAACTGTAATGGGGGTTTACACTATAACCACCACGGGCAAGAACAGGACCAGTAGTTTCGGCAATTAAACTCACTTGCCAGTCATTATCCGCTAGGCGCTTAGCGGTACTGAACACCTCAAATGGACCTGAGAAATCGAGCACTTCGGCATCATCATAAATGTAAATTCCAATATTCATACAATTGTTCCTATTATGCTGATTTATTTCTCAAGCAAAAAAACGTACTATGCCATTTTTGCAGTTCGTTAATGACATATTATTAAATTGCGCACTGTATACAAACAAAACTTCAAGGCATTGTTAATGCGTTTTTTATTATTATTGAGCGTGCTGCTGGTTGGTTGTAAAACAACACAGCAAAACGTTGCTGAAATCAGTGAAGTATCGCCGAGCACTATTTATTTTCAGGGCGAAACATCAAAGCAAAATGTTGAAAAGTTCGAACAATTATTAGTAAGTAGCGATCAACAAATCAATACCTTGGTTATTAAGAGCCAAGGGGGTGATGTGATGGCGGGTCTACATTTAGGTGGCTTAGTGCATGAGTATCAACTCAATGTTGTAGTACACGAGCTTTGTGCATCGTCTTGCGCCAACTACGTACTTACTGCAAGTCCACATGTTCTCGTTGAAGAACAAGCCGTTATAGGCTGGCATGGGGGCTCATTACAGCCATTATACGTGCCGATGGAGCAACCTCCCGAGGTCGCTAGCTATATTGCAAAATGGCAAACTGCAGAACGACAATTTTTTAAAATCATCAATGTTGAACAAGCGGTTACTATCATAGGTATGATGCCTGGCATTACCGAAAAACGTGATTCAGCTATTTATAGTTACGATGTCCAAACTCTGAAGCGTTTAGGGTTACATATCGAGTTTGCAGGAACGCAAACAGGGATGTCAGCAAGTGGCGAAAAAGTAGCGCAAGTATTCGAGCTTGAGGAGTCTGTACTTAACCACTTTTTGATGCTCAACGATATCGTGTCAGCTGAACTAATTAACTAATAAAAAGCCAACATGACGTTGGCTTTTTTGTATCGCATTTAATCTAACTCTAATTGGGCTTTTTCAACACTTTCCGCGGGTAACTCTTTTTGAACAGAAACCCCCAGCTCTTTGAACTCAGAGGCCTGCTTAATCAAGTTCCCTTTACCACGATACAGCTGAGAAAACGCTTTATCATAGCTTTCTTTGGCGCGGTCTAATTGCTTACCAACCCCTTCCATACTAGTAAGAAAACCATTTAGCTTGTTATAAAAGCGCTCTGCACGGGCAGCAAGCTCTTTTGAGTATTTAGTTTGCTCTTCAAAACGCCACAATTGTTTAACGATATTCAAACTAGTCAATAAGGTAGTCGGCGTTGCAACTAAAATATTTTTTTCGATTGCCTGCTGATAAATATCACTTTGATATTTGAGCGCTTCAACAAAAGCCGACTCTATCGGTACAAACATGATCACCACTTCAGGGGAGTTAATACCCGGTAGTCTATCGTAGGCTTTACTTGCTAACTCATTAATACGTGATTGCACTGCCGTGACATGCTCTTTTAGCGCTTGCTGTGCCTCAAGCTCTGAATCGGCATTTACGTAGCGTGTGTAAGCGTTTAACGAGGTTTTAGCATCGATAACTAAATGACGCTGTTGTGGTAAATACACCACCACATCAGGGCGTAGACGACCATCTTCGGTGTTAAACGACACTTCACGTTGATAATCTACACCTGCACGCAGTCCTGCGCTGTCTAATACATTTTCGAGCATTAACTCACCCCAATTCCCTTGGGTTTTCTTTTGACCTTGTAACGCAGTGCTAAGTCTATCAGCTTGTTCAGTAATAGCTTGGCTTTTAGCTTGCAAATGCAATAACTCAGTTTTAAGTGCAGCACGCTGTTTGAGATCTTCAACATGGATCAATTCCATTTTATCGCGAAAGCCTTTTAGCTCACCCTGAACAGGTTTTAATAATTGCTCAATGCTTTCTTGATTTAAGGTTTTAAAACGCTGAGATTTCTCTTCAAGGATTTGGTTAGCAAGATTTTCAAACTCTTTCTTAAGTTGCTCTTTGCTTTCTTTGATTTGACTGAGCTGTTCTTTAAAGTGCAGCTCTTTTTGCTCTACCGTGCTGCGTAAAGTACTTAAATCAATATCACGTTGATTGAGAGCCGCTTTGGTAGCAGCAAGCTCAGCCTCGAGTTGACGCCAAAATTGGTTGTATTGCTGTGCTTGTTTTTCTTGTTCTACAAAACGGGTTTTAAAGTGTTGAGATTCATCACGTTGTTCAGCGTAATCTTGCTGCAATTGAGAAAACGAGAGTTGGCTTTCTTGTAATTGCAACTGCGTTTGCTCTAAATGGCTTTGCTGAATTTGATGACTATTTTGCAGTTCAGCTAACTGTTCTTTTAAGCGGCTTTTTTGCAGAGCAAAAATAACACCACTTGCGAGTGCACCTGTAGCAGCACCAAGCACCACACTTTGCCAATTAATCTGTGCAATTAGCTCTGTAATCATATCGAAAACTCAATAACTTAAAGACACATCATCATAACGAAATAGTTCTCAACAGAGTAGGGGGATCAGGCATAAAAAAAGCCAGCTCAAGAAGAGCTGGCTCTAACATTACTAAAATTTAGTAACCAAATGGGAAATCAACATAATGCTTATGTAAACTGCAATTTAACAACAAGCATAATAATAGACGCCCTAAAATTTGATTAGTTCAAAAAAACTTTAAAAAAATTTAATTTTTTATCAGCGCAAGCATTTGCTCTTCATCAAACTGAGTAAAACTCATTGATTTTTCAGTAAATAATGCATCAACAAGCGCTTGCTTATGCTGCTGCATTTTAAATACTTTTTGTTCAATTGAGTTAGCCATAATCAATTTATAAACAAACACAGGATTAGTTTGGCCAATTCGATAAGCACGATCTGTCGCTTGTTTCTCAACAGCAGGGTTCCACCAAGGGTCAAAATGAATCACGGTATCTGCTTGAGTCAGGTTTAACCCTGTACCACCGGCTTTTAAACTAATTAAGAACACAGATGTATCACCTTGAGTAAACTCTTCGATAACACGATCGCGTTGTCTTGTTTGCCCTGTTAGCATACTAAAGCTGATGCCAAGCTCATTTAATCGCTCCGCAATCACATCAAGTGCCATGGTGAATTGACTAAATATAATCACCTTTCGGCCTTCACTAAGCATGATAGGTAAATGTTTAGAAAGCCATTCAAGCTTAGCGCTGCCTGCTTGAGATGTTGGATCTATCAATTTGGGGTGACAACAAATTTGTCTTAATTTTAATAATGCATCCAGAAAAGCCAGCTTACTTTTTTGCACACCCTGCTGAGCAAATAGATCGACCAATTTCTGCTCTAATGATTCAGTTATACCGGTATAAATTTCTTTTTGTTTAGTTTCAAATTCAAATTCTTTTACTAGCTCTGTCTTCTCTGGTAACTCTTGAGTAACTTGCGCTTTAGTTCGGCGTAAGATAAATGGCATGATCAATGACTTCAATTCGTCAGCGCGTTGTACATCGTTATCACGCTCAATAGGCGTTTGAAAGTAGCTTTTAAAATGTGTTTGCGAACCAAGTAAAGACGGCATAGCAAAGTCGAGCAAGGATTTAAGCTCAAATAGATTATTTTCAATAGGGGTGCCGCTTAAACACAATTTAAAGTCAGCATTAAGGCGCTTAACCAAACGTGAAACTTGAGCTGCATCATTTTTAATATATTGGGCTTCATCTAAAATGATATTTTCAAAATAAAGCGGCGAATAAAAAGCGATGTCGCGCTTAAGCAGTGGGTAAGTCGTTAAAATACAATCAGCTTGCGACAGCTGTTGTAATTGGTCGCTGCGAGCAGCACCGAATACTGTGGTGATTTTTAAGTTGCTAGCAAACTTATTAATTTCGCTTTGCCAATTACCAACAAGGCTTGTTGGGCAAACAATTAATGTAGGACCCGATTGAGGTGATTGTTTTGCGTTAGCTAAAAAGGCGATAACTTGTAAGGTTTTACCTAGTCCCATGTCGTCAGCCAAAATACCACCGAGCTGGTGACGTTTTAAAAAGTTGAGCCAATCAACACCGTGCTGTTGGTACTCACGTAATTGCACACCTTGGTTTAAGCCTTGAATATCGGACTTTTTAATAAGTTGTTGTGAGTCACTTAACTCAGCTAAGTAAGCATCTAGCGCATCGTCAACAATATTCACCTTAATCGCTTTTTGCTCAATAAGCTTTGGCAAAAACGATAGCGGCATTAAGATTTCGTCACGCGTTTTGATATGCTCAAAACGTTCACGATAATCGTTAAGTTGCATCATCGCGACCTTTTCAACTACCGCAAAGCGTTTACCTACAGTAAAATAATAGAAACGCTCACTTTGTCTATTAAGTGACTGATAAATATTATTATCAGTGATAAATAGTTGTTGCGTTTTGACTCCAGAGATCACGATTTTACTAACTATCTGATGTCCTTTACCACGCTCAACTTGCAGTGAAAGCTGTTTTAGAGCTTTGCCGACCTCTAACTCATCATTAATTTTCCAACCACGCTTTAATAAGTTAGGAATAATTTCAAACTTTAGCCAATGCTCATGAATAACTGATTGTTTATTAAAGATAAACTCAGTTTGTAAAGCCCCTTTACATAATTCAAAACCGAGATTGGTTAATTCATTTACAACGGTATTTTCTAATGACTGGTTGAGTATATCCGCTGGAGCTTGGCTTAAATCATACAAGGAGTTTTGATAATTAAACTGCAATGATAAGCGGATTGTACCCTCGTCATTATGAATACTGATGACTGGGAATACAGTTCGAGCTAGGCTTTTTTTACTTTGCTTAAAAGCATGCGGAATAACCCCTTCACCGAAGTTATCATTGAGTTGCTGATAAACACGGTCAAAGTTCTCAGTGTGAATTGCAGGCATATTTGCGAGTAAAGCTATTTCATCAGCTGTTAATGGAGTACGAATACGACCTACTTTTAGTTTTTCTGGATCAAGGTAGGTCGGAGGTGTTGTTTTTAATAATAACCAATTATCTTGGCCTGCTAGCGTCATACTCAATGAGGTTAAGTCTTTATTTTGTTTCCAATCAAACTCTAGAGCTTGCATGCTATCAGCTTTAATAGCTTGACGTGAACGACCTAAGAACAAACGTTGCGTAGCGATTAATTGCTGTAGTGCAGCAAACCCCCATTGACCTTTAAGCTCTAATTTACCGAGTGCATTTTGTGAGCGTATCCAACTATATAAACGAAAGTCTGACTCTAGTAAATCAGTAGGAGTTACAAAGCTGTTTAATTGCTGCTCTGTAAGATTTCGACCTAGGGTATAATTATGTTCAGGGTCATAATTAGCAATCTTCGGGGTGATAGTTACTATAGATTTCTCTACATCAAGAACAAATAATAAAACCTGTTTGGCATCTTCGTTGGCAATCTGCTTAAGCGTCTTAAGTTCACTAAACCAATCGTTAATGATGTAGTCTTCACCGTAGTCGCCTGAATGTTCAATTTTGAGCTTAAGTAACACGGCGGCAATATGACGACATTTGGTTTTAGATCCGCAAGTGCAGTGTGAATCGACCGAAAATCCACTTGGTAATTTACTGATCTCAATATGCTGAGTGAAGGTATTTCCTTCGTTACCAAACATCGATGCATCAATAACACTAAAGTCACTGTTATGTTCTAACCAGTTTATTTGACCGTTCTGATGATACTCTTTTGCTTTACTTAACACATGTGGCTTAAACAGCTGTTTAATGAAGCGCTCAGACAGGGGAAACTGAGTTTCTTGCTCTTGTTTTATTTCTTCAAAGATAGCTAATAAGTCATTTTTGGATAAGTTAGCAGACATAACGCTTATGGCAGTAAAAACAAAAAATAATTCTGCCAGTATATGATCTATCGACCCAGAGCTAAAGCACTATTGAGCAATATTGGACTGGTTGGAGCTGATAACTTAGTAAAAAACTGCTTTAAAAGAAAATGAAAGTTGAAAATTGACATTCTGAGCATTTAACAAACAACAATCGCACAAGATATAAACAGCTTAATAACAAGGCAGGGGCTTTACAGATCGCTTTTTTACTAAGTAAACAAATTTATGGAGTAAAAAGCCTGTAAAGGGGTTATTAGTTGGTAAAAAACTGATCTGTGAGGCTAATGAGTAGCTATTTTTATATTATTAGATCATTATTTTACTAACAAATGGGAGGTTGGGATCACGCTTTTACTAACAGTAAAAGCGCGATAGATCATTATTTTACTAACTAATTAAAGCTATTTAAAAGTTTAGTTAACTGCTCTAAACGTTTGTCTGTCATCACTTTATTATCGATTTTGACAGATAAATCGCCGCTTTTGATATTGCGCTGTACGCTAACAAACTCACTGTCGATGAGCGCTTCTCGGCGACTTGGCGTTGCAGGCTCAGCGGTTAATAATTTCGTAATTGCCAGAGCACGTTTATCATCACTACTAATCTGCGCTATTTCAGCATCACTACTCACATCATTTACTAACTTAGTGAATAACTGCTCATCACGTTCTTTGGCACTAATTAGCTTTTTGGCCACTTCACGGCCAACATGGTTAGCTGTAGGATAAAGGCTCAAAACTGTTGCAGGGAGATTCTCATAAGCTTTGATAGCATCAGCAATCGCAGTGTGAGATACCCCCTCAATTGCCGCAATCTCACGATAAGAGCCCTTTTTACCCTCAGCAATAAGTTCATCACGGGTTTGTTGATAAGCTTGACCAAGCTCCCACAGACTTGGGGCAATGTATTGGTCTGATGATACAGCAAGGATTTTAGCATCTTGATCTGTAAAATCTTCAGAGCTTAAAACTAAGTAATCAGAGTTACTCAAAATACATGCTTTACGACGACGAGAGCCTGCTAACACAAGCATTTCGTCACCTTTATCCCAACATAGTGCAGGGTGCTGGTTGCGGCCATCTTCGGCAATTGCGGGAAGGATATCGGCAACTGACTTTTCATTTAGTAATGATTGTACGCGGCGGTTTTTACCATAGACCTTTGTTCTTAATTCAATTTCTGAGCTAGGAATAACCTTACACACCAGGGTAATTTGACGAGTAGGATCGCTAGGTGCTGGCATACTAATAACATCGCCAGCCGATGCCTGTTCAAGCAAAGCATCTAAGCTACTACTTTCAATTGAGGTTGAAAAAGGATCTAAGCTGGTATCATTTTTACGTTTTTTAGCCATTTTTATTCTTTACCTTACTTAGCTGAATTTAGAGACGACTGAGTTGATTGCCAATTCGAGCGGATCAGCATTTCAAGCTCATCTACTACATCTTTGATATTTTCTTGAGCACGAAGTAAAGACTCACGACTAGCTAAGCTGTCAGAGGTTTTTTGATCAAAAATGGTGTTAAAAGATGATGAACTAGCTGTGATAGCAGAACTATGATTAATTGGATAGCTCATTACTTGGCGACCAAATGCACTACGAACATCTTTAACAATATCTCGTTGTGAGTGGTTACCCTTAACATAGTTAGTTACCAAGAATTGCATAAAATCCCAACCTTGGTGACCAAGTGCTGCAACTGTATGGTAAATCTCACCTAATCGTTTTAAATATTTATTGTTTGCATCAAAGTCGACAGCTTCAGGATGAACCGGAATAAGCATCGCAGTTGAAGCCATTAATGCATTATAAAACATGAAGTTAAGGGATGGAGCTGTATCAATTAGAATAATGTCAAATTGGTCTTTCACTGGCTCGATAACTTTTTCTAGCAGCTTATGATAGTGACGTGTTTTATCGTAACTAGAGCTATCTTTTAATAAAGTTGCTGTTTCATGCTCAAAGTAAAAGTCATCCATACCTGAAGGTAAAATACGAATATTAGGAATGTGGGTAGGTAAAAAAGAATTACCTACTAACTCATGCCAAGTTTCATTTTCTTCAAGCTCGATACAATCACGCATCAAGTCACCCACAGTGATCGGATCTGGCTCACTTGGTGGGAAAAAACTTGACGAAGAGCCTTGTGGATCAAGATCAATAATACCGATTCGATAGCGTTTAATGTTGGTTGTAGCAAGTGCAGCGGCAATATTTACCATGCTTGTTGTTTTACCACAGCCACCTTTTAATGAATTGATAACGATAACTTGTAATTTATCGTCATCTGTACGGTGATCAGGCTTAATATCCATGATATCGGCCATAGCAAAAATATTTACTAAGGTATATGCATAGTGACCATTTGCACCACGTTTAATGTTAAGTTTATCAAAGTCACCATTATCATGGCGTCGTTTTAAGGTACGATTATTACAGCCTAATAAATCAGCTGCTGCTTTTTGGGTATAAGTTCGAAGTTCTTTTTCTTCAGACTTTAGATGAGCACGATAATGTTGAATACGTCCTTCTAGCGATTTTTCAGCAACTTCTGCTGTCGCTTTTAGTAACCTATAAGTGGCTAGCGCATTATTATTGATAGACATACTTTCTTCCTCAAAGTTATGCTTTAAGTATAATGTCCATTCAAATTGCTGTAAACAAGTATTTAAGACGACATACCTTTTATTTATAAGACATTTAATAAAAAATTGTAAACTTCTTGAAGCTAAGTATAAATAAATAAGATTAATATCGGTTAAATATATAGGTATATAAGGTTAAGATGCTAAAATATAGAAGTATCTAACTGATTTTATTAAATATTTAGTAAAAAGCCAGATCATACTTTTACTTGGTAAAGATCAGATCTCTTATTACTCACAGATCAGCCTAATACTAAGCAAAAAATGAGCATTTGAGTTATGCACAGCTTAGTCACGAGTTTATTCACAAAATCATAGGTATAGATCAATTTTTTACTAACTAAATTATAAAGTTATGCACTGACAAGCTAATCAAATCAAGCAATAAGTTGGTATGGATCTGATCTATAGTTGGTACAGATCAGATCTATGCTAACTTGAAGTCGCTTTATCCACATGGTGTTTTGAAAATGGGATTTATGTCGTGTTAATTTGCTATAAAAAGGCGTTTTGTAGGACATAATTTGAACTGAGTTAGTAAAATCACGACCTATGAACTATAACTTAGTAAAAATCTGATCTGAAAATTAGCTAGTAAGAATTAGTTGGTATAAATCTGATCCAAAGAAATAAATTATGATCGGATCAAGTTTATACTAACTTAAACATTTAACTTTTGAAGTTTTATGTGTTGTTATTAACTGTCGAAGAAAAATTGGAAATAAGAACAATGAGCCGAAAGGTCAACATCTCGGTAGATAACTTACCCGATACTTTACGCGGGCAGATCCACGGGGTGGAAAGTGCGATTGATAATGAAAGTCTTGCACTATTTACAGACAATAAAGATGTGCGCGTTTCAATTGAAAATGCAGCACATGGTTTGAGAGCTTACTCGAATACTTTTAATCATTATGATTTATGGGGACGTTTTGTTCGTTCTGGTCATAAGAAGCTTCCTGTTGAAGAAGCACCAAAGAAAACAATTGTTACTCGAAAAATTTCTGAAAAAGTAGATGGCATTCTTTATGATGGCGAAATTAAAATAACACCTGCAGTGGTAAGTACACGTAAAGATGGTGAAGATGTAGAATACCTTGTTTGGCCATCTGATCGTGAAGAAAAGGTGGAACGAGCCTTAATTCGATTAGCCTCAAAAGGTAAGATTGTAAAAATTAATTTTAAATCGGGAATTCAATACGCGGTTGTTTTTTCGATGAATGAATTAGCGCAAGAATTAAAAGCGGTTGGTCAATCGATGCCGTATCCACAAATTAAAGAATCATTAGAGGCATTACAAGGTTCTAAACTTTCTTTTAAATATTCAGCGACAGATACCCGTAACTCAGATATTGATGATTCATTTTACGAATCGAACATGAACTTTTTGTCATCACTTCATTTTAGTGGCAAAAAAGGTCAGGGTGGTAACGTGAAATGTGTGGCATGTTTGAACGCATTTGTTCATAACATGATCGACAACCTTGAATATAAAGGCTACTACTTCAATAGTGCTCAAGAATTAAAACGTGGTTTATCTCGTTGGATGATGCTTCGTTTATATCATTTATGGCGCTACGCTGCTCCGGGTAAAACTTACCATTTCCGCCTTTTATCTATCATGGAAAAGTACGGCTCAATTTATTCAACCGACGAAATTACCGAGAATAAATTAAAAGCATTACGTCGTGATATGACAACTACAATGAAAGACTTAATTGAGAAAGGTGCAATTTCTGAATATAACATTACCAATGTTAAAGATGACAAAACCGGTAATATTATTGATTACACTTACGAGATGCATCCGTCTGATCAATTTTGCGATGAGATTCTTACGCTTAATAAGCATAATAAACGAATCGAAATTCAAGGTGGTAAACGTATTGTCGAGAATGCAGTTTTAATCGATGAAGATAAAATTGAAGAAATAGTAGAAGATTAATTTCATTAATAATACATACTATGAAAAAAGGCCACGCATGTGGCCTTTTTAACATAATCAATCTGTTACTTGTTCTAAGTAAAGTCTATCTACTAAGAAATCATATTCTCTTTTCCGAGGATGACTCTCCGGTTTTTGGTAATCTGATAATGTACCAAGTTTTACATCTGGTTCTGGGTTTATCAAAATAAATGGGAGAGCTGCACTAACATGATATCGGTTTTGCGCTGTGTATCTTACATTTACTTGTGGACTTACTCTTGTAGGCCTGCGAATTCGTAATTTTTCTTTATCACCCAAACTTGCAACACGACTTTGTTCTTGTGCTACAAGTGCTTGCCAAGAATGTTGGTCGATCATTCTTGGATTTGAATAACCTGCCGACTTTTCTAACATAGCTAACGCCATTTTTTTTGTAAGCGTTTTTGTTGCATGTTTGTGCATCCAGGTAAAACGAACAGAGTAGGGGGACTCAGTTTCAAAATGAATTTTACGATAAGCAGCTAAAGTAATAAGGTTTGGCACTGCGTTGTGAACAGCTTCAAAGCGTGCATCATTATTATCAATTGCTAACACACAGTTTTTAAAATCGGATTTAGCTTTATTTAACTGATTTATTCGTGCGGTAATAAACTGCTTATCGACATCTTTTAGTACTAACAACCCAGGATGCCTTTTTAATACACGGCTACTTAACCCCGTTTTCTTGTAAAAGTCCCCAAAAGAATTAAGAATTTGCTTTTGAGCTTCCTCTCCCTCAAATTTATTAACAGGGATATTAGAAGGAACTTGTTTTTCATCGTTAATATTTATATCTGGCAACTGATAATATGACGCTTTATAAAACCCCATCTGTTTTAATTCTTCACAAAATAAATGGGTTAGCTCACTTACCAAATCAAACTGACTGCGAATTTCTAGCTTTGTACTCATAAGAACACATCTTACATACTCATGTTTCAAGTTTAACCTTTTCTTTTGATAATTTGAAGTTTCCATTATGAATATAGCTGACCTAACTAGAAGTACGAAAAAAGTATGATGTGTTCTTTATTGTATTCTATAGCACGCTTTTATTATTTTTCAATATAGTGCTAGAAAAGTGTATTTGTCTAGCGTAAAGCTGAGGTTACATAGATACTAACTTATGGTAAGATGTGTTCTTCCTTTGTTGTAAAGAGTAAACGCATAAGAATAGTGATAACTATCTGTTTTAAATGGTTTAAACTCTTCGGTTTTAATCATTAATACTTAAAGAATTTATTAAATAACTAAATAATTACAAATACCTGAATATTGTCCTTGAACTTACTACGTGCAATAAGTTAGTTTTCGTTAACGGTCTATGTTAGGAATGAGGAAAGAACATGCAATCGTGGAACCCAGACAGCTGGAGAAAACTGCCGATACTTCAGCAGCCAGAGTACCCAGATCAAGAAGCCCTTAAATCAGTTGAGGGACAATTAAAAAGCGCACCACCTTTAGTATTTGCTGAAGAGACGCGTAGCTTATACAAACAACTAGAAGCTGTATGTGAAGGCAGAGCTTTCTTATTGCAAGGCGGTGATTGTGCTGAGTCATTTAGTGACTTTAATGCTGCAAACATTCGCGATACATTTAAAACACTTTTACAGATGGCCGTTGTTTTAACTTATGGTGGTAAGTGCCCTGTAGTTAAGATCGCCCGTATGGCTGGTCAGTATGCTAAACCACGTTCGTCAGATTACGAGACAATTGATGGTGTGTCATTACCTTCGTACCGTGGTGATATCATCAATAATTTTGAATTCACAGAGCAAGCTCGAGTACCAGATCCACAGCGATTAATGACGGCATATCATCACAGTGCAGCAACGTTAAATCTATTACGCGCATTTGCTCAAGGTGGCTTAGCGGATTTACACCAAGTAAACCGTTGGAACATGGGTTTTGTTGCAGCAAACCCACTTAAAGAGAAGTACCAACAGTTAGCGGATAGAATTCAAGATGCACTTGAGTTTATGGAAGTGTGTGGTATTGACTCAACTGTTGCTCCAAGCCTAAAAGAAACAGACTTATTTACATCACACGAAGCCTTATTACTAGGTTACGAAGAGGCACTTACACGCCGTGACCACTTATCAGGTGACTGGTACGATTGTTCTGCACACTTTGTTTGGATTGGTGAGCGTACTCGACAATTAGACCACGCGCATATCGAATTCTTTAAAGGTATTAAAAACCCAATTGGCGTAAAAGTTGGCCCGGGTATGGACCCAGATGAACTTATCAAGCTTATTGATGCAGTCAACCCAGATAACATCCCTGGTCGCTTAACTTTAATCACACGAATGGGTGCTGATGTTCTTCCAGAAAAGTTACCGGCTCTCGTCCGTAAAGTACAACAAGAAGGCCGTAAAGTTATTTGGAGTTCCGATCCAATGCATGGCAATACAGAAAAAGCGAGTTCAGGTTATAAGACACGTAGCTTTAATAATATTCTTCGTGAAATCAGCCAGTTCTTTGCAGTTCACAAGGCCGAAGGTTCTTACCCAGGTGGTGTTCACCTTGAGATGACAGGCCAACATGTAACAGAGTGTACTGGTGGTGCGTATGGATTATCAGATGAAGATTTAGCTCAACGTTACCGTACACAGTGCGACCCACGTTTAAATGCGGATCAAGTATTAGAACTTGGTTTCTTAGTTGCTGATTTATTAAAAGACGCACGTAAGTAACATCCTAAGTTATCCAAAAAAGGCTGTAACGTGCAGCCTTTTTAATGTCCGATACTAAATTAAGTTAGTACTTACGTCTTTCAAGACCTGTATCAGATATAATTTTCGCAGATATTTCTTCAACTGAATGATGTGTTGAATTGAGATATTGAATCTTCTGTTTTTTATAAAGCATTTCTACTTCACGTACTTCAATACGACACTGTTTTAAAGACGCATATTTTGAATTCGCCATACGACGCTGTCGAATATCCGCAAGGCGAACAGGGTCAATAGTTAAACCAAATAGTTTATGTTTGTAAGCCTTTAAACATTCAGGCAAAGTGCCTCTTTCTAAATCATCTTCTGTAAGAGGGTAGTTAGCCGCTTTAATACCATATTGCAATGCTAGGTATAAGCTAGTCGGTGTTTTACCACTTCTGCTTACACCTACTAAAATAATATCTGCTTCTGAGTAGTTTTTAATATTAGCACCATCATCATTAGTCAACGCATAGTTAACTGCGTCAATGCGAAAATCATAACTTTTCTCGTGCATTGAATGAGTTCTATGTACTTTTGGTACAGGTGCAACTTCTAATTCTTGAGAAATTTTATCGCTATATTGTGATAAAAAGTCATAGCAAACCGCACATGAAGATTTAATTATCTCACTTAGCTCATGATTAACAAAAGTAAAAAATACTAATGGCTGTTCGCCATCACGCTGTGCGGTTGAATTGATCAAGTTCTTAACTTCATTCGCTTTTTTTTCAGTTTCAACGAAAGGAATTGTTTTGTGATTAAAATCCACAGGAAACATTGATAAGGTCGCATGACCAAATACTTCAGAAGTGATTGCTGTTCCATCAGAAATATAAAATGCAGTTCTCATATTTAACCTTTTTATTACCTTTATCTGCAAAATAGGGGCTTCACGGTTTACGTGAGGTCTGTTGCCAGTGTAGAATGACTACGACCTTTTTAGAAGGTTTTCTTTCTTAACTCTCACAGTTAGTACTACAATTTGTTTATGGAGAAAGATCCGTGCAAGAATACGTTCTCTGGTATCAAGAGCTTGGTATGCAAGATGTTCCACGTGTTGGCGGTAAAAACGCTTCACTGGGTGAAATGATCTCAAACCTAGCTAACGCTGGTGTTCAAGTGCCAGGTGGTTTCGCTACAACCGCTGATGCATTCAACGAGTTTCTAGAGCAATCTGGGTTAAACTCAAAAATCCACGACATTTTAGACACATTGGATGTGGATGATGTAAATACACTCGCTAAAGTCGGTGCCGAAATCCGCCAATGGATTATTGATACACCATTCCAACCTAACCTAGACCAAGCCATCCGCGACGCATATAGCCAATTACATGGCGACGCATCACAAGATGTTTCATTTGCAGTTCGCTCATCAGCTACAGCAGAAGACATGCCAGACGCTTCATTCGCAGGACAACAAGAAACGTTTTTAAACGTACGTGGTATTGATGCAGTAATGACTGCCATCAAACACGTGTTTGCCTCACTATTTAATGACCGCGCTATTTCTTACCGTGTACACCAAGGTTATGATCACCGTGGTGTTGCATTATCAGCGGGTATCCAACGCATGGTTCGTTCAGATAAAGCAGCTTCAGGTGTTATGTTCAGTATTGATACTGAATCTGGCTTTGAAGATGTTGTATTTGTAACTTCAAGCTATGGTCTTGGTGAAATGGTTGTACAGGGTGCTGTAAACCCAGATGAATTTTATGTTCACAAACCAACACTTGCTAACGGTAAACCTGCTGTAGTTCGCCGTAATATTGGTTCAAAAGCAATCCAAATGATTTACTCTGCGGATGAATCACACGGTAAGCAAGTTGAAATTGTTGACGTAGATTCTTCGCTTTCAAACAAATTCTCAATCACAGATGCTGAAGTTCAAGAACTTGCAAAGCAAGCTGTGATCATTGAAAAACACTACGGTCGTCCAATGGACATCGAGTGGGCAAAAGACGGTAACGACGGTAAACTTTACATCGTTCAAGCACGTCCAGAAACAGTTCGTTCAAACGAAGACGCTAACGTAATGGAGCGTTTCCAATTAAATGGTACAAGCACAGTTGTTGCTGAAGGCCGTGCAATTGGCCATAAAATTGGTTCAGGTACAGTTCGCGTACTAGATTCAATTGACGAAATGGACAAAGTACAACAAGGTGACATTCTAGTTACTGACATGACTGACCCAGACTGGGAGCCAATCATGAAACGTGCCGCTGCGATTGTTACAAACCGTGGTGGCCGTACTTGTCACGCAGCGATCATTGCTCGTGAATTAGGTATTCCTGCTGTTGTTGGTTGTGGTAATGCAACTGATTTAATTAAAGCAGGCCAAGATGTAACAGTATCGTGTGCCGAAGGTGATACAGGTTACATCTACGAAGGTATTTTAGATTACGAAGTACTTACTTCACGCGTTGATGAAATGCCAGAATTACCAATGAAAGTTATGATGAACGTGGGTAACCCTGATCGTGCATTTGACTTTGCACGTTTACCGCATGCTGGTGTTGGTCTTGCTCGTGTTGAATTCGTAATCAACCGTATGATTGGTGTTCACCCTAAAGCGCTTCTTAATTTTGATGCGCAATCTGATGAGCTTAAAGCTGAAATTTCAGAAATGATGGCTGGTTATGAATCGCCAGTTGAATTCTATATTTCTAAGCTTGTTGAAGGTATTGCAACACTAGGTTGTGCGTTTGCACCAGAGCGTGTAATTGTTCGTATGTCTGACTTCAAGTCGAACGAATATGCAAACCTTGTTGGCGGCCAGCAATATGAGCCGGAAGAAGAAAACCCAATGATTGGTTTCCGTGGTGCAGCACGTTATATCTCTGAAGATTTCCGTGACTGTTTCGCGCTAGAGTGTGAAGCGATTAAACGTGTTCGTAACGAAATGGGTATGACTAATATCGAAATCATGATCCCATTTGTTCGTACACTTGAAGAAGGTAAACGCGTTATTGAACTACTTGAAGAACATGGCCTTAAACGTGGCGAAAATGGTCTTAAAGTAATCATGATGTGTGAATTACCATCAAACGCTTTACTAGCAGATGAGTTCTTAGAGTATTTCGATGGTTTCTCTATCGGTTCAAACGATTTAACTCAGTTAACATTAGGTCTTGACCGTGATTCTGGTTTAATTGCACATCTATTTGATGAGCGTAACCCTGCAATCAAGAAACTATTATCAATGGCAATTCAAACTGCTAAAGCAAAAGGCAAATACGTAGGTATATGTGGTCAAGGTCCTTCAGATCATGAAGATTTTGCAGCTTGGTTAGTAGAGCAGGGTATTGATTCTGTTTCTCTAAACCCTGATACAGTATTAGAAACTTGGTTATATCTTGCTAAGAAATTACCAGACTAAGTACTTTATTTATCTAAAATAAAGATTCTAATATAAAAAATGCCAGCATTTAGCTGGCATTTTTGTTACTCAATTAGAAATCAGCGAGCAAGTTTTTTATCTATATAGGCACATGACTTAGTAAGTGCCTTTTGGCACAAGGCTAAATAATCACGCGCTTTAGGATAATAAAAAGATAAACAGAAAAGTCCTGCAATAAAAAAGATCAGCGACGGTCCGGGAATAATAACAAAAACTAATCCCAATAACATGCATAAGGCACCTAAACTGATTAATGCAATCTTTTTCATCTGTCTATCTCATCTGCTGCTTTATTACACAGTATAAAAGCATTACTCCAGAAATCGATAAAAAGAGTGTTACAAACTGTAAAATCTTCAATTTATCTTAGCTATTAGCATGATATAATTTGCAAAATGCCTTAATTTATCACTGTCATGATAGCAACAATAAGCCAACAACAAGCTGCCACAGAACTCGTATCTAATTACTTAGAAACAATTAAAAAACAAGGTTTTAGTGGTGATACCGATGCAAGCTTTTCTACACGTTTAAGTTTATCGACCGATAACAGCGTTTATCAACAAGTACCTCAAGGTGTCATCTTTCCAAAGTCAGCAAAAGATATACAACTTGCTATGCAAATTGCGTCACGTGATCCGTTTTTATCACTGACTTTTGGTCCACGTGGTGGTGGCACGGGTACTAATGGCCAATCGCTAACGCCAGGAATAGTTGTTGATTTATCTCGCTATATGCGTGAAATCTTAGAAATCAATGTCGAAGAAAACTGGGTGCGCGTTCAAACTGGTGTAATAAAAGACCAATTAAATGACTTTTTACGTCCTTACGGTTTTTTCTTTGCACCTGATCTGTCAACTAGTAACCGAGCAACAATTGGTGGAATGATAAATACAGACGCCTCAGGTCAAGGCTCTTTAGTTTATGGCAAAACAAGTGATCATGTTTTAGGCCTTACTACTTATCTTGTTGATGGAACAGAAATGTCTACAACACCTATGAGCGTTGAAAAAGCAAAAATAATTGCTGAACAAAACACAACCATAGGTAAATTATATAAAACAGTTATCGATATTGGCCTTGAGAACCGTGATGCTATTTTAGAAAAGTTCCCGCGTTTAAACCGCTTTCTTACCGGCTACGATTTAGAACATATTTTTTCTGATGATTTACAAACCTTTGATATGAGCCGATTAATTACTGGCTCTGAAGGATCATTAGGTATTGTAACTGAAGCAAAACTAAACATTACACCAATTGCAGAATTTAAGACTTTAATTAACATTAAATATGATAGCTTTGACTCTGCTCTGCGTCATTCACCATTCTTAGTTGCAGCAAATGCAACTTCTGTAGAAACTGTCGACAGTAAAGTACTTAACCTTGCTCGTGAAGATATTATTTGGCACTCAGTATCGGACTTAATAACCGATGTTGAAAACAGAGAAATGCAAGGACTCAACATGGTTGAGTTTAATGCTGTTTCACCTGAAGATATTAAAGATAAAGTAGATACTCTTTGCAAGTTACTTGATGAATGTGTTGAAAAACAAACTAATGGGGTGATCGGTTATCAGTTAACGAATGACAAAGCTGATATTTTAAAAATTTATGCAATGCGTAAAAAATCAGTAGGCCTTTTAGGTAATGTAAAAGGCAGTCAAAAACCGTTAGCTTTTGCTGAAGATACTGCGGTTCCACCAGAAAACTTAGCCGATTTTATAGTCGAGTTTCGTGAACTTCTCGATAAACACAACCTACAATATGGTATGTTCGGCCATGTTGATGCTGGCGTATTACATGTTCGACCAGCTCTTGATATGTGCGACCCTGAACAAGAAAAATTACTTCGACATATTTCAGATGAAGTCGTTAAACTTACTGCCAAATATGGCGGCTTAATGTGGGGTGAGCATGGCAAAGGGTATCGTAGTGAATATGGCCCTGAATTTTTTGGCGAACATTTATTTACACAATTAAGAAAAATTAAAGCGGCATTTGATCCAAATAATAGAGTAAATCCAGGTAAAATCTGTACTCCACTTGAAAGTAAAGACTCACTAGTTTCTGTTGATGATCAAAAGCGAGCTTGGTTCGACAAAGAAATTTCTATCGATGTTAAAACAGAATTTAATAACGCTATGACCTGTAACGGTAATGGCCTGTGTTTTAACTATGACGAAAAATCACCAATGTGCCCATCTTATAAAGTTACTGGTGACCGCCGTTATTCACCAAAAGGGCGCGCAAGTTTAATGCGTGAATGGCTACGACTTCAAGAGTCAGAAAATATTGATTTGCTCAATGTTGAAAAAGAATTGATCAATGGCGAAGTCATCACTTGGTGGGAGCGCTATCAACATAGTCGTGATAAGAAAAAGGGCGTTTATGATTTCTCTCACGAGGTGAAAGAATCTATGGACGAATGTTTAGCTTGTAAAGCATGTACAACTGCATGCCCAATCAAAGTGGATGTTCCAACATTTCGTTCAAGGTTTTTAAATTTCTATCACAGTTATTATGCACGACCAGCTAAGGATTACTTAGTTGCGGGTATCGAGCAAACTGCACCTGTTATGGCAAAATTTGCTAAAGTTGTTAACCCAATAGTAAACACTAAACTTGTTTCTGGGTTAATCAAAAATACGATTGGTTATGTTGATACGCCCAGTTTAAGCGTCCCGCAACTTTCAAAACGTATTTCAAAAGAGCAGCATTTCAATTTTGAATTACTTAATTCGCTTTCAAAAGAAGAGCAAGCCGAATATGTACTGATAGTACAAGATCCATTTACTAGTTTTTATGAAGCCGAATTAGTCGAAAGCTTTATTAAAGTAATTAAAGCGTTAGGCAAAAAACCAATGCTATTACCTTTTAAACCAAATGGTAAAGCACAGCATGTGAAAGGGTTTTTAAATGAATTTAGAACAACAGCAAAAAATGCTGCTGAGTTTTTAAATTCACTGAGTGAAATCAATGCACCATTAGTTGGACTCGATGCTTCTTTGGTTATGTGTTACCGAGATGAATATGTATCAATCTTAAAAGAAGACCGTGGTGATTTTAAAGTTGAACTTGCCCATGAATGGCTTCAAACGCAAAACTTCAAACAAGTTTCACTTACCACTAATAAGACTTCGCCATTTAAGCTGTTAAGTCATTGTACTGAAACAACAGCAATGCCAAATGCGTCTAAAGTTTGGCAAACTATTTTTGCTGACCTGAATTTACAATTAGACACAACAAGTACTGGTTGTTGCGGAATGGCAGGAACCTATGGCCACGAAAAACAGAACCAAGAAAATTCACGCGCACTTTATGAAATGAGTTGGCAACCAATTGTTGCCGACAATGAACCTGAAACAATTTTAGCAACAGGGTTCTCATGTCGCAGCCAAGTAAAGCGCTATGAAAAATTCAAACCAAAACACCCATTACAATTAATTGCAGAGCTACTTTAAAAATTAAAGTGCTATTAAATTCATTAAAAAAATAAAGGCGCTTAACGCGCCTTTATTTTTGGTAACTTTTTGCAATTGGCTTGGTACTCATGCCATGAATAAATACGCTAAATAAAATTGTCGTTAATGTCACTGTAGCAATTTGTTCTTTGTTCACAATTGCTGTGTCCATAACCATTAAAGTAAAAACAATAGACGCTAAACCTCGAGGACCAAACCAAGCAAAAGTAAATTTGTCTTTGAAATTTAAATTAGTGAATATAAGCGAAATTAAAACTGGCACAATTCTAAAAATCGTTACGCTTAGTAAGGCATAAAATACAATTGGCCATGTAATATCATTCACAATTAAGTGCCCACAAACAAAACCGAATAAACACCAAATAAGTAGTGCAACAAATTCAGCGATATGTTCAGAGTCTTTAACTAATGTTGAACGAATTTTTTTAGGTGCTAAGTAATCAAATAATAGTCCCGCTACAAAAACGGCAATAAAACCACTACCATGAAAATTTTGTGTTAAAGAGAAAATAGCCATTACCAAGCCAATTAATAAAAATGGGCTGCTGTTATTTGCAAAATAATGACGTGCTAATGCAATTTTTAAAAGAGGTATAAACACAGCCATAGACACGCCGGCAATAACGAGTGCGACTCCTAATTCTCGACCAAAAACGAGTAGGGTATCAATCGTTGTTACTGCACTCTCTGGATTTTGTGCTAATAAAAGTAGAACTAAAAATATTGGTACGCAAAGTCCATCGTTCAAACCACTCTCAGTATTTATACCTTCGCGAACATTTTCAGGTACAGATGTGGATTCTAAAATGCCTTTACTAAGAGCTGCATCAGTCGGCGTTAAAATAATAGCAATCAAAGCAGATTGAAAAAGTGATAGCTCAGAAAAGAAAAACAACGCACCTGCAACACCTAATAGTAATGTCATTGGCAAAGCTACAAAAAGTAAAAGACTAGGATATTGATAACTATGTTTTAATACTGCCAGTTTTGATTTTGCTGCATCGGTAAATAAAAAAATACTAAGAGTTAATTCAACTAAAGGTAATATTTCACTGAGTCCCGCTTCACCTAACTTGAACTCACTAGGCAAAAAGTAAGACATAGCGATGCCAACTAGAACAAAAAACATTGGCCCGGTTATTTCTGTTCGTTCTAACTGACGAATTGTCAGTGAGTAAAATAACAAAGCTAAACCAACTAATGCGAGTATGGTATATTCCATTAAACTTTCCTTTTAATTCCAGACTTTGCGCGTTCTTTTATATTTGTTTGAATATAAATTTGATCAGTCGTAGCAATTTTTGCATGACCTAAATCTTCCGATAAGTGTTTAAGCGGTCTTGTTTGAGCATCATGGGTTGCACCTGTATGCCTTAACCAGTGAGCCGTTGCCGCTTCAAGTTGTTCCGCATCGTCTTTAAAACCATCATATAATAATGATTGTTTTGCTAAATCAAAACTTTGCTGTACTAACCGTCGAATTTGTCGAACAGTCATACCACCTTTACCACGAATTTTGTGTACTAATGGTTCGGCTTCATCAACACGGGGGAGGGCAGGTAAGCCTCGGTATAATCTGTAACGTTTTAGGTAAGTGATAAAATCTTCACTTAAAGTGACATCACGTAATTTATTACCTTTACCCATAATTCTTAAAAACCAAAAGCCATCATTGTCTTGCCAAAAATGTGACATCACCGGCGACCACTGTGGTCTTTCAGATAACTCAGAAATACGTAAATACAAACCTTTCAAACAAGCTAGTGTAAATAAATTTCTTTCTAAATCAGGCTGTTGCTCACATAGGTCACGTGTTACACCAAACACATACTCCCATTGAATGTCACTCAGTGTATCTGGAATCTTAATTTGTGATTGCACTACTAAATATGGACTATTCTTTTTAACTACCGGTACAAAATTAGCAAACGTTTTTTCTTCTAAAATCGCAAATTTATAAAATACATTTAGTGCAGTAAACATAGCTGCTAGTGTTTGTTGGCTTGCTATATTTTCTTTATTAATGAAAGGGCGCCAATTTTTATTAAGCTTTCTTATACCTTGTTCATCTTTATAACGCCATTGCACTGAGTTTGATAACCAAGCTGAATCTGGCTCAACCATAAAATCAACATATGCTTCTATGTTTTCGCGTTTTAGTTCAAAAACCGATTTTTCAGCAATCAACCATGACCATAAACAAAATCGCTCAAGTTCATTTCGAAAGCGATTAAAAGTTGCTTCTGATTTTCGACCATACACATATAAAAATTGATAAACAAAAGATAAGTCACTTTTTGATTCAGCAACTGTCAATCCAACTTGTTGTATAAAGTTATCAAGTTCAGGATATTCTATTGCAAGAGTATCATCTTCTAGATGGGCAATTTGGTATCGCAGTTGTTTAAGTGTATCAACGAGAGCAACGAGCATAATAATGAAAAATCTTGTAAAATAACTAGTTATAAGACTACCATAAAGTCCGATACTGTCTAGTATTGGACTTAAGATATCTTAAATATTTGCAACAGTTAATCATTAATTAGATTGCCATACTAATATTCAAGGAATATGTATGAAAAAGTATATCGTTATTAGTTTAGTTTTAATGACCACAATTTTAACCGGTTGCGCCACTACAGGTAGTGCGTCCCCTAATGAAAAACGTGCTTTAGTGCAAAGTATGAAAAATAACACATTGAGTGAATTGTACGCACAAAAGCCAGATGTTAAACAACAAATTGCTAACTCTGCTGGTTATGCCGTTTTTGATAATGCCAATGTTAACGTTGTTTTAGCCAGTTTTGGTGGCGGTTATGGTGTCGTTAAAAATAACCTAACTGGTAAATCAACTTATATGAATATGGGTGAAGCTGGTTTGGGACTCGGTTTAGGTGTAAAAGACTTTAATGTAGTAATGGTTTTTCATAACCAAGCAGCAGTAAATCGCTTTATTGAACATGGTTGGGCATTCGGTGGAAATGCTGATGCAGCAGCAAAATATGAAGAAAAAGGTGGTGCTTTAGTTGCCGAAGCAATTGCAGACCAAGTTACGGTTTATTCTTTAACCGAAAATGGACTTGCTCTTCAAGCAGTACTCAAAGGCACTAAGTTTTGGGTGGATTCTGAACTAAATTAACCTTTAAAAAACCCTTCTAAAAGTGGGCTAGTTAGCAACTTAACTCCCACTTTTAATTACTTTAGCTAATTTAACATAACGTAATTTATTCATCGTTGATTCACCTGTAACCGTTGCGGGGTGGGTGTTTCCGAAAGTCAAGACCGTCAAAATGTGGGGTACAAAAATCTACCTACGCAACACTTTTACGCCAAATTTCTGCATCTTCATTGTTACCCTTTCTTTCAGCCTTAAAAGCTTCTAAAAGTGCCATAGTTTCAAGGGGTTCAGGGTGTTCACCTACTAAAAGTAGCTTAAGGGCTGTAAGGTCTTTAAATTCGCCTTTCCCATTGCGAACAATGCTAATTGCCTGTTTTGATATGCCTGTTATCTTGTGAACCATATAGTCAGAGTCAAGTTCTGCAACGGTTTTAAACCAATCTAGCAGTTCAAGTGAAGAGCTTATTTTCATACGTTTTGTGTCCGTCTTGGCGTGTCGGTAATTTTGATTATAGTCGTTGGTCAGTATATTTTCACTAATCAATACCCATTGACGTAGTGGTTGTATATTGACTACCATCATCCCCGAAGCAGTCGCCCGACTGTGGAAGGTGTTTACATTGGCGTGTATTAGGCGGCTACCCGACAAAGGTAGTCGCCCATCACTTAGCCAAAGATGAACAAATTGTAAGAAAACGTTAAACCACACGCCAAGGTGAAAGCATGAGTCAATACAAAGTAGATATTCATGAATTACACACAGAATCAGACCACTGGGACTATGCCAGGGGTAAAGCCGCACAACTAAAGCTTGAGTTTAAAAATAAACTGGCAGCAATTCGCCGTGAAAAACAAATTCAAATTCAAGCAGAGCGTGAACGCAATTATCAAGACGGTTCATGCATTCGCTATGATGCACTTAGGTCAGCGGCTTATGCTGCAAAGGTTGGTGCGTTATGACTACACACAGATTAAAAATTGCGCCTGAGTATTTCGGGCTTGTTTCGGTTGGGATGAAAACAGCCGAAGTAAGATTGAACGATAGAAATTATAGAGAGCATGATTATTTATATTTGTGCGAGTTCAAAAACAATGAGTACACCGGAAGAACTGTTTTAGTTCAGGTGACACATGTTCTTTCTAGCGATGAATTTCCAAGCGGTTTGAAAGATGGATATTGCGTCTTATCTTTTGATATCGCTTGCGTTCACTTTAAGTTTCGGGGTTAGTTATGGCAATTAATATCCCCGAACACATTATTAATAAAGCAGCAGTTAGCGCCCAAAGTGGCGCTTTTTTTAGTTGCGGCGTAACTGAAAATAAAACAGGTTGGTGGACTGAGGAATTATACGGTCAAAACCCCGAAGGGGCGCGAAGCGGAAAAGCTAGGCTTGTCAAAAGGCGCAAAAGTCAGACACAACAAAAAAGAGATGAAAATCCACGTTCTAAACAGTCTCTTTTAGCTGCTAAGGCTTCAAGCCTTGATAGTTTATACAGTCATGCCCTTAAAAACTTAACGCCTGAACAGCGTTCAGAGCGCCTTGGTATTAATCCTGATGAAATTCTTTGTCTTGAAACAGGTGAAATTAAACCGAAAAAGGTAGCAGAAATCGACAAAGGTCACTTTGCCAGCACTGTTACACAGGCTGATGAAACAGCCCGCGTCCACTTTCAAAGCCGTAATTGGTGTGATGGTTTTCGTATTGTTTGCACTCAAAATACCCGCGCAAGTGATGCGCCGGACGCGAACACAGGCGACCGAATTACTCAAACAGTTAGCAGCCGCGCCCGTGGAAAAATCATAGACAGCGGTTTATACATGCAAGCCGTCAAAGGCGGTTTTAATGCGTTTTTAACTGTGACGCTAGATGAAAAAGCCCGTAAAAAATTAAATGAAAAACACTTAAAAAAAGCGAGTGGCGGTAAAGCTGGCGACATCATCAAACCATGGTATGACGCAAGCGGCGAAAAGCTTGTTTTTGAAATGGCAGATAACAACCCAATTGTAGCAAGTGGGCGTTTTTCCTTGCTTAAGTATGACTTTGCAACGATTGGTGAGCAGTTAAGCCCGTTCTTTGACAAGCTAGGGAAAATGCACAAGCGCGGTTTTATCGCAACGGGGAATATCTCAAAAACACCTAAAGGCAAAAAATACCCATGGGGTAAAGTTGAATGTATTGGGCGAAATGACCGTTTATACCCATGGGGTAAAGTGCAAAGTGTTGGTGCCAGTGGTCGTGTTGAATCAGACCTAATGCACGACAATGAAAGGCTTTACCCTTGGGGTGTTGTTGAATGCATAGAGCAATGCGAAAAGCGCGCAATCACAAATGAGCGAATGGAATTAACAGCAATTGAATGTGAGCAATCAGCAACGAAAAAACCTATCTTTGATTATCTTTGGGTAGCCGAAGCGCCAGCAAAAAAACATGGCTCTAAAACGTATGACTGGAACGGTGAAAAGCATGTGATTGAGTGTGTTGGGGAACAAAACTATCACGCTCATGTGCTTATGCGCTGGAATGTTGAGCCTGTTTATTTTCATGAGTGGTCGGCAAATATTGAACGCCATTGGGGGCAAGGCTTTGTGACGATTGAGCGTATTAAAAACGCCAAGGCAGCAGCCACCTATTTATTAAAAGCGCTTGGATATATGACCAAAGGCGCGGAAGGGTCACAAGGCGAAATTCGCGGTAATCGTTACAATATTTCGAAGTATGCTCGCGCCGAAGCGTGGGAAAACTGCGCTACTCATGAAGCGCAACACATGTACGGCCTAATACAAGAATACATGCAAGGCTTAGAAGAAAAAGCCCGCCGCAGAGCTTCGAAGCAATACGAATTAAAAGCAACAATTGGCTTTATCGAAAAGCAAAAAAACATCAACAAAAAGTCATTTAGCGAAAAACGATTACATCTAATTGAAAAACTTGAACAAAAGCTCGAAACCATAAGCGAAAAAGTCACCGAAATTTCAAACGAAATTCACGGCAATTTTGCGCGTGGTGGTGTCGCTAAATTCGCAGACAAAACAGCTTTTTTAGGCTTTATGGATTGGGCTATTGGGGTGCGCGGTTGGCAGTTGAAAACCGCTTTCACAAAGTTAACCAGCCCTGAAATAGACAAGCAGATAGAAGCAGAAAAACAGGAGGAAAACATCGTAAATAAATTACTCAGAAAAACACGCCAATGTTATGACGATTCAATTTCAGCGCTTTGTGATTTTTATTCACGGTTTGAGCGCGTTGACGACTACGGAATAGGTTTTTATGAGTAGCAAAGTATTAAATGCCATTCAGGCAAAAATCAATGAAGCTAAAAGCTTAAGTGTTTTACAAGCTGGTAAAAAGGTCGAGTTAGCAGAAGAGGCGCTTGGCGATGTTATGAAGTGGGCGTTTGATATGGAGTCGAGAGTTAATAGCTTGGAAGCTCAATATTCAGGTGATGCCTATGTCGAGTAAATCAAACAATCCCGATTTAGGCGCAATTGAGTGTGATGCTTGCGGCGGATTCGCTGCAATTCGCAGACAGCGAACAGGTCGCCAACTGCTTTACTTGCACTGCAAAAACTGCGGAATGGATAAGCGAAGCGGCGCGAAACTTCAAGCGAAATGGGAGCGGGCTATAGGCGAACAACAACCCGAACCCGAAGTTGATTTATCGCCAAAACCACTGGCGCAATTATCGCACGACAAAGGCGAATGGCTACCACCTGAAATTCGCCCTCAAGCGCAGCAACCACAGGCATTAACCCATGAAACTAAAACCAGCGAACAAGGCACAGCAAATGAGCGGAACAACGAATCAGCACAACGAATTGAACACGAAAAAAACGATACTAGCGGAAGCAATGGAGGGCTTGGATTATTCATCTTCGGTGCAATCGCAGGGCTCGCAGCAATCGCAGGAATCAGAGCAAACGCATAACGAGCCTGAACAGGGCGTTCAAATCAACGAAAATTACAGCGAATTGGATAGCTATTTAAAACAGGGCGAACCATCGCATGATGATAATCAGGATGTTGTCGAAGCGGAAGAAATGAGCGAAGCGGACGCGCAAGCATTTTCTGCATTTGGTGTTGGTAAAGCTGCAGAGTTTGTCGAATCAATGTTCGACCATCCCGTTACCATTGATAACGACACTCGCGAAAAAATCGCCATTGCTGCAACACCTGTTGTACTCAAGCATACAAAGGGCGCTCAATTGCCGCCGTGGGTTACAAAATACATCATGCCATACAAGGAAGAATTGATGTTAATTGCCGCCCTTGGTAGCGCTGGCCTGTCAATTTACTCGCAAATCAAAAAGGCTGAAAAGGCCACACCGAAAAGCGAACCGAAATATGACAAAAGCGGGGAGGTAACAGTCAGTGCCAGTTAATCCAAATAACAGCTTACAAGCAAAGCACGTTTGCTACCTAGCTGGCACAGGCGGCGGTAAAACAACCGCCGTTAAACTGCTTCGCTTGGTAGGTAATCAAGTGGCTATTTTCGATATGTACGGCGATTATCGCTATGATGCTCGCAGTAAATCGCCATTTAACGGCTTAGGCGGTCGCCCTGTCTATCACTACAAAACTCGCCGCGCTTTCGCTACTGCTTTCGCTGATGCATGGCGAAGTGGTAAAAAATTCGCAGTTGCTTACCAGCCCCAGTTTAGCCCATCACTAAAAGGCGACAAGCTAAAAGCGGCAAGGGTTGCTGAACTTCAATGGTTTGCATCGCTAATGTGGGCGGCTGCGGACGGCAATCGCGAGCTACACGTTATCATTGAAGAATTAGCGAAACTCGCAAGCACTGCGGGCAAGGACGATACCATAGTAGGCGAAATGGCAACGGGTGGGCGGAAGTTTGGCCTTATCTTACACACTATTTTCCAGCGCTCGCAGGAAGTGCCAAAAACCATCTGGAATAACAGCCCGCGTAAGGTGCTAGGTGCGCAAGAATCAAGGGGTGATGCTAAACAAGTCTCGGTTGAATTGGACGCAGAATTATCTGACGTTTTCGCATTGAGCCAGCGAAATCAGCAGCACGACAAAAAGCGCTTGTATTACCTTGTTAAGTCGCGTGGCGGTATCGGTAATATTGAACCGCAATACATCGATTTGAAGCATGGTCAGAACCATAAAATTACATTTGATCAGTTAAGGGCGGCGTAATGGCTTACGACTCAAATTACCGCGACAGAACCAGAACGCGCTCATGGCAAAGAGCAGAGCTAATTACTGCGCACTTAAAGGGTTTGTTTGAGAAAACAGATTCAACTATTTTCGACCTAAATCAAGGGCGGCAATTTTTTAGGTTGGGTGACTTTTGCGCTGAACTTCATTTAACTAACACGGTATATAAATGCAAATTTGCCGTGTGCGGCATTAAAAAAGCAAATGACGGAAGTATGCTTTTTTACTATGGCGAACACAGTCTCGGTGAAACAAAACCTAAAGTAAAAATCATGTGCGAATGGGATTTCAAATACAGAATTTATGATTTTTACGAGGGGTCAAACACTTAAAAGAGCGAAAATTTCGCTCTTTTCGCTATAGGGGGAGCGAAACCCGTTCGACCTGAGAGCGAAACGCCTGATTTATTAATTAACGAATTTTCACACGACAAGTTCGTTAATTAACTAAATAGGTGCAAACCATGTTTAACAAATCAAATTTAATTCCTGTAGGTATCACGCTAGGTGCATTAGCGTTGCTTTCAAATGTGCGCGCTCTGCGTTCAATTAAACGTACAATTTTAGGTTAAGGGGGTAGCGATGCGCGAACATTCACCCCTAAATAATCTTACTGGTGTATCAGCGGGCGGCACTGCTTCGCTTACTCTGCCAATCGGTCACACATATGACAAAATCCACTTTAAATATGCTGGCGTAACCGCCGAGCAAATTAAAAACGTGCGCCTTGAGCTTAACGGTCGACTTTTAACTGAATGGTCAACACTTGCCGATTTAATCAAAGAAAATGACTATTACGCTCGTCAAAAAGTGGCTGGTTTAACAACGTTGCATTTCGTGCGCCCTGAAATCAAAAGCGCATTAAAACCAACACTGGTTGAACAGCGTTTCTTTGGTCTTGGCACAACAGGTTTAAGCCTTGCTCAAATCAAGTTTGATATTGACCAAGCAGCAACAGCGCCCGATATTAAAGCGTTTGCCGAAAAATCGACAGCGTCTGCACCTGGTTGGTTGTTCAAGCGCCGCACATTTCGTTACAACATCGCGGAAGGTGTTAACGAAATCGAAAACTTACCGCGCCCTAAAGGTTCATACATTGCACTGATTGAAATCAAAAAAGCAGGCGTTACTAGCACTGAATTTTTGGTTAACAACGTGAAATGGCGTGACAAAATCCCAGCCGAATTACACTCACTTATCCTGAAGCAAGGCGGTCGTGTTCCACAGGCTGATACATACGCAATCGACCTAATGAATGACGGTGACGTGTTCGGCGCATTAATGCTTGACCCTGCTATCAATGATATGCGCTTACGTATCGAAGCTGATTCAGCAGGACAAGCTGAGATTGTTGTTCATTACTTTGATGACTTCGCGAAAAGCACGTTCTAAGGGGGCTGTATGGTCGGTAGTTTTGGCAGCGCGGTAAGTGTTCCAGTTGAAAATATGGTTCAACACACAGCAGTTATGCCGCCAGAAAATTCGAGCATATGGGGTAATTTTACGGGTGGCGTTAATAACGCCCTCGCAAATGCAATGAACCTCTATGGTCAGTACGAGCAGATTCAAGCAGCAAAAAAAGCCACTGGCGCGGCGCGTGTTGAAAATGAATACACGCCCGAACTAGATAATGGCGCGGCAACGCTTGTTGATGTACCTCGCAATGCAACAGCACAGCAAGGCCAACAAGAAGTGATGGTGTTTGGCTTTCCGCAAAAGCAAGTAATCATGGCTTTTGGTGGCTTACTGGCTGTTGCCGTTCTTTTAAAGGTGGCTAAGTCATGAGTAAAAAAGGTTTAAAAGCATTTGCTTACGGTGTGGCTGTTGCGGCTGTTGGTGCAATTGTCGCTGAAAAAGTGCGTGATTTTATGCGCAAGCGACAGGCGGCTGAGTAATGGGCGGCGCGGGCGGCATGAGTGCCAGTAACTCAAGCGCTGCAAGCTCAGGTACGGGCGACCAAAAAGCAAATATTGGCTTTCAAGGTGGCTCTATCAACTTCGGCTCAAGCAATAACAATCAATTGATGATTATCGGTGCGATTGCGATTGCAGCAATCTTGCTTTTCAAAAAATGATTGAGTTTTGCAAGTCGGCGCAGCTACACCAAATCAAGCGGGCGGCAGGCTCGCCCGCTGATTTTGAGTGCATAAAGTCGGAAATTCAAAAGGGCATCGCTAGATTTGTGAAAATTTACGGTGTCTTTTTTGTTTTACGTGTAGATGGTCAAGCGTTAACGGTCGTATGCGCAGAAGGTAAAGAGCTAAAAAGAGCGTCTTACGTGGTGATTGAATTAGCAAAGCGATTAAGGTTAAACGCAATCGACTTTTACACACAGCGCCCAGCACTCACCCGACTTTTAAAACACTGCAACTTCAATTTATTAGATACCGCTGATGGCGGTTATAAAGTTTATAGGATGGCGCTAAATGGGTAGTAAGTCACGCTCTAACAGCTCACAACAAACTAACAACACCAGTACGTCACTCGGCGTACAAGGTGATAATACAGGGTTTATGACCGTTGGTGATGGTAACTCGTATAACATCACCACCACTGACGGCGGTCTTGTTGATGGCCTTGTCTCTATTTGGGGAGATATGGCGGGCAACCAGTCAGAAATGACAACCACAGTCGGTAACATGGCAAGCGATGCATTTGATTATGGTCGCGATGTTAACCGCGATTCACTTGATGCAATGCAGGGCACAACGGCGGACGCGCTGAATTTTGGGCGTGATTCGCTTGAATTATCAAACGCACTAGGCCGCGACTCAGTGACCGCAATGCAAGATACAACACGAAACGCAATGGGCCTTTCTTACGATGCAATGAATATCGTAGCGGGAGCGGGTGAAGGTGTACTTGATTTTGCAACGACCGCAATGGGCGAAATGGGTAATACGCTAAAAGATGCCTTTACGTTTGGTGATGGTATTGCGCGTGACTCTATTGCAGCGCAAAGCAATCTAGCGCGTGATTCTATTGCGGCGCAAAATTACCTTGCTGAATCAACCGTAAAAGAAAACAGCGACTTAGCGCGTGGCGTTGCGCAATTAGCTGAATCAATGCATGGCAACAATACAGCCTTTGCAAACAACGCAATCGAAGCAAACGCCGCAGTTGTTCGAGATTCCAATAACAACATGGCTGATTTAGCGTATTACACGGCAGATAACGCAAGCAATCTGGCGCGTGATTTTGCAGGTAGCTTTGCTGATGTAACAGGCGGTTTGGCAGCTAATGCAATCGCTGCAGCAAGTGACGCTTACCAAGATGCGGGCGACCAAACGTTATTGGCGCATAAGCAAGCATTACAGTTTGCAGATAACGCATCACGCTCTGACGGTCAGCAGCTCGCTATCAGCACAAATGAAACCATGAAATATATTGTTATCGGCTTAGGTGGTATTGCCATTGTTGCTATGTTTTGGGGGCGTAAATAATGTTTATCACAAAGTTTTTAAAACCAAATGAAGTAAATGATATAAACACAAAAGGTATGTTTATCAAGGTGATGAACTGTGAAGGTAAGCTTCGAATTCGCGCAACTGAGGGTGTTGAAGTTTTACTCGATACAGAAGTGCGGGCAGGGTTTGATTTGCAAACAGTGCGCCCGTTCTCGTTGATTCAAATCACAAGTGAGGTTGAGCAAAAACTCGAAATTTGGGTATCTCAACACAAATTAAGCTATGACGCACTAAGCACAAAGCCAAATAAAGCCGCGTCATTTATAGCGGAACATTATGGTTTGTCACAGCAAATTTTACCTTATGACCCATCACAAAGCGGTGCGAAAGTATCACTTTCTAGTAGTGGTTTTTGGGTAGGTGGTGAGGGTGTGGACAATCAGAATGGGATTTATGTTGCGCAGGGTGCTATTTACAACCACGATTCAGCCGCGCCGCTACATGCTTACATTAACGATAAGCCTGATTTAATCCTTGATATTGATACGCAGCAAAGTATAGAAGTGCTTGGTGATAATGAGTGTCGTGATTGGGTTGTCTTCGATAACAAAATGTTATTTAAAAATCAGGCGAACGATTCAAAGCTTGTCAACCTTGAAACGGGCGAAATTAAATCAATCGCTCACAAATACAACTCAGCATGTGTGTATGACGGTAAAGTATTTCTAACCAATACATCAGCAACGTTTAAGGTGTTGGATTTTGACGGGAACTTAATTGCAGATTTAGAAAACCCACATGCAAAAGTGCTGGATAGCGCTACACCTTACGGTTGCGTAGAAAGTGACGGCGGTGTATTAATTAGCGTTGATTTTTCGAGCGGAAATTCAGAAATTCACTATTACAAAGATGGCGTGTTCACTGTTCGTGATGGTGTTGATGCAGCATTAAAAGGCGCATCAGCTGCAAGCAAGTTGTACCGTGATGAAATTGACGGGCGCATCTGGGTCGCGATTGGGGAGGATTGGTATTATTCCGACGACGAGCTCGCGACACTGAGCATTAAAATTATTGACCAACCAACGGGCGTGGTTGATAAACCCGTTTTTTCAAATAAGTACGTTTGTTTTACGAGTAATACAGCTGCGAAAGTGTGGGTTCGTGAGTCGGGGCAAGTTATAGATGTTGGTGCCTTTGTAGCATCACCAAAAGCAGTGGCGGCGGTAGGTGACGCAATACTCGTTATCAAGGACGATAAAATCTATATATCAGAGGATAACTTTGCCACATACAGCATTGCTTACACGCATAGCCGGGTATTTTGCGACCGACTTTATGGCATGTTTGATATCGTGGGGAATGAGCTTGTTGCATGGGTGAATGACTCCACAGAAAACAGTGGTTTACTTAAGTTTGGTTTAACGCCTGACTTATCAAAACCTAAAGCGCTGTTCCGTGTGCTTAAGGAGTCGTTCTAATGAAAAAATCACACGTTTTATTAGCAACGCTTGCCGCGCTTGGTGTGGCAATGATTCCATCAAGTACAGCCGAAAAGCCGCGTGGTATTCGCAATAATAATCCGCTGAATATCGAAGATACGGGCGAAAGCTGGCTTGGTAAGGTCGGCAATGATGGGCGTTTCATGGTGTTTGAAACGGCGGGGCATGGCATAAGGGCAGGGGCGCGCATTTTGCGCACCTACCGCAACAAGTACGGCATTAAAACCATTGAAAACATTATTAATCGCTTTGCACCACCAAGCGAAAATAACTCTCAAAGTTATATTAATTTTGTTAGTGATAATACAGGTATACCGGAGGATAAGACGCTTAATGAATCCGATTATCCGGCAGTATTGGCGGCAATGATTTACCTAGAAAACGGGCAAAACCCATACACCGCCGACCAAATTCAACAAGGTTTTGTTTGGGGGTTCTATGGCTAAATTCTTAGATCGCAACTGGTCAACAATCCTGTTACTGCTCGGTGGTTACTATGCGTATTCACAAATCGTTATTCGAGGGCGCGAAACTATCGCACCAATGACAAAACCAGTGAGCAAGGCGCTTGCTGAAATTCAGTTTTTCATTAACGACAGCAATTACATCAAATACCCGAAAGCGGGCTTTTACCTAAACCCCGAAAAGCTTGATTTTAGTAACAAGGTAACTGATTTGCGCTGGCTGCAAGCAATCACATTGCTTCACGATAAGCATGAAGATTTGCTTAATCACATTTTTGATAACGACTTAAGGTTAAAACCACAATATGAGGTATTAATCGGGCTTGAAGTAAGCCCCGAATCAGTCGCCACAGTCGATAAGGTGTAGTTATGGACGCAAATACAATCATTGTTATCGGTGTTCAGGTTGGCGGTTTTATTGCCACTGTAGCGACACTTAAAAACGACATTAACTGGCTTAAAGTCATCATCAATAAACAAGATGAACGCATCAAGAAACTAGAGGAAAAACTATGTTAGCAACGGTTGGTAAATACCTGGCAGTTAAACTTTTAACAGAAGCATTTATTAAGCGTGTATGCTTGGCAACAGCTAAACACTTAGCTGAAAAGTCAGATAACACACTTGATAATGAATTAGTTGATGCATTAGCAGAAGCATTAGGGTAGAGTGCTTATTCTTCTAAAGGGTACAAACCCAAAAAAATAGCCCGCTATTGCAGCGGGCTTTTTATTAAGCGGTTTTCTTGTCACCGTATTTTAAAACCACATCCTTGATTGCTAACTGGTCGCCCATTTTGATTAAGTCTGAACCAATCGCCTTAAGCGTTTCACTGGCTTCAACTAAATCATGTAAATAAGCAATTTGCTGTTTAAGTGATTCGGTTTCCGATTCGCTATACCTGACAGCACGTTGCATAAAATCAATTTTATTGATAACGCTTGCGTCATAGCGTTTGCCGCGTGGAGTCCATAAATACCCATCACGACAAATATAAAAACCGTCCCACGATTTATGATACGTAAATCCCCCGTTTATACGTGATTCCAGCATAGCGACCGCGCGCGGGCATGGGTTATTAGTCGAAATCCAGCGTTCTAATGTTCGCTCGGATTTTAACAATAAAAAGGCCATTGTCGCTTTGCGGTCTAATTTGCCGAAATTCATAAATCCAGCACGAAAAAGCAGTTGTTTAAAATCAGTCATTTCCCTAAATTTCCTTTGACGTTGTTATGTTACGGCGTCTGCGCGGAAGAAAGTTTGATGATTTTTTTCGATTGAACCCCGAACATTCAATTAATTTAATTGATTGAACGCTGGTAGAGTAAAACGTATGAAAACGGGGGTTAGAATACAATTTTATTGCGTAAAGGGAAATGCCGACAAAATGTCGGATATAGCTAAATTTAACATAACGTAATTTATGGGTAGTATTTAATAGGTTTACCTGTAAGCCCTAACATTTCATATCTTAAGAAGATACCTTCAGTTTGTTTTACAAAGACAGTATTTCTAATAATTAAATACTCGGAACATCTATTAAGTTCAAACTTTAGATTTATCTAACCTATCAGAAATTTCACATTTAACTTATAAGCCTCTAATTTTACTTAGTATTATCTCTTCACCTTATTATAGTACGGCTACTGTATTGTACATATGGCTTACTGCCTCAGAGCCTATTCGCTCTTCACTTTAGTCTAAACAATAATAACAAGGATTTATAATGAGGAAATTTTTTCTAATTATCATCATTGGCTATTTTGCATGGGATCATTATGCGGTGAATTATGGTGGTATCTCACCGAAGGAAGCGATAAAAATAAAAATTATTGATCCTGTAAAATCAAAGTACAGCCATAATCGTGACATCACAATTTCTGATTACGAGAAGGCAAAATATGAGTGTGATGGCCGACAATACTGCAGCCAAATGAACTCTCTAGAAGAAGCGTTATTTTTTACTAAAAATTGCCCTAACACAAATTTAGATCAAAGACCTGGTGAAGCCCCCTGCCAGAGTGATTTCATATTACGTGATTAGATTGTATAAAACTTTATGTGAACTAGTTGTTTTATATAAACTAATATGTTGATTTAACAAATGAATCAGCCTAATAAATAAGATGGAAGATAGGTAAGTTTTGACTATACTAAATTAGTAGTAGCTATATAGTAGCTTGTATCTTTTTTAGTAAGGAGTTCTCTTGCCGATTCCAGGATATAGTTTAGTTGATTGTATCGACAATAGTGGTTACTTCTTACTTCATAGCGCTAAGTCACTAAAAAATGGTGACTTGGTCCTTATAAAGTCACTAAAAGAAGTAAGTAGAGACAAAGATACAATAAACAAGCTTTTACTTGAGCATGCATTTTCAGATAAATTAGACCATCCTAATATTTTAAAACCTATTAATTTCATTAACGAAGATGACTGTACAGCCATCATTTATGAATATTTTCCTGCCAAGCTTCTTTCTAAACTTTTACAAAAAGCGACTATTTCGGTAAATGATTTTCTGCCATTAGCTGTTAAGCTCTCAGAAACGGTCAATTATTTGCACTCTAAAAAATTAATTCATAAAGATATTAACCCCCATCACATTTTGATTAGTGATGATTTATTTAGCTTTAAATTATTTGGTTTACATATTGCGACCTCTCTTTCGAAGTCTTCACAAAACTTAACTAGCCCGGCAGTTTTAGAGGGTACCCTCGCTTATTTATCACCAGAACAAACCGGGCGTATTAATCGAAAAATAGATTGCCGCAGTGATCTTTATTCTTTAGGCGCCAGTTTTTATGAAATGCTAACTAGTAAACCTCCTTTTAGTGAACAGGATCAACTAGCACTTGTGCACTGTCATATAGCTAAAAAAGTTGTGCCAGTTAATAAAATTAATACAAACATTCCAAAAGTTATTGCTGATGTTATTAGTAAGCTACTTCAAAAAAATGCAGAAGATCGTTATCAATCAGCTTGGGGGTTAGCAAAAGATTTGCAACTAATTTCAGCTCGGTTTGAGAATGATCCATCACTCACTAATTTTGAATTACCAAATGTAAACTTCTCAGCATCAGAGCAATTTAATATTCCGCAGAAGTTATATGGTCGTAAAAAAGAAATAGCTGATTTGTTGCAGTCTTTTGAGCGTGTCGCCCAAGGTAGTTGTGAAATATTTTTAGTATCTGGTTATTCTGGTGTCGGAAAGTCTGCTCTGGTGAAAGAAGTCTATAAACCAATGACTGGAGAGTATGGATATTTTAGTTCTGGTAAGTATGATCAGTATCAGAGAAATATCCCTTATTCTGCCATCACTGATGCCTTAAATAAATTTTGTCGTTACATTTTAACAGAACCTAATGATGAATTAATTCTTTGGCGTGATATTTTTAACAACCACCTCACTGATAAAGCAGTATATTTGTGTAACATAATCTCTGACTTAAACCTAATTCTGAAAATTAAAGATATAGATATAGAGAAAAAAAATATAGATAAAAGTCTGTTACACAGTTTATTTCTAAGCCTTATGACTGCCATTTGTAGTAGAAACCGCCCTTTCATTTTATTTTTAGATGATATGCAATGGGCTGACTTAGCATCTTTAGAGTTATTAGCATCTTTATTTGATAATTTACAATTACATCATTTATTAATAATACAAGCATTTCGAGATAATGAGGTTGATTACCAACACCCATTCACTAAATTCATTACCGAAATTAAAGATAAAAATGTACCTGTAAACCAGGCTTTTTTGAATAACTTACCACAAGATGTAATAAATACTCTAATCAGTGACACAATAAATACCCCTGAAATAGAATGTCTTCCTTTAAGTGAACTCATATTCAAGAAGACATTAGGAAACCCCTTTTTTGTTTTACAATTTACGACAGAGTTGTATGAGAAAGGTCTGCTATATCACAACCTAGAAAAAGATTGTTGGTGCTGGGATAAAGAAACTATTTTGGCAGAAAACATCACCGATAATGTTGTTGATTTTATGGCAGGTAAAATTAATGAGCTACCAGATCATGCCTGTGATTTACTTAAGTATGCTGCAAGTGTTAGTAATACATTCGACACTAATATGTTGGTAGCGCTTTCTGATAATCAATACACAGCCAAGCAGATAATTAATAATTTGATCCCTGCTATTGATAGAGAACTTATATTAACTCCGCAATCTATTTCACATGTCATTCCTTCACAAGTGGCCGTTAATGAAAATGTGCAATTAAAATTTTTACATGACCGTGTGCAGCAAGCCGCCTACTCACTCATCCCTGAAAATGAGCGTCAGCAAGTTCATATTAATATTGCCAGACTGCTTTATCAGTATGCACTTAACAATAACATTCTAGATAAAAGCTTATTTGATCTAGCAAACCAATTTAATAAAGCAATAGAGCTTATATGTAATCCTCTTGAAATAAAGCAAGTTATTGAAATTAATTATTTAGCCGCAAAAAAAGCGTTTGACTCGGCGGCTTATAGCTCCTCTTATAATTATCTTAGCTTTGCTAAGAGGTTATTAAAGATAGAGCATTTTAAAGTTAACTATAGTGTAACGTTTGAGACCTTACTGTTGTTATGTAAAGTTAATTGTATTTTAAATAAATATAATGAATCCGATGAATTTTATAGTCTATTATTAAAATACAAACATACAGATTTAGATCATGCGCGCGTACTGCTGGTGAAAATGGATGATTTCCACCAACAAGGACTCTATCAAGAAGCACTAGATACACAATATCTAGCGTTAAAAGTATTAAATTTAACCCCGCCTTCTGAGTTAGAGAATTTAGATGCTCAAATCGTTAACGAAATCATGCTAATAGATACATACCTTGCACAGCACTCTATTGATAGTCTCTATGATTCTAATGACTTAGAAGATGAACAAATTTTATTATTACTCGATATTCTGACCAGCCTTTGGATCACCGCATATTTATTATCAGATGAGGATGTTGTTCAATGGGCATCAGTAAAAATGTGTAGCCTTTGCCTTGAGCATGGTAGGTGTGAACAATCTGCCTTTGCTTATATTCTTTATGGTTTTGTTTGTGTTAATAGGCTAAATGAATTCAAAAAAGCGGATGAATTTGGCAAAGTTGCACTAAAAATCGCTGATAACTACCCAAACCTAGCGTTACGCGGCAAAGTGTACTTTATGTACGGCTTAACGATTTGTCATTGGAGTAATCACCTTTCTTTTTCTACCAAAAGTTTTCGGCAAAGCTATCAATTCAGTTGTCAGGCTGGTGATTGGACATACGCTAGCTATGCAGCAGTTAATATTATTTCAAACTTAATAATAGAAGGCCTGCCCTTCACTGATGTTTTAACTGAGGCCAATAAGTACTTAAGTTTTTTAAAAGAAAAAAATGAAGAATCAACTAAAAGCTTTTTTATACCTGGCGCATATGTACCATTACTGCACTTAATGGATAAATGTGATAGCCATAATAGCTTTAACTGTGATGTTTTTAATGAACAGGAGCACCAACTTTATGCCAAAGACTCACCGATTATTCAAGCTTGGTATTACTATGCAAAAATCAGAGCGCTCTATTTAATTGGCCTATATGACGAAGCTCTAGCAATTATAGAGCATATTCATATCATCCCAATGGGTGTGCCAGGACAAATAAAAACACCTGAAGCCTATTTTTATTCATGTTTAATTCTGCTCGCTAAACCAGAAACTTATTTAGATTCTAGTAAATATCAGGACATGTTTAAGCACATGTTTGAACGCTTGAAAACTTGGAGTGACTCTTGTGAAGATAACTTCCTTCATAAGGTAAAATTGATAGAGGCTGAATTAGCAAGTTTGAATAACCAACCTTTCTATGAGGTATTTGATCTTTACCATCAAGCAATCGAGCTTGCTAAAGCAGCCGATTACAAACTGATTGAGGCATTAGCAAATGAGTTACTCGCAAATTACCTAGTGAAGCAAAGTAAACTTGAATATGTCATGCACCATCAGCAAATTTCTCAGACTATTTATAATCATTTATCAGTCAATGTTAAGGCGGCAAACTCATCATTACCAAACGATGAGATACCTGTTTTAACCAGTAATTCATCGATAGAAGTGTCGACTAGTTCAATTGCGCTTAATTCCATGATGCAGGCAGCTAATGTACTTTCAGAAGAAATGGTTATAGATAAGTTAATGAATAAATTAATTGCCATTGTTATGGAGTTTTCTGGTGCCTCAAAAGTTGCTTTGTTACTTAAGAAAAATTCAAAATGGTGGGTAGAAAATATTGGTATTTTGAATGAGCCAAATTTCCAGTTTGAACCTTTACCTTACTCTAAATCTACTGATATACCTGCCAGTGTTATCCGGTATGTGATTCGAACACAAAGTATGGCTTTAATTGGTAATGTGTCTGTCGATTCGGTTTTCACCAACGACCCTTACATTGAGAAGCATCAACCAAAATCTATTTTATGCTTACCACTTATCTACAAGAATCGAATCAACAGCATTGTCTATTTAGAGAATGAACTCACAACTGATGCCTTTGGCCAAAACCATCTAGATATGCTTAATTTATTGATTGGTCAAATGGCAATCTCAATCGAAAATTCAGTCCTTTATAGCCAAATGGAAGAAAAGGTTGTTGCCCGAACTAATGATTTAGAAAAATCACGAAAGCAATTAAAACAAACGCAAAATCATTTAGTCGAATCAGAAAAAATGGCTTCACTAGGTCGCTTAGTTGCAGGTGTTGCCCATGAACTTAATACCCCTTTAGGTGTGAGTGTCACAGCCTCTTCAAATCTGCTTGAATTAATAGAACAGCTACGCGTTGCATTTGAAGCACAAACTCTCACGCGTAAAGAATTTGTCTCTAGTATTGCAAATATTAACCAAGCAGGTTCTATTGTATACCGTAATTTAAATAGAGCTGCCGAACTTGTCGCTAACTTTAAACTAGTCGCTGTTGATACGAGTAACGATGAAGAGCGTGAAATCAATCTAAAAGAATATTTAACCGATTTAGTCAGCAGTTTATCTCCTGCTCTTAAAAAGGGTCATCATACTATCCAAATTGATTGTAGCGATGACTTAGTGATCAAGGTTGACCCTGGTGTTATCGCACATATATTCACCAATCTTATTTTAAATTCTTTAATACATGGCTTTGAAGATACACAAGAAGGTCAGATAACGATTACTGCAGAGCTTGAAGGCTCAAAACTTAGAGTTGATTTTCAAGATAATGGCAAAGGCATAACTAAAGAAGTACAAAGTAAGATATTTGAACCTTTCTACACGACTAAACGTGGGGCTGGCGGTAGTGGCCTTGGAATGAATATTGTTTATAATCTTATCGTTCAGAAGCTAAAAGGTACAATCAGCTGTCACTCTGAGGTTGGAAATGGCACTAAATTTACAATTTTAGCCAACTTTTAACCCATCTTCCTAACTTTTCTTAGTTAAATAATATTAACTTTTGTAACATAAAACCGGAATTTTCCTAGTTTTTTTTCATGAATTTATCGCTAAATTGTTTATAAACATTAGTAGCTAATTTAGCACTAACTTTCTTTTTGATTTTAGGTTGTTTTGTTAAACGCTAATTTAACTTTCTGAAACCAAAGCTGTACTTGGATGATTTTGACGTGAAACATAGAATTAAAACCGATACCGAAGTTAAATTTTCTGAATCTGACATCCTATTATCGACTACAGATTTACAAAGCTTTATTACTTATGCCAATGATGAATTTTGTAAGATAGCTGGCTATACACTTGATGAAATGGAGGGTAAGCCTCATAACCTCGTTCGCCACTCAGACATGCCAAAACTTGCTTTTGCTGATTTATGGACACACCTTAAAAATGGTCAATCTTGGATGGGGCCCGTTAAAAATCGTTGTAAAAATGGTAATTACTATTGGGTGAATGCCTTTGTAACACCAATTAAAGATAAAAGTGGTCGTACTGTTGAGTTTCAATCTGTAAGAACCAAGCAAAGCGATGATGTTGTACAAAGAGCAACAGCGGAATACGCTAAAATAAACGATAATCAAAAATCCCATGCTACTGCGGCAAAGTTCGATGCCACTCTTTACATAAGTGCCCTATTACTCATTAGTTTTTTAGGTTCGCTGGCTGGCGTATTTAGTTCTAGATTCGATATTTTTAACTGTTTACTTGTACTGCTCTTAGCATCAGCTAATGGGCTCATGTATTTTTGGCGTCAAAAATACTTAGCGCTGATCAGTAAAGCAAAACAAGTATACGATAATCCTTTAATGGCTTACCTCTATTCTGGTACCAATGATCTTTCTGGTTTTTTAAATCTTGCTTTAGAGATGCAACAAGCTAAATTAAAGGCTGTCGTTGGCCGTGTTAATGATGTGACCATGGGCGTTAATCAAAATGCTCAGCAGTGTGCAGAGTCCGGCCATAATGTTACTGAGCTTTTAAATAAACAAACGGATGAAGTTTCTCAAATTGTTGTCGCAACAGAACAAATGACCGCGTCTATTAATGAACTATCTTCAAGTACTAAAAAATCTAATCAAGCTGCCGAAAAGTCTAATCAAGCAACCGAAGAAGGCTCACTTGCGGTCAAGCAAACCATAAACTCAATCAGCGAGCTTGATAAAAAGCTTAAGACAGCTAGTAGCCAATTAGAAAACTTAATAGAAGGTAATCAACATATTGTGGCAATTTTATCTGAGATAAACGCTATTGCTGATCAAACTAATTTACTTGCCTTAAATGCGGCTATTGAAGCTGCCAGAGCGGGTGATCATGGCCGAGGTTTTGCGGTTGTTGCAGGTGAAGTACGTGCACTGGCCTCACGAACTCAACAATCAACAGAAGAGATAAACAATGTATTGAATCAACTTACTCATGCTTCAAAGGAAGCCCAAGTTGCCATGAAAGACGGGCTAAACTTGTCAGCTAAAAGTGTAGAGCTTGCACATCAAAGCGGTGATAGTTTGGACCACATAAAAGCACAATCAATAAAATTAAGTGAGCTCAATAGTATTATAGCTCATGCTATGAATGAGCAACTGACTGCGAGTCAGGTTATTGCTACAAACCTAACCGCAGCACAAGATTTTGCTCATAAATGTACTGAGCTTGGCCATACTTCACAGCAGTTATGCGAAGCGTTACTCAGTAAAGTTACTGAGCAGACTGCGCTGATTAATCAGTTTAAATAACGGCTATCAATGTTTTATTTTAATTGATAAGGTTTACTTTCGGTGTGTGCGTTTTAGTACACACTGCATCAAAAGCATCTGCTAGCCGTTCGGTTTCTTTGAATACCTGCTGCCAATATTTTATCCGTGTATCTGCATCAAGCTCAGTAAAATCCTTACGATCAGGGATTTTGCCATAGGGTAATGAAGCAACAAAGTCAGCTGATGGGGTGATCATCACCACCTTATCATAGTTACTTGAGGTTATACCGCGCTTTAAGCTTTTGTCAAACCACCCTGCTTTAGGGCTGCTATTAAAATGTGGATATAGAATAAGCCCATCATTATGTATATTTAAGTCAAAGTGATAATCGATGATACCACCATCGCGATACATACCAGGCGGTGTTCCTGTTATATTTTTAATGCCTTGCATTACTAATGGAATAGAGCCCGAAGCAAGTAAAGCATCCGGTAAGTTATCTTCGTTTAACTCTATAGTATGGGTATTAAAAGTATTGTTATCTGAAAATGATAACTTACTATCAGCAGGCTGAAACACATAACGCTCGTATTGCTTACTTAAAAAACGTCTATTCATTCTGTTTAGTAAGTAGCTTTTTGATAAACCCATTAATTGCATTACTTTGTTTTCTGATGCTGTAAATCCATTCGATTTTGCAACTATAAAGTGGGCTTTAAAAATTGGGTTATTAATAATTTCTTGAATGCCTTTTTCGGCAAACACATAGCGTAACAACTCTCGGGCTTTTGTTGTTATTTCTTCAGGCTTTGCTTTATTGGATGAATAACGTGTTTCAGAATATGACTTTGCTAATCTTGATATAGCAGCAACAGGATCGTTTTGTGCAAAACAGGCAGATCTAAACGCGCCAGCGCTTGACCCTAATAAGTTTAAAGGTGTGCTACGGTCTTTAAAAAATTCACCAAATAGATATTTATCCAGACCAAATAAAGTAAACCACTTTGGCCCGCCGCTTGCCCCTAAAAAGGTATTAAACAAATCTGCAGATAGGCCTTGCTCTTGAATAACTTTTGCAGCACTTGGCCCTGCGTAAATATCTATCATGGTTACTTTGCTCGTTATTGTTTTAGATTATTTGCGCCAAATTCCTTGCTCTGTTTGACCTTGAACCTGCACTTTTTCAGAATCAAAGCTCGGTTCTTGCCCTGCTTCACGTTGACTATGATAGTCTTTTGTCACAGATAAGATGGTTGGCGTTAAGCGTATAATAGCGATTACATTCACCACTGTCATTAAACCTAAAGCAATGTCTGCCAGATCCCACACTTGTTTAATAGTTGCTGAAGCTCCCCAAATCATCATTGATAAATATAAACAGGTGTAAATGCCACGGCCAAGTTTATTATCAAGCTTAAATAAATGTAGGTTACTTTCTGCATAGGCATAATTTGCAACCACAGAAGTAAACGCAAATAAACAAATCGCAGCCGCTACAAAGTAAATGCCACCAGCAGCCATATGCGCTGTCATTGCAGATTGAGTTAAGCGTATTCCTTCCATTTCGCCGCTTATATCAATATCAGCCAGTAGAATAATTACCGCAGTACAACTACACAATACAATGGTGTCAAAAAACACCCCAAGCATTTGAATATAGCCTTGAGTGACCGGATGATTCGGAACTGGCGATGCGCAGCCTGATGCATGCGGTACACTACCGGCGCCAGCTTCATTAGAGTATAGGCCACGCTGAATGCCATTTTTTATTGCTGCGCCCATAGCCCCGGCTCCAGCTTCTTGTAAGCCAAAGGCTGAAAGTAAGATATCTTCAATCATCTCGGGCACTTTACCAATATTAAGCAAGGTGATAATGATAGCGGCTAGCACAAATAAAATGCCCATTACTGGCACAATTCGCTCAGCAAAGCGGGCGATCGCTTTAAAACCACCTAAAATAATTGAGCCTGCTAGTATTGTGATCACAATACCTGAATACAATGTTGGAATTTCAAATGCGTAATTGAGAGCATCAGTAATTGTATTAGTCTGCATAGCACTGAACGTAAAGCCATACCCAAGAAACAAGCAAAAGGCAAAACTCACCGCAAGCGCCCTACTACCTAACCCTTGTTGAATATAATAAGCTGGCCCGCCCCTAAATTCGCCATTAGCATCTCTTACTTTGTACACTTGCCCAAGTACACTTTCGGCAAAGCCTGTGGCCATGCCCAAAATGGCAATCACCCACATCCAAAATATTGCTCCGCTGCCACCTAATGAAATAGCAACGGCAACCCCAGCAAGGTTACCAGTACCAACACGGGCTGAAAGACCAGTACATAAGGCTTGAAACGAGCTGATTGAGTTTTTATCTGTGCTGCTACTCGTCTTTAATAGGCTAAACATATGGCTAAATTTAACCAATTGAATCGCTTTAAGTCGCACCGAAAACCAGATTCCGGCAAACAGAAGAATATAGATAAGAATTTGGCCTTCTCCCCAGAGAAGACCATTGATTGTCGATACCAAAGTGTTAAACATGGCAAGCCTTTATTTTTCTTATAGAATAACAAATCACAAAAAGTGAATAGCTAACCACTTTAACTCTATTTACAAATATCTCAAGTAGGCAATGTGATTAATTAACCGAACTTACGCCCGACTAATTTAGCAGTTGTTGCTGTAAAAATTCACGACCCGCCGCTAATCCCAATTTGTGATCGTAGCGTAGATCATAGTCTGTACTACCAAGTAGCTTACTGCGTAGTTTATCGCCTGCAAAAATTTGCGTGATCCGCGCATCACTTGGAGGATTGGCAATAAAATCAAGTTCATCTTGATAAGCTTGTTCGTGCTGTACTAAATAATCGATTGTTTTAGGACAATAACCCGATACACGTACTATCGATTTTATCTTATTCATCCACTCTGACTGAACTTGAAAGTTTTCATCCACAGTGCGGATAACCACAATATCTCGGGCTCCCCGGTTATAGGCTTCTTTTACTGGTAATGGAGCTGCTAAACCACCATCTAGATACATATCATGAACTAAATCAGTATTAGAGCTCTGAATAATTGCATCGTTCGCAGCTTTAGTTGTCAGCCAAGGAGTTAAGTTAACCCCATCTTTATATAAAAACGGTAATGCGCTTGATGCTTTTAACAGTGCCAACCATTGCATATCTTCACCATTTGGGCTCAAGTAATAAGGTTTACGGTCAGCCGCATTAGTAGTTGTGATCAATAGTTCGCGATTGCCTAGGCTTTGCGTTGCTGTTTTAAAATCAAGGGCACGGTTTACTTCTTTGGTTTTATCAAAATACCAATCAAGATCGACAATGCTTTTACCAAACAGCCCACGGCCAAGTTGGAAAAAACGTTTATGACGAGAAAGCCCTCTGATCAAACGTTTTGCATAGCCTTTTTGACGCGCTAAATAACTCGTTAAATTTTGTGAGCCTGCCGATGTGCCAATGAATAAATCAAATGGATCGTAATTGTTTTCTAACCATGCATCGAGCACACCTGCTGTAAAAATCCCTCGTTGCCCACCACCCTCAGCGATTAATGCTGTTTTTGATTGGGGTTCTACTGCGGCAATTGTTTGAGATTTCACGGTGCACCTTCCTAGGGTAATAGTTTATAAATGTATTGTATAAAGTTAATTTCAATCCTTAAAACGGAATAATTAAATTGTTTCAATCTATAAAACCGTTTATTGCATGAGTGTCAGAGTCCAATTTATGCGTATAATAAATCGTTATACGCATCATGTTTTTCATCATTCGTTTGACTGTATTAGTTCATGATGTCTGCTAATATTTCTAACGCATGTTGTCTGTCACTCAAATCATACAGGTCATTAGTAAAAATAAACTCATCAACCTGTAGCGTCTGTTTAATCATACTCAGCTTATGCTTAACGCTCGCTTGATCACCAACGACAGAAAGTCCTAAAAAGTTTTCTACTTGCATTTTTTCTTGCGCTGTCCATAAACCATCCATGCTTTTTACAGGTTCTTTAAGCCAAAGCGGCTTACCACGCATAAGTGCTAAAATGCGCTGTTTCGCGGTTGTTGATAAAAATCGTGCTTGTTCATCTGTGTCAGCGGCTACAACAGGTAAGCCCAGCATTACGTATGGCTTATCTAACACTTCGGATGGTTGAAACTCTCTGCGATATAATGCAATAGCATCTTCAACAAAACGCGGGGCAAAATGTCCTGCAAATGCATATGGTAAGCCTTTTTTAGCAGCTAATTGTGCACTATAAAGGCTTGAGCCAAGTAACCAGATAGGCACATTCGTGTCTTCACCTGGGATTGCACGTACTGGTGAATCACCTTTGTATGGGCCAAGCAAACCTTGAAGCTCAGTTACTTCATCATTAAAGTGTTCAGCGCGTTGTTCGTCTCGGCGCAAGGCACGGCTGGTAATTGGGTCGCTGCCTGGAGCACGGCCAAGCCCTAAATCAATTCGACCGGGATATAAACTTTCAAGAGTACCAAATTGTTCAGCAACCACCAGCGGTGGATGATTAGGTAACATCACCCCACCCGCACCTACGCGAATATTCTGGGTTTTACCTGCTATGTGACCAATCAGTACTGAGGTTGCAGCGCAAACAATACCGCGCATATTATGGTGCTCTGCCATCCAAAACCGATTAAAGCCAAGTCTGTCAGCTGTTTGTGCATAAGTAACGCTATTAGCTAATGTTTGCGAAACTGTTTCGTGCTCTTTCATTGGGCTCAACTCAAGCAATGAAAAAGGCGTGTTGGTAAGGTCAGACATTCGCTCTCCAAAATTAAACTCATTATATTTAGTAAATGAGAGCGAACGACTATTTTTCAAATGCTAATTAAGCACGACTTTGTTGCTGTTTTTCCACCTTTAGGCCATCGGCATCAATACCTCGCTTCCAATATGCTGATGCAACAATATGCTCATGGTCAACAGCAAAGCGGTTTGTTATTAAGCGGCGCACAGATTTTACTAAGCTTGCTTCCAATGCCATAAATACCATAGGTTGTGTGTTATATCCTGCACAAAATCGTATTACTTGATCGAGTAGTTCTGTTTCAGGCTTTTTTGTAACTAGCCATTTAATGCTGTGCTGAGTGTTAGCTTTAATTTGCTCAAGCTCGATGATATCGGCTTTATCTGCAACGTGAATAATGACATCAACAATTGCGTCTTTCGGTAATACTTGTAAATAGCCATTTATTGCATTCACTGAAGTTAAATCAGCCAACATTAGATAATGTGTTTGAGTTAAGTCGGTGAGTTTTTTAGGCCCAGGTCCTGCAATACCTACCTCGTCGCCTACTACCGCATTTTGTGCCCAGTTGCTTGCCACGCCTATGTGCTGGTTAACTACAAAGTCGAGGGTAATTGCACCGTTAACAGGATGAATATTGCGAATAGTATAAGAGCGCATTAATGCAGGACGCTTAGCTTGTAGATCAAGTTCAACCTTAGATTCACCCGAGTGAGGTAGCAGTACTTTTACGTACGCACCTTTTGCGTCTTGCGGGAAATCGGCAAACTCATCTGATCCAACGACAATTCTTTGTAGATGCGGGGAAATACGCGTAGTACTTAATACAGTTGCACGACGAACTTTTCTAGCCATGTTGGTCTCCTAGCTGGTTAAATTGCACAACGCCCCAATAGTTGATATAGTCAACTATACGCTTTTAGTTGATTATGTCAACTAATACCAACTAGCATAATTTAGGTAAGCCATGTCACAAACTTCTCTTTCTTCTGCTTTATTTACACTGGCACAAAGTTATCGTGTCACTGTACGAGAAGCAATTAACGCAAACGAGCTTGGTCTTAACGCTCTGCATGTACGCTGCTTACATATTATTGCCCAAACACAGCACTGTACCGCGAATGATATTGTTGCCAAAACAGGCCGTGATAAAGCACAAATAGCACGCTTAGTAAAAGAGCTTATAAAGCTTGAACTGGTCTATAAATGTGCCGACGAAAATGACAAGCGCTGTTTAATTTTATCGTTTACTGATCAAGGTAACGCCCTGTTCTCGCGCTTAGAAGTTGCAGAGCAAGAGGTCGATGCCAAACTTTGCCAAGGTTTAACTGATGAACAAGTACGTAATTTTATCGCTATTGCCACAACCATGATCGAAAATATCAATAACAACACCCCGTGATCTTATTGGCAAGATAACCACAAACCACTATACTGTGAAAATATACAGTACAGTGGTTTTGTTATGCGTGTTATTCCTATTTATATCGAAGCTGGCGTGTGTGGTTTTGAATCACCGGCAGCACAATACAAAGAGCTAGGCTTATCATTAGATCAGCTATTGATTAAGCACCCTGATGCAACATTTATTGGTATTGCTTCTGGCGAATCAATGCAAGGTGTGGGGATTTTTGATGGCGACTTATTACTGGTTGATCGCGCCGAAGACGTTAAAAATGGCGATGTAATTGTGGCAAATCTAAATGGTTTATTTGTCTGTAAACTGTTAGATAAACACAATGCACAGTTATTATCAGCATCGCCCAAATACCCTGCAGTGCAACTACGTCAATCTGATGAATTTCAACTAGAAGGCGTGGTCACTCGCTCTATTCGCTTACATCGCAGTAGTAAAGAGTTATTATCATGTACGCCTTAGTCGATGCCGTAGCTTTTTATGCCAGCGCAGAAAAAGTGTTTGATCCAGCAATTCGCAGTAAACCTGTCGTTGTACTGACCAATAACGATGGCTGTATTTGTGCCGTGTGTCCAATCGCACGAAAGCTGGCTATTCCAAAGTTTCAGCCTTATTTTCAAGTAAAGAAAATACTCGAAGATAACCAAGTAGTGATCCGCTCATCTAACTATGAGCTGTACGCCGATTTAAGCGAGCGGATGATGAATGTAATTGGCCGCTTTTGCGATAACCAACATATATACTCTATAGATGAGTCATTTTTAAACTTTACAGGTTTCACCAGCTTTGTTCACGATTGGCATAGTTATGGCCATGATATTCGTCGTACCGTGTGGCGCGAAACAAAGCTGCCAGTCGGTGTTGGATTTGGCCCAACAGCAACCCTTGCTAAGGCGGCTAATCATGCAGCGAAAAAGCTACCCGGCTTTGATGGCGTTGCAGTGATTGATTCGGAACCTTCACGGTTAGCCATTTTAAAAGCGATGGATGTACAAGATGTATGGGGAGTTGGCAGACGCTTAGCTAAAAAGCTTAAAGCAATAAATATAAATACGGCTTTTGATTTAGCTGAGCAAGAGCCACGAAAAATGAAACGTTTATTCAGTATAGTCCTAGAGCGAACAGTGAACGAGTTACGTGGTAAAAGTTGTTTAGCGTGGGATGAAGTGCGCCAAGACAAAAAAGAGATTTTCTCGACCCGCAGTTTTGGGGAACGTATCACTGATGCCACAGCGCTAAAAACTGCACTGATCAATCACGGCACTATTGTGGCAAGAAAGCTGCGTACGCAAGGCTCACAAACTAAACGCTTATTACTGTTTGTCGCCAGCTCGCCTCATCAAGACGACTATTATAAAAAATCTTATATTTATGAGTTCAGTGTCGCCACAGCTGATAGCTGCGTGTTTGCGAATGCCATCAGCGAGATATTTAAACACCTCTATAAGCCTGGTGTGCAATTTTACAAATGTGGTGTGGGTGCACTTGAGTTATCAAGTCAAATGTTTCAGCAACCAGATTTATTTCAAGCACCTATAGATAACCCTAAACTGATGCAGTGCCTTGATAACATCAATGCTCGTTATGGGGTTGGTACGCTTGCGATAGCCAGCCAAACACCCACAACTCGTTGGCATATGAAGCGTGAGTATCTATCGCCTCACTACACAACCCGGTGGCATAACCTACCAAAAATACATTGCTAAAAATTAGCAAATTTAGCATTAAGTAAACTGCAAAGATCCTGCGGAGACAGGGCAATTTCTAAACCACGTTTACCAGCCGACACATACATAACATCAAATTCTTTTGCAGATTCATGAACATAGGTCACAAGACGTTTTTTCTGACCAAGTGGGCTTACACCACCTAAAATATAACCAGTCGTATTTTCGACTTTCTGTTGTGGAGCCATTTGCACTTTTTTAACGCACGCAGCCTTTGCCAACATTTTCAAATTAACTTGCTGACTAACAGGGACAATAGCAACTAAGAGTTGATGTTCTGTATCTTCGAGTACTAAGGTTTTAAATACTTGCTCAGCAGGAAGATTCAATTTTTCAACCGCTTCAAGGCCAAACTGTTGTTGTGAAGGCTCATGCTGATAGCTGAGCACATCAAAACTAATGCCTTTCTTTTTTAATAAGTTTATAGCCGGCGTCATTGATTTTCCTATAACTGATTAATTTTCTGTAACTTATAAAACATATCGTGAAAAAGGAACATAAGGCAATAGAAAAACGACTTCAAAAAGCACTTAATGGCTCTAATTGAACTACACTTGAATAATGAATCCTGGGCAAGGTAACAAGTATGTCTAGACGCACAGGGCTGTATCTAGCCAAGCAATTATTCATCATACTCACCCTTTTGTATGCAGTTAATTTTGTGTGCAACGAATACCTCGCATGGAATGCCTACATGAATTGTCAAAGCAAATGCCATACGCTTGGCTTAGAAAAAGGTAAAATACAAAGCACAACATTTTCAGAAGATGTGACTTTATGTCGCTGTCTTGCCGATACAGACTACTACGTTGTGCTTAACTAAATCTGAAAATACCGACTAGGAATTAGATAAATTTCACGTATTATTAAATTGATTATAAGTTAAACAAAGGAAAGTACATGTTTTTAGACTACTTTGCGCTAGTCATGCTCGTGTTTGTGACGGTTGTAATATTTTATGGTGTAATCGCTATCCACGATATTCCCTACGAAATTGCGAAAAAACGTAATCACCCTCATCAAGATGCTATCCATTATGCAGGCTGGGTTAGCCTATTTACACTGCATGTATTGTGGCCATTTTTATGGGTTTGGGCCACATTATGGCGTGATGACCGCGGTTGGGGCTTCAACCAGATTCAAAAGGAACAAGAAGACTTAGCTGAGAAGGTGGCTAGTCTGACAGCCACAGTCGCAGCACTACAAGCACAGGTTAATGCTCAATCGAATAATAAAGAGAAATAAAATATGGATTTGTTATTAATACTCACATATACCGCATTGTGCATAGGCATATTTAAAGTTTTTAAGATCCCGCTTAATAAATGGACCGTACCCACAGCAGTACTCGGTGGTGTGGTGCTGATTGGCGCTTTAATTCTTTTAATGAACTATAACCACCCACATTCAAATATGGCTAGCAGTGCCTATGTCACAACGCCGATTGTGCCAAATGTACGTGGCACGGTAGAAGAAGTTGCAGTGAAGCCAAATCAGCCAGTTAAGAAAGGTGACTTACTATTTCGTCTAGACGACACCTTGTATCGAGCAAAACTAAATCAAGCAATTGCGGCTTTACAAGATGCAAAGCAGTCAGTTCTTGGTTTGGAAGCGGCCTATAAATCAGCGCAAGCAAGTGCTCTGATGGCTAAAGCTGAATATGACCGCAGCAAGAAAGAATACGAGCGCTATGAAAAAGGCGCAAAAAGCGGTGCTTACTCAAAAGGCCAAGTTGATAATAAATTAGGTGTATACTTAGCAGCAAAGGCAAGTTATGAAGCAGCACAAGCAGAAGAATTACGTCAGAAGCTGGCATTTGAATCAGAAATAAACGGCGAACAAACCAAAATCGCTGCTGCTCGCGCTAATTTAGAGCAAGCACAATTTAACTTAGATAGCACCCGCGTACATGCACCAACCGATGGCTATGTTACACAACTTACATTACGTCCTGGGATGATTGCGGTCCCTATGCCACTACGGCCGGTAATGACTTTTGTGCACAAAGAAGACACTGTTTATGTAGCTGCGTTTAGACAAAATTCGCTATTAAGACTTGAACCAGGCTATAAAGCTGATTTTATCTTTAAAGCAATTCCTGGTAAAACATTTGCGGGCGAAGTAATCGATGTGTTACCCGCTATTGGTGAGGGACAAGTACAAGCACAAGGCACACTTATGGGCAGTGAGTTTTTTGCCCGTCAAGGCCGCGCTATTGTCACCTTAAAAATTACAGATGATATGAGCCAGTACCATCTTCCACAAGGAACAAGCACTGAGGTAGCTGTTTATTCTGAACACTTCGAACATGTCTCAGTGATGCGTAAAGTGTTGATCAGAATGAAAAGTTGGCAAAACTACCTATTCTTAGATCACTAAAGTAGGCAATTACCAATAAAAAAAGGCGCTAATTAGCGCCTTCTTACTATCTAACTAAAGTTACTTAGTTAGGTCATCGAAGAATTTCTTTACACCGTCAAAGAAACCTTTTTCTTTTGGACGGTTTTTAGAACCATCTTTACCCATGCTTTGCTCAAGCTCTTCAAGTAACTCACGTTGACGTTCGTTTAAATTCACCGGTGTTTCAATAACTACTTTACAGATCAAATCACCTTGTGCGCCACTGCGAACCGACTTCACACCTTTGCCACGCATACGGAACATTTTGCCCGTTTGGCTTTCTGATGGAATCTTCAGCTTTGCGCGACCATCTAGTGTTGGCACTTCAATTTCGCCACCAAGTGCAGCTGTTGTGAAGCCAATAGGTACTTCACAATACAGGTTATTACCGTCACGTTGGAAAATAGGGTGTTCGCGCACAGACACTTGTACGTATAAATCACCTGCAGGCGCACCATGCATACCCGCTTCACCTTCGCCAGATAAACGAATACGATCACCGGTATCAACACCAGCTGGAATTTTCACTGATAAGGTCTTAGTTTTTTCTACACGACCTTGACCATGACAGCTGTCACAAGGATCAGAAATAATTTGACCCGTACCTTGACACGTAGGACAGGTTTGCTGAACCGCGAAGAAACCTTGGCGCATTTGTACTTGCCCTGCACCATGACAAGTAGTACACGTTTTTGGTTTAGAACCTGCTTTTGCACCACTGCCATCACACGGCTTACAGCTTACCCATGTTGGAACTTTAATCTCAACGTCTTTACCACGAACCGCTTCTTCAAGACTTAAATCCATATTGTAACGTAAGTCTGAACCACGTTGTTGACGAGATTGACGACGACCACCGCCGCCACCAAAGATATCTCCAAACACATCACCGAAAATATCGCCAAAATCACCCTGACCGCCGCCGAAGCCACCGCCATGGCCGCCGCCACCTTGTTCAAAGGCTGCATGGCCGTATTGGTCATACATCTGACGTTTTTGCGGATCAGTCAGTACTTCGTAGGCATCTTTTACTTCCTTAAATTTAGTTTCAAGGTCTTTATCGCCTGCTGTACGGTCTGGATGATATTTCATCGCTAAGCGCTTATACGCTTTTTTTATGTCTCGTTCGCTGGCATCTTTGCTCACGCCGAGAACTTCATAATAATCGCTTTTTGACATTTCTATCACACTACTCTTTTTACTGCAGCTACACTGCGTAAGATAAATCGATTCATACCAATCGTGTTAAGTTAAATCTAAGCAGATTGGTCTCTTATCAATTTACCGTTTATATACATGCAAAAGGCGCGTCAAGCGAAATCGCTGGCGCGCCTCAATCATTTCATCCTAACTTAATTGGCTAAACAAAGCAGCCATTATTGCGTTAGGCAGAAGCGAAACAAGCAATTACTTGTCGTCTTTCACTTCTTCGAACTCTGCATCAACAACATCGTCGTCTTGTTTTGCAGAAGATTGCTGTGCACCAGCATCCGCACCGCCTTGTTGCTGCTGTGCTTTAGCTTGTGCAATTTCCATTAGCTTTTGTGATTTTTCAGCTAGAGCTTGAGTTTTCGCTTCAATCTCTTCTTTGTTATCACTCTTAATCGAAGCTTCTAGCTCAGTAAGCGCAGCTTCAATTGCTTCTTTATCTTCTGCTGGTAATGCATCACCCGCTTCTTCGATTTGCTTGCGTGTGCCATGAACCATTGCATCTGCTTGGTTACGAGTCGCTACTAGCTCTTCGAATTTCTTATCTTCTTCAGCGTGCGCTTCAGCGTCACGAACCATTTTTTCTACTTCTTCATCGCTTAAACCTGAAGAAGCTTGGATTGTGATCTTCTGCTCTTTACCTGTATCTTTGTCTTTAGCCGATACATGTAAGATACCGTCCGCATCTACGTCGAATGTTACTTCGATTTGAGGTGTACCACGTTGTGCTGGGCGAATACCTTCTAGGTTAAATTGACCTAGAGATTTATTGTCGCTTGCACGCTTACGCTCACCTTGTAGTACGTGAATCGTTACCGCTGATTGATTGTCTTCAGCTGTTGAGAAAACTTGTGATTTCTTAGTAGGAATCGTCGTGTTTTTCTCAATTAATGCTGTCATTACTTGACCCATAGTCTCGATACCTAGTGATAACGGAGATACGTCAAGTAGTAGTACGTCTTTAACGTCACCAGCTAGAACACCACCTTGAATCGCTGCACCTACTGCAACTGCTTCATCTGGGTTAACATCTTTACGAGGTTCTTTACCAAAGAACTCAGCAACTGTTTTTTGTACTAAAGGCATACGTGTTTGACCACCAACAAGGATGATGTCATTTACGTCGCTTACTGATAAATCAGCATCAGCTAGTGCACGCTTAAGTGGCTCGATTGACTTAGTTACTAAGTCTTCAACAAGTGACTCAAGTTTTGCACGAGTAACTTTAACATTCATGTGCTTAGGACCAGTTGCGTCAGCAGTCACGTACGGTAAGTTAACTTCTGTTTGCTGTGCAGAAGAAAGTTCAATCTTCGCTTTTTCAGCAGCTTCTTTAACACGTTGCATTGCAAGTGGGTCATTTTTAAGATCGATGCCTTGATCTTTCTTAAACTCTTCAACTAAGTAGTTGATAACACGGTTATCAAAGTCTTCACCACCTAAGTGAGTGTCACCATTAGTTGCAAGAACTTCAAACGTGTGCTCACCTTCAACTTCGTCGATTTCGATGATAGAGATATCGAAAGTACCACCACCTAAGTCATATACTGCAACAACGTTTTCACCTTTGTTTTTGTCCATACCGTATGCAAGTGCAGCGGCTGTTGGCTCATTGATGATACGTTTAACTTCAAGACCTGCGATACGACCAGCATCTTTAGTAGCTTGACGTTGTGAGTCATTGAAGTATGCAGGAACTGTGATTACTGCCTCAGTAACCGCTTCACCTAGGAAGTCTTCTGCTGTTTTCTTCATTTTTTTCAGCACTTCTGCTGAAATTTGTGGTGCAGCACGTTTTTCGCCACGTGCTTCAACCCATGCATCACCGTTATCAGCTTTTACAATTTTAAAAGGCATGATACCGATATCGCGTTGTACTTCTTCGTCTTCAAAACGACGACCAATTAGACGCTTGATTGCAAATAATGTGTTAGTTGGGTTCGTTACTGCTTGGCGTTTTGCAGGTTGACCAACTAATGTTTCACCGTCTTGCGTATAAGCAATGATCGATGGTGTTGTGCGATCGCCTTCCGCGTTTTCAATAACACGTGCTTTATCACCGTCTAGTACTGCTACACAAGAGTTAGTAGTACCTAAATCGATTCCAATAATTCTACCCATGAATCTTCTCCAACTTCAAAATTCGTTAAAACGTTCGATGACTAGTAAATAGGGGTGCAGGAAACTGAATTCAACTGTAAAAATGAAAAAAATATACTTTTTTTTGAAATATTTTCTAAATGGACATTTTTTCCTCAAAAAAATAAGTTTTCAGATACATTCTTAAAATCAAACAAACTGGTCTGATGAGCTTAGCTATGCTATAAGAAAATAAGTATGATAAATAACAAGGAAAATTATGCATTTTGAACAATTGCTCGCAATGGCAACAGAGCTTGGTAAAGACAACACAAAAGTGATGCAGTTTCCAGAAAATTGGTGCCAAGGTAGAACTGCCTTTGGTGGCTTATCTGCAGCACTACTCTACCAAGCAATTCGTCAACATATTGATAGTTCTCGTAGGCTACTTTCATTAAGCACTAATTTTGTTGGACCGCTTCTTGCCGAAACTGACTTTACTATTGATGTCGACGTATTACGTGAAGGAAAGAATAGCGCTCAAGTACTAGCAAAAGTGATTCAGGGTGGTGAAGTCTGTGTAATAACTCAAGCCTGTTTTGGCGCACAACGACAATCAGGAGTTAAGGTTGATGTTACAAAAACAATGCAACTAACTCCTGTTAATGAGCAATTTGTTCTTCCATATTTAGAAGGGCAGATGCCAGCTTTCTTCCAACATATTTCCCTTTGCTTACAACAAGGCAATATGCCATTTACTAACTCAGATACGTCTCACTTAGGCGGTTGGATGAAATTTAAGCACATACCAGAACAGATGCAAGAGGCACATATAATCGCGTTAGCAGATGCATGGCCACCCACCCTGTTGCAAATGTATAAGCAACCAGCACCGGCGAGTAGCATGTCATGGTACATTGAATTTGTAGAAGAACCTGCCATTGCCCATAACGGGTGGCTTGGCTATGAAGCAATTACACATCATAGTAAAGATGGCTACGGTCTAGAAGATGGCTGTATTTGGAGTGAAGATGGCAAACTTATCGCTCTCAGTCGCCAGACCGTTGCGTTATTCGCGTAACTTAGAATTTAAAAGCTGGGCATATTCAGTTCCATCAAGGCGAATAATAGCTTGATATTCGCCTGACTCAATGATCTCATCAAGACCTAAATTAAAGACATTCTTTAACGTTTTACTATGAAAATACGCAGGTCTTGGTGCTTCTTTAAATATTGCATGCACAACAAACGGTTTTACTTCACCGCTTTGTTTGTATTTTTCAAAATAATACAAAAACACTCGACGCTCTAAAATAATAACATCAACCCAGCCTTTCATAAGGTGATCAACTTGTGCTTCTTGATTAACGACTTCTTCGTATGAGCGTAAAATATTGGTAACCGATTTAAATGGTGCTTCAATAAAATTGGTTGCGTTTTGAAACGCCAAAACACTCTTTCCCGCTAAATCATAAATACTGTTAATTTTTAACTCTTTATTAGCAAGGCTGACCGCTACATTTTGGTAGCGCAGCAGTTCGTCACTTTTATAGACTCGTGTCGTAAGTGCATCAGGAAAGTTAAGTACAATATCAACCTTACCATGCATTAGCTGTTGCTCAGCACGCTTATTCGACATGTAATGGATATCGATATTAGAAATACCTTGAGATTTCAAAGCCGCTTTTAGTATTTCGAGTTGGATTCCGCTGTTCGTGTCTTCAATAACATAAGGAGGTAAAGAGGAGCTTGCAGCAACAATAATTGGCTTTTGCGTATTTGGCTCTGATAAACACTCGCCTTTAACACTAACAAACAACATTAAAAGGATAAATAATTGCTTCACTGCTCACCTTAAAAATTAACTGTATTAAAAAGCGTAATCACTTTGTACAAATATTAGCTTATATTGAACAAAGGTGCATTTGAATTTATACACTATTTGATGCAAACTAAACTAAGTTCTTGTTTAAGAGACCATAAGTTTGCAAACAGCCTGTCCTAGCTGCGATCTTGTTATAGAGATCCCACACTTAAGTGCAAAACAAGTGGCATTATGCCCACATTGCAATACAAAGCTTTCGGCGTCGCAAGCTAATCAAGATAGCATGGTTGTCGCACTGAGTTTAAGTGCTATCGTTATGCTCTTTAGTAGTATGTTTTATCCATTTCTATCTTTTACAAGTAGCGGTATTACCCAAACAATCACCTTACCCGATGCCGCACGAATACTCTTTAATTACGACAACGACTTTTTAGGTTTGTTCATTGACACAAGTATTATCGGTCTGCCCCTACTTTTATTGGTACTAATAATTCCTCTGCATTTAGGTTTACTAAAAGCGCTACCATACCAATGGGGAAAAAGAATATTAAAAATTACCTTTGCGTTAGAACCTTGGATCATGTCGGAAATTTTTTTAATAGGCGTAATGGTGAGCATGGTCAAAATTATGTCGATGGCCGATATCGAGTTTGGTGTGAGCTTTTGGGCTTACAGTGCTTTTGTAATTTGCTATGTAGCGGTTACAGCAAAATTAAATAAACACTCTTTGTGGCACCAACTAAAAGAGCCTGACTATATAGAACAAACACAACCGAATATGCGTGCAATTGATCAAGGTTTAAGAGCTTGTCATGTATGTGGACAGCTATGTGCAACAAAAACCTGTTCACGCTGCCACTCTAAAACATACAGCCGTAACCCATTTAGTGTGCAAAAAGCTGCAGCTTGGTTAATTACCTCAGTCGCCTGTTATATACCAGCCAATGTCTACCCAATTATGTATACAACGAGTCTTGGCGATGAGATGCCATCGACTATTATTGGTGGGGTTATGATTTTATGGAATAGTGGATCTTACCCCATCGCGATGATTATCTTTTTAGCGAGTGTAGTTGTCCCTCTAGCAAAAGCGCTTATTTTAAGTTTTTTGTGTTTTATGGTTATGAGGCCGGCAAACAGGCAAACAAAAAGTTATACACGCATATATCAATTGACTGAATTTATTGGCAAATGGTCAATGATCGATGTATTTGTTGTGGCGATTCTAGTAGCCTTAGTACAACTAGGAAACCTAATGTCGGTCACCCCTGGCATTGGCACAATCTTTTTTACTACCATGGTTATTTGCCAAATGTTGGCAGCCCATGCATTTGATCCACGTTTATTGTGGGATAACCCAGATAATTTAAGTACTGCGAAACAAGAGACCTTGGCATGAGCGAAACTGCTAAAATAAAAACAGCGCCAAATATATCAGCAATCTGGATCATACCAGTTATTGCCTTATTAATTGGCGCATGGATGTTGTACCAGTATCAAGCGAATAAAGGCACCACCATCTTTATAAAAATGCCACATGCAGAAGGGATTGTGGCTGGTAAGACAGAAATAAAAGTGCGTAGCGTGAAGATTGGCCAAATTGACCATGTACGTTTGTCTGATAAACAAAATAGTGTAATAGCACGTGCACAAATTGATAAACATTATGACAACCTACTCACAGATGATGCAAAAATTTGGGTTGTAAAACCACGTATTGATGATACCGGTATAAGCGGAATGAGTACCTTACTGTCAGGGGTGTATTTAGAATTTGCACCCGGAGAGAGTAAAAGACTTGCCGAGAGTTTTGAACTTCAGGATGAACCAGCATTAATTGGTAAAGATGTTAAAGGTGGACGCTTTACACTGCTTAGCTATAACGCAGAGGTGCTTGATGTCAGCACTGGCATTTACTTCAAAGATTATAAAATTGGTCAAATAGAAACAGCAACCTTTGATTGGAAAAACCAAGCGATGAAATATGGTATTTTCATCAAGGAGCCTTATCAAAATTTGATCACCTTAAATTCCATATTTTGGGTTAACTCAGGCATTGAAATAGACCTGTCGGCTGATGGTATTAATGTAAATACTGGCTCATTAAGCAAACTACTAAAAGGGGGAATTTCAGTTGGTATTCCTGAACAACAAGCACCCGGTGAAGTTGCCAGTAATGGCCATAGTTTTTCATTAAGTAATAGTTATAAAGCTGCTTTAGAGGAACGCTTTTATGATTTTGACTATTACTTAATAGACTTTGAACAATCAATTCGTGGCTTACGCCCAGGCGCCCCCGTTGAATACCGAGGTATGCGCATCGGTAGTGTGGTTGAAGCACCTGCAAGTGTAATCATAGATGGCAAACCTGCGCACTTTAGAACCGATAACACCGCAGTACCTGCCCTTGTAAAAATTGAATATGGTCGCCTATACCACGACAGCACTGCAGCGCGTGAGTTTTGGCATTCAAGTTTAGATGGCTGGATCAAGAGCGGCCTTCGTGCCTCGCTGAAACCAGGTAATTTATTGACCGGAGCTGTATATGTCGACTTAGACATATATGATAACGCAGAACCCGCCGAATTAAAGACCATAGCTGAGTACACAGTATTCCCTAGTGTGTCGAGCGGCATTACAGTATTAGCCGACCAAGTATCTGATGTATTGAACAAAGTTAATAACCTTAAAATTGAAGATAGCTTAGCGCAAATGCAGACCACATTTGCCGAGTATCAAGCACTTGCTCAAGACATGAGAGAGCTACTAAATAAACAAGATACTCAAGACTTACCGGGTGATATTAATCGCAACTTTGCAGAAATGACAAAAAGCATGCAACAATTCGATAAAACCATGAAACAATTTGAAAAAACCATGGCAAGCTACGAGCAAGGTTCAACGTTCCACCAGCAGTTGCAAACAACATTGTCTGAATTTAAACGTTTAAGTGAAGAGCTCCAACCGCTCACTCGTGGCTTAAACCAGCAACCTAATATGTTGATTTTTGATAAAGAGCTACCAGCAGATCCAACGCCGAGGAAACAATAATGAACTATAAACTCTGTGCTTCAATTGCATCAGTGCTATTACTATCGGCCTGCAGCCAAACTTCGTTTTCAACTATTGAGTATTATCAATTTTCGCAACCAATAGTTGCAATGCAACGCTTAGCTGAGAATACTCAAGCTCAACTCAGAATTAACACGGTACAATTACGCGGTGCGCTAAATAATCGTGGTATTGCTATGGTATTAGATAACAACAGAGTGAACGCTGCTAACTATCACCTATGGAGTGAATCACCTGATTTAATGTTAACTGCAAGTGCCCATCAACAACTTTACACTGAACTTAATAATTGGATGGTAATAAAAGGTTTACCTGTAATTACTGATTTAGATCAGCAAAGCTTTTATGAATTAGAGTTTGAACTACACCACTTTAACGGTGATGAGCAAGGTAATGCCAACATCGCTGGGCTTTGGCGCTTGTACTATACAACGCCAGACACGGGCCGAAAATTAAAAGCTGTAAACTATTTTAATGAGCTTACGCCTTTAAAAGAGAGTGACTACGAAGGACTTGTTGCCACACTTGAATCTTCTTGGCTTAAAGTCAACAAACAAGTAGCAAGCGACATTTCAAAGCTTGCTCTTTAATAAAAGTTTTAGTGGCTGATTGTCTTCGTTAATGATGACATCACCGATATACTCAAAACCAAGTTTTTGTAAAACTTTCTGCGAACCAATATTTGTTTGCGAGGTGATTGCTGTAAGTATACCAAACTCTAATACATGCTTTTTAGCCAGCAATAACTTTGCAGCTGATGTTGTTATACCCTTGCCTTCATACTTGGCTAGCAGTGCAAATCCTAAATCAGGAATAGCTAACGCATCTCGCTGAAAGAGACCCACCATGCCAACAGGTGTACCATCAGATAAACATACTATGTAACTACCAAACCCAAATTGCTGGTGGCTGTTAACAAAGTTTTGTTGAATATAATGTTCAGCTTGTGCTGGAGTATTTATATTTTTATTGCCGATATGCTCTAAAAATGTTGCTTGATTTAATAGCTCAACAATAAAGGTGGCATCATCTGGATGCCCTGCCCTTAAATATATATCTAACACTTGTTAAAACACCTTACTGACGACTTCATGAGTAAAATTAAGGCAATCAAGCACTCGCTCTTTTTGAACTGTTGAAAGCTCATCAATAGGGAAATAACGATACTCAGTATGCTCATTGCTTAACATTATCTCAGCATCATCATCCATATAAGCACGAAAAATAAACACATGAGAGTTGAACACAGTGTGATAATAGACACCACTTAAATAACCTATTTCAACGTCGCAATTAAGTTCTTCTTGGCATTCGCGCAGTAGCGCTTGATGAATGGTTTCGCCTTTATCTAAAGCTCCGCCAGGTAGCCCCCAACTTTTTTGACCATAGTTAGCTTTTAGTAACAACACCTGACCTTGACTATTGGTGATAACTGCATGACTACTGAGCCTGTAAGTATCTGAAAAAGCCATAAACTCTTTGCTCAATTATAATAACTATGTGACATAATTGATGAGTGTAAAGTAATTATCCCCACAATAAAAATTCTTATTGACTAAAATTATATTCAGGATTATTTTCCATGCGATGTTTTGGGCAAAACAAAAGCAGTATACCCTCTATACTGTCTGGCGCCAGCCAACGCAGGCACTTCCCCTAACGAGTCCATAAAGTGTGTTCGCGTAAAGCAGTTACTTGAGTCTATAGACTTTTGATTTCTGTAAGCAATCTCGCATTGCTTAACTGTGTGAAAAATATAATGCAAGAACCTTCTGCGTTAAGTTTACTGCCACCAGTAGTTGTGGTTGTTTTGGCCGTATTTTTACGCCGCCCTATTTTATCTTTACTTATTGGTGCTTTATTTGGTTTAGCCATGCTAGGGCCTGATGCTGTGCTATCTAATTTTGCTGATATATCATTAAAAGTAATGCAAGACGAAACCATTGCCTGGCTTATTCTTGTTTGTGGTGGCTTTGGCGCTTTAATTGCTTTACTGGTAAGAACTGGTGGAGCCAGTGCATTCGCCGAATTTGCGTTAAAGTTTGCCAAAGGTCAGCGTTCATCTTTGCTTATGACATTTGTGTTAGGCGTGATTATTTTTATCGATGATTACCTAAATGCATTAACAGTGGGTGAAACCATGAAGCGTATCACCGACAAGTTTAAAATAAGTCGCGAAATGCTCGCTTATGTTGTTGACTCAACAGCGGCACCTATCTGTGTGCTTGTGCCACTATCAACATGGGCGGTATTTTTTGGTGGCCTATTAGTCGATAACAATGTCGCACCTGAAGGCCAAGGTATTGCCGTTTACATCCAAGCTATTCCTTATATGTTATATGCTTGGTTTGCAGTAATTGTTGTATTACTGGTCAGCTTAAATGTAATACCGGCTTTTGGTCCGATGAAGAAAGCACAACTCTGTGCCATCAACAATCAAATCGAAATTTCAAATAACCAATACACAGATATTCAAACAGCTGATGAATATGCTGTAAAAGCAGCAGAAGAAAACTTTGAAACAGCAGCATCGAACGGCAAGCTATATAATTTTCTAGTTCCAATTATATTACTTGTCGCGTTTACCGTTTACTTCGACATTGATGTATACAAAGGATTACTCGCGACCTTTGCTGTGGTACTACCATTTTATATATTACAAAAGTTGATGACATTGTCAGAACTTATTGAGCGTATGTTGGATGGCTTTAAAAGTATGATCCCCGCTATAGGGACTGTAGTTGCAGCTTTTATATTTAAAGATGTGTGTGATCAATTAATGCTTCCGCAATATGTGATCAATACCTTAAGCCCTTACATGACCGCACAATACTTGCCTGCAGTGGTATTTTTAGCAATGGCAGTACTTGCCTTCGCAACGGGTTCTAGCTGGGGCATTTTCGCAGTAACGATCCCTATTGTGATGCCACTTGCTTACGCTATTGATGCCAATATTCCTTTAGTAATTGGCGCTTTATTGTCAGCATCGTCGTTTGGTAGTCAAGCGTGCTTCTATTCTGATTCCACAGTTCTTGCAGCACAAGGCTCTGGTTGTGATTTAGTCAGCCACGCTATTACGCAACTTCCTTACACCTTACTAGCAGCAACAGCTGCGTTTATTGGATTTTTACTTATTGCATAATAGAAAAGCCCAAGCAATTGCTTGGGCTTTTGTTTATCAACTATTAAGTTACTTTTGGAATTTAATTCCTTTGTAGTAAGTCTCTAAACTGTCGACTTTAGTTTGGTTTTTAAGATCTGCGAATGGTTTATCAGCAAACTTACTACCACGCATTTGAATGTTCAAACGCGGAGCTTGATCGTTTAGCATGGTTTTCTTGTAGTAGTCTTTAAGATCTGCCAAGGTTACGTTTTCAACTTCGGCGATAAGCTTTTCCTTAGAATCAAACTTAAAGTTCTCACGGTACCAATCAGAAATCAGCGGTGACATTTCATCACTTAGGTTCTTAGGTTGCTCTTTTAAAGACACAAGAGTTGCATTTTTAAGTTGTGCAAATGTTTCTTCTGTCATGTTATCAAGCTCTACAGCATATTGCTTCTTAAACTCATCAAAACGCGCTTGCATTTCTTTCGGGCCTTTCACTGGTGTTTGGATATAAAGGCCTAAAGCAGAATAATCTTCAATAGGACGAGCTAAAGCACCAACTGCATAAGCAAGTTGTTCTTCTGTTCGTAACTTATCGAACGCAACGGTTCTAAAGTGACTTTGTAAGATTTGCGCTTGCGCTTTTTGTTTATAGCCAGGAGTTGGGTGAACAACCATATCAATGATAGCCACATCAGCTACATCGATATCTTTTTGCAGCACAATGCGCTCACCAGGTTGAGGTAACCATGCTTTGCTTCTGGCAAACTCCGTTGCTTTATGACCTTTAGGCAGAATAGCTGTTAGCTTACTAGCAATAGATTCAACGTCATTTTGGTTATAATTACCAAACGTGAATACGCGTAAATCATTTGCAGCAAGAGTTGATTGCTTGATAGCAGCAAAATCTGCAAGAGTTAGCGCATCTGCCGCTGCAATCAAGGTTTCAGTATCAAATTTACCGCTACGAGTAAGCTTCGAGTACTCACCAAATGCTTGATAGAAAGGGAACTGCTTTTGCTGATTTAGTAAATCACGCTTAAAACGATCGATAGCTTGTGCAAAGCCTTCTTTAGACACATCTAACGTTAGATTTTCAAGAGCCTGAGCTAGAAGCACATCTTGCTTATCTGTAAAGCCACTAAGCGATAGCACAAGGCCGTTACTTGGTTGTAACCCTAAACTCATACCGGCAACTGCTGCTTCTGTACTTAATTTACTTTGTTGTAAGTTATAAAGATCAGCCCAAATTGAGTAAAGAACTTGCGATTTTACATTCACAAGGGCATCTGGCGTATTGATGTAAACTTCTACAAGGCCTTTTGGTTGCTCAGCAAACTGCTGACTAGCTTGACGCCAAACTTTAACACCTTGCTTATCAAATACCAGTTCAGGGTGCGCTTGTTGTTTAAATTCAGCAGTCTTAATTGCAAAGCTTTCTGGTAATAAGCGGTTTACTGTTGGTAATGCTAAAGCGTATTCGCTTGGTTTGTTCCAACTTGCAACTTCTGCTTCACTGATGTCTTCTATACGGTATTTACCATCATAGAAATGTAGCTGTGAATCTGTTTCTTCTTGCTTTGAAATATACCAAATACGTAAAGTATCTTCATTTAATTGCGAAAGTACATTTTGCACCGCACCTGCATCAAACTGAGCATAATAGTAAGGTGCGTTTATTGCGTTGTTCACAGGGAACTTTTGCATGCTATCAGTAAGGTTACTCACATAACCAAACTCATCACCTTTTTCGAGGAATTGAAATTCGTTATTTAGAGAGGTACGAATTTCATTAAAGTATTTGCTATCAACCCCCTGCTCTTTGATAAGCGCAATGTATTGCATAACCATAGCGACAATTTCTTCGCGGTTTTGCATGCCAGCATCAGTCAATTCAATATTAACCGTTAAGCTGCCGTAGTTACCATATTGTGTTGGTGCATCTGAAGCTGATAAACGTGATACCCAGCCTTTATCACGCAAAATTTGTGCAGGACTACCTTGCATTTCGTTACTTAAAAGGTAAGAAACAAAACGATTTGGTTTTACCGCAAATTGTGAACTGTTATCTGCAATTGTGAACTCTAACTGTAGCTGTTTTACATCTTCATTTGGTGAGTAGTAAACACGCTTTCCGCCAGCAACAGAAAAGTCTAACTTATCAGTCACAGTAGGTTTTTCGATGTTTTTATTTTCAATATCAGCAAAATACTGTTTAGCTTTTGCTTCCATTTCAGCCAGTGGACGATTTGAGATCATCGCTACTTTCATAATGTTCGATGAATAATATTTGTTATAGAAAGCGACGGTTTCTTTATGTAAATTGCTGCCTTCTTTATCCCCTAAGGTTTCTAGGTTACCAATCAAGAAACGGTTTGCAGGATGTGAGCCCATCATTTGACGTGCCAGTTTAAACTGACCAAAAAAGTCCATTTCACGACGCATTGACCACTCAGCGTTTACCGCATTTTTTTCTTTGTCTGTGTATTCAGGGTAAAGCTTTGGTGATTTAAAGAAATCTGCAAAGCGGTCAAGTGCTTCGTCGTAGGCATCGTTATTAACTTTGAACATGTAGTTTGTGATATCTAACCAGGTGTAAGCATTATGTGCGCCACCATTTTTAGTCATAAAATCACTGTAACCTTTAGTGTCTGGGTAACGATCTGTACCAAGGAACAACATGTGCTCTAGATAATGAGCCATACCTTGTTGCGACATAGGGTCATGCAATAAACCAACACCAACACTAAGTGCAGCAGCTGACTTCTCAGCACTTGGATCTGAAATTAGAATTACATCAATTTCGTTATCGAGTTTTAATGTTTTATATTCGCGGGTGTCGTTTGGACTGATTACCAACGAATCAGGAATAAGGTTAGTATTAGCAGCAGGAGGCGTTGTGGTAGAAGTAGAAGAACAACCTGCTAGCACTGCAAATGCGATTGCACTAAGTCCTATTATTTTTTTCATTATTTTGTATCCATTAGAAATTGAATAAATTTTTATTTATCATGTGTTTTCGAGCGCCGCAATTCAATGCTTTTCAGCTAAGTTACAGCAAAACTTTGTAACACATTGTGAAAATGCAGTACTTACGGTTAAGATTAATAGCAATAACTATAACAAAGGATGAGCTATGGAAAAGTGGCTAATTGTAGCAATGTTCACTCAGGTCTTTCTGACTTTTACTGTGATGTACATTATGGGTAAACGTCGTTTTCGTGCAGCAAAACTAAAAACTATTGAAATGAAAGACTTCTTAACAATGGAACTTGAAAAGGCTGGGGATAACGTTCGCGTAGCAGATCGTAACTTTATTAATCAATTCGAAATGCCAGTGCTGTTTTTTATTGCGTGTTTAACAGCCCTGCAAGTAAATGCTGTGGGTACTGTTTTTGTTGCACTTGCTTGGCTCTATGTTGCATTAAGAATTATTCATAGCGTAATACACTTAACATCAAATACCTTAAAATCTCGCTATTATAGTTTCGTTGTCAGTAGCTTTATTATGTTAATAATGTGGGTTCTAATTTTAGTAAGAATCTTCTAATAATCAGGAATATCAAAAAATAAGGCGCTTTTTAGCGCCTTATATATACCCAAGCCACCTCAAGATGCAGAATTCAGCGTTTCACAGGAGCTTAATATCAAGGCGTTACTTTGCAAGAATGGCATCCCCTTTAAAGAAGTAACAACGATGAGAGTAAGTGCCTGTGAAGCGCCCAAAGGGTTGGTTTAAAAGCGATTTATACTGCGTTATTGATTTTAACAATAGAACCACTATTACTTGCAATTAATGCCTTGCCTAAATCGCTTTTAATTCCAACTGAAACTCGCATCTTGAGGTGGTTTGGGTATACTTTGTTGGTTGGAATTATTTACGACGAGTAAAACCTGCTAGGGCCAATAAAGATAACATCCACGCAAGACTACCACCGGAACTACTTCCGCCGTTATCAGATGAATTATCTTGATCAATTAATGTATTTTCTTTTGGTGATAAAGAAGCAGAAGAATTAGGATCATCATCAACCACAGTGACACTATTTATATAAAATAAGTTCTCACCATTAAAACCTGATGTTGTAGTTGGGCACTGATCTTCATTTAAATTTACGACAGGAATTTCGCCGCAGTGGACTAAAGATGTAATTTGTTCTAAAACATCCATGCTTGTTACAGTAACTTCACCAAACACTGTAAAGCCGCCGTTTTGCAGGTCTAGATTAGCACTGTTATCTTTTAAGTTAAAAAACCACTGACTTGTCGCACTATTAGCATTGCCACCAATTTTGGCCATTGCAATAGTACCTTTAACATTCGATAGTTCAGGCTCGTTAATAATAGAGTCTTTGGTTTCAATTTCTGTAAAATCAGTTTCAAATTTAAAGCCACCACCTTGTAAAACAAAATTATCAACTGAACGGTGGATTACCGTACCATCATAGCTACCGTCAGCCACATAATTTAAAAAGTTTTCAACGGTAACAGGCGTATGTTGGTCATAAAGGTGAACAGTAATACTGCCAAGATCAGTCTGCATTTCTACAATTGTAGCATTGGCAGAGAAACAGCTTGTTAATAGTGCTGTTGCAAGTAAGTGTTTTTTCATTGTTTATCTTTCCTGATAATTTTTATTATAAAACTGCTTGAAGCTTAAACAAAAATAATATGCGCTTAAATAGCAAACAAAATAGTTACACAAAACACGCCAAAGCAATTACAACTCAGTTACATTTATTCACACGGTGTATTCATTTTGGTTATAAAAAGTTTGAACATTAAATCAAAATCGTCTTATCAAATAGACAGAGTTTGTTAGTATTTGCACGACAACAATGAACACACAGGAAATAACCATGGCGAATGAAGAGAACGCGATATGCGATTTTGGCCTACACCAAGGTGAGCCATACAGTAAGTTACCAGCTAGTTTTTTAAACTGGATGGTAGGCAATAATCATCAGAAATCACACTATGCAGAACAAGAACTACAACGCCGTCAACTTGCCGCAACAGGGCAACTGAATATAGAAAATGACAATAAAAGTTTATAAAAGACATTTAATTTAAACTTAAGTCGTTTAAACTATGCGCATAATTAACCTACTGCTTTAATCAGGCAAACAATTATGCGCTTTTTTTTACTAATATCGCTACTGGTTACCTTAACCGCGTGTAGCTCATCCTCTAACAATACAAATTCAGTACAATATTTAACTCTGCTTCATACGAATGATAACCATGGTCGCTTTTGGCACAATGAACAAGGCGAGTACGGCATGGCAGCTCGAAAAACGTTGATCGATCGACTAAGAGCCAATGCTAAAGCACAAGGACATGCCGTATTACTTCTTTCTGGAGGCGATATCAACACAGGCATTCCAGAGTCTGACTTACAACACGCAGAGCCAGATTTTAAGGGTATGTCTTTAATAGGTTATGATGCCATGGCAATTGGTAATCATGAGTTTGATAATCCATTAACTGTACTTGAACAACAGCAACAGTGGTCAAACTTTCCATTTTTATCAGCCAACATTATTGATAAGAAAACAGGTGAGCCACGCTACCAAGCTTACGAAATCTTTGAGAAAAACGGTCTTAAAATAGCAGTCATCGGCTTAACAACAACAGATACAGCTAAAATCGGTAACCCGCAATATATTGGTAGCCTTGACTTTAAAGGACCTGTGACAGTAACAGCCAATCTAGTTCCTAAAATCAAAGCTAAATATAACCCTGATATTACGATTGCAGTGACACACATGGGTCACTATGTTGATGCAAACTTTGGTATTAATGCGCCGGGTGATGTAACAATGGCCCGTAACTTACCCGAAGGCATGCTTGATATTATTGTAGGCGGCCATTCACAAGAGCCTGTTTGTATGAAAGAGGCCAATGTGGCAGACGAGAGCTTCATGCCTGGGAAAGCTTGTAAGCCAGATCAACAAAATGGTACTTGGATTATGCAAGCTCATGAATGGGGTAAATATGTTGGTAAAGCCGAGTTTAAATTAGAAAATGATGAATTAACACTGCTTAATTACGAACTGATCCCAGTAAATCTTTATATCGATGATGAAAATGGTAATAAAAAACTTGCTGCTGATTACATCGAACCTAACAAAGGATTACAAGATGTACTCGCGGTTTATCAGAAAAAAGGCGCAGCTCAAATTGCAGGTAAGATAGGTTCTGTTGATGCAAAGCTAGAAGGTGATCGTAACAAAGTACGCTACGAGCAAGTAAACTTAGCTCGCGTAATTATTGCAGCACAAATGCAATCTGTCGGAGCTGACTTTGGCTTGATCAGCGGCGGCGGTATTCGTGATAGTATTCAGGCAGGCGATGTCAGTTATAAAGATATTTTAAAAGTACATCCTTTTAAAAACCGTATCACTTATATTGATATGACAGGCCAAGAGTTATTCGATTACTTGTCGGTTGTCACTTCTTTCCCACCTGATTCTGGTGCCTACTTACAATACTATAAATTAAGCTTTAAGCGCGATGACGACACATTATCTAATGTTAAAATTGCCGGCAAACCGCTTGATATGGCAAAAACATATCGTATGAGTATTAACAGCTATAACGCCTCGGGCGGTGATGGCTACCCTACTCTTACAAATAAAGAAGGCTATGTTAGCACTGATGATACGGATGCACAGGCACTAAAACGTTTCTTTGAACAAAATAGTCCTGTTAAAGCGGCTGATTACGCGCCTAAGTAACAATAAACATCTTGTAAATAATATCTCTATGTTAAAAGGGAAGTCAGTGACTTCCCTTTTTAGTTTACAATAAGATTAAATTACTTACCTATGACCTCGATGTCCGCGATCTCAATTGTTTTCAATCCATAATGATGTAACCGAGAACGCGAACCTTCACCATGGGCTTTTGGCGGATAATAGGTTTCTTTTATCTCAAGCTGATCTTGCCAAACTTCATCAAGGGCTGCTCGAATTTCACTTAAGGTTTTTTCTAAACTGTTAGTAAAGTTTGGTCTCTTTCTAATAGTATGCCCCAGTTCGACTAACCGGTAAAAATACTTGTTAGCAAGCGTCAGTAATTCTTCTGGAACATCTTTATTCTGATTGAGCACTACATCCGGGTGCTCTATACAAAACTCAACCAAAGCTAGATAGAAGCACAGTGGTTTATTAGCAAGTGCAACGGTTTTATCAATAGCACAACTTGCTGCCAAGGTTTTATTTTGCAGATCGACTATTAATCTTGGCTTTTCTTCAGCTTGAAGCTCAATTTCCGGTTCATGTTTTGCTATTTGAATCTTAGTACGCTCACTAATAAATAATAAGTAAGTTAAAGCCGCTGAAATTAAACATACAAGAATTAATACTGCGATATCGTTTTTAGAAAATAAAGAGGATGTCACAACAAAGCTAACCAATAAGGTTTTTTGTGGGGCATGTAATTGCTTGGTAATTAAGTCAGCACGCGCAGGGTAATCCGATATACCCTCGATCGAATAGACCATCACTCCTGAGTCTGCCAGCTGTGCATTAAGTCGTGCTATATAATTAAGTACCATATCTTTACTACCTGAATGCTTTAAAAAATCATCAGGTAAATTTAAATGGTTCAAGTCAAGAGCAATACGGTTTTCAACTTTAGCTAGGGTCAATTCATCATTACTTGTTGTCTGGTAGGCTTTTGCAGCAATAAAAGTAGCAAAAAATACCATGCAACAGGTAAGAAACACTGCGCTATATGCAAGTTTAATTCTAGTTGGTAGCATTGCTATCCCCTAGTTTAGCTGTCTGCTGTGAATCACAGCTCCAAAATGACTCTACATGATTAAAATAATGAGAATTCTGATTGTGAGCCAACTGTGTAAGGCGTGCTTGAACTGCACATAAAAGATCCGTGTTCTCGTCTTGCATTTTTAAATACCAACGACTTCCGCTTATATTATCGCGTATTGGTGTGATGTAATTTTTAGAAAAGCGTTGTTGATCGCTGTCTTGCCAATAAGAAGAAATTAAATCGACTTTACCACTGGCAAGCAATTCTCTTAATTCCGTATGCGAACTAGCATAATTAATATTTAGGTTTTCTAAGTTTATATCCAGGTTTTTAAATAATTGTTTGGGCAAAATGTGGCCTGAACGGCTGGTTGGATAGTCAAGCAAACCTATGCGTTTATCTAAAAAGTAGCTTTTTTCAATTCTTGGCTTTTCTTTACTAGAAATTAAATACGCTGTGTAATCAGGAAACCCTACAACAGCTTGGTAGTTATAGGTTGACTCGGCCATAAAGGCATTAATTAAGTTTTCTTTAGCAAGGATCAGATCAGCAATCCCTTTACCTAAAAACTCAATAGTGTCTGAGGTTTTATAGCCCCAATAAGATGTTACCTTACCATATTGTTTACTGATAGTGTCGTCAGAACATAAGGTTTTAGCGACGTCCTCAGCCAGCACTTTGCCAGATGAGTACACAACTAACTCATTTAGATTAACATCTGATTTGGTATCACATTGGAAAGACGTTTCAATAAATGCATTGATATCAGAAACAGCCGGTTTACCCTGCAAAATTCCAATATAAAAAAACAAAATCAATGATAGAAACAAAAATGTAACAATCGACGATTTTTTTATTAGTATTGTTCTTAAATTCAATTTTAATAGCCAACAACGCTCCGTTGTCTCTATTTGAACAATTATTCTTACTCATTGCAATAGGTAACTTTACTTGAATAAATTAACCCATTGAAATATAAGATATATGAACAAGAAATTATGAATCTTATTGAGTCCTTTCTATTTGCTTTTAAATTCAGGAAAATACTCACCAAGAAATCGTGCTTCATGGCACATTCATTTTTGGACACTGAGTCAATGTTACAAAAAACAATAAAAATGTTGCTGTTATCGACACCTGTTATTTCAGCAGTGTTAAGTACCCCAGTTAATGCATGGGGTCAGAATGGTCACCGTATTGTTGGTGAAATTGCATCTAAGCATATTACTGATACGACTAAACAAGCATTAGTTCCATTACTTGATGGTGAATCATTACCTCAAATTGCGACTTGGGCTGATGAAATGCGATCTGCCCCAGAGAGTTTTTGGCAAAAGAAATCCTCGCGCTGGCATTACATTAATTTCAAAGAAGGCAATGCCAAACCTCATTACGACTCACACTCTCATCACAATAAAGAAACCGTGTCAGATATCCTAGAAGGCATGGAATATTCAATTTCTGTATTAAAAAATCAAAAAGCTTCATTAGCTGAAAAGCAATTTGCACTGCGCTTTTTGGTTCACCTAGTTGGTGACAGCCACCAACCTTTTCACGCAGGTCGCGCTGAAGATCGTGGTGGCAACAATATTTCTGTAACATTCTTCGGGCAAGATACCAATTTGCATAGTTTATGGGACTCAAAACTCATCGAGAATGAAAATTTGTCCTATACTGAGTTTGCGCAATTTATAAATACAACAAATCAAGCGTTAATAACGGACTACCTTGCCAGTTCACCTAGCGATTGGTTAATCGAATCAAATAATATTGCAAACTCTCTGTATAATGAAAATGAAACAAACGTAAGTTATAGTTATATCTATAAAAACTTACCGATTGTTAAAACTCGCCTACAACAAGGTGGCATAAGATTAGCTGGTTTATTAAATAATTTATTTGATAAATCGGCAAAACCGTTAGTAAAGGCGCTCAAGATGCCAACTGACAGCAAACTATAAATGAAACATAACCTCTAACACGGGAAATAACATAATGAAAATCCAACTCCGCAAAACAGCTCTATCACTTGCTATTGCAGCATGTGTTGGTGTGAGTGGTGCAGCGTTAGCAAATGAAACAACATCTGCTATCAAGGGTCAAATCAAAGGTCCTAGCGGCAACCCTGCTGCAGGCACTAAGATTACAATCGTTCACTTACCTTCAGGTTCAACTAAAGAAACTGAAACGAACGATGCGGGTTACTTCACAGCAAAAGGCCTACGTGTAGGTGGTCCTTACCGCGTTGTTGTAGATTCTGACGTTTTCGCAGATCAAACATTCAACAACATCAACCTACAAGTGGGTGCTGACTACCCAGTTAATGTTACGTTAGAGAGACAATCTGATGTAGAACAAATCGTAGTTACAGGTCGTCCTATCAGCCGTATGTCTGGTGGTACAGGTCCAGCTGCAACGTTCACACTTGAAGATTTAGAAAACCAACCAGCTATCAACCGTGATTTAAAAGATATCGTTCGTATCGACCCACGTGTAACAATTGATGATAGCCGTGGTTCTATCAACTGTGGTGGTGGTAACCCACGCTTTAACAGCTTAACGCTAGACGGCGTTCGTATGAACGATAACTTCGGTCTAAGCTCAAACGGTTACCCAACTATCCGCGCTCCTTTCTCTTTCGATTCGATCGAGCAGGTTGCCGTTGAGCTTGCACCTTTTGATGTTCAATACGGTGGTTTCACATCATGTAACATCAACGCTGTTACTAAATCAGGTGGTAACGAAGTACACGGTGGTATGTTCTTCGATTATACAAATGATTCAATGAAAGGCGATAAAATCGAAGGTGAAGACTACGACAACGGTGATTACACTGAAAAACGTTACGGCTTCAACGTTGGTTTACCACTAATTAAAGATAGCCTTTTCTTATTTACATCATACGAAAAACTTGAAGGTGTAAAGCAATACAACTACGGCGGTCTAGACACAGGTAGTGTTTCAGCAGCAGATGTTGCACGTGTACAACAAATTGCCCAAGATGTTTATAACTATGATGCTGGTGGTATGCCATCAAGCGCACCAGTTGAAGATGAAAAAATCTTAGTTAAACTTGACTGGAACATCAACGATGATCACCGTGCTAACTTAATCTATAACTATAACGATGGTTTTACACTGTCTCAGTCAGATGCTTACAGCAACACTGTTACTTTAGATAATCACTTCTTCAAGCAAAGTGCTGAGTTTACATCAATCATTGGTTCACTTTACTCAGATTGGTCTGATGAATTTTCAACTGAGGTTCGTCTAGGTAAATCAGAATTAGACCAGACAGTTCGCTCTTTAGATGCAGCAAGTAGCTTTGGTGAAATGCAAATTCGCACAGAAGATGGCGGTACTATCTACATTGGTCCAGATGACTCTCGTCAATCAAATGCTCTTAGCTACGAAACAGTGACAGCAAAAATTGCGGGTACATACTACCTTGATCAACACACGATTACTGCTGGCTATGAGTTTGAAGAGTTAGACGTATTCAACCAATTCGTTCAGCACACTCAAGGTGAGTGGCGCTTTAAATCTGTAGATGATTTTGAAGCTGGTTTTGCAGATCGTGTTTATTACAACAATGCGGCTGGTACTAACGATCCAACAGATGCTGCGGCTAACTTCTCTTATGCACAACACACTTTATATGTGCAAGATGAGTACAGCTTCACAGATTTAGATGCAACATTAACGTTTGGTCTTCGTTACGACAAATATACAAGTGACGACAAACCTAACTACAATGAAAACTTTACTAACCGCTACGGTTTCAGTAACCAAGCAACATTCGACGGCATTGACTTAATTCAACCACGTGTTGGTTTTGAGTGGTATGCAACGGATGCATTAGAAGTTCGCGCAGGTGTTGGCCTATTCTCTGGTGGTAACCCGAACGTTTGGTTATCTAACTCATACTCGAATGATGGTATCACTAACATTGGTACATCAATCAGAGGTGGTGTTGACCTATTCGCTACGCCAAACGTAAACGGCGGCACGCCAGGTTACGAAGTACCACAAAGCTTGTACGATCAAGTTGCAAACACAGTTATTGGTTCAGGTGATTCATCTGTAAACGCTGTTGACCCAGACTTCGATATGCCTTCAGAATGGAAATACTCTGTAGGTGCAACATACACAACTGAAGATGAGTATGTATTCTCACTTGATTACTTATTCACTAAACGTAAAGATGCTGCTTTCCTAGAAGACATCGCGTTACAAGATTCTGGTGAAACAACGTTTGACGGTCGTCCAATTCTTGAGTCTAAAGAAGGTCGTCGTGGCGATTTACTACTGACTAACGTAAGTGGCGATAGCGGTGAGTCTCATGTTATCTCTGCTGCAATGAGCAAACGCTTTGATAACGGCATTAGCGTACAACTAGCTTACGCTTACACTGATTCAACTGATGTTAACCCTATGACTAGCTCTGTAGCGAGCTCAAACTACGGTAACTTAGCGACATACGATCCGACTAACCCAGGTGCGCACACATCTGATTACGAGATCCCACATCGTTTTACTATGACATTAGGTTACACAACTGAGCTGTTCGATGGTTACAACACACGTTTCAACCTATTCAGTGAAACGTACAAAGGTCTTCCATACAGCTACACATTTGATGATAGAGACAATGATGTTTGGGGTGATAACAACTCAAACGGTAGTCGTCAGCTAATGTATATCCCTGAAGTGAATGACCCTAACGTTGTTTACAACATGACTCCTGAAGAAGTAACTGAGTTCAACGAGTGGATCTCTGCTCAAGGCCTTGAACGCGGTGAAATCTCTGGTCGTAACCGTCAAAATGCTGATTGGTTCACTAAAGTTAACTTCAAGATGACTCAAGAATTACCTGGTTTCATGCCTGGTCACAAAGGTGAAGTATTCTTCGTTATCGATAATTTAACAAACATGTTAAACGATGACTGGGGCGTACTTAAGAAAGGTAGTTTTGTTGGTAACAGCATGGTGACTGTAGACCTTGACGACCAAGGTCGCTACGTATACTCAGACTTTAACCCTAACAATGGTAAAACTGCAACTCAAAGCAGCGCATCAGTTTGGGAAATGCGTGTAGGTGTACGTTACACATTCTAATAACGAGTTAACCTTGTTATAAAGCAAAAGCCCGCCCCTACTGGCGGGCTTTTTACGTTTTGAGAAAGTTAGCTATTACAAGTTACGAGAGTAAAGCTACTAGGGGAAAGTTAACAAGAGTAAAGCTTCGAGAGTAAAGTTAGAAAGTTACTAGTAGCAGCGATTTTACATCGCGTCCTTGTATCTGAAACCTAATGCCAAAACCTAGAGCCTAATACCTGATAAAATTTCCGTAGGACGGGCTTTAGCTGGTAAAAATAGTAGTTACGAGCTTTAAGAGGAAAGTAAGCAAGTTGCTAGGTAGCTGATTTTACTCGCGTCTGATGGCTGAAAGCTTTCTAAAAAATGCAGGCCAGTGAGACCTGCACAGATACTTTTATTTAAGCTGCGTAAACCGCAAGTGGGTGTGTTGTATTGATAGAAACATGAACTGCATCACCTGGGCGCACCACCACCTCATGACTCACTCGGCTTGTCACTACTGTATCACACGCTAATTTAACAGCGCATAAGCGGCTGCCACCTTCGTAACGGACCCACGTCACTTTACCATTGCTAGTACTCGCATTTTGAATAAGGTGAACATCATCGGGGCGAAGTAATACATCAACCTTTGCTGCATTATGGTCTACTTTAATAGCTGGCGCATTACCTAAATCAGTTGTGGCGATATCACCTTCACAATGGCCAGAGATAAAACTTGCTTCACCTAAAAAGCGCGCAACAAAGCGATTGCTTGGTAAACTAAAACAACGCTCAGGGGTGTCAATTTGTTGAATAATACCTTCTTTAAGTACGCCGACACGGTCACCAACAGATAAAGCTTCTTCTTGGTCGTGGGTTACCCAAATTGCAGGTACACCAGCATCTTTTAATGCATTACGGATATCCCAACGAAGGGTATCTTTTAAAGCTGCATCAAGGTTAGATAAGGGTTCATCTAGTAATACAAACTCAGGATCATGGGCAAGCGTACGAGCAAGCGCTACGCGCTGTTTTTGACCGCCTGATAATGTAGCTGGCTTTTTATTTCGAAAAGCTTCAAGACCCAGTAGCTTAATCCAATGATCTGCTTTTGAGGTATCAGTCAATCTAAAACAAATATTTTGCTGTACCGTTAAGTGCGGAAATAGCGCAAAGTCTTGAAACACCATACCTACTTTTCGCTTTTCAGGTGGTACTTTTAACTTTGGCGTTGCTCGCCATGAGCCTAAATTAATTTCACCTTCGCTAATGGGAATTAGCCCAGCTAACGCTTGTAAAATTGTACTTTTACCACAGCCAGTTGGACCAACTAGCATGAGGATCTCACTTTCCCCAAGTGATAAGTTAAGTTCACTTACCACACGATTGCTACCATAATCGATAGACAGCTTACTAACTGATAGCATTAAACTGATCCTTAATGTTCTAATTGACTGCGTTTTTCACCTGAGAGCATTATAGCTAAGCCACATGCTGATATCACTACCAACAATAAGCCAGGTATTGCAGCACGACCAAAGTAACCGGCTTCATAAACACGCCATAAATAGGTTGATAGGGTTTCGAACCCTGTAGGACCAAGTAACAACGTAGCTTCAAGTTCTCGCATTGATTCTAAAAATACCAAGGCGGCACCGGCAATGATACCGCGCATTGTTAAAGGCAAGGTAATACGCATAAATGCTTCGCGAGGGCTTGCCCCCAGAACGCGTGCTGATTTGATTAAGCTGGAATCTAAATGTTCAGTACTGGTACGCACAGAACCAACCGCCAGCGGTAAAAAACGCAATACGTAGGCAATCACTAATAAGGCTAAAGTTTGGTATAGAAGCGGCAATTGCAGGCCACCATACACAAGAGCAGTACCCATCACGATACCCGGAATACCAAAACCAAAATAAGTTACCCGTTCCATAATACGCCCTACTTTGCCGCTTAATGCAGCATGGGCTACAGGTACTGCAACAACAACAGCCACAGTAGCTGCAATACCAGACGCATAAGCCGAATTCCAAGCTATGCTAAAATCAAAATCAGCAACACCGTCACGGGCAAGCCAAAGGGTAAAAATGGCTAACGGCAAACAAATCGCAAGTACCAAAACAGGCAAAAAAGTCACCAGCATTGCTAATTTTTGACCGTTAGATGGGAATAACATCAGCGGTCTGCCATGGCGCTCAGATGCTGTTTTAATTTGTGACTCAATGAACAGTAAAAAGCCAACTATCACCATTAATTGTAGCGACAACATAGCTGCGCGGCTTAAACCGAATGCGTTATATTCAACATAGATTACACGAGTAAAGGTATCTAAACGCATCATAGCTGGCGTACCAAAATCTGATAAAGTATAAAGTGCAACCAATAATGAACCCGCAGCAATCCCATTTATTACGCGTGGCAGTATTACTTTAAATACACTCATCGGCATCGACATACCTAATGTACGCGCGGCATTAACCATGCTCGCATCAAGGCTCAGTAAAGACGAACGCGTTGTAAGCATTACAAACGGAAATGTATATAGCGTCATTACAATGGCAGCACCAGTTAACCCATACATAGGGGGCGTTTTAAAGCCCAACAGCTGATTTATCTCACCGCCGGGACCAAATGCAGCATACAAAGTAAACGCACCAATATAGCTTGGGATTGCAAGCGGAGCTGCAAACAGAACAAGCCAAAGCTTTTTAAATGGAAGTTGAACATAAGCACTAATAAACGCCAGAGGCACGCCAATTAAAATAGAGCCTATTACCGTTAACACCATAAGTGATAAGGTGTTACCAAGAATTTTTAAATTATGACTATCAAAAACAGCAGCCGCATCACTGGCTAAAGTGATTAAAATATATACTGGCACTAATGCCAAAAGCGCTGCAAGCAGCGCCATGGGATAAGAAGCAGGTATGCGCATTATAAAACACCGCTACTGCGCATAAGGTCGAGAGTTGGCCTTAAATCTGCCAATTGAGTTAAATCGATTTTCGGAGGTGAAATATCAGTTAACGCAGGTAGCCCAGCTGGCTGGTCAATACCTTGGATCAATGGGATTTCATATGCTTCACGAGCTAAGTAACTTTGTACTTCTGAACTTAGTAAGTAACGCATAAAATTCATTGCATTAGGATTATCTGTCAGCGATAAGACACCCGATGCATTAACTAAACAACCTGCATCTTGATTTGTAAAAGCAAGATCAAGGTTAGCATCCGGTTTACCTGCCTTAAGGCGTAATGTGTAATAATGGTTAGCAAAGCCAATATCCACTTCGCCACGTTCAACAGCCATGACGACACCGAGTTCACCAGCATAATTTTTAGAGCGTTTTTGAACTTTTTTAAGCCATTTAGCTGTTTTATCATCCCCCTCAAGTATGCGCATTGCCGTCACGAATGATTGGAAAGATGCGTAAGCAGGTGCCCAACCAATTGATAAATCACTGTCAGCAATTGCCATTATACTATCTGGGATCTGCTCTTTGCTTAGACGCTTAGTGTTATAAGGCAATGTACGAATACGGCCTGTCACTGGTGCCCAGCCAGGATAACGAAACTGCGGCTGTAACTGCGCTACTAAGTCAGATGGTAAAGGTTTAGCTAGACCCGCGTCTGTTACTAAGCCAATAGCACCTGAGTCAACCGCCCAAAATAAATCAGCACGTTTTACACCTGCTTTCGCTTCAGCCACAATCATGTTGGCTAATGCAGCTGTTGGCCCTCGTCGAATAGCTAAATTAAGTTTTGGGTTTTTCTTTTGAATTGATTGCAGTACGTTTTCGTACAAACCACCTTCACCACGGCCTAAATATAATGTTAGGTCACCCTCAAGGGCTGGTAAGTCTTTCACTGAAATTGGGCTTGCAGCAGAGGCTGCAAAGGCACGAGAAAGAGGTAGTGGCATTGCGCCCACTACCCCAAACGCAGCCAGGCCTTGAATAAAGGTCCTACGCTTCACTAAAATACATCCTTACGTGCTTTTTCGGCTTCTTCTAGTAACACCTTAGCGCGATCTAGTTTTTCTTGCATATCAACAACCACTGCACGTACTTGGTCAACAGACCCTTTATCAGAAATAGCTTTTGGCAGGGTTACATTAAAATCTTTTTCGAGAACTTCTACTAACTTCGCATCTTTTTCAATAAGTGTACCTTCAACACCCTCGAATAAATGAAGGTAAGTATCGTGTACGATTTGTGTTGCTTCATCGCTTAAACGTTCTGCATATTTTGCAACAACACGATCTAATTTGTGTTTAATCTCATCGATAGTAGCGCTTTGCGTCATTGTCTCAGAAGCAGTTGCTTTTACAGCTTTTAATAAGCCTTTTTGCTGAAAATCGGCAGCAAGTTTAACAGCTCCAAGACCCTGCCACAAGGCAGCATTTAAGGCCTTTTGGTGCTCACGAACTTCGCTTGCTGGCTTTTTATCATCAATGGCCATTTTGATACCATAAATACCTTGCCAGATTGATGCATAAACCGGCACATAATTAGTTTCAATTGCACTGTGAAACTTAACTGACTCCCAGTATTCAATTAAATCATCGCTTTTAACCGCTTTTGGGCCTTTTGTTTCATAATCGGTAACCATGGTGTCAACTTTACCGATCATCCACTCAACGTCTTCTGAGTAATCTTTTAAATTTTCTTTTAGATGATTAACGTGCTCACCAATTGGACCATTTGCCAATACAGGTTGGGCAATAAAAGTAGATGCTAATACTAGGCTAAGACCTAGTGTTTTAACGGTGTTTAACGCTAATTTCATAGGGGGGACATCCAAATTTCTAATTGTAAATGATAGCCATTATCATATACGTATCGATTGTCTAAATCAATTGCTATAAAGCCTTGATTACAGATTTACACATTTTTATTTAAGTGACTGGAAAGCTTAATAAGAGTGTTCATAAATTGTTTAATTTCTTGGCTATCTAAGCCACTGACTAAACTTGATTGCCACTCATTTGCTAGTGGAACAATTTGTTTATGCAAACCTACTCCTGCCTCTGATAACGATAACAGGTTTGCGCGTTTATCTGTTGGGTTCGCTTTTGCTGCAATAAGGTTTCTTGTTAATAACGACTTTACTGCACGGGACACCGTTGATTTATCCATTTGTGCCATATCACACAACTGTTTAGCAGTGCATTCACCGTATTGAGCAAGATTCGCGACTACTCGCCATTGTGGCACGGTTAAATCAAACTGCTTTTGATATAGCTCACTAAATTGCTCACTCATCTGCATTGCAATATTGGTTAATGAGTAAGGTAAGAACTGCTGTAAATCGAGCTTTGGCTGTTTATCTATTGTCATGGTTACACTACTGTCAAAAAATATTTACACAAGCAAATTCAGTGCGGTTTGAATTTAGTCTCACATGAGAGTATCTTACCTAAAACCTTTCAGGAGTCTAGTGATGAATAACGAATTACAATATATGACAGGCTTTGGTAATGAATTTGAAACCGAAGCATTACCCGGTGCATTACCTATCGGTCAATTCAGCCCACAAAAAGTAAAATACGATTTATATGCAGAGCAGTTCAGCACAACGGCATTTACAGCGCCTCGTGCAGATAACCGACGTACTTGGTTTTACCGCATTCGCCCATCAGTAGTACAAGGTGATTACACGCCAATCGACAATGGCCTTATTCGTACAGCACCTATAACAGAAGTGCCAACACCACCGACAATGCTACGTTGGGATCCAATTGAAATTCCAGCAGAGCCAACTGATTTTATTGATGGTTTAGTTACTATGGCTGCCAACGGCAGTGCCAATGCACAAACAGGTATTGGTATTCATATCTATGTCGCTAATAAATCAATGCAAAACCGTTACTTTTATAATGCTGATGGTGAAATGCTGTTTGTACCGCAAGAAGGTGAACTGTTACTAAGAACAGAGTGCGGAAAACTAACAGTTCGTGCTGGTGAAATTGCTGTTATTCCTCGAGGGATTAAATTTGCTGTTGATTTGCTTACTGATACAGCCCGAGGCTATATTTGCGAAAACTACGGACATGCTTATATTTTACCTGAGCGCGGCCCTGTAGGTGCAAACGGTTATGCAAATGATCGTGACTTCCACTACCCTGTAGCAGCTTATGAAGATATTGAAGGTGATTTCGAACTGGTTGCTAAATTCAACGGCAATATGTTCCGCTGTGATATTGGTCACTCTCCTTTAGATGTCGTAGCTTGGACAGGTAATAGCGCCCCTTATAAGTATGACCTTGCAAGATTCAATGTAATGAATACTGTAAGTTACGATCACCCTGATCCATCAATCTTCACCGTATTAACATCACCATCGGGAACAGAAGGGGTTGCTAATATCGACTTTGCTATCTTCCCGCCGCGTTGGATGGTTGCTGAGAATACCTTCCGCCCACCTTATTACCACCGTAATATTATGAGTGAATTTATGGGCTTAATTGAAGGCGTTTACGATGCTAAAGAGCATGGCTTTGTACCAGGCGGTTCTAGCTTACATAATTGCATGTCGCCACATGGTCCTGAAGCCGATGTGTTTGAAAAGGCATCAAATGCTGAGCTTGAACCACAACGTTACGAAAACACCTTGGCATTTATGTTCGAATCGCGTTACGTTATTTCACCAACTAAATATGCCCTTGAAGGCAAAGAGCGTCAGCCTAACTACACAGACTGTTGGCGCACGATTAAAAAATATTTCACTGGTAAACAGGACGCATAATGAAACTTTATAGCTATTTTCGTTCATCAGCTGCATACCGAGTACGCATTGCTCTTAATTTAAAGAATATTGATCACGAGTTGGTGACTGTAAATTTATTAAAATCAGAGCAGCAAAGCGACGAGTATCTAGCAAAAAACCCTCAAGGATTATTGCCAGCACTTGAAACTGAACAAGGTGTACTTGCGCAATCACTGGCTATTTTAGAATGGCTTGAAGAAGCCCACCCTGAAACACCTCTTTTAACTGGAGATGCTTGGCAAAAAGCTCAAATACGCAATTTATGTTATGCCGTAGCATGTGATATCCACCCTATCGATAATTTGCGCGTATTAAAGTTCTTAGCTAACGATCTTGGTGTTGACGAAGAGGCAAAAACCACCTGGTATAAACATTGGGTAGAAGTTGGTTTTGAGAGTATCGAAAAACTTCTCAATGAAGCGAACACCTTTTGTGTGGGCAACAAACCAACGCTTGCTGATGTGTGCTTAGTGCCGCAAGTATTTAATGCTCTGCGCTTTAAGGTTGATATGAGTAAGTACCCTAAAATTGCCGCAGTTTATGAGCAATGTAATAAGCTTGATGCATTTATTGATGCTGCACCACAAAATCAGCCGGATGCAATTTAAGCTTTTCGGTTATTCATGAAAAAGGCCCGAACACTTCGGGCCTGTATTTTTGTTATCTAAGCGCTGAGTTAATCACACTCACATGGTTAATTAAATCTAGTCCCAAATCAGTTAAGTAGCCTCCATCTGGGCTGTCAGTAATGCCCTTATCATAAAGACGTTGTGCTGCATCTCTAATTGAACTTTCGGCATCGGAGTGAATTTTAATTCCCTGCATTTGTGAATTACGAGGAAATTTTGCAAGTAGGGTTAGTTCGTCGATCATATTTTTATCAAATTGCATGTGTTCACCTTTTTATTATTTATTCCTTGTCATAAGCTTAGTGTAGTTATACAAATCTGCCCAACGGGAGAGGTATTTTGTTAAAGAAAATTTTACTGTTAAGCACATTGTTTATTTTAGTATTTTTAAATAAAGCACTAGCAAAGGAAAATCCAGTGATTGTGCTCGACGGTCAAGAAGCATTGAACAACCAAAAAGTCTGTTGGTATGAAAATAAACGCTATACCGAAGGTGCTTATATTTCTGTTGGTGACATTACGTTAATATGCACCGCCAAACAGCCTAATTTTTCAAACAGTGATTTAGCTTGGCTAAGACTTAATGCTAATGGCGAGATTATTTATCCGAAAAAAGCTAAAACGATTCATGTCAATTAGCTTAAAACCAGCATATAGGTTACTATTGCGCGGTTGCAAATAACCTAAGATTTATCATGGACAATCAACCAAACAATCCATTACATGGCGTTAAATTAGCTGACATAGTTACTAAACTGGTAGAAAAACTTGGTTGGGACGGGATGGCAGCGCACGTCGATGTACGCTGCTTTCAAAATGACCCAAGTGTAAAGTCGAGTCTTAAATTTTTACGAAAGACCCCCTGGGCACGTGAAAAAGTAGAACAGTTATATATTGATACCATTATCAATAGTGACCATGCCGATGATGGCTCTTTCCAGTGGAAAAGCATTAAAAAGTAATCATTGCTAATCTTCAGCAGCTACAATCACCGAAAGCGATTTCGGTGAAATCTCAACATCTAGTTTATCCGCTGTTTTTACCTCACCATCAATAACGTAGCTCAATCCACCTTCTGCGCTCACAGTCACTCGTTTAGCATTTGTGTGATGACTATTAATTGCGAAACTAGTTTGAGTTATACTTGAGAACACTAACTCCGCTATGCTTAAAGTACTCGCTTTAGAGTCGGCACTGGGTGTTAACCAGTTTACATCAAGTAAACCATCTTGATGATCTGGCTGCCCTGCAGATTGAGCAAGTAACGTGGTAAATGGCGCGGCATTGGCAATGATTAAACTTGTAGTATTAATGGTTTTCAGCTCGTTATCGTCAATGGTAACATCGTAGTCTTGCGCTTCATGCTCGCCTAATGCTTGCCAAAAGCCCTGTAAATAAGCCAGTTGACCTGACTCATTTTTTGCATCTCGATGCGCTTTTTCGATCATCTTTTGTTCAAAACCGATGCCCACTAGTAACAACATACGCTCGCCATTACAAACTGCAGTATCAATACGACTATCTTGACCTTCAATAATGAGCTCACAAGCCTGCTCTACTGGTATAAGTTTAGACTTAATACCCATTAAAACATGGGCAAGCGCATTAGCAGTACCCAAAGGAATAATGCCTAGTTTACAATCAGTATTAACAAGCACACTTGCAACTTCAGTTACTGTACCATCACCACCACAAGCAATAACCACATCAGGGCTTAACTCTAGGGCTTCTTTTGCTAGTTGAGTACCATCGACTTCTTCTGAAGTTGTATAAACGGTTAAATCGTAATACTCAGATAAGCGTGATGTTATTTGCTTACGTTTTGATTCCCAAAGCTTTGTGCCTGATACTGGGTTAGCAATAAGTACGGCTTTATTCTTTATTAATAAGTCACCAGAGCGATGTCGGCGAACAAGATGACGCAGCTGACGCTTATTTAGATTGGCTGTTTGTCGAGTCTCTTTAATTTGTGCGAGAATTTGATGTACGTCTGCATCTTTATTTTGGCTAAGTAAGTAAGCTGCCATTACAAATACTGAGCGTCCTCGACCCAGTGCACAATGCACAACGACACGTCTATCTGCTTTTACTTGATGGTCAATCCAATTAATGGCTTGATGTAATTGGGCACGAGTAGGTACGCTGTGATCAAGTACAGGAATATTTAAATAACGAATATTCTCTTGTGTTGAAGACCATTCAAGGCCATCAAATTCGCATGTTACATCTAAAATAGCCGTAATACCCATTTCTTTCATTGAGTCTATATCTGAAGGAAATAACCGACAGGCTAAAAATAAATGTTCATTAATTTGTTGTAGTGGCGGAACTTTGTCGTGCTTTCTCGACCATGCGTTATAAAGTTGTGCTCCCAACAAAAAGGGAATAAATGCCCAACGGATGTAGATGGGTATCACTCCGTTTTCTCGTTTTCTGAAAATACGTGCGATATTAAAAAAGTAAGCGCCGCTAACTAAAAGCAACGACAGAGCAGTCCAATAAAAGAACAGCGCAAAATACACAGTTTCAACCATAATAGCCGCAATTATAAATACAATCGCTAGTGCCAAGTAACTAAAAGCTGCCCACATAATCACTCCTTGTTATTCTAATTGAATAGAACAATGCAAATTTCACTCCAGTTAAATCTACTTGTTAAACACTATTGGCTTTTTAAAATCAATGACTTAGATTCAAACTGAAAACATACCCTTTAAGTTTAGGACATTTTTTCACAACTTTTTGAATAACTTACAATTATTTACATACGCAAAATATCATAAGTTTTAAGGCTGGCTTTCTCTAATAGTCTAAAATTAAAGTTAAGCACACTAGACATTTATATTTAGTGAAGCTTATTTTAAAAACTTAAATCAATCCTGAGCCTAATTCGTTATGAAATACGATGACCACACGCTACTTAATTTTCTTGCAGCAGAATACGTTCTAGGCACATTACATGGCCATGCCCGAGATAGATTTAGCCGCTTAATGCGAACCTCACCACGAGCTCGCTACGCAACCTCATTATGGCAAAGGTATATAAAAAATTTAGAAAACGCGATTGAATCTAACCCACCCGATCAACAAGTATGGGATAAAATATCAAAAAGAATTGACCCGATACTTTTACCGGCAGAAAAGAAAGCAAAAGGCTTTAACTTTTTAATTTTTAATGCTTGGGCTGCTATTGCCTCTGCGGCGTGCGTTGTATTGGTTTTGATTACTTGGCAACCGCAAGAGTCATTTAGCGATAAAATCAGTCATTCAGTTACATTTTATGATTCATCAAATAAGTCTCTTTGGAATTTAGATATAAGCGATCACAGTATTTTACTTAAAGCGGCTAGTGATATGAGTATACAAACTGATTATGACTACCAGTTATGGATCCGTTTAAAAGGCTACCCCAACGCTATTCCTATTGTTTTATTACCAAAAACAGATAGCAAAGAAATTGCCCGCAATGCATTATTTAAACCGCAAAATATTGCGTTGCTAGCGATAAGCCGCGAGCCGACTGGCGGTTCACAATCAGGCTCCCCAAGTGAAATTATTTATACAGCTAAACTTAATGTTAATTAACCATACACAGCCTAAAGATTCATTATTAAAACACGAGCAAAGCCACTATTTCTAAGACAGATGACCTAGCCGTTAAACCTTTGTACTTGCTATAGTAACAGCCCCTTTTTACTTATCTTAAATAAATGCGGTCATTCGAGCATAAGACTTGCCCGCCTGTATTATCTCAGGAATAAAAATGAAAAAGTCGTTGTTGTTTACGCTATTTCTATTGATTTTTAGTTTTACCAGTTATGCCCACCAGCAAAGCACCGCTTACCTTACTTTAGAACAACAAACGAGTCATACACTTTCATTAACTGGCTCTTGGCAAGCCTCTGTGACTGATCTCGATAAAGCAGTAAACTTCGATAAAAATCAGGATAATGTAATTGCATGGCATGAAATTACCTCTCAGCAGCAAGCAATTTTTAACTATCTAAATAGCCATTTGATTGTTTTACAGCAACAACTAAGCTGCAAGATCGCTTTTGAAGGTGAGCTCAGCGTGAATAACCACTTTAATCAATCGTACATTCATGTGCCACTACAAGTAGATTGCCCTTCTGATAGTTCAATAACGATTAATTACACTGCCTTGTTTGAATTAGATGAGCATCATCAAGCAATTGCTGCTATTGCTAACTCAAGCCGCGTGTTTACAGAAAACACGCCAAAACAAGTTATCAACTTTAAAGAGCAAAGCTTTATCACAACATTTGTTGAATATGTACAGCAAGGCATATTACATATTTGGATGGGCACAGATCATATTTTGTTTTTAATCGCTCTATTGCTTGGCTGTGTATTGGTGCGTAAGCAAGGTGAGTGGCAACGTGTCGAGTCAAAAAAACAAATCCTTGTCGATACAGCGTGGATCATCACTGCATTTACGCTTGCTCACTCAATGACCCTCACAGCAACTGCAATGAATATCATATCGCCAAACACACGTTGGGTAGAATTAGGTATCGCGCTTTCAGTTTTATTTGCTGCCGTTAATAACATCTGGCCGATGATTGTACGTTTAGGTTGGATCACCTTCTGCTTTGGTCTATTGCATGGTATGGGATTTGCGAGTGTGTTAGGTGAGCTTGGCTTATCGAATGAATACCAGCTAATGAGTATTTTAGCGTTTAATTTAGGGGTTGAGATAGGTCAACTCGTTATTTTAGCCATTTGTTTACCGCTACTAATGCTACTTAGAAATAATCCCTGGTATAAAAAAGCCATTATGCCAGCAGGATCAGTGCTAATTGCAATTATGGCAATCCAATGGTCTATAGAGCGCTTTTAATGAGCGCTCTATTCAAATGGTAACAATAGAGTTTTCATTGCGGGGCGAAGAGCTTTTAGTAACTCATCAGTATCGAGGTCAGGGTTGAGCATTTTACGCAGTAAAAGGCCGCCCATCACAGAAAACATAACTTCAATACGAGCATTCACTTCATCAAGTGCCGTCCCTTGTAAAGGCCCTCTGTCACCAACTAATAAGTCACGCATAGAATCACGAGCATGGCTATCTGACTCACGTAATAAGTTAGCCACTTTTTCATTGCGTGCAGCTTCTGCGAGCATTTCTAAATCAAGAGCACCTTGATTTAAATCGGTATGGCGTTCAACACCTCTACCCAGGCCATCAAGCAATACAGTGACACGATCGCCGGGTTTATCTGCAAATTCTTTAAAAATTGAGAACATTTCTTCCATGTCACGTTCGACAATTGATTCTATAATTGCCTCTTTGCTGGCGAAGTAATTATAGATATGGCCAGCGCTCATGCCTGCGGTTTTAGAAATTTCCGCCATTCCTGCGCCATGGTAGCCCTTACGTCGAAAACAATCAGCCGCGGCACAGAGCACTTGATTACGTCTTGCTTCGGCAAGAGCAGGGTCATTGTGTCTTTTCGTTTTTTGCGTCATGGTTTCTCCAAGCTTTACTGACTACAGTTAACTTTAATTTAAACAAGGTTTACAGGATCTTAATCTTTGCGGAGAGTCAAAACAACTAAGAACCTGCAAAACCTTAAATAAATTATGCTTTTGCAGATTTATTGCACAGCTTTTTGTGCATTCCAGCCGCCACCGAGTGCTTTATACAAATGAATTTGGCTCGCCAGATACGCTTGCTTACCCAATATTAACTGTTGCCCTGCACTGTACCAATTTCGTTGTGCGTCCAATACTTGCAAGTAACTGTCTGCGCCCTTTTGAAAACGAGCATCCGATAAAGTAAAAGATAGCTCATTACTTTGATACAAGTCATTGAGGGCATCTAACTGATGCATATAACCTTCACGGTCAGCAAGGGCATCAGAGACTTCTTTGAATGCTTGCTGTATGGTTTGCTCATAGCTGGTTAGTGCTATTTCTTGCTGAGATTGTGCAACATCAAGGTTAGCTTGGTTGCGGCCCATGTTAAAAATAGGCAAATTGATAGATGGTACAAAACTCCATGTACCTGAACCTGAATCAAAAAGATTACTTAAGTCAGCAGAAGCCGTACCCGCATTCGCGGTTAAACTGATGCTTGGATAGAATGCCGCTTTTGCCACACCAATATTTGCATTGGCTGCAAGTAAATCATGCTCAGCAGCCTTAATATCTGGTCGTTGAGTAAGCAGTTCTGACGGCAAACCAACCGGCACATCTGGTAAGCTCAGTACATCATCTATACTTTCAGTTGGTAATAAATCCGCAGTGACGGTTTTACCCACTAAAAAGTCGAGCGCATTTTTATCGCGCTTTAACAAGCGCTGATAATTCGCAATATCGACCTTAGCCGTTGCCACAGTACTCTCAAGTTGTGATAGCGTTAACTGAGAAGCAGCGCCAAGAGCAAATGTTTTACGAGTTAGCTCTAAAGACTCTTGCTGAGACTTTAAAGTCTCGTTGGCGAGCGCCAATAGCTCTTTGTCCGTCGCATAGTTAAGCCATGCATTCACTAATTCTGAAATCAAACTAATGCGCACACTGGTTAAACTATATTCAGCTGCATAGAGGTTTTGTAAAGCTTGTTCAGATTGGTTACGTACTTTACCCCAAAGGTCAATTTCATAAGCAGTTAAGCCAACTGTAGCTGAATAATTTTCAGAAATAGTTGCTTGGCCAGTACCAGATAAATCAGCAGGAAGACGCTGACGCGTACCCGACGCATTTAGATCAATGCTTGGGTATAACGCTGAATCTTCAATCTGGTACATTGCTCTTACCTGCTGCACATTTAGTGCAGCAGTTTTGATGTCTTTGTTGTTTTCAAGTGTTAGCGCAATCAACTGTTGAAGTTGCGTATTACTGAAAAATGACTGCCAATTTAGTGCATTGATATCACCTGCTGTACCTTGGATATCATAGTTTTGTGCAACGGGTAATTCACGTTGCTCCATATCTGGCGCCATATTACAGGCAGATAACATAAGTGCAGCAACAGACACTGAGATAAGTTTTACTTTCATTATGCCTGCTCCTCATTGTTTGACTTTGTTTTGCCTGGGAATACACGACGCACTAGTACAAAAAACAATGGCACAAACAACACAACTATGGTCGATGACGCGAGTGTACCGCCAATAACAGCAATACCTAGCGCATTTTGTGCACCTGAACCTGCACTTGATGCAATTGCAAGAGGTAGTACACCGCACACAAATGCCATTGATGTCATAAAGATTGGACGTAAACGCAGGCGAATGGCTGCCACTGCTGCATCGACAAGCTTCATACCTTCATCCATTTTATGAATAGCAAACTCTACAATCAAGATGGCATTTTTTGATGCAAGACCAATAGTGGTTAATAGACCAACTTGTAGATAAATATCATTTGATAAGTTAAATACAAATGAGGCAATCGAAGCACCAAATACCCCTAGCGGTACAATCAGCATAACTGCCGCAGGGACTGACCAGCTCTCGTATAACGCCGCTAGACATAAGAATACAACCAGCAATGAAAGTGCATAAAGTAATGGTGCTTGACCACCACTTAAACGTTCTTCATATGAAATACCTGTCCATTCGAACGACACACCAGGGGGTAACTTCTTAACCATTTTTTCAACTTCGGTCATCGCTTGGCCAGTACTGTAACCCGGCGCTGCAGCACCTTGGATTTCCATCGCAGAGAAGCCATTATAGCGCTCAAGACGCGGTGAGCCATAAGTCCAATATGAATGAGCAAACGCAGTAAATGGTACCATGTCACCATTTGCATTACGTACATACCACTTGTCTAAGTCTTCTGGCACCATGCGCGATTCAGGTGTGCCTTGTAGGTACACTTTTTTCACGCGACCACGGTCAATAAAGTCATTTACATAGCTACTACCCCAGGCCGTCGATAACGTGTTATTGATGTCTGCTTGAGTAAGACCTAACGCTTCTGCTTTCGCTAAATCTATATCAAGCTCAAGCTCTGGTTTATCTTCTTGACCATTAGGACGTACACCTGATAGTACTGGGTTTTGCGCAGCCATACCTAAAAACATATTTCGTGCTTCAAGTAATTTCTCGTGACCTAAGCCAACTCGGTCTTGAAGGTATAATGTAAAACCATTTGCAGTGCCAAGCTCAACAACAGCTGGTGGTGGAAAAGCAAACACGAATGCTTCTTTAATCGTTGAGAAGTACCCCATGGCTTTACCAGCAACCGCCCCCACTGAAAGATCTGGGCGCTGACGCTCATCCCAATGTTTTAAACCAACAAAACCGATTGCCGCGTTTTGACCCGAACCTGCAAAGCTAAAACCTGTTACCGTAAAGATAGATTTAACCGCTTCTGATTGATCTTCTAAGAAGTGATGTTCCATCTTTTCAACAACTTTTAAGGTTTGCTCTGTTGTCGCACCTGCAGGTAGGCTTACTTGGTTAAACAAAATACCTTGGTCTTCATCTGGTAAGAATGCCGATGGTAATTGTGAGAAAATAAACACCATGCCACCCACGATTAAACCGTAAATAAGTAAATAGCGTTTACTATGTTTGATCATGCGAGACACAAAACCTTGCGCACCCGAGTTTGTTTTATCAAAACCACGGTTAAAACCAAGGAAGAAACGACCAATAAATGATTTATTATTGTGAACATGGCTTGGTTTTAAGATGGTCGCACAAAGCGCTGGCGTTAAAATCAATGCAACCAGTACTGATAAGCTCATCGCTGTGACCAAGGTAATTGAGAACTGGCGATAAATAACACCGGTTGAGCCTGGGAAGAACGCCATAGGCACAAATACTGCTGAGAGTACCATCGCAATACCAACAAGCGCACCTTTGATTTCGTCCATTGATTTACGTGTTGCTTCAAGTGGAGACAAGTTCTCTTCGGTCATTACACGTTCAACGTTTTCAACGACGACGATTGCATCATCTACCAGTAGACCAATGGCAAGCACCATAGCAAACATAGTTAAGGTATTAATAGAGAGGCCAAAAACCTGTAAGATAGCAAACGTACCTAGCAGTACCACAGGCACTGCAATAGTAGGAATAAGTGTTGCTCTGAAGTTCTGTAAGAATAAGTACATTACCAAGAACACCAGCACAACAGCTTCAATCAGCGTACTGACAACTTTCTCAATTGAAAGTGATACGAATGGCGTTGTATCGTAGGGAACAACCGTTTTTAAGCCTTCAGGGAAGAAAGGCTCAAGCTCTGCAAGTGCAGCTTTTACGCCATCTGCTGTATCAAGTGCATTAGCACCGCTGGCAAGCTTGACACCTAAGCCTGATGCAGGTTTACCGTTAAAACGAGCTACAACACCGTAGTTTTCACCACCTAGTTCAACATCTGCAACGTCACTTAAACGAACAACTGAACCATCAGTATTAGTTTTTACAAAGATATTTCTAAATTGCTCAGGTGTTTGTAAACGGCTTTGTGCAGTCACTGTCGCATTAAGTTGCTGGCCACTCACTGCTGGCAATGCACCCAGTTGACCTGCCGAAACCTGTGCATTTTGGGCACTGATTGCTGCACTAATATCAGCAGGAGTTAACGAGTACTTGAGTAATTTAGCTGGGTCTAACCAAATACGCATTGCATACTGAGAACCAAACAGCTGTACTTCCCCGACACCGTTAACACGAGAGATAATATCAAGCACGTTTGATGAAACATAATCACCGATATCGATATTATTCATACTACCGTCTTCAGAAACAAATCCTACAACCATTAGGAAGTTACGTGCAGATTTAGCAACGGATACACCTTGACGTTGTACTTCTTCTGGTAATAACGGTGTTGCCAACGACAGCTTGTTTTGTACTTGAACCTGTGCGATATCTGGGTCTGTATCCGCAGTAAAGGTTAACGTTAGAGTAGCTGAGCCATTAGATTCTGACGTTGACGACATGTAGAGCAAGCCATCTAGCCCTTTCATTTTTTGTTCAATAACCTGTGTAACCGTATCTTCTAGAGTACGGGCCGACGCACCAGGGTATGAGGCTTGAATACTAATTGCAGGCGGTGCAATTGATGGATATTGCGCAACTGGCAAACTTCTAATTGCTAAGATACCTGCCAGCATAACTACGATAGCAAGTACCCATGCAAATATGGGCCGATCAATAAAAAATCGTGACATTAAGTTTCTCCGTTACTGGCTGTTAGCTGCTGATTCTGCAGGCATTGCATTGACTGGTGCACCTGGGCGGATTTTCTGTAAACCTTCAACAATCAACTTATCGCCATTGTTTAGGCCGTCTGTCACTAACCAGTTTGAACCAACAGTACGATCAGTTTTAAGCACGCGTGCTTCTACGGTGTTGTCTTTGCTTACAACCATGGCAGTAGGCTCACCTTTGGTATTTCTACTGACACCGCGCTGTGGTGCTAAAATCGCATCATTTTTGACACCTTCAACAATCACTGCGCGAACATACATACCAGGCAGAAGTAATTTTTCAGGATTAGGAAATTCAGCACGTAAGGTGACTGAGCCAGTGCTTGGGTCAACCGTTACTTCTGAGAATTGTAACGTGCCTTTATGTTGATAAGTGCTGCCATCTTCCATCTTTAATTCAACTTTTGAATGTAAAGCAGCATCTTTATCAAGCTCACCGGCAGCGATCGCTTTTTTCAAACGTGTTAATTCACTGCTCGATTGAGTTAAATCAACATAAATAGGATCTAGCTGAGTAATTGTTGCTAACGCAGTTGCTTGATTAGCGCTAACTAGGGCACCTGCTGTTACATCTGATTTGCCAATTTGGCCGCTAATTGGTGCTAATACTTTGCTATAGTTCAAGTTAATTTCAGCTGTTTTAAGCTGCGCCTGAGCTGTTAGTAAGTCTGCTTTTGCACCTTTATATGCAGCATCTGCTTCATCATAATCTTGTTGGCTTACAGCTTTGATACTCAACAACTCTTTGTAACGTTCAGCTTTTGCTTTGGCATTAGCAATACTTGCTTGAGCTTTAGTAATAGCAGCTTTACTGGTAGCTACTTCAGCTTCAAATGTAGACGGATCAATTTGATATAAGGCTTGGCCCTTTTCAACTTCAGCACCTTCAACGAACATACGCGACTGGATAATACCGTTAACCTGCGGACGAATTTGCGCGATACGTGAAGCAGCAACACGACCTGGTAATTCTTTAGTTAGCGTAAGAGGTTTGCTTTGCATCTCAATAACGCCAACAGGTACAGCTTGAGCTGCCTGCGTTTGCCCTTGAGCCGATTCTGATTGGCCGCAGCCTGATAATAAAACAGCACCAGCCAAAGCTGACACTGCAAAAAATGGAATGCGAGAGCGCTGCATGTGTATTTCCTTAGTTTAGAGTGAACGATCATTCTAAACTAAAAAAGGCACAGATCAACCATATTTAAATAACTTTACATTAAATAAATAACTTGCTGTAAAGCATGTTTTGTTCAAAAGAAATAAAACGAATAGAAGGTTTGATATTATAACTGATAGCTTGTTAAAAAAATCGTTTTAAAACTATCAGTTATAGTAAATTCGCTTGATTAACTGAGCTCTTCGCCTAAGCACATACCCATTGCTCGAGCGCTTGAAATTAACGAGTGTTCTAAAGGAATAACACGATATTCAGAGGTAGCTTCTTTTAAACTGATTGGTTTAATTTCTCCGTCTTTACTGACAGGAATAAAACCAAATCGGCCATGTTTTACAAGCTCGAATGCTTGCACACCAAATTCGGCTGCTAATACTCTATCGAACGCATTAGGTGTACCACCGCGTTGAATATGGCCTAGTACTGTCACTCTCACATCTAGATCAAGTGCGACTCGTATTTGTGAAGCCAAATGCTCTGCAATACCACCAAGAATTGGGTTTTCATAACCAAACTCATTTGATTGTTTACTCACTACACTGCCAGCAAGTGGTTTAGCCCCCTCTGAAATTACGATGTTGGCAAATCCATGCCCTTTGTCAAAACGTGATTTAAGTTTTGCTTTAATCGCTTCAATATCGTAAGGAATTTCTGGAATAAGGGCTACTTCAGCGCCTGCTGCAATTGCTGAATGCAAACAAATCCAACCTGCATCGCGACCCATGACTTCAGTTACAATCACCCGGTTGTGACTTTGTGCTGTTGGTATTAATCGATCAATGGCTTCTGTGGCGGTGTCGACAGCAGTCTGAAAACCTATTGTGTAATCAGTGCCATATAAATCATTATCAATGGTTTTTGGCACGCCGACAATATTTAAGCCATGCTCAAATAGATGCTGAGATACTCTGTGTGAACCATCACCACCAATATTAATAACGGCATCAAAACCAAGTTGCTTAATAATACTGATTAACTCATCAGAGCGGTCAATAAACACTTGTTCACCTGCTATTTCAGCAGGAAATGCAGTTGGATTACCTTTATTAACTGTTTCTAGAATTGTTCCACCTCGAACATGAATACCAGCCACCACTTCACTAGTTAAGTGTATAATATCATTTGGTTTTTCAAGCACACCACAATATGCTCTTCGGCTACCATACACCTGCCAATCGCCATCATGTTCGGCTGCTTTAACCACCGCTCTGATCACTCCATTAAGCCCAGGGCAATCACCCCCACTTGTTAATAGCAGTAATTTTTTCATCGTGTTACCAACTTCGTTCACTGATTAATTACAGATTAGCTTATATATTGAACTTTCGCGTATGACTTACATCAACTAAAACGCGGTTTTTTATGTGTAGAAAACAGCGCCACAAAAAGCACTAGTAATACATACTTAGGCAAACTAGTCAGTAAAGTGGTGTTATCAATATTTGCAGAAAAGGTGTTAAGAGCAAAATATAAATGCAGCGCTAAAAATGGTGTCAGCAATATAAAATATGAATACGCTTTGTCTCTAAGATACAGCGACTTACTAATGAGTAAAAACACTAAAAGTAAAGCTAATAAAGGAAGGCCTAAAGTAACGATATCAACCATTGATAAAGCAAAGTTAGGTGACAAGTCATAAAGGGCTGAGAGTACTTCAGTTGGAATCGCAATAGCTGATCCATAACCAATAACGGGTATAGATAAATAGGCAAATAAACAGCCAAAAATAGATAAAAGTAGTACGTTATATTTCATAACTCCATTCCATGGTTTGTTCATTATTAGTCTTACGCTAACTAATAATGAACAAATAATCCACTACTTTTTCAGTATCTTATACTGTTAAAAGGTCTTAACTTTAAAGGCTAGGTTTTCTACCGCACAGCCTGTACTACTTGTGTTTACACGGTAATAATGAGTGTTTTCAGTAGCATTTAAATCCAATAAAAACTCATCATGCTGTGCTACTGCTTGTTGCTCTTGTGTTAAACACATAGCTTGTACAAGCGAGCGTAATTTAGCATCTGAAAATATGGTGCCGAAACGCTGCATCGGCAGTGGCGGAATTTTAATACTTGGGAGTGCATTATCAACAGTTCGTTTAGCTAAGTTAAAGCCATCCTTTGTTACATCAATAACCGTACCTACAGGCCAATAACTAATAGCTCCGCTATTTTTAGCGTCTGATTGAACATGCACAACACCGCTTTTACCAATCACTGTCATTAAGGAAGTTCCACCAGCTCGTATTGATACAAGCGCTGTAGTTTCATCAACCCCAAAGCCATGTTTTTGCCCTGTATCTGCCAATAATCTAGCTAAACGCATTGTTCTGTTGCGCTCGCTAAAGTGTGTATCAAGAACACCGTACGTAAAGCTACCTAGCCCACCTTGTTTTTCATAAGTTAGGCTATCAGACGAAAGCTTATTACTGCACTCATTTTCACAGCGCTCACTTGGAGGTGAAACAGCAAACGAGCCTTCTCTCATTGCCGCTAAACTTGTACCATTTGAAATCATCGGCACTGAACCATATTCATTTTTACCACCACTTTGCACAGCAGTGCCTGCACTTGTGCCAACAAGTAATGGTCTTTGTAAAATTGCGTGAGTCCAAGGATATTGCTTACCGTTATCATCAAACAGTACTTTTCTGGTTAAACTCTGATCGCCACCGTTAAACATCATCCCCGTCGCGTTTTCAATCAGTTTAACTAAATGATCTACCCCTTTATCACAAAGCGCTTTTTCGGCCTTAATTCGATCAGGGTAAATTGTCTCACGATTAAAAACACCCATAGAGTCAGTGCGTAAAGAATCCAAACTTTCACATTGCTTACTCGTAATCGCTTTTGCTAAGGCGGGGGTTAGAGGTAACCAGCTTGATTCTACTCCCTTAAAGTTTAATAGCCCTTCATAAAAGTCAGCTGATTCATATGGATCTCGGCTAGAGGCTGTAACAGCCAAAATTGTTGGTGATTTGGTGGTTGTTTTTAATGAAGCAGCAACAAAATCTAAAATATCTGTAGTAGAGGTTTCTGTAGTTAAGTCTTTATACACTCGCTCTGTAATTCTTTGGTTTTGTTTATTAAGAATAACAACTTCTAATATATCAAATACGTAATTAAATTCACTTTCAGATAGAGACGATAGCACCTGATTATCAAGATCTCGCCAAGCCCATAACAAAGTTGCTTTACTGACTTTTTGGAACTCTTTATGTGTTAATTTATTTAATACAGCAACAACATGGTCTCGGTGCTTTGTATTGTTGTTAGGCCAAAATTGGTCAATTTTTTTAATTGATTGTTTTGTTACGCTAAAAACATTCTCTTGCTTACCGATTATGCTTTCTTTTGTTGAGCAATTCTTTGGTTTGCTACTTGAACAGATTTCTAGGTCACTACCAACCATAACTAAGGTTTGATTTGCAGGCTCAGCAAAACATAATGACGGAAGTAACGCAGTACCTGCAAGTAATGCACTGCGAGAAAATAAGGATAATTTTTTAAAAATGCGCATGTATCGGTATTTAGCTGTATAAAATTAACAAAAGTATACCGACTTTTTAGATTGCTGAAAATGAAAGATAGAGGCGCATTATGCGCCTTCATTGCTAGTGATTCTAGATACTAATAGTTGCTCAACTTTCACCCCTTCAACATCGACAACCTCAAACTTATAGCCAGCAAAGTTTATAAACTCTGCACGCTTTGGCAGGCGTTTCATGGTGTAGATCAAAAATCCTGCGACTGTTTCGTAATGAGACTGTTCTGGGAACTCTTCAATTTCAAGTACCTTAGCAAGCTCTACCACTGGGGTTAAACCATCAACTAACCAGGATGAATTATCACGTTGAATAATTAACTCTTCACCTTGATGGCTAATTAAATCGCCCATGAACCCTTTCATTAAATCTTTAACAGTGACAATACCGACCATTAGCGCATATTCATTAACCACAACGGCAAACGGCTCTGCCGCTTTTTTAAAGGTATTTAACGCTTCTGAAAGACTCAATGTTTCTGGCAGGTAGAAAATGTCGCGGCTTATCAATTCATTATCTATTTCGGCAGTTTGTCCTTTTAGTACTTTGCGCAAAATATCTTTTGATTCAACCGAACCAATTAATTTATCTAAACTGCCATCACACACTAAAAAGTGATTATGAGGGTGCTCAATTATTTTGGTTGCTACTTCTTGAGCATCTGCTTTGACATCAAAAAACACAATTTGATCACGAGGCGTCATCACACTCGATAAAAAGCGGGCTTCTAAATCAAATACATTGCCAATTAACTCATATTCTTGTTGCTGCAAGCTGCCGTACTCAGCCCCTGCATCCATCATCGCGACGATGTCTTCTGTGGTAACGATATCTTCTCTCTCTGCAGGCACTTTAAACGCGCGCAAAACCAAATTAGTAATACCATTAAAGAAAACAACAAAGGGTGTTAGCGCAAAAGTAACCCAGCGCATAATAGATACCACATTAACAGCAACCGCCTCAGGCATAATCATCGCTAAGCGTTTTGGTAACAAGTCAGCGAATAAGATAAACAAAGAAGTAATACTAAAAAACGAAATCAAAAAGCTAACTTGGCTCAGTAACGGACCTTGATAAATCATTCCTAAAACTTGTTCGATATAAGGAGATAATGCTTGCTCACCAACAATCCCCCCCAAAATCGCAATCGCATTTAAGGCTATTTGTATCATCGCAAAAAATGCTCCAGGTTGCTCTTGTAAGCTAAGCACTGCTTGGGCTTTTTTATTTCCTTCGTCCACCATAACTCGTAATTTGATCTTACGAGATGCAGCAATCGCTATTTCGCTCATTGCAAACAATGCACTGATCAAAATTAAAATCATAATAATGAGTAAATCACTCATTGTAGCTCCTAATAATTAAGCGCATTCAGAGTGTTGAATGCAAACAACTTTTTGCTCGTTTAGGCTAGCTAGAGTTTGGCGAGAATGGACAAAAAGCAGCTGATTATAGCCACTTTGTAGCATTCAACAAGTGCTATTTTTAATCGTTAGCAGCAAAGCCTTTGTTTAATTTTTCAAGAGTCACAGGGTTGATGTTTTTATTGCAAGCGAAGTATAACTGAGGTGTTCCGACGGGCAGTTTTAATATCGGTTTTAAATCTTCAAGCGTATTATCGCCATCACGTTCATATTTAAACTGTTCATCGCTGAGGATGACTAAATCTATACTTGAGCGTCTGCTTTTAAGCACATCATAAATGTTGTCAAAACTATCAAGTAAGATCAGCTGATTGCGCTCATCAAAGCCATTCTCTTTTAAGTATATGTGTGAATAGTTATTTTTTAAAACTGCAATTCGGTATTTTTTAGCTTCATCAATATTAGCTATTTTTACTTGTTCAGATTTAAAAGAATAAAATGACGCCGAAAAACCACCAATGCGGGCTATCCAAGTAAATTTGTCTTCACGTGAAGGAAGCCTTGCCATAGAAAAGATACAGGTATTGCTGTCACGTAATGCTGCGTTATACGAAATTGACCAAGTGTTTACAGAAAGCTCATAATCCAATCCACTTTTTTCTAGACCTGATTTAACTTGATCAACCACAGTTCCAGTTAATACGCCGTTTTCATTTAGGTATTGAAAATTAGGGAAATTTTCGGTCACCACTGTAATTGCTGCAAAACAAGGTTGCAGAAATAGCAGCAATGACAGGGTTAGAATTGTGCGCATAATGAGCGATACCAAATAAATTATAATTATTTTTTATAATAATATAGCTCGAAGTTGCGGATATTGAAATATTATTTAGTAAAAAGGAATGAGCGGAAACGGGGTGTTTCCGCCCTAGAGTCAATTACTTATTTATTGCATTAATCAAAAATGCTGAGATTTTAGCACCTTCTCTAAGTGTTGTTTCAGAACTTGTTTGACCGATTAATGAGCTGTCTGTGAATGGCGCAATTTCCATCATGTCAGCACCAGTAATTGGGAACTCGTCAGCCAACGCAACTAGAATATCTAAAGCATGTTGTGGTGTTAAGCCACCTGCTTCTGGTGTCCCTGTCGCTGAAGCAAAACTTTCATCAAGTGCATCAATATCAAAGCTTACATAAAGCTCATCTACATTATCAGCCTTAAGTTGTGCAATTACCTCTTCAGCAACTGCTTTAGCACCACGTTCGATGATTTCGTGGGCCCAATGTTGTTTAACACCAAAAGTGTCTTCCCAATGTTGCTTAGGCTTACCACTAGAGCGAATACCAAATTGAATTAAATTACGCGGCGCCGGTAAATACTCAAGGATATGTGTACACCATGAACCAAAACATAAATCGATACCTAAACGTTCAACTAATAAGTCAGTATGAGCATCAAAGTGAATGATTGCGGTGCGTTTACCTGCATCACGTTTTGCTTTTAAGTAAGCTTTAGTCAGCGGGTAGCTAATTGAATGGTCGCCACCGATACCAAAAATACCCTTATCAGGATAGTTTGCATAAAAGCCATCACAAACATCTTCGGTGATAGACAAAGGTGATACATGGTATTCACTGTTTTCATCTGCATATAACGCTTTTTGGCAGTTTGTGATAGTCGCATCGTTAAGGTATTTATCATGTAATAAATGCGGGATTACACGTACATCACCCAAATCAAAAGCGCGAGCTTGAGGTTGTTGATCAATCAAAGTAGAGCGCAAAAACAATGGTCCCCAATTAGCACCACGTAAGATACCACCGCCACAGTCAGAGCTAATTCCTAAAATAACGGCTTTGTGTTCAGAGTCAGTCAGTGTTTCAAGTGACTCTTTCCAAAGCACATCAACATTGTCTGTTTGGCCGTATAATTTAGTACGCAGCGCATCTTTACGTTCTTTTGCTGTATTGACTGTAAATACGCCATCGCCAGGAGGACAAAGACACTGACTTAGTTTTTCATGGAATGCTTTTTGTGTGTTACTCATCTCTACTCCGCTGATCATTATCTGCATATTCATGCGTAATAAAAAAAGTTACGCAATCAGGTTTGTGTATCGTTTAGATTTTTGAGGCTAAACAAATACTTGCCCAACCAAACTTATAACTCTCTGAAATTAAAAGGTTATAATTTTAATGCAGAAGAATTTAAACTGCTCTAGTTAAATAAGAGCGCTGTATTTGGGCAGGTATAACATGCGCGAAAAGAAAGTCAAATTTTGCGGCAACCTACTCGATTGCCGCTATAGATTTATATTCAAGCGAAGTGAATACTCATTATTCATAGCCTCTTGGCTTCTTGGTTTTGATAACGGCAATATACGCATGCCAGCTGGCGTAGCTCAATAAAGGCATAATGACAATAAAACCAGCAGTGCCAGTAATAAAGCCTACAAACACTAAGCACAGAATTAACCCAGCCCAAACAACCATGGCACCAAAATTTGTTTTAACCGCGTTCATAGAAGAAATTACCGCAGTCATAATATCAACACGGCGCTCCATCATAATTTGCGGGGTAAATGCAGAAATAGCGAATACAGTCACCAGCAAGATACCGCCGACAATACTGCCGAGCGTTAAGAATGCAGATAACTGCTCAAAAGTCGGGTTAACAACGTTCGGGTACAATGCATGAATAAGAGCTGCTAAACGCATCCATACAATCATAATCACCATTAACAACACGGCAAATCCCCATTCACCTGCAGGGTTTCTGAACATCGATTTAAGACTGTGCATCAAAGTGGGCTTGTGACCTTTTTCAAGCTCCCAAGCAACATCATAAAGACCAGCGGCAAATGCAGGGCCTATTAGTGCAAAGCCAACTACGGCAGGTAAAATAACCAAGTGTGTATCAAACTGATAAACAAAATACATGATAGTCGCAGGTATCAAGGTAAATACTAATCCGTATACTAGACTTAGTATGGGAGCATTAGCGATATCTTTAAATGCGAGTGCCAACCAATGAAAAGGCGCACCGATTGAAATTTTCGAGCTTTCTAAACAGCGTGCAAACTCATGGTGTTTACTCATAGAAGATGAAGCAGGCATAATATATCCTCTTTTATCGTTACTTCTTTAGGTTTAGGTTATCTGTGCAATTCTTGCAACATTCGTAATCTAATAGGACATCTGTCCTGTACTTTAAACACATATGATTAAAGTATTACGCTTTAGACAAAAATAAGGTTTAATAATGGAAAAGGTATTTCACTTAGGGCTTACTCGTCAGGACTTAAACGGCGCAACCCTTGCGATTGTCCCAGGCGATCCTGACCGCTCAGCACGCATTTCAACACTTCTCGATAACCCAGAATGCTTAGCGAAGACCCGTGAATTTCATGTATACCGAGGTGAGCTAAACGGCCATAGCGTTGTAGTTTGTTCAACCGGTATTGGCGGACCATCTACATCAATCGCTGTTGAAGAACTTGCCCAGCTAGGTATAGATACCTTTTTGCGAATTGGCACGACCGGTGCTATTCAGCCACACATTAATGAAGGCGACATTTTAATTAGCCAAGCCTCAGTTCGTTTAGACGGCGCAAGCCAGCATTTCGCACCGCTAAGCTATCCTGCAGTGTCTGACTTTTTTGCTACTCAAGCTATGGTAAATGCGTGTGATAAGTTAGGGATTAGCTTCCATATTGGTATTACAGCATCTAGTGACACCTTCTATCCAGGACAAGAACGTTACGATACCTATTCTGGCTATGTTCCTCGTTCATTCCAAGGCAGCTGTGAAGAATGGCAAAAACTAGGCGTGATGAATTATGAAATGGAATCAGCAACACTATTTACTATGTGTGCAGCACTTGGCTTGCGTGCAGCGTGTGTTGCAGGTGTATTAGTAAATCGTACTAAACAAGAAATTCCTAATGTTGACCACGGCGAGATTGAGAAAAAATCAGTCGCCGTCGTCATTGAAGCTGCAAAACTATTGCTAAACTAATCGTTAACTAGTTTAGCAACACAGTGTTCAAATGCTGGTGGGTTTTCAAAACTTGCCAGCACACTTTTAGCCACCTCATACTGATTTTCTGCGCCTTGTGTTTCTAGCAAGGTTATTGACTTAACCGTTTTATCATCAAAAGTTAAACCCGCAAGATAAAACTGACTCAACGCACTTTGTAGCGGAGAAAGGCTTGGACTATAAGCTGCATTTTCAGCATAGCTTCCGTAAAAGTCACCTTCTGTATATGTACTTAATCTAACAGCACTAAAGTTACCTGTATATGGTACGTATGCATTAAGCGCCAACTGAACTAGTTTTTCATCGTTAATACTCGTTTCTGCAAATTGCTTATCTCTTTGTTTATGTGAAAACAAGCATTCTTCATTACCTAAATCTTTTGGACCAAATGAATGTGGTAACAACTCATGTAGGTTAAAGTCCCGTTCTGGCAATAAAATCTCAAGTGAGTCTGCGGTGCTCAATTCATTCATAAATTGACGGCAATAACCACAAGGTGCATCACTGATAGCAATTTTTTGAACTGCTTGCGCGCCGTTAAGCCACGCATTATTAATCGCTGATTGCTCAGCATGTACTACCAAACTTAATGCTTGATGAGAAAACTCGACATTAGCACCAAAATAAAAGTTTGTTTCGCCTTGTTTGTTTAACCCAACTGCAACAGCACCCACATAAAATTTAGAAATAGGTGCGACAGAAAATAAACTTGCGACGGGTACACAGGCTTTTTGTAACTCAAGTTGGCTAACTTCGAACTGCTGACAAAGAGAAGAAATATCTGATTGAGATAAGATGCCACGCTGCTTTTTAAGCTGGGCAAAAAGAGAGTTTTTTTGTTGTTCATTGAAGCTAAACGGCTCAGATTTTTGAGCTAGTTTGCTTGCATCTATCCTAGTTGCTGTCATAACAAATTATAATTATTAATTGGCTAAACAGTTTAAAAGGTTACGTATTGAATTGCTAGGTTTTGGCGTTAAACATCCCGATTATTAGCACAAAAAAAGCTAAAAATTAGCGGTATTTGTAAGCCCAGATATACAAATATATTTCCAATAGCTAAGCTCAGCATTTATTGATGCACTAACCAGTTTTTAGCTTTGTTAAAACATTCAAAGTTTTCAGCCTGTAAGTTATAGCGCTTTGCTTTTTGCATAAATAAATCGTGCATAAATCCATCAAAACTTACCACAATAGCCACTACAGCTTCTTTCAAAGAGTTTGCCACTTCCGGCATGATGGTGAATAAATCAGCAGGTGCGAAGTTGTGAGTCAATTCAGACACGTCAACGAGTATTTTTTCTGACCCATATAATACCGAGTATTGTTGGGCAATTTGGTAAAAATTAATCACATCCTGTGCACTAGCAGTCCCTCTTAACGTCATCATCACGAGTGACGTCGATGCATCATAAGTGATGCAAGTAGACACGTTTGGCATAAGTTACTCTAAAAAAGTGTGGGAGTTGTTTTTGGATCAACGGTAGCTGATCTAAAAAGCTGGGCTATTTTATTGATATCGCCCTTCCAGTCAATACCTAGCAATAAAATAGGTATGACCAGTTGCATATTTCATATTTTAGGATTAGTTTTAATCTGAAAATCTGCCATTCGAGTTCACACCCTATTTACTTTATAAACATGTAAGAGATTTCCTCTAAACAAATAAGCAATTTCAGATAAACCTGTATTTAGTTAAAATTTATAATGTAAAGCGTTATTAAGACAGTAAAAGGAGTGAGTGCTTTATGTACTCATTTTTAAAATGGATTGGTGTGCCATGAAAGCGCGTTTGGTTTTGCTCATTAGCTTTATACTATTGATTTTATCATATTCAACAACAATTAATGCAATGCCTAACAAAGAGTTTAATGAACTCAGACTTTCAATAAGGCAAAGCTATGCAAGCTCACCACAAGAAGGCCTAAAGTTTGTCAATGCCCTCATAGAAACTACCGAGCTAACATTAGAACAAAAGATTATTGCTACTAATTATAAAGCTTGGTTCTTATTAGAGACAGACGAGCTAGAACAAGCCATGGAAACCATTGTTAAGTACATGAATATGGTTTCTCAGTCTGATGAAAAAGACCTCATGTATGGCTATTTCAATATTTCCGGGGGGATTTATGCACGCTTAGGTCTATATGAAGAAGCCTTAGCTTACTATCGCGATGCCATGCCATTTGCACAATCTCGAGATGAACGTTTAGTTTATCAAACCGAAAATAATATCGCTTTGGTAAAGCTACGTTTAAACCGTTACAAAGAAGCTGCTGACTCGTTCACATACTATCGAGATTATGCCCGCAGTAAAAATCAAACTCTGAACGAATCATTTGCTAGTAATAACTTAGCGCTTGCTTTAATTGGATTAAAACAGTATTCAGACGCACTCAAGGTTATCAATGAAGCTATAGGGTTACAAAACCAACATAACTACACCACTCACCTTGCTTCAAGCCTAGTTATAAAAGCCAAAATATTACGTTTTCAAGGTTTTTTAGAAGACTCAGAAAAGGTACTAAACGAGGCTTCGACTCTTATTGAAAATAAAAAGCTTGAAAATGAGCAACTTAATATCATTTTATGCTTAGCAGAAACGTATGAAGCACAAGGCCATACTGAGAAAGCGCTCGATACACTAGCATCCGTTAACATACAAGCTGTTAGCCATACTAATTTTGAAGTCCTATTATCGATTGCAAAATTAACTGCAGAGCTTTACGAACAACAAAAAATTTATGCAAATGCACTAAGCGCTTATAAACAATATTCGTACATTAATGAAGCTATTTTAACCAGACAAGCAAAAGTGAACCTAGCTAAAGCATTAGCGGAAGCTGATGTAGCCGCAAAAGAGGTAAGAATTTCTGAATTGACTCGTGCTGAACAAATAAAAGCGACGAAAGCCAATGCATTTAAAGATCTCACTATTGTTGTAAGTATATGTTTAGTAATTATTTTATTTGGCTCTTTTATCGCAATTAATAGTATCGACAAACAAAAACAAAAATTAGCTAAAGCATTAAAACAGTTAAAAGATACTCAAAATCATCTTATTGAAATAGAAAAAATAGCGTCTTTAACAGCACTAGTATCCGGTATGGCGCATCAACTTAATACCCCTATAGGCACCATAGTTACAGCAAGTTCATTAATAGATGATTACATGGAAGGTTTAGAAGAAAAATTTAAAGCCCGAGAGCTGTCTAGCAAGCATTTTCATAAATTTATTACCGATACCAATAGTGCTAAAGACCTTGTGATCAACAGTATTAATCGACTTGCCGGAATTGTAGAAGAGTTTAAAGCGCTTAATGTGTCTATACACCTAGATAAACCGATGAGCAAAATACAGCTTTCAAGCTTTCTTAACCATCGTTTATGTCCTTTGAGCAAACATCTTGGTAAACAAATTGATTTTAAAATTCATGGCGATGAAGCAACTATTACATCTTATCCAACTATTTTAAGTGATGTATTAAAAACCTTAGTTATTAATTCCTGTGAGCATGGCTTTGTTAATTCGGGTAAGGGAGTGGTCGAAGTTTCAGTCAAAGCGTTTACGCATGTGGTTGAAATTATCTATCAAGATAACGGTGTGGGAATCAGTGATGAAATTCTACATGAAATATTTACCCCTTTTTACACCACTAATCTAGGGGGTAATCACTTAGGGCTTGGTTTAAACGTGGTATTTAACGCGGTTAAATACAACCTAAGAGGCAAAATCGGCGCCGAGTCATGTAAACACGGCGCACGATTTGTTATTAGCCTACCAATCGATGCTCAATTAGTAGATGACACTGGCTATTAACCGGTATTACGCATACCTGCTGCAATACCTGTCATCGTGATCATCAAGGCATTATCAATATCAGTTGCAGAGTTTTCATCAGCTTCACGTGAACGACGCAGTAACTCAACTTGTAATAAGTTAAGTGGATCTGTGTAAGGGTTACGAAGCGCGATTGACTCTTTGATCCAAGGCTGGTCTGCAAGTAAGCTCTTTTGTGGGCTAAGCGATTGAACAAGCTCAATAGCCTCGCTCAATTCCTGACGTAACTTCACACCTAATGGCTTATATTGCTCAGTAACAAGTGCATCATCATAATGAGCACTTAACCATGTATCGGCTTTACTAAATACCATCTCTAGCATCTCTAAACGAGCACGGAAGAATGGCCATTTTAAGCTCATTTCGTGAAGTGTTTCGATGCCATATTTATCTAAAGCAGCTTTAAGGCCTGTTAATGCACCTAACCAAGCAGGCAGCATTAAACGATTTTGGCTCCATGCAAAGATCCATGGAATAGCACGAAGGCTTTCTACACCCCCATTCGGGTTACGCTTAGCCGGGCGAGAGCCCAAAGGTAATTTTGAGAGCTCTTGTTCTGGCGTTGCCATTCTAAAGTAAGGAACAAAGTTTTCATCATGACGCACAACTTGACGGTAATGCTCGCATGAGTCTGCACTAATAAGATCCATAACATCACGCCATTCGCTCTTAGGCTCTGGCGGCGGCAATAAGTTACTCTCAAGTACCGCACCGGCATAAATATTTAAGCTTTGTAGTGCGACAGCAGGCAAACCAAACTTAAAGCGGATCATTTCACCTTGCTCTGTTACACGCAGGCCACCTTTTAATGAACCAGGAGGCTGAGAACGAAGCGCCTGTGCAGCTGGAGCGCCACCACGACCAACAGTACCACCACGGCCGTGGAATAAGATAAGCTCAATACCGCGCTCTTCGGCTAATTGAACGAGTTTATCCATTGCTTCATATTGTGCCCAACCAGCAGCCATCATGCCTGCATCTTTTGCTGAGTCTGAGTAGCCGATCATGACATTTTGCTGATTTTGAATATGACCACGGTACCAAGTGTTATCAAGTAAACATTCAATAACCTCTTTACCATTATTTAAGTCATCTAAGGTTTCAAATAACGGTGCAACCGGCAAGTTAAACTTGCAACCACTTTCTTTCAATAACAATTGTACTGCTAAGACATCGGATGCAGTGCGTGCCATGGAAATGATGTACAAGCCAAATGTTTGTGCGTCTTGCGCTGCTATCACATCAAACGTATCAAGTACTTCTTGTACTTCAGGGCTTGGCTGCCAATGTTTAGGTATTAGTGGTCTACGAGAGTTCAGCTCCGCAAGTAAGAATGCTTGTTTATCTTCTTCTTGCCATTGATGGTAATCTCCTAAACCTAAATAACGTGTTAGCTCTGAGAAAACATCACCATGACGTGACGAGTCCTGACGCACATCAAGTTTTGCAAGGCGCAAACCAAAGCTGTTAATGCGGCGCAGTACATCAAGTAGCAAACCGTCTGCCACCACTTTCATGTTGGTTTTAATTAGCGAGCGATAACACACTTCAATAGGGTGCTTAATTTGCGCAATATCGGTAATTAAATCTTCAGAGTCAGTGCGCTTTTTCTTAATTTTAGCGCCCAAATGCGTCACGGTTTCGGCAATTTGATTCTTTAATTTTTTAAGTACCGCACGGTAAGGTTCAAAGTCTTGCCCTGCAAGCTCAACTAATTCATCGCTTGCATCAGACATAGATAACTCATTACTTAGCGTCTCAATGTCACGCGAATACAAATCAAGTGCCATCCAACGGCCATGGTCTAACACTTGGTGAGTGACTTCAGCGGTAACAAACGGGTTACCATCACGGTCACCACCCATCCATGAAGTAAATTCAATTGGGCTGAAATCAATCGGTAATTCAAGATCAAGCTCTGCTTTTACGTCTTCACCAAACTCGCGTAGAAAACGTGGAACGGCATGCCATAAGCTATTCTCAATAACTGCAAAACCCCATTTAGCTTCATCGATTGGCGTTGGGCGCGAACGACGAATATCGTCGGTATGCCAAGCTTGGCTAATAAGTTGGGCAATGCGATTTAATAAATCTGCACGTTCACTTGGTAAATTGTCTTTACGCTCTAAAGAGGCAAGACAATCACTTAATTCAACGTGTTTATTGATCATTGTACGGCGTGTCACCTCGGTTGGGTGAGCCGTGAGTACTAAATTGATGTGGAGTTTTGAGAGTGTTTGTGCCAAGTGATTAGGGTCCACTTGACCTTGCTTTGATGCAGTTGCTAACGCTTTTAATGTTTGAGTGAGAGGGTTTAGTTGGCAAAAACCAACATCATTAAAGCGCGAAACGGTATGAAATTGTTCTGCAACATTAGCAAGATTCAAAAAATGATTAAATGAGCGTGCAACCGGTAATAGTTCTTCATCTGTGAGAGCGTGTAGTACTTCGATAAGCGCTTGTCTGTCGGCTTCGTTACCACTACGTGACGATTTAGATAAAGCGCGAATCTCTTCTACCTTATCTAAAATGGCTTGTCCTTGTGCATCTTTAATGGTTTGACCCAGCATTTGTCCAAGCATACTAACATTACCGCGAAGTGCAGCGTATTGTTCACTCATTCTCATACTCCTTTCTTTAACTAAGTTGAAAGTACTTACTGCACAGTATTTAACCAAGCACGAACGCTGCTAAATACTGATCCCTTTTATTAATATCATTGTCAGCGTTAATTTAATAGATCGAATTTTCTAACATACTCGTAAAAAAGAATAACCAATCTGTAAACATAAAAGTGTAATAAATACGCCGCCTAGTCAGATACTGTACTTTACAATATGGGCAATTGGTAAAATGGACTTACCAATTAAAATGATAAAATGCCTGTGAATTAAGGCATCTTTCATTTTTGTATGGTCAATTATTTATCAACCTATTTTATGTGTTTTAGTTTTGGCAAAAGACAACCAAGGTTACTAACACTTTATTAATTGGTGATAGTTTGAGCGAAAAAAATTTTCGAATATTTTTATTACGGGTCATAAATGCAACTCTATATATTGTGTGGCACAAGCAGTGAAATCGCTAAAGCCTATTTCACTACTCTAAGAAAACAAATCAGAAGCGGTCATATCGTAACCATCAGTCGAAGTGAATTTAAGGCGCCTTTTGATGAAATATCAAACAATGAGATCAGCCACCAGCATTTTATAACTGATTACTCAGAGCAAAGCCTAAGAGGAATTGCCGTAGAATTAACTAGTAACCAATATGATTTAGCACAATTGATGATATTTAACGGCCTGCTGCATGATCTAGATAACGCGCCTGAACGTAAACTTGAGCAAATATCTGAGCAGCACTTTATAAATAGCATGCATACAAACGCCCTACTGCCGATTCGCTGCGTGACTTTATTTTCAACGCTTTTAAAGCCGCATGTAGCAACGGTTGTATGTGCACTGAGTGCACGTGTTGGCAGCATTAGTGATAACAAGTTAGGCGGTTGGTATAGCTATCGGGCATCTAAGGCGGCACTAAACATGTTATTTAAATCTGCAGCGATTGAACTTAACAGACGCTATAAAAAATGCCACTGCGTGTTATTTCACCCAGGAACTACTGATACGCCATTATCAAAACCTTTTCAGGCAAATGTGCCCGAAGGGAAGCTATTTACCCCTGAGTTTGTAGCCGAGCAATTGTATTCATTGATAAGTGATGCTGACTATTTACAACAATCACCCAGCCCAGCCTACTTTGACTGGCAAGGAAAACCCATAGACTGGTAACAGGACAATTATGCATTTTACAAAACAAGCTATTGCTGATTTAGAAAACCGCTACCGCGCCCACTTAATTAATAGTTTGTCGGGATTTAAAAGTGCCAACTTAGTTGGCACACAAGATAATAATGGCCAAACTAATTTAGCGATTGTAAGTTCAGTATTTCATCTTGGGGCACATCCCCCCTTAGTGGGTATGATCATTAGGCCTCATTCAGTGCCTCGCCATACCCTAGAGAACTTATTAGCCACTAAGCAGTACACGATTAACCATGTGAACAAAGATATCTATGATAAAGCACATCAAACATCTGCACGCTACGACAAAGACGAATCTGAATTTGATGCTACAGGGCTCTGCACTGAATACCTAAATAACTTCACAGCACCTTTTGTTAAAGAGAGCAAGCTTAAGTATGCTCTTGAGCTCAAAGAACACCACCACCTTGCCATTAATGGCACTGAGCTTATTATTGGAGAAATCACTGATATCTACTTAGATGAGGCTTGTTTGCAAGAAGACGGTTTTGTCGATATTGAAGCCATTGATACAGTCGCAGTTAGCGGGCTTGATAGTTACCATGTAACTGAACGTTTAGCCCGCTTAGCTTATGCTAAAAAGTAATCGCAAAATTTAAGCATTAGATTATGAATGGCTTAGGCGCATGGGTTAACACCTCAAAGCCAGACTCGGTGACAACTATGTCATCTTCAAGTCGCACACCACCATAGCCTGGTATATAAATGCCAGGTTCAATGGTGATCACATTACCTACTTCAAGGTTGTAATCTGTGAGTGTGTTGATAAATGGCACTTCATGTAAAAATAGCCCTAAACCATGGCCAAGGCCTTTACCCGCGTATTCACCAAAGCCCGCCTCAGCAATCACCTTGTTTGATATGGTATTTAAATCTAAACAATTAACACCTGGTTTAACCATTTCAAGTGCCGCATTTTGTGCCTTAAGAACAGTATTATAAATACGGGTTTGTTTTTCTGATGCTTCGCCAATAATGTAGCTACGAGTCATATCAGAGCGATAACCATTTACAACGGCACCAAAATCAAGTGTTACAAAGTCTCCTTGCTTTAAAACCTGATTTGATGGATTACCATGCGGCAAGGCTGAGCGTTCTGCAAACAGCATGATGGTGGCAAACGACATTCCTTCTGAACCTAGCTTTTGCATTCTATATTCAAGCTCTAAGGCAAGGTCTCGTTCAGTCATACCTGGTTTAAAATAAGGCAGCGTTTGTGCTAAGGCTTCATCAGCAATAGCTGCAGCAGCTTTAATTTGCGCAACTTCCCAGCTATCTTTAACGCGTCTTAGCTTTTCTATTAGACCGTTTATGGCTGTTAGAGTGTGACCATTAAGCTCATCTGCAACACCTTGCCAAATCGCAACTGTGACATAACTTGCATCAAATGCGACATGGCTGTTTGGTTTAAGGTGCCTGTTAATACAATGACCAAGAGTTTCGTTTTCTCTGTCTCTACAAACAACCTCAAATCCTGTTGTTTCTGCAATTGCACGTTGATGGTAACGATAATCTGTTATCAGCACACACGCATTTTGAGTAATTAATGCATAAGCAGCATTACCACTAAAACCACTTAAGTAACGAATATTTTCATGACCTAGTACTAACATGGCGCTGTAACCTTGTTGTTCTAGTAAGGCTTTAAATTCAGCTTGTCTTTTTAAGTAATTAACTTGCATTGTCGCTCCTTATTTTTTGCGCATGCTAACAGTTATGTACATAAATACGAATATTATGCGATTAGTCGCAGTGAATTTGCATCAGGTGTTTACTCAAGCCACAATGCACAAAAAACCAAGGAGTACACAATGACAACATACGGTATTGGCACACAAACGCCAGAGCAGGCGCTTGACTCTTTGTCAGATATGACAACAGATTTAACCCCTATTCAAAATGACGAATTTCATGCGCGTATCGCAAAAGCACAAGCGTATATGCAAGCAAATAACATTGATGCAATATATTTAAATGCAGGCACTAACCTTGCTTATTTTACTGGTATGCGTTGGTACGCAAGTGAGCGTTTAGTTGGTGCTATTTTACCTGCTAAAGGTGATGTGCAATATATCGCACCGTTTTTTGAAATCGGCAGCTTAAACGACTTTATGGTGATTGATGGCCCAATTCGAGGCTGGCAAGAGCACGAAAACCCATACCAACTATGTGTTGAAGTACTGTCAGAAATGGGTATTAGCAAAAATGGCACCCTTGGTATTGATGAAAGCGCACAGTTTTTCATCTACGACGGCATTAATAAAGCTAATGGTAATTATAATATTGTTAACGCACAGTGCGTAACAGCTCACTGCCGCATGCATAAATCAGCCAGCGAACTTGCCTTGATGCAACGTGCTATGGACATGACTTTAGAAGTACACAAAGCAACGGCGAGCATGCTTTATGAAGGTATCACCACTACTGAAGTAGAAGCCTTTATTAAAAAAGCCCACCAAAAAGTCGGTGCACCGGGTAACTATTTTTGTATTGTGCTATTTGGTGTTGCGTCGTCTTTCCCGCATGGCGTTAAAAACCCACAAACCCTTAAAAAAGGTGATGTGGTACTGATTGATACTGGCTGTAAAGTACATGATTACCTCTCTGACATTACCCGTACTTATGTATTTGGTGAAGCAACCGAACGTCAACGTATGTTTTGGCAACACGAGAAAAATGCCCAACTAGCCGCTTTTGCTGCAGCAAAAATTGGTGAGCCATGTGGCAAAGTAGATGATGCTGCAAGACAGTACTTAGCCGAAAATGGCATGGGGCCAGAATATCAAACACCAGGTTGCCCACACAGAACTGGCCATGGCATTGGTTTGGATATTCATGAATGGCCATACCTTGTCGGTGGAAACCCTACCCCACTCGCAACAGGCATGTGTTTTAGTAACGAACCGATGCTTGTTATACCCGATGAGTTTGGTATTCGCTTAGAAGATCATTTTTATATGACAGACGAAGGCCCGCGTTGGTTTACCGAGCCAGCTCATAGCATTGACGACCCATTTGGCCTAGCTAAATAAAATCTAAATAACTATTAAAAGGTCAGCTATCTGGCCTTTTTTTGTGTCTAAATTATTACATTTTTTAACAGTGTATATATTTTTGAGACAATCTATCAGCTTTTATCATGTTATGATTTTAACAATTTAACCTAACATAATTACGGAGAATAAATGGGTTTACGTTTTAAAGTTCCACATACCTTGATACTGCTGCTTGGCATGATGGTTGTTGCGCTTATTGCTACATGGTTAGTACCACAAGGTTTTTTCAGCACCACACTGAGTGAATCTGGCCGCGAAATGGTCGTTGCGGGTACCTATCAAACGGTTGCTGAACGCCATTACTTAACCCCATGGGATTTATTACAAGCCATACCTCGTGCATTTGCTGCTGCTCAAGATGTTATTTTCTTTGTCTTAATCGTTGGCGGCGTATTAGCTGTTGCACGTGCCACAGGCACTGTTGATGCACTCATTGGTAGGCTTTTAGAGCGACACGGTAAAAAGCCGCAGCGATTAATCTTTATGGTGGTATTTTGCTTTGCTTTGGCATCAAGCAGTATCGGTACCGCCGGTGAATATATTCCTTTTGTTATTATTCTCGTTGCGCTGTGTAAAGCAATGCGCCTAGACGCAATGACTGCCGTAGGTATGATAGTCGCGGGTTATGGTATTGGTTATGGTGTATCGGCATTTAACCCATTTACCGTATTAATCGCACAGCAAATTGCAGGTATTCCAGTTTACTCAGGCTTGTGGTTTCGTTTAGCTATATTTATTCCATTTGTGCTCATTGGTTTTCATCATGTTTGGCAATACACAAAAAAGGTAGCGAATGATCCGTCTAAATCAATGATGATTGGCGTGCCTTGCCCACTGGAAAATCAAACAGCAACAAGTTACCCAGCACTTGCCCTGCGCCATAAACTTATTTTAGGAAGTTTTATCATTACCCTTGCAATTGCAGTATGGGGTATAGCAACTAAAGGCTGGTACTTATACGAGCTAGGCGGTGTTTTTATCGCTTGGGGTGTCGTTGTAGCCATTTTAGGCAAATTATCTGCTGATGAAGCAGCAAACAAATTTATAGAGGGCGTGTCTGATCTTGTTACCACCGCAGTTTTAATCGGTGTTGCACGCGGTATCGCACTTATTTTAGAAGACGGTCAAATCCTGCATAGCCTTGTACATGGTATGTCGTTACCGCTTTCTTATGTATCAGCTGAAATATCAGCAATAGGCATGTTAGTTATTCAAACCTTACTTAATACCTTTATTCCATCAGGTTCAGGACAAGCTTATGTCACTATGCCATTGATGGCCCCACTTGGTGATTTAGTGGGTGTCCCAAGACAAGTTGCCGTGCTTGCTTATCAATTTGGTGATGGCTTTTCAAATATGATCATTCCGACCAATGCTGTACTAATGGGCATTTTAGGGATGGCAGGTGTGCCTTACGGCCATTGGTTTAGATTCTGTTTACCACTGCTGATTAAACTAATGGTCGCAGCATCAGTTGTATTAGTATTAGCTGTAATGTTTGGCTATGGCTTAGATGTGCAGCCCACACTAAATTAAGTTAGTTGATTTTAAAAAAGCGCCCTAGGCGCTTTTTTGTTGTGTTTTGAGTTCTTTTTAGCAACACATTTTTGGATCAAATGAGTTGGAAATGAATGACAGCTCTGTACAAAGTCAGAGCTTCATCCGTAACTCACTGCTGTCGGATAGACGACACCTGTTACCAAGTGTCGCCCTCCTAAGAACCGTACGTGCAACTTTCACTGCATACGGCTCAAGCCTTCACGAAGGCACCTAATTGGTACCCAGCAACTTATAAAGCAGCGAGATTAGGCTCATTCCAAGAGTTGCGGCATTGCCTCTTTGCTTTTCTCTTTGCCAAGTATTCTTGGTATAAAGGATCAAAAGGCGTAGCTTCACTCCTGATTTTCACATGTCTCTCTATTGGCACCTTAGCTATTTGAAATAGATTAAACTGACAATCCATGTTCATGTTCATGTTCATGTTCATGCTCTTCTGCCAACCGTGAAATTGCCATTGGCCTCGACGGTTGATAAAGTACTTCATGGCGATCCAAGTTTTTGATTTTGTTGGATGACGCCTTTTAGCCCAATGCCATAACGCTAGAAATAGTTTGTGGCTCACATATCCGAATACTTGTTTGGCAACGCAATGGCGATAGTAATTCGACCAACCCCTGAGTTTCGGATTTATCAACTTGATTAGATCGTTAACGGGGGTAGTTGCGTGCTTTTTAATGAGTTCGCGCAAGTTACTCAGAAATATTAACGTGTTAGATTTGCTCGGTTTAATGAGCAGTTTTCCTTTGTACTTCCTATGGTTAAAGCCTAGGAAGTCAAAACCACGGCTAATGTGGGTAATGTGCGTTTTCTCTTCGGAGAGCGTTAAGCCTCTATGTGCTAAGAAGTCAGCAATCAACGGTTTGATATCGTTCTCCAGCACGTCCTTTGAAGTGCATGTGACTACGAAATCATCGGCGTATCCTATAAAGTTGGCTCTCGCCCCATTTTTAAGTGCGGTGGACTTAATGCGTTGCTCAAGACCTGCAAGAGTCATCAGCATCAAGGTTGGAGATATGATCCCGCCTTGTGGTGTTCCCTCGTCAGTGCGATAGAACAGCCCTTTGTCCATAAAACCAGACTTTAACCATTGTTCCAACATTCGTTTATCTACAGCTATATTATTCATAAGCCATTGATGCCCAATCTTGTCGAAACAGGCTTTGATATCTCCCTCAAGAACCCATTGCGCGGATTGCTTTTTACTCAAACAGAGAAAACACTGAGCAATAGCATCAGCAGTGCTTCTATTGCGCCGAAATCCGTAGCTATTTGGGTCAGCAAGTGTTTCTGACACAGGCTCTAGTGCAAGAAGGTGAAGCGCTTGTAGCGCTCTATCGACCATGCACGGGATACCCAAAGGTCTGAGCTTGCCGTTTTTCTTAGGGATGTAGATACGCTTGAGCGGTTTGGCTTGATAAGCCTTTCTGCTCAATTGATTGACTGCTTTCATGCGGCGCGTATCCGTATTCCAGATGACGCCGTCTATTCCGGGCGTTTTACTGCCTTTGTTTTGTGATACTCGCTTAACAGCAAGAAGTTTTGCCGAATGCGAGTGAGTCAGTATCCACTGCAACGCTTTCGCTTTGCTGTGTTTACCTTCTCTTGTTGCTTTTGCAATACGCATCTGAAGCTTTAAAACGTGCGACTCAACAGTTTTCCAATTTATGGATTGCCATTGAGCACTGTCAGGGGAGGCACTAATCTCTTTTGAAATCATCATTTGCGTTTCTCCTTGAATAAAGTTCTTCAAATTCTCTTGCAACGGAAGACCAGTCGGAAGTCAGCTCACTTTCGTGCCAGACAGACGTCTGTATCTGCATCATTACAATCCAGCCTTTGCTTTCTCCAACATCCTCTACCTGCATCACTATCGGCTATATAAGCTTTCCCAAAGGGAGTGATACAGGCTTACCGTGTTCCGTATGTTGCGCAATGTCAGGTTAGATGCCCGCTATAGTGCGGAGAGTTCAGTGATCACGAAAGAGCATGGGGCAATCTCTTTCCGACTCTCGTGCCTTTTGGCTACAGCGTATTAACCACTTCCGCTGTTTCATCGTATAACGCACCTTACGCGGATTCACTTATGTTCATCATACTGACTGCCTAGCACTCACCCGATTTGTGGTTATCAGGAGGATCGTCCTCTCACGATTAAGATCCCGATTGGCGCATACCAACCTTCGTTACATTGTCAGAGCCGCTACTTTATTCAGGCTCCTAGGATCATCTGGTGATACAGATGGTTCACTCATTAAGCGGTGAACAGCGCTTCATACGACTTCACGTCGCACGCCCCAAGACGTGTTTAGGCGAATTACTCAAAAGAGCGAACTTCGGCCATTCAAAATTGCTTTTCTATTTCGTCAAAGTATATTGCTTGCATAGTCAGGAAAGCGACCCAATCGCTCTTTTTTGTCCTGAGACAAAAGCTAGAACTACTGCATTTTAGTCTTAATGGCAATTAGTTAAGAAGTTTGTTACAAATGAGTCATTCAGAAAAGCGAGCGACACTGTGTTAGAAAAACGCGCGATTCGCTCGCTATAGACATGTCATGTTTCAAAGGGAAAAGTTGACTTATGAGTTATAGATTTGGAAATAAACTACTTTTTATTTTATCCGTTATAGTTTTTATTTATAGCCTGTTCAGTATTTTCGAAATGCAATTTTCAGCATTTGGATTTAGCGTTAAACTTAATGAAAATCCTGTATTATTTTATTTCATTGTAGGTGGCTTATTAATGGCCTCAGGCTTTACGTTACTAATAAAGACCTTAGAATTTGCCAAAAGCAAAACTCAACGAGTTGAAACATAACAAGCCATTGCAGTGCGGGGCGCTATAAAGCAACGAGGCATCAGAATTTTGGAAATGCATTTTGTATTTACTTCCTCTAGAGGACTAATTGAATCAGCAGAATATCTGCCGGCACACACTGAAGATGATGATGCATTCTTCAATTCAAATAAATACTCCTTTATCTTAGTTGCTGCCGCTTCATTGGAAAGCTTGCTTAATGAAGGCATCATCTCATGGGCTTTTCGTCATTTCCCTAAAGCTGATCACAAAAGACATGCAACAGCGTTTCTTTCAATGAACTTAAGTAAAAAGTTAGATGTATTAGGGTTCCTTTTATCATCTGGTAAGCTCATTACAGACAATGAAAGTAAAATTTATCAGACTTTGATTAACTTAATAAAACTCCGAAATGAAGTGGCACATAGCAAGGACTTTTATAAAGAAACGGACATTGATTATGGTGAGCTAGATAAAGATGGTGGTAGAAGTTTCCTTTTACCTTATGATATTTCTAAATTAATGAATAATCACCCTCTAAGTATTGAGCAAGAAAAGTGTCAATTCATTGTGTCGTCATTGAAGCACTCTGCAAGATAACTTTAAACATTCAAAATGTGGTCATTAATGAACGTAATGACCACAAAATTAATCCAAGTTTCATTCATTATATTCAACTCGATTTCTGCCATTTTTCTTTGCACGATATAGAGCTAAATCAGCACGTTCAATTACTGTTAGCGTATTATCATCACTGTGATTAATCGTCACTCCACAGCTGACTGACAATCTTTTTTCGTGAAAATAAATACCATTTATATCTGTAATAATGGTCGTTGCAACCTCTTTTGTTTCATCTAAGGTTGCCCCTTCAATGATGATTACAAACTCTTCGCCACCCCAACGAGCACATAGCGCTTTACTTGGAGATACTGACTTTAATTTATTTGAAACAATGACAAGCGCTTTATCGCCTTCCAAGTGACCATAGGTATCGTTTATTTCTTTAAAATAATCAATGTCTAGTAGTATGAAACCAAAATTCGAGCTTTTTAGTAAACTGGAAAGCGTTCTATCTAGTTTTTCTCGATTAAACAATCCCGTGAGTTTATCGGTTTCAGCGAGTTTTTTAATAAGCTGATTTTTCTCAGCCAACGTATCATAAGCAGCAAACCGAGTTTTTTCATAGAAACGAAATAAGACAATGTGAGCAATGGCAACTTCAATAATATTAAAAACAGAGCCAAGGCCAATTTTAAGAGGTTCCGGATTCTGTGAGTGTTCATAAACTATAAAAGCACACACTGCAAAAGCAAACGCACTAAGTAAACTTCCCCAATTTCGACCTACTAAATAAAATGAAAATGGAGGAATTAATGTTGCCCAAAATAATGAATAGGCCGCGCCGTTAATTGAGATAATAAATGTCAGTATTAAACTGTTAATCAATAACACCACAGCCCATGAAACCGCTTTAATTTTTGAGCTTTTAATGAACCAAACATATAGTAAAATAGACAAAGTTAGCCCAACCGCATCAAGCAAAGCGAGTTCATAGCTGTTGAATTTAAAGATATTGATAACAGTCAGTACAAAGAAGTACACAGTACATATCAATAAAGAATGGGCGATCAAACGGCTTCGCCAAAATAGCTCAGGACTATTGTGGTGTGCTGGAATGTTTTTATACCAATATTTGAGCATAATAAACTCTACTTCGTAATAATCAAACGCGAGCAATGCTCTAAAAGCAAAAGCTCAGTCCTGTCACTTTATCATAGAAAAACTTTTTAGAACTGAGCACATTTTTTCTCTATTTCTTATCACTGTTAACTATATGTAAATCACGTTGAGGAAATGGGATGGTAATTCCTTTGCTCTCCACTTTATCTTTAATTTTACGCTGTGTTTGCCAATATATATCCCAATAATGTGGTGTAGCGACCCAAGCACGAAGCTGCAAGTTAACAGAGCTATCTGCTAATGTGTGTACTAAATACTGAGGGGTTGGCTCCATTAGAATTCGAGATTCTTCATCGACAAGCTCCTTTAACGCTGCTAGACCATCTTCAATTGAGTCACCATAAGAAATACCTACTGTTATATCCATACGGCGCTTATCGTTTCTAGTAAAGTTTTTTATCGCATTTGCCCAAACGGTGCTATTTGGAATTGAAACAAAAACGCCATCAGCAGTTTCAAGGACTGTGGTAAATAGCCCTAAATCTTTTACACTGCCTGTATAGCTTGATACTTCAACAAACTCTGCCTTTTTTAGTGGCTTTAGGAAAAGTAGCATGACTCCTGCAGCCACATTACTGAGCGTATCTTTTAACGCTAGACCAATCGCTAAGCCTGCGGCACCGACGAGTGCAACAAGGCTTGCCGTATTAACTCCAAATAAATCTAAAATAATCACAATTGCAATTAAATAAACCACATAGCCTGAAAGCGTGGTAAGCAGTTTTGTAATGATTTCATCTTGCTTGCTCAGTCTGTAAACACCTTTATGTACGGCACGTTTTAGTAATTTTGAACAAATATTTGCCCCAATAAAAATGAAAATAGTCAGCAGCGTATTCTTTGCTATTGCTATAAGTTGCAATTGATGCTCAGAAAAAAAGTTTATGATGGTGTCCATCGGTGATTTCCCTTTTAATATAAATAAAATATGCGCTTTACTCTAAACAATTTAGCGATAAATGTTATCTAATGATACTGGTAACTAAGTAGCCATTGTAAGCAATATAGGAAGCAAGCAAGATACCACCTTCCCAACGATTTATTCTGCCTTGTCGGCCAAAACCGTAAGCCATAACCAATAATATGACGGAAAGTACAAGCATCACACTCCAATCTCTGTAAAGTACGTCTGTAGAAATGTGAGGTATAGGCTCAATAATACCGGCGATACCAATTACGGCTAGGATGTTAAACATATTCGACCCCACAACATTCCCAATGGCGATGTCATGCTCTCCCTTTTTAGCGGCAATAATAGAAGCTGCAAGCTCTGGCAAAGATGTCCCTAATGCAACGATAGTTAAGCCGATAATAAGGTCACTGACACCCAGCGCAGTTGCAATTTCAACCGCTCCCCAAACAAGTATACGAGAGCTAATAATGAGTAATGTTAAACCCGCGATGAGCCAGAAAATTGCTTTCCCTAAAGACATGGCGTGACTTTTAAGCTCAGTATCAAATTCTGTTTTAAGGGTATCACTCGGTGATTTCATACCTGAATACACAGACCATACTAAGAACAAGACTAATCCGCCCAGCAACAGACTTGCATCAATCACTGATAAAGCGCCGTCATACAGCAAATACCCTAAAAAAAGTACGACAGCTAATAATAAGGGAAGCTCGTTTTTAACAATTTTAGACTGAACAGTGATAGGCGCAATGATGGCTGTTACACCAAGAATTAAGCTGATATTTACAATGTTGGACCCAAGTGCATTACCTAAAGCCAAGTCAGGGTTTCCATCACTTGCCGCCATGGCAGACACGACCATTTCAGGAGCCGAAGTCCCAAAACCAACAATGACCATACCAATTAAAATTGAAGGCAAGCCAGCATGGCCTGCTGTAGATGCCGCCCCTTCAACAAAGCGGTCTGCACTCCATACGAGTAAGGCAAACCCTGCAATAATAGCGGCTATAGCTAAAACCATGACTGAGCCCCCGCGATATCAATACCTGAAAGGTGTATGGCAGAGTTGTCTGGTCTATTTGCAAAATGAAGTGAACTTTGGCAGCGATGTAGTTTCATTATTTACCCTTAGGGCAGACTAGACTAAAAAGACAACAAACCATCTCTGCCCGAAATGACTCATTGCCTTAAGTCTTGTCAAAACCTGATACGGTTCGAAACTGCCACGAGCTATGTTGCCCGGAGACTGTTGACAGTTTCCTTGCTTAATGCAAGAGACTACTCCCCTAAGTTTTTCAAGAATAATCCATCCCTAATAATAATACAATTAGCTTGGCTCCCTTTTTTAAAAAATGATAAATATAAAGAATCATCAAAATAGGCCGATATAAAATTACATCACTAAATCAGGGACGTATTATGAAGGTTAATTCTGGAAGTTTACCGCAACCACTTAATATTCAAAATGTGACTTTAGAGTCACCTATAAATGGCAAGGCTCTTTTAGAAACTGAGCTTAAAAAATTGGCGGATGACGTATATCATGAAAGCGCGCCTCCAGAGCTAAACCAAACGTATACCAAACCGCTGACGATGACATCGAGCCAGATAGACATAACTAAAACAGTTGATGACTATATGCATGAGCTAGCTGTTGCTACTGGTGAATTATATTTGCCGGGAGGTAGTGTGCCTAAGGCGGTAGAAAAAATGCTGTCTCCCTATGACTCACTTCTTTCAGATATAAATCGGCAGAACCCTTCATTGGCCTATAAAAATTGGGGAATCGCTATAAACCAATCTGGTGCTTTAGAAGCGACAGGCACAATTACAGGTTTTGAAAAAGAATTCTTAGAAGAAAAACTAAATGATTCAAAGGAACTAGTAAGCACTATATCTGATTTTAAATCTAATTTTTTAAAATATATTGTGCCTGAAAACCGAGGTTATGGAAGGTATGATGTTACGGCTGATAATTTTCTAGGTGTTTTCGATTTTAGAGAAATGCTTGAAAGTTCAAGGAGCAATGACGACTTCAAAAAGACATGGGAATACGAAACTAATTGGTTAAAATTGAATGATAATATCTTGTCACAGTTAAAAAGAAACGCCACAAGTTATTAGGCTTAGTGCCCATATTGTGCTGAAATGAATTCACAGCGTTCCTTACTAAATACTACCATGTAGTGGCATACTTTTATGCCTTAATTTAGTCATGACTCTTCAAATATTTTAACGCGTTTATGTCCAAAAATGAGTTAAAACCTAGCGTTTTAACTCACTGAAATGAAAAGTTTAAGACTAACAACGTGTCTTTTTAAATTTAGTGTGGCTTTAAACTTTACGTTCTGTATAGCACTTTGATTACATGCCAACCAAAGCGCGTTTTAACTAGATGTGGTTCTAAGATTTCACCGCTGAATGCTACTTTGTCAAACTGTGGCACCATTTGACCACGTCTGAATTCGCCCAAGTCGCCGCCTTTTTTACCCGACGGACAGGTTGAATGTTTTTTAGCTAGAGTCTGAAACTTAGCGCCTTTTTTAAGTTGCTTGATAATGTCTTCAGCTTGTTCTTTGTGCTTAACAAGAATGTGCAGTGCGTGCGCTGTATTTGCCATGGGAAATCTCGAAAATTAAAACGCGCGTATTTTATCACGGCAATTAACACTGAGCCACTGCGGCTATTTATGTTTACCTGTTGCTTGCAAAAAACCTGTCACCAAACAAAATTGCGCTAAATAATAACTACCCATGATTGCGATATCTGCATGCTCTATTTCTAAATAAAAACGATTAAGGCCTAGTATAGAGTCTGATATTACAAACACGGCACCACCTAACACTAAAAAACCGTTCGATTTATCAGTCATCCAAGTAAGGCTTGCCATTATGGTGAGCACCAACATATAAAAAAGCACGGGAATGAGCATGTCATTCAGGTTTGGGTAGAATAAGCAAAAAACGATGATGGCCAAAAATAGATAAAGGAGTACAACGTCTAGTCGCCAGTTTTTAATTGGCAACATGGTAATGATATAAAAAGTGTGGCTTACAAAAAATGCCGCTAAACCGCCTATAAACAGTTGCCCCGTATCAAGGGCTAGCAACACATCACCTAGTGCTGAAAAACTAAGAGCGAATAATAAAGTAATAAAAGTTCGATTTTGTAGCTGACTGCGCGCTTTTAACACCATCACAATCAAAAGGCCGATTGGTAATGTTTTAAATAACGCCATAAAAGGCTGAGGTAATGCTGGCTGTAAAAGCAATAAAGCAATGTAAAACGTACTTAAGATTAGGAAGAGAATGTTCATATTCTTATTATTGTTGTTTGTTCCCAATAAAGAGAATAGCAAGCTTTACTTTAAATGTTTATAAAAAATGCTGCTTTTGTTTTTCTGACAATAACTTACACTTTGTTTGTTTGCCGAAAAACCGATAACGATGACGGCCAACCCAATCATACACACGATCGCGAAAGCCTTTTGGCAGTAGCTTGAACACGTTAGCGACAGAGAATGGAAAACCTAATTTCGTTGCGATAAATAATACAGCATCACTTTGTTTATATAGCTGGTTTTTATCAATCACTAACATTGAGGAAAGTGGATCTTTGACTTTATATGCCTTTAATAAACGCTCACCTTTATCGCTTTGCATGGGGCATAACTTAAAGGTAATTTGCTTATCAAAGCGAAGAATAAACCGCACACAAAAATGGCACAGATTGCACTGACCATCAAACAAAATGACTGGGCAGTTAGTACGCAAGTTTAACCGCTTACTTGTACAACTTGTTTACCTGTAAAACCACCAGCAAGTTGTTTATTTAAAGCAGCTGAAACAGCCTCAGCGGTAAAGTCTACGGCATGGATTTGCGGCAATTTGATCTCGCCTCGCGCTGCATTATCAAGTAATAAGTTACCCATAAAGCTTAATCTTTGCTGAGCACATAAACTGTTCGCAAGCCATGCACCACCTAACGATACAATGCCAATATTGGGAGCGCGTCTAAACATAAGTTCTTGTTCAAACTTAGGTAATTCATTTAAACAGGCGATGCGACCACAAAAACGCATTAGCTCAACGTTGCGAATGGTGGTATCGCCACCGATACAATCAAGCACCGCGTCAAAGCCCTGCGGACCAAGTTCACGACGAATTTTATCCTGGAGTTTAGGGTCATTATAATCAAACACAACATCAGCGCCTAATTGCTTAAGTAACTTATGATTGTGTTTGCTGGCAGTGGTAAACACAGTCGCACCACGTTGCTTAGCAAACTGAATAGCGAATTGGCCAACGCCGCCAGCACCGGCGTCAATAAACAGTGAATCCCCTTCGCTTAGCTGCAACTTATCAAGGGCGATTAATGCCGTCATACCTGAACAAGGTAAGGTTGCAGCGTCTGCCGGAGATACATTATCTGGCACAACAGATACTGCATAGTTAGGCACTGTAGTGTATTCAGATAACACACCTTGGTCACCAAGGCTGGCATGCCATACAACACGCGCACCAACACCAGGGAATACACCTTTATTTGCTTGAACAACCACCCCAACAGCGTCATGGCCCAAAACATGAGGGTAATGCCATTTGCAAAAGCCTTGCTTTGCAAAGTTGGCATCACCATGATTTAAGCCCACATATTCAACTTTAATCAAGAGCTCATTGCCTTCAGGGCTCGGTACTGGCACAGAAAGCTCAGATAACGCAATCGCGTCATTCGGCTCAATCAGTGCAAGCGCGCGCATTGTTGACGGAAGATCTGTAGTTTGTTGAATATGTGACATTTAATACTCTGGGTTAAAGGTTGTTTAGTTCAAAGCTCCAACGACCATTAAACGCTTGATAAGCACTTACTTTGGCCTGTAATGAAGCAATTGTTGAATCAACAGCGTTCTCTTGCGCTATTAAAACATCCTGTCTCGCATCTAACAACTCTAAGTAAGGAATTTGTCCTTCTTGATACATTGCTTGAGCTTGACCAAATGCTTTATTCGCATAATTAAAACGCTGATCAGCATAACTTAACTGTTGCTGCTGTTTGACTAGCCTTTGTAAAGTAAGTTCACTATCGCTAATGGCGTTTAATACTTTACTTTGGTAGTTACTGTAAGCGGCTTCACTTAAAAATTGCTGTGCATCACGCTGAGCTAATAATGCAGGATAGCTGAGCAATGACCATTCAACTTTTGGCGTTACTTGCCATTGTTGCACAGTATCTTCTAAACCATTACTGGTTAAGCTCACCACACCTGCAAACCCTGCCAAACTAATATCAGGCAGTAACGCTTTTGAGGCTGCAACACTCAATGAATAAGCCTGACTAAATTGATACAAGGCACTGGTGATATCGGGTCTCAGTGCCATTGCTTCACTCGCTTTACTAAACGACACGCTAAATTGGTGGCTGAGTAACTCAGGCTCTTCGACCAATGTTATGTCGCTTGCAAGTCGACCGGTTAGCACCGCAAGGGTTGCTAAGTCGCGATATTGCAAGTAACTAAGCTCAGGAATAAGCGCTTGTTGTTGCTTTAACTGCGCAAGGGTGCGGTTAAGATCAAGCTCATTCGCAACACCCTCTTCTACTCGCGCTTTTAGTACATCAATACTTTGCTCGAGTGCCTCGATTTGCATCTCAATGATAGCTTGCTTTTGCACATTACCTTGATAGCTGACATAGCCTTGCACCACAGCTGAAACCACTTCAACCTGTAATGCTCTTAGCTGCTCTGCTTGGTTTAATGCCCCCGCATTAGCAGCATCGACTAACGCGGTAATACGGCCGAACAAATCAAGCTGCCAATTAACATTAACCCCAGCGTTTGATTGACGTGTAATAACGCCATCTAAGCTGCTGCGCTCTGCACCTACGCTTAGGCTGCCCTGCGGATAATATTCCGCGCGGGCTGCACCTAAACGGGCAATGGCTGCATCAAGTTGAAGTTGACTGGTTTTTAGGTCGTGATTCATTGCTAATGCATCAGTCACTAAATTATTTAACTGGGTTGAATCTAAACGACGCCACCAGTTATTCTCGCTCGCGCCTTCGTTTTGTTCACCAATTTGTGTATCACTTACAAATTGCGTCAGGCTAACTTGCTGCTCTTGCATATCTACGCTTTGTGCGCAGCCAGCTAATACACCGGCTAACAGCATTGCACTTAAAACTTTGCCTTGTTTAAAGATTGCATGAAGAGGCTTATGCATCATCTTGCTCCTTCTGCGATTTTTTCGTTACTAACATATAAAACACCGGGGTGAACAATAAGCCGAACACGGTTACACCAATCATGCCTGAGAATACAGCGTTACCCATGGCATGACGCATCTCTGCACCTGCGCCTGTGGCTAAAACAAGGGGTACAACACCTGCTGTAAAAGCAATTGACGTCATTAAAATTGGACGAAGTCGTAAGCGACACGCTTTAATAATTGCTTCAAGATGTGTCATCCCACCTTTATGCTGATCTCGTGCAAACTCAACCATTAAGATGGCATTCTTACTTGCTAGTGCAACGAGTACAATTAATGCAATTTGCGTAAAGATGTTGTTGTCATCACCTACAAGCCACACACCTAACAAGGCCGAGAAAATAGTCATAGGCACAATCAAAATAATCGCCAGAGGTAGTCTTAAGCTCTCGTATTGGGCAGCAAGTACCATGAACACGAGCAATACAACGAGTGGGAAAACATACACCATGGTGTTACCCGCTAATATTTGCTGATAAGTTACTTCTGTCCATTCAAACTCGATACCATTTGGTAATGTATCGGCAAGAATTGCTTCAATCGCATGCTGCGCTTGGTCAGAGCTATAACCTGGCGCTGGGCTACCATTTAGTTCAGCTGTAGGGTAACCGTTATAGTGCATTACACGATCTGGCCCTGTTGTTGGCGTGACCGTTAATACAGAACCTAATGGCACCATCTCACCCATGCGGTTACGCACTTTAAGATTCAAAATTTGCTCAGGATCTTGGCGGTAATCAGCATCAGCTTGTGCATTAACCTGATAAGTTCGACCAAACAAGTTAAAGTCATTCACATACATCGAGCCTAAGTACACTTGTAAGGCATTGAATACTTCATCAAGTGGAATACCTTGAATCAGCGCTTGCTCACGGTCAATGTCGATATCCATTTGTGGCACTTGAATTCTAAAGCTTGAGTAAAGCCCCATTAATGCAGGGTCTTGCTGAGCTTTAGCAATGGTTGCTTGTAAGCTATTAAAGAGTGCTTCAAAGCCTTTATTAGCACGGTCTTCAATTTGTAGTTTAAAGCCACCAGTTGTACCTAAACCTTGAATTGGCGGTGGCGGGAATACCGCAACAAATGCTTCATCAATAGCGGCAAATTTTTGATTTAACTGAGCCGCAATCGCCATTGCTGACATACTCGGATCTTGACGCTCTTCAAAAGGTGCAAGCGGAGTAAACACAATGCCGCTATTAGGGCTATTGGTGAAACCATTAACAGATAAACCAGGAAACGACACCGTATTTGCAACACCCGGTACTTGTAATGCAATTTTTTCCATTTCTTGCACGACTTCTTGGGTTCTATCTAAGCTTGCCGCATCAGGTAACTGTGCAACAGCCACTAAATATTGCTTATCTTGCTGTGGAATAAAGCCACCCGGTACAGCATCAAATAATTTAACTGTGCCACCAACAAGCGCAATGTAGGCAACTAATACAATCACACTCATGCGAATCAGTTTTTGTACCAGCTTTTCGTAGCCATTTGCACCTTTATCAAACAAGCGATTAAAAGGCTTAAATAGCCAATTACCAAATACACGGTTTAATAGCTTAGTTAAACGGTCTGGTTTTGCATCATGACCTTTTAATAACAATGCCGATAACGCAGGCGATAGTGTTAATGAGTTAAATGCTGAGATAATCGTTGAAATAGTAATAGTTAACGCAAATTGCTTATAAAATTGACCAGATAAACCAGTAATAAATGCCGTTGGAATAAATACCGCACACAGTACAAGTGCAATGGCGATAATTGGCCCTGTTACTTCTGTCATGGCAACACGGGTTGCTTCGAGTGGCGACAAGCCTTGCTCAATATTACGCTCAACGTTTTCAACTACAACAATGGCATCATCAACAACAATACCAATGGCTAGAACCAAGCCGAATAACGACAAGGTATTGATTGAAACGCCAAGCCATTGCATAACTGCAAACGTACCAATTAAAGACACCGGTACCGCAATCAGAGGGATAACCGATGCACGCCACGTCTGTAAGAACACCACTACAACGATTACAACTAGCGCGATTGCTTCTAGTAGTGTTTTGATAACAGCATCGATAGAACCGCGTACGAAAATTGTTGGATCATAAACAATGTCATATTCAACACCCGCCGGAAAGTCTTTCGATAATAGCTTCATGGTTTCACGCACTTGATCCGAAAGCTCAATCGCATTAGAACCTGGGCGTTGAAATACTGGCATAGCAAGTGCTGGCTGACCATCGAGCATTGCTCTTAATGCATAGGTGTCTTGTCCTAACTCAAGGCGTGCAACATCACTTAAGCGTGTAAGCTGACCTTGTTCACCTACTTTGATGATCACATTTTCAAATTCTTCTTGTGAGCTTAAGCGCCCTTTTACGTTCATCAGAATTTGAAACTGATTTGTTTTCGATGTAGGTTGTGCACCTATACTACCCGCGGCAACTTGCTGGTTTTGCGCACGTAGTGCATTAACTACATCCATGGCAGTTAAATCACGTGCCGATAGTGCATCGGGGTTTAACCATACGCGCATTGAGTATTGACCACCACCAAACATACGTACATCACCCACACCCGGAAGACGTGCAATTTGGTCTTTGATATACAAGTCAGCATAGTTCGCTAAGTAAGTTGTATCATGCGTTTTTTCAGGTGAGTATAAATGCACTACCATGGTTAAATCTGGTGATGATTTTTCTGCTACGACGCCTAAACGCTGAACTTCTTGTGGTAAGCGTGGCAGTGCACTGTTTACACGGTTTTGCACTTGTACTTGTGCTCGGTCTAAGTCAGTGCCTAACGCAAAGGTAACTGTTAACGTCATACGGCCATCACTGGTTGCTTGCGAAAACATATACAACATGTTTTCAGTACCATTGATTTCTTGCTCAAGAGGTGTTGCAACAGTCTCAGCAATAACCGTTGGGTTTGCACCTGGGTAACTTGCTGTAACAACAACTGTTGGCGGCACCACCTCTGGATACTCACTCACTGGCAATTGAAATAACGAAATTGCCCCTGCGATGAGAAAGATAAGCGACAGCATCGCTGCAAAGATGGGTCGCTGGATAAAAAAGTGTGAAAATTTCATTTTGACCTACTGTTTAGCAACCAAATCTGAGTGATTATTTGAAAGAGTGAATGCAATACCGTCGCTATTAATCGTTACTTTATTAGGCGAAATTGGCATACCTGGACCCACACGAGCAGGACCGTTCACTGCAATCACATCGTTTTCGTTTAGTCCCGATTTAATTGCTCGTAAGCTGCCATAACGTTCACCAACAGTAACTAACTTATATTCAAGAACATTGCCTTCACCAACGGTTAGAACAAAACGATTCTTTAAATCTGTGCCAATAGCACGCTCCGGCACGATGACCTTTTCGCTTACTTTATTGCCTGCAAGCTTAATGCGGGCGAATGAACCAGCACGAAGTTGTTGCTCATCATTTTCAAACACGGCACGAACACGAAGAGTGCCTGTAGTTTCGTTAATTTGGTTATCAATGAAATTAATTTTGCCATTAAAGTTAAAGCTGGTTTCACCCACTTTTTGCATCACAACCGCTTGTTCACTTTGTGCCGTTACATCAGCAAATGACTGATTCCACGTGCGCTCATCAATATCAAAATAAGCATACATTTGCTGATTTGATACGATACTTGTTAACACACTTTGTCCGGCAAGTACGTTATTACCTTTGGTGATGTTGGCACGCGATACTACGCCATTTATTGGCGAGCGAACTTTCGTAAATGCTAAATCAAGCTCAGCTGCAGTTAGCTCAGCCTGAAGAGCAAGTAATTGTGCTTCTCGTTGTCTAAGGGTTGATTTACGAGACTCAGCTTGCTCAGTTGAAATCGCTTTACGCTCAGTTAAGCGCTCTGCGCGTTTTGCTTCACTTTTAGCTTGTTCAAGTGCTGCCTTGGCGCTTTCGATTTGCGCTTTTAAGCTATCAACCACTGCAGCAAAGGGACGTGCATCAAGGGTGAAAAGCAAATCCCCCTCTTTAACGCTATCACCTTCCTTAAAATTAATTTTGTCGATAACACCCGAAACACGTGGCATAAGCGCTACTTCTTGTGGTGCTTCTAAGCGCGTTGTATAGGTGTGCCAATTTTGTACGGGTTTAACCAGTACTTTTGCTACATCGATAGGTTGTAAATGCTGTTGCTGCGCTGCTTGGTTGGCTTCAGTACCGCACCCTGCAAGCGTTAAGCTCGCAATGGTGACAGCCACTGCAAGAATAGATTTGTTCATCACGACTCTCCTGTTAATAGATTGGAGACAATGTTACGGAACTAATTAGAGGATAAAAACGATAGATTTTTAAATTCATTAATGCCAGAATGGCACCAATAAATTTTAAGGAACTGCTATGGATACCACCAGCCGTTTATTAATGCTGCTTGAAGTGATTGAACGAGGCTCATTTGCTAAAGCTGCAGAGTCTAGAAATATAGACCGTTCTGTCATTTCGAAACAAATTAGCCGTCTTGAAGATGAGTTAGGGGTGCGCTTACTAAACCGTACAACTCGTTCTTTTTCGTTGACTGCTGCAGGCGCTGAAATGGTAAAAAAAGCAGCTGAACTCAGGGATTTATTATCAGATACTGTTAGACTGGCCGAGAACTATCACCAAGAACCTCGTGGCACGTTAAAAATTACCTCATCAAGTATTATCGGTAAAAGGTATATTCAACCAGTAATTAATGACTTTCAAAAACGTTTTCCGCAAGTTGAAGTTGAGCTTCGTTTAGACGACAGGCTGATTGACTTAGTATCAGAAGGCTATGACTTGGCTTTTCGTGTTGGCGAACCAAAAGACTCGTCATTTATTGCCCGTAAGATTGCCCGCAACCGTATGTTACTGTTGGCCTCACCAGAATTTATTAAAACTTACGGCATGCCAAAGCATGTTGAAGATTTAAAAGAGCTGCCTGCCGCTAGTTATTCAAGCCCAAGTAAACGCATTAGTGGTATTCGCTATCGTAATGCCGGTGGCGATATTATTGAGCAGGATATTAAAAGTGTCTTTCGTGCTAACGATGCGGAAGTACTTTTGATGAAGGCAATTTCAGGAAATGCCTATGTTCTTGCACCAGCATTTATTCTTGATGATGAGGTAAAACGCGGAGATTTAGTACCAATTTTAACCGATATGGAATTACTCGATTACAGCGCAGTGTACGCGGTTTACCCACATAGAGATTTACCAGTAAGAACACGTTTATTCTTTGATGCTATGCGTGAATACATTGGTAAAGATGTTCCTGTATGGGAGGCGAACATTCCTGATTTTGATACTATGTACAAAGGCTAAGTTTAAAAAGCACTAACTCGCTTTATTACGTTGTGCAAATTGTTCGCTTAACTCATAAGCCGTTACAACTCTATTTCGACCTTGCTGTTTTGCTTGGTATAGCGCATCGTCTGCACGCTTAATAAAGTTTTTAAGGGTTTGATTTGGCATGTAGCAGGCAACACCGATGCTAATAGTCAAATTGATCGCCTGCTCATCAATATTGTGGATAGTTGTTGATAAGTGCTCGCGCAGCATATCTGCAAATTCATATGCACTTTGCGGGTCGCTACCTGGTAAGAAGATAGCAAACTCTTCACCGCCAATTCGAAATACATAGCCTTTACTTATGCGTTGCCTAAAGAAACTGGTTACTTCAATTAGAATACGATCGCCAACATCATGGCCGTATTGATCATTTATATTCTTAAAGTAATCAAGGTCGAGCATTAAGATAAATAAGCCATTTTTGTTTTTCAGCTCAACTTCAAAATAATGGGTCATCGCCAACCGGTTACCTGCCCCTGTAAGTGGGTCAAGTAAAGCTAAGTTTTCGAGTCGTTTACCATATTCTGCACGACTATTCTCAAAGGTGTGAGACACCGCCCAAATACTGATGTACGTGAATGTAAAGTTGAGTAAAAAATTAATGCTATTAAGGGGCTCAAGACTTGATTTGGTGAAAAGAAAACCGCCTTGCAGTACCGCAACGACCAATGACAAAACTTTGCCATACTGTTTGCCTAATAATAAATAAAATAGAACCGGTAATGAGCAAGTCCAAATGAACAGCAAGCTTTTAATATTACTGAGGTAAGTACCCAATGTGACAAGTAGCGTTAAAAACACGCATAAGGTGAGCGACTGCCATAGATGACCATTGCGTTTTCGGGTATAAAAAAAGATATAAAAACAAAAGGATGCAAAAACGACTTCTAATGCACCAAGAACCCAAAAGTCATTTATAAAGAGATTAAAAACGGCGAATATTCCAGCTAGCACGCCAAGACAAAAGCCCATCCATTTAAGAACGGTATTTCGTAACGCTTGAGTGCCCCTTAGCGCCCCAATATCCATCCAGTTTCTCGTTATTGTTATAATTGCCTAATTTTAACGCGAAATAATAGATATAGGAACAAGTTATTAATAAAAAGTGCATAAAAATGCAGACGTTTTCATAAGCACAAGAAAAACTAATAGTTTTTAACTTTTATTTACAAATAATGAGATTCAAGCTAGCAGCAGTTTCACATCGCGTAAAAGCACACCTTGCAGCTAATCATCAATCAAGTCACTGACCTCTTCAATTAACTCATCAAACTCATCATGAATATTACGGCGCTGTTTGTCGGTTAATGTAGGCTTTAGCTCCAATAACAAGCTAACGTAGTTATCAAGGTTTTTATCATCGGCGGCAATTAACTCATCGCTCATAAAGGCAAAACGATCATTAATGATAACAGCGAGCTTGCTATCAAAGTCTGCTGGTTTTTCCTCTTGCATAAATAACGTTTTTAATGCATCTAAACGCTTTTGTTTGTATTGCATCCATAGTAAAAATGTACTTATACGGCTATTTGATGAATTTTCTATCAGTGTTTGTTGCTGTGCAGAGAGCTTGGTACCGAACCACTCTTTATAGTTTTCAAGGTTTTCTTCTAAACGTTCTTGAGCATGTTGCTCAGGTGTTTTCTCTTCGTGCTCTTTGTACTCATCGTTAATGTTTTCTTGTAAGGCAGCGACAAACTCAACTCGCTGCTTGTAAGTTAGTGAGTTAGCTAACTCAATAAGTTCGGGTTCAATTTTATCAACCAAGGTTTGCCAGTGTTGTTTTGCTTGCACAAAGTGTGCTTTAAGTTCGCTATGGTTAACTTGCTTATCTAACATAGATTTTAAGCTTTCGAGGTCACTCTTGTATAAAGGTAGCTGAGTTTCCCTGTGCCAATCACGACTGGTTTTGACAATATGCTTAAATTTATCAGCTTGGTCGCCATTTAGATCAACATAATCATCAATCCAAAACCCTGATAACCAGCCTAAGTTATTGTAAGTGAAGCTAGGAGAGCACCCCGCGACTGAAAACAATAAACTGAAAATTATTAGATACTTTGATAGCTTTTTCATTGTCTTTTTTTAAATCCTGTTTCTAAAACATAGTAAAGTTAACATTGAGAACAAATATTCAGCAATAGCATATAAATGAAATTAATTATCATTTAGGTATTGACGAAAAAACAAACCTAAGTAATAATCGTTATCAACAACTTGGCTCGCTAAAGTATTCTCACGGCAACATCTTGCTGTTAAAGGCTTTGATGTTGTTTTACCAAGTTAGTTCAAGACGTAACTCTTGATTGTCATCTGTTTCCTCGACCCAAGCAGCGACATAAAACGTTACACTTTACTTGCTACATTGCTCATATCGGTGACGGTAGATATGACACTAAAAAGCCCATCATGGGCTTTTTTTATTTCTTTAATTTTTCTGTAAAATCTGTATCTTAAGCCTACTTGTTAATTACAACGCTTGCCGCTGTCTATAAATTAGGCATTTACAGCTGTTGGGTCTAAACTATAAGAGATGTTTTGCTCAGTGACTGTTTGGCAATGCATTTTATCAATAGCTGATTGCCTATTATTGATACATAACACATTTGGAGGCAGACTATGATCAAGCCTAATTTTAAATCACTACTGTTCGCTAGTACGTTAATCCTCTCACCTTTTGCAAATGCCAGTCTTGAAGATGCCCAATTAGCGGCTAATGAAGGTCGTTTTGAAGAAGCACTTCATGAATTTAATTACCTTGCTGATAGAGGTTATGCCCCTGCAATCTATGAGCTTGCTAAAATGTACGAAGGTGGTTTTGGTGTGCAACGAGACTATCGAAAAGCGGCAGAGTTGTATGAAAAGGCTGTAAAGAAAGTACATGCTGATTCAATGTTTGCATTGGGTGTGCTTTATCAAGAAGGTAAAGGTGTTAAACTTGATAAAGAAAAAGCGATTTCACTTTTTGAAATGGCATCAAAAAAGAATCACCCTGCAGCTCAATATAATTTAGGCGTTATGTACGCTAATGGCGAAGGTGTTATTCAAGATTATCGCACCGCGCTTAGCTGGTACCAAAAAGCTGCAGCGAATAACTTTACTCTTGCTCAGTTTAATATGGCCTTGATGTACTACGAAGGTTTAGGAGTACCCAAGAACCTTGAGAAATCATACATTTGGAATACAATTGCTGAGTACAATGGCAATATGAATGCAAGTCATAGTCGTAAACTAGATGAGCGCAATATGATGCCAGCAGAAATTGAAGCTGCTAAAGAAAAAGCAGACGCAATTTATGCAAAAATACAGGCAGGCCTTTACGCCCCTGACGGACGTTTGTAAACAAGTAATGTACTTGCGCTTAACGGCGCAAGTACATCCATTTTAACAGTTTAATTAACAGCTTATTTTGTTTTAACAATAGGCTTGTGCGTGGATTAAACTTTCCTGATACTAGGGTATTTCTTGCGTGGCTAAAGGTTTTAAATCCCTCAACACCATGATAGTGCCCCATTCCTGATTCACCAATGCCACCAAACGGTAACTGATCTGCTGTAACCTGCATAAGTACATCGTTAATCGCTAATGTACCGCTTCTGATTGATGAACTTAGCTTACTAATTTTCTCTTTGTCATGGCCCAATATATATAATGCAAGTGGTGAGGAGTCACCATTGATGGTGTCAATCACTTGTTGCTCTGATTCATAACTTTTAATAGGTAGTAAAGGGCCAAAGATCTCATCTTGCATTACACGCATATCATCATTAACTTGCGTTAAAATATGTAACCCCATGCGATGTTTAAGTTCATCAACTTGGTGCCCTTCAATAGGCTCAAACACTTGTGCACCTTTGTCTTTTGCATCAAGCAGTGTTGCGCTTAAACGTTGGTACTGCGCATCAGAGACGATTGAAGTTAGGTTTTTACCTTCAACACCTTGTTTATAATACTTCTTATAAAGCTCACTCAACTGTAAGACTAACTGATGTTCAAGCTTTTTAGGCACAAACACATAATCTGGCGCGACACATATTTGCCCCGCGTTGTTTAATTTACCAAATAATAGTGTTTTTGCAGCTTCTTTAATATTCACATCTTCTAAAATCACTACCGGTGACTTGCCACCTAACTCAAGAGTCACAGGGGTTAGGTTTTTACTGGCAGCTTGCATTACTTTGCGCCCTACTGATGTCGAGCCTGTAAAAAGTAAGTGGGCAAACGGTAGGTCACAAAAGCATGCTGCGGTATCGGCTTCACCTTCAACAATGATGCAGTGCTCTGCAACTGTATCTGCCATCAGCTGTTTGATAACATTATTGGTATGCGGCGTAAATTCGCTTAGCTTTAACATCACTCTGTTACCAGCCGCTATTGCGCTTATAACTGGCACTAAAGCCAATTGAATTGGGTAGTTCCAAGGTGCGATAACGCCTACTACACCCTTAGGTTGGTAATGAATATGCGCTGATGAAGGCCACAAACTAATACCGACGCTGCGCGATTCGTTACGGGCCCATTTAGGTAAACGTTTTATTGTATCACTAATCGATTTCACAGTTGGCAGCAGATCGCCTAACACCGTATCAAACTCAGTACGATAACCAAAGTCTTTACTGGTTGCTGCAACTAAGGCCTGTTCATTTTCAATGAGGCGAGTTTTGATGGTTTTTAAAAGCTTAATACGCTTATCAAGCGCTAAATAAGGCTCAGCCAAAAAGGCGTCATTAAGTTTTAAAAATTTGCTGTGTAATTGTGCGTATATATCAGTCAAAAGGTCATCTCTTGATAAACGATTTTAGCCACTATAACCAGCTATAATTATCTGAGCAACTTTATAAATGTAAAAACAGCGCTCATAGTGAGCGCTGTTGATGGTTGGATTAGGTTGAAAACTTTTAAACTTATCTAAAAGCCAAACACAACTGCTGCAATGGTCATAGTTACTAAAGTGATCATCGCAATAGCAATAATGTTTAGTGCAAAACCAGATCGGATCATATCGCGCATTTGAATTTGTCCTGAGCCAAATACAATCGCATTTGGCGGTGTTGCAACTGGCATCATAAACGCACAACTACACGCGATTGCCGCAGGAATGACCCACACAAGAGGTGTACCAAATACAGATTCAGCAACCGGGCCTAAAAGTGGAAGGAAGCCTGCGGCTGTTGCTGTATTACTCGTGATCTCAGTTAAGAACGTAATTAAAGTAGCAACTGCTAGAACACTTAGTACCAAAGGTATAGCACTTGCACCCTCTATCATGTGCGCAATGTATTCAGCTAGACCTGATGATTTAATTTGCGCAGCAAGTGTTAAACCACCGCCGAATAGTAATAACACACCCCATGGCACCTTAGCAGCGCTTTCCCAGTCAAGAATACGCTCACCATCACCTTTGTTTGCTGGTAAGACAAATAACAATAGTGCCGCAGCAATCGCAATACCAGTGTCAGAGATTTTTAAACCCGACAGATCGGCAAGTACTGGTCTAAAGATCCAACAAACAGCTGCTAAGACAAAGACTGCTGCTACGCCTTTTTCAGCGCGCTGCATTTTACCAAGCTCTTGTAACTGCGATAAGAATAACGATTTCGTATCTTTACTTGCTGCTTTTGCACATTGTGTATCTACTTTGTAAGCAAACTTAGTTAACCAAACCCAGCATAAAATCAGCATAACTGTTGCAAGTGGTACACCTACTTTCATCCACTGTGCAAAACCTATTTCGATTTTGTAGCTATCTGATAAATACGCAGCCATTAACGCATTTGGCGGCGTACCAATTAACGTTGCAATACCACCGATACTCGCACCATAAGCAATCGACAGTAACATTGATTTACCAAACTGGTCATTATCAGGGTTAGATTGCTTCACCAACATAGTAATCGACATAGCAATCGGTAACATCATCACAGCGGTAGCTGTATTTGACATCCACATTGATAAAAATGCCGTTACTAACATCATGGCTAAAATTTGTAGGCTTGGCTTAGTCCCTGCTCGAAGCATAGTATTAAGCGCAATACGTTTATGTAAACCCCAACGCTCCATCGCAATTGAGATTAAAAAACCGCCCAAGAATAAAAAGATCAAAGGGTGTGCATAAGGCGACGCGACCCCTTTGATTGCAGCAATGCCAGCAAGAGGTGATATAACCAGTGGCAATAATGAAGTAGCAGGAATTGGCACAACTTCGCTTACCCACCAAGAAGCCATCCAAAAAGCAAGGCCCGCAGTGCGAAGTGCAGACACACTCATTCCCGCTGGTGGATCAATTAAGCAAGTTAATAGCATTACTAATGGGCCAAGCAGTAACATGACTGTGCTCATTAATGGACGTGGCTGAGAGCCATCTTTTGTTTGATTTACTAGTGACATACCTATTCCTTAGAACTTGTATTTAAGGCCAATTGCAACGCTGTTGTCTGATTCAAGTTCTAAATCTAAATCAGTATAGAATAAGTAGGCTGTGGTTTGTTTATCAAAAACATAATCAACACCTGCTGTCCATTGTTTACCTTCTTCAGCATGGCGAATTTTTGAGTCATCTTTAACGTACTGAAGCTTAGATACCCATTTATCGATAGCATAGCTTGCACTGAGTGCATAGCCATTACCTTCTTTACTTCCATCTGTTGATTCACTGCGTTGGAATAAGCCCGCAAGTTGTAGGTTTTCATGTTTCCATGCTGCAACCACACGGCTTGCAGTCAACTTGTTAAGTGCATCAACATGGCTGATAGCTAAATAGTAATCTTTTGATTTTAATGCACGGTCACCATAAATAACGGTTGCAGCAAAACCATCTTCATCGTTGCTACTGTCATCTTTTGGTGCATAAGTTAGCGCAAGCGATGCGCCACCATAGGTTTTTGAGCTATAGGTAATTGTATCACCAATACGGTCTTGACCAGGGATCAACTGGGCAATATCAGCTTGCGTTTCGTTAAAACCGTCAACTTTACCTTCTGAGTATTTAAAACGAGTATCGTTACGACCCACAACGACTTCACCAAAATCACCTGCTAGACCTAAGTAGGTATTACGAGCAGAAAATGGTTCACTGGTATCGTCATGCTCGAAGCCTTTTACTTGCACTTCGTATTTGAATACCGCTTTTAGCGATTCAGTTAGTTTATGACTACCTTTAATACCAATACGAGAAAAAGGTGCTTCAATTTGAGTGCCTTCATCTGCATAGCGCATAACGCCAGTATCTGTGTTTGCTATTTGAACTTCTGCTTTACCATATACAGCGTAATCTGCTGCCATTGCTGAGCCCGCTGTGCTCGCTAAAATCACAGCCGCTGCTACGCGTGTTTTGTTATGAGTGAATATTGTTGTCATTATGCGCCCCTTATTAGGTTCAAATTGTTGTTCCTAACTGTTAAGGCAAGTAGGTTGCCAACTTAGTTAATTTATAAAAAAACTATAAATAACAAAACATTAACTTCATTGGCTTAGTGGAGGCTGAGTTTTATGGGTGGATCTCCACACATTTTTAAGATTGTGTTGTCACCTGTTCCACCCATTATCTTTAATTAACTGTAGATGTACTGGTTAGTCTTTAAACATTTCCCGATTAATACCGTATTTAGTCATCTTGTCGTAAAGGGTTTTACGAGCAATTTGCAAAGTGACCATAGTGTCTTTAATGCTACCGTTGTTACGCTCTAACGCTTCTTCAATCAGTGATTGCTCATAAAAGCTGATTTTCTCAGCTAGGCTTAGGTCCTGAGCTAGTTCGTTTTCATTGTTTGCGTCGTTGTATGAAGCAAATGCTAAATCAGAGCCTAGCAATACTGCACGTTCGGCCTGATTTCTAAGTTCTCGCACATTACCTGGCCAATCATAAGCAAGTAGTCGCTGTTTTGCTTCACTACTAAGTGGTGCAGGTGGCTTATGAAAGCGTGTTGCAGCAATTGAGCTAAAGTGTTTAAAAAGTAATGGAATATCGGCTTTTCTATCGCGTAATGCAGGAATACTCACTTTAACTAAGTTTAATCGATAATAAAGATCGGCTCTAAACTCACCTGCTTCTACCAAGGTCATCAAATCAACTTTTGTAGCAGCAACAATGCGTACATCTAAATCAATGGCGTGGTTGTCGCCTACAGGCGTGACTTTTCTCTCTTCAAGCACCCTAAGTAACTTGACTTGTAAACTTGCAGGCGTTGACTCTATTTCATCTAAAAAAACGGTACCTCCTTTAGCAAATTCAAATTTACCTTGGCGAGATTGCGTTGCACCGGTGTAAGCCCCACTTGCCGCCCCAAATAACTCACTTTCAATTAATTGCTCAGGAATTGCACCACAGTTTATCGCTACGAAATTAGCCGCTGATCTGTTACTTTGATCGTGCAAGTAACGAGCAACTAACTCTTTACCTGTACCTGTTTCACCTTCTATAAGCACATCGGCGGGAGTATCAATTACAGCATTAAGTAAATGCATCATTTGTTGCATTTGCTCTGTTTCACCTAAAATACGCACACCGGGTGCAGAAGTTTTTTCTACCGCAATTTTCAAGGCGCGGTTTTCCATCACTAAAGCCCGTTTTTCTGAAGCACGCGCAATACAATCTAACAATTGCTCAGTAAGCGGCTTTTCAAATAAATCATAAGCCCCTAACTGCATAGCTTTAACCGCAACAGATACATCAGCAAAACCGGTAAGAAATATAACCGGCAGTTCACTATCAAACGCTTTTACTTGCTCTAAAAACTCCAAACCATCCATTTTTGGCATATTTATGTCGCTAAGCACAATTCCCTCAAAACGACGACCCAGTTTTGAAAGTGCAGCTGTAGGTTCGCTAAAACACTGAACTTGATAACCCTCAATTTCAAGCAGTTGCTTTAATGAATCGCGGATCACCGCTTCGTCATCAATAACAATTACCTGATTACAGGTAGTTGCAACTACACTCATGATTGTTCCTTATTAGTTTGTAAGGTTATTATAAATTGTGCCCCGCCTTCAGGACGGTTGTGAGCCGATAGTCGACCATTAAATGAGTCTATAATTTGTCGTGAAATAGATAAACCAAGCCCTAAACCATTACTGGTTTTAGTACTATAAAAAGGCTCAAAAATATTACCTAATGCATGTTGATCAATGCCTGGACCCGTATCAAGAATCGATAGCTTCACACGGTCGTCAAATAGTTCAAGTTCAAAACTCAATTCGCGCTTTTCTGATTCACTCATCGCTTGGCTGGCATTGGTGATTACGTTTACCAAGACTTGTTCAAACTTCACGCTGTCGACCCACACGGTTATGTTTGCGTCAATATCACTGGCTTTTACCTCGATATCATCTTGCTTAAGTTGAGCGCTGGCAATCATTAAAGCATTCTTTAACATACTCGCTAAGCTTTGCTGCCTCAATTGAGTTTGCGCCGGTTTACTAAAATGCTTTAACTGAGCAACAATTTTATGAACACGCTCTATTAACGACTGTACTAGCACTAAATTTTCGCCAGCTTGTTCAATATTGCCTTTCATAAGTAACCTTTTTGTACTTACTAAGTAGGTATTCATGGCACTCAAAGGTTGGTTTATTTCATGGTTAATGCCTGCACTTAATTGGCCTATCGTGGCCAATTTAGCTGTTTGGATCAGTGCTTTTTGAGCTTTTTCGAGCGCTTGGGTTCGTTCAATCACTTCTTGCTCAAGACTATGCCTTGAAAAAAGTAGTTTTTTATAACCAGCAAATCGTACCATTGCCATATGAATAAGCACCACAGCAATGGCATAAAACACACTAAACCAAAGAAGCCTTGGAATTTGTGCAAGCTCCACATTTGTCACATCCACCAACACACTGGCTTTAGCGTTTATAATGTCTATTGTTTCGATGGCACTAATAAAGCGCGCTTGTTTGCCATCAAGCTGAATGTTTTGCTGCGCGGTTTGTTTACTTAAAGGCTTGTGATTATGGGCAAGTAAGCTCGGTTTATGAGACAAGTATCGGCGTGACTTAATTAAAGCAGCCATTTGTGCATCATTGAGGGGCTTAAGAGATTTTAAACGCCAGTCAGCAACATCTGACATCACAATTACACTGTCTTCTAAAGTGATATAAAAATGGGTGCTATCTGATGCATTAAGTAGTTGGCGGTCTTGCTCAAACTTTTTAGCATTAACCTTTAATGTTACAACGGCAATGACTTTCCCTTTATCTATAACAGGCTCTGAAAAATAAATACCGCGCTCACTTGAGCGCATGCCTAAAGCAAAATAGGCAACTTTCCCACCTTGCTTGGCTAAATAAAAATAAGGCCGAAAAGCAAAATTACTTCCCAAAAAGGTGTAATCAACTTGCCAGTTACTACTTGCCACGACCGAACCTGATAAATCCATTAAATAGACATCTGATGCACCGCTGGCACGTTGAATATCTTCTAAATAATAATTAACGGCTTGTTCGCCTATACCTTGCTTAATCACAAAGGATTTAACTAAATCATTAGCACTCACTAAGGTAGGAATTGTTTTAAATCGGGCTAATTCACTGGAGAAGTAATGACTTAACTGAGTCGCTTGAACACGGCTTTGTTGCTCTGCCTGCTGATAATCATGGGCTCGCCCAACGTAAAAAACTAACACAAGCAACAATAAAAGCATTGCACCTGCAATAACTAACTTTTTACTTAATGACGACATTCAAACCTTTGTGAGCAGCGCAACTAGAAATTAAACTGGTAGTGTAACGATAATTCTTCTGTTGTACCAGCGACAGCGCCATTGTCCATACGTGGGTCAAACACGTTATATTTCTTGCCTAACAGATTTTCTGCTTTTAACGTTAACTGGCTCTTTGCGTTTACTTGCCATTTTAAACTGCCACCTAATAAGCTATAGGCAGACTGTTTGAAGTGAGCACCAGTTACTGAACTTACCTCAACTTTATCACGCCATAATAAGTTTAAACTTACTTGCCAGCTGTCAGATAAGTTGTAGCTGCTAACTAAGCTTGCGAAACGCTTAAAGCTCGCATTAATTGGATCTTCAAAGTATTGCGTGTAAGTGCCCGTTACAGAGAACTCTTTACTTGATTGCCAAGTGCCATCAAGCTCGATACCACTGTTTTGAGTATTAAATGAGTTTGCAAAAGTAAATAAGGCATCATTAGATTGCGTTGGCTCAATGTTTATAAAGTCATTGAGTTCATTATAAAAAAATACGGCATTAGCTTGTAACTCTGAAGTTTGATAATGCCAAACAAGCTCAGTGGTTTTTACTGATTCAGAGCGAAGTGATGGGTTACCTACGGTGACATCATCATTTGAAAAAAGCTCATTAGTAACCGGGGTTCTAAACGATTCGCCATATTGCACTTTAACGGTATGCTCTGGGTTTATAACATAAACACCCGCAAGACGAGGCGAAAGTTTACTGTCGATGTCTTTCACATCGTCATAGCGTGCCCCTATAAATAAAGTAAGTGCCTCTGAATAAGGTATTTTTAACTGCCCATACGCACTATATGTTTCGAAAGTATATTTAAGTGGCGCAAATTCAGGAAAGTCCATCACAGTCACGATACCTTGCTGATAATAAGCGGGGTCAATAATGACTAACATAGACTCATCATCATAGTAATTGGTACGTACCCCTGCTTTTACTTGCTTAGCCTCTGCATATTCAACACCTGCGGCAAGCTGCCATTGATTATCAAATTGATAACTCAATTCCGTTTCAAATTTACTATCGGTTGTTTGCCATTCTGGACCGAGGAAAAAGTCAGGTATATCGTCAAATTCAGCGATTAGACCAGCGCTAGAGATATTATGCTTTGTGTATGAGTAACTAGAATCTAGCTTTAGCTTATCGTTGTTAACCCAGTTATATTTAATGCCAACAAAGGTGTTATCACTGCTATGTTGGTTCTGCGTTGAATAGCCAGCAAGGTTTAAAAACTCATCAAGGGATGTTTCGTTGTAACGAGCTCGTAATTTAAGCTTTTTATAATCAACACCCGCTTCTAGATATATCGCTTCAAGAGGATCTTTTACTCCTTGCGGATAGCTTTCGCCGTCTTTTTGATCATAAGAAAAACTCGCAAAGAGTAATGTATCATCACTAAAGGAGCTATTAAACTGCCCTGTTGCGCCATAGCGACCATTATTACCAACCACAAGTTGCATAGTATTTCGCTCTTTAGAGGTAACAATATTCATGACCCCTAAAAACGCATTACTGCCATACAGCGCCGAGCCAGGGCCGCGAATAAACTCAATTTTTTCGATGACTTCAATGGGAATATAAGGCATGTAAACAGAGGCTTTACCGAATGATGATTCATTGACTCGTTCACCATTGATCATCACCAGTACATTGCCACTATCTAGATAAACACCCCGAGCATGATCTTTAGGCACTGCACCGACCCAATCCCCCCGGGTTGATTGCATACCAGGCACAAAGTTCATTACTTCATAGGCGTTATCAACACCAAGTGCTTGAATTTGTTTACGACTAAATACACTCATGGTTGAGGGAACAGAGGACAAGGTTTCGTTGGTTTTGCTAGCAATATCAACTTGAACGTCAAGCAAGTCTTCAAAACTTAAAGAGAATAAGTCTTGCTCTTCAGTCGCGTTTGCAACCAATGGAATGGTTGAGGCAACTGCAATTGAAAAAAGTGCTGAACATCTTAAAAACTTCACGTTGCGACTTACCTGTACTAATAGTCTATGCTGCAACAGCAACACATTGTTTACACTATTAATACAAAAGATTGGCAAGCTTGCAATGTTTTTATAGCTTTAGTTGAAGAGTTCTCGGAAGTAGATACAAAAAAACCCATTTTCAACTGTAAATGGGTTTTAAGAAAATCTGTTTTGGTGCACCAAACTTAATTATGCTGTTTCAACATTACCAGTGCGCTTTGCTTTGATGTACTTATATAAACCAATAAGTGACGCCGCTATCCAGAAAATTTCGATAACAAAACTAGCAAGGTTAAAGTTATAACAAAGACTAATCAGTAACAGAATTGCACCGGTTAAGTTCATCATGTTATACACAAGGCCGGTTGGCGATGCTTTATTCAGTTGCAATAAAAAGAAAGCACCAACCACTAAGAATGTGCCTGTCATGCCAATAATATCAAATAAAAGTGCTATCACGTGCGTGAGTCCATTTTGTTCATGTGTTTATACCCATACAACTGGCCCAATCCATGGGGAGGGTTGTTTTCATTCATTGAAACAGCAAACCGGCTAATAGTATCAGAGCATGAGGAATAAACGAGGATAAATGTCCGTATTTTAATTGCTACTTATGCGTCACCTTACCACCAATGATTTTTAGAGCAGGTGTGCCACGGATCATGGTCTGGCGGGCGAATTGACGTTGGCAGTCAGGACAAATACCGGTTTCGTTGGTAAAGTCTTGGCTAATACGTTCGACAAAACATTTAACCAACGCCCCTTTTCCACCTTTGCGGTATTTAAACAATTGGCTTTTACATTGTGAGCAAAAAATATCGACAGTTTTAGTCGGGCCTTTTTTGTTTGGTTTTGCCATTACAACTACATTACTAAACTAAAAGCATACTTTAACATGTTAAGGCCAGAGCCCCAAAACTAAGCCAATAACAGAAAACTGTAATATTGAATAACTTGCATTAACTAAAAACAACTTTAATGGTCGCTGTTCAAAGATATAACCAATTCCCAAAGCACAGCTGACCCAACATAAACCAATAATAAAGCCAGTGCCAACAGCCACCCCTACATTGACATTTGCACCAATAAATAACGATAAACTAAAAGCAATTAAACAACATAAAACAAAGCTGCCACCAAACACCATAAACGGGTTAATGCTCTGTAGGTCAAGTTCAGTTAAGCCACAGCTCTCCATCCAAATTCGTTTAAAAAGCCAAGGAGAATACCACACAGCGCCCAATAGGAAAGATGCAAGGGCAGCAAAAAATATCGCGAAGAAATTAAGTTCTGAAAAATGCATACGCCAGACTCATACAACTAACAGGGTTATTTTGACTTTAGTTAACGATCAGCAATGCAGCAAATCAAAGAGGTCGAGTTTTGTACCTATTTGCATTAAATTAATACTTTAGCATTAATTTAATCATTGTTTCAGTTTATTAAACAATCATTTTATTGTTGTACGGGTTTTTTCTGTAATTTACGTTGTAAAGTTCTTCGATGCATATTGAGTTGGCGTGCTGTCTCGGAGATATTGCCATTATTGCTATGCAATACATGCTGAATATGCTCCCACTCAAGTCGCTCTGGTGACATAATCTGGTTTGGCTTTGTGTCATCCAGTGATTGACTCGTCTCTGTATTACCTAAAATGGTTCTTATTAATGCATTAAAATCAACAGGTTTTGGTAAGTAATCATTAGCTCCTAAACGTATTGCTTCAACCGCACTGGCGATACTGGCAAAACCTGTGAGCAATACAATGCGCGCTGTTGGAAATTGAGCTCTAATTGGTTTAATTAATGCGAGGCCATTATCATCGCCAAGTTTCAAGTCCACTAAAAAGTGACTTGCTTCAAAAGTGGCTAATTTTTGTAATGCTTGTTCACTGTTATGAGCCAGTTCACATGTAAAGCCTTGCTTTGTAAAGCGCCTTGCAAGTGTGGTGGCAAGATTTACATCGTCTTCAATAATTAAAAGTTTCATACAATTTTTAAACTAACCATTGCAATTGCACCTTGCTGCGGGTGATTGCACAGTGTTAATGAGCCATTTAAGCGCTCTAAAGTCGCATTAGATAACATGACTGCCATCCCCATTCCGCCGCTACTTGGCATTAGCTGACCACCTAATGATGCCATTTGTTGCTCGCTAAAGCCTTGACCGAAATCACGCAATGATAAAGAAAGTTGTTGATTATCTATTTGCCAATCAGCTTCTATGATGTTTTGTTGGCTCTGATTATTCGCTGAAACAGCATTTTGTAGTAAATTCAAAATAGCTGGTAACAGCATGGCGTCACTTAAAATAGAGCATTCTGGTGCATCATTTTGCCAATGTATGCTTTGCTCTGGAAAATGCAGGGTCATAGCATCTTGAATGGTATTTTGTAATGTATCCGCGCTGATCACCTGCTGTGTTTGACCGGTTCTTAATGCATTTGATAGTGCTCTAAAGTACTCAAGCTGTTCTTTACATTGTGCTAATGGTTTAGCCATTTCTTGGACAATAGGATCATCAGCTTGTTGCTCTTGCAACTCTTCAAATAAAAGCTGTAAGTTTGCGATTGGTGTCGCTAGTTGGTGTGTCACTTGTGCTGCAGCGCCATCGAGAGTTAATAACTGCTCATGCCTCAGCTGCTGTTCACGGGTACGTGCAATGGTGGCTTCTCTAGCTCTTAAGGTACTATTTAATGTGCCAATTACAAACGCGATTACAATTGCACTAATAACAAAGTTAATCCACATACCAATAAAATGGTGTGTCATTTGCATTTGATGCATGGTGTGCTCAGGCATTCGTATCAGTAAAAAACTGTAAGCTGCGATTGCCAACACAGCGGTATAAGCAAGTCCTTTGGCATTAACAGACACTGCAGCTATCATTATTGGCAACAGCAATAATGAAACAAACGCATTGGTTGCCCCGCCGCTTAACGAGAGTAAAATAGTTAAAAACAGCAAATCAGCAGTTAATTGCATCAACACAGCAGCAGGTTTAGCTTTTGTTACTTTTCGATAAGCTAATATACTTAACAGCTGAAAAATTGCTTCAACACAAATAACAGCAAGTAACGGCAGTAAAGGTATTTGGTATTCAAATAGAAAATACACTGCAATCACAGCAACAAACTGCACAGCTATTGCGGCGCTTCTCAAAATTAGTAGGCGACTAATCGCCGGATCGGTTTGCATAGCGGACTCTTTAAGGCTTAATCATCGTCCATTGAAATTGTAAAAACAGCACAAGGCGTTCCCTGATGAAACACCATTTGCCATTGTTTACCATTAAAACGCCACAGTGACATGCGAACTGAATAGTTAAATTCAGAGCGGGCAGAGCGTCTAAAGGCCGCTTGATAGCTTAGTTGTGCAATATTCTCACTGAGCATACGACCTTTAAAATGTTGATTGTAAAATTGCGGCACCACCTCAGTTGGCAGACGGGTTAATACTTGGAACTTATTAAAAGACGTGCCATCGGCGGCTATTTCAATAAAATCATCATCAAGTAATGCATCAAGCGCTTCAGTAGATTGCCGCACTTCTGGCTCAAGCAACTGTCGCTCTGCATCAATCAAATGATTAAATAACGTCTCTTTAATTTTACCGCCCATAGTAACCCTTACTGTTTGAGCACTTTACCGTCCTTCATAACAAACTGAACCTGACTAAGTTCGCTAATGTTATCAAGTACATTCATATTAACGCTGATAATATCTGCTTGTTTACCAACACTCAAGTCACCAAGGCTATCACTTTGACCTAATAGTTTAGCAGCTTCAACGGTGGCTGATTTAATTGCCTGCTTTGGTGTCATGCCATATTTTACTAATAACTCAAATTCTTTGGCATTATCACCATGCTTAGATACCCCTGAGTCTGTACCAAAGGCTATTTTAACTTTGTTTTTTAAAGCTAATTTAAAAGACGCTTCCATTTTTGGCGCTACGATTTCTACTTTATCAGCAATGGCTTTTGGCATATTCGGGTTGTTTAGCACTTCTTCTTTTACTGTTGCACCAGCTAACAAAGTAGGGACTAAATACGCGTCTTGCTTTTTAAATAATTTAACTGTGTCTTTATCTAAAAAAGAGCCATGTTCGATTGAGTCGACACCCGCTCTAAGTGCAGCTTTTATACCTTCCGTACCATGAGCATGAGCGGTGACTTTACGACCTAAATGATGGGCGGTGTTGACAATGGCACTGAGCTCTTCATCAGTAAATTGCTGATTAACCCCTGCAGCTGTATTACTTAAAACACCACCTGTCGCAGTAATTTTAATCACATCAGCACCACTTTTTATTACATCGCGCACTGCACGAGTACAGTCGTCAGCACCATCACAGACACCCAAACCACCCCCTTCTGTTGCCTTGGTAATATCACGGCGATAACCATGCATGTCACCGTGGCCACCGGTCGGTGTGATCATATCGCCTGCAGCAAAAATGCGCGGACCAACAATATCGCCACGTTCAACCGCTCGCTTTAATGGAAAGATAACTTGATAACTGCTGCCAAGGTCGCGCACAGAGGTAAAACCCGCTTCTACCGTGCGTTTTAAGTACTTTAAAGAACGCAGTGCATAATCTGCTTCGTATTCAGTTGCCCATTGGTGTGGGTTACGTTTTGCATCTCGCTCAAAGGTAACATGAACGTGCATATCAATCAGACCCGGCAATACCATCTGATTTTTTAAATCAATAACGTCTGCGTCACTGAGCTTTAACTGTTGTTTTGTTAGAAAACCAGCTTTGATTGCTGCAATTTTACTATCTTCAATAACCAGTGTTTGCTGCTCTTTGACATCTTGATCAGTGCCAACTAGCATTTTCCCAGCATGGATTATGGTGGTTTGAGCATGAACCGTAAACGCAGATAATAAAGTCAGTACCGATAATGTGCTTATTTTTAGGTTTATTTTTTTCATAATCGCCTCTTTTTTATACTAGGTTTAACTTAAATGCTGAGTAAATGCCATTATTTACGACGTAGCGCAGCAATGAACTAGTGTTAACAAGTGATTTTTGATATAACTTCGGAAAAATTTAACAAGTCTGACCACATAAAGAGAACACATTATGTCTTATGCCCAAATTACTGGCTGGGGTAAATGTATACCACCAGCAAGCATCAGCAATGATGAAATTAGCAATATTGTTGATACCAATGATGAATGGATAACAACACGTACAGGCATCAAATCTCGCCGTGTCAGCCATGTTTCTACTGCCGATTTAGCAACTGTCGCAGCAAAACACGCGCTTGCATGTGCAGGTGTTGAAGGTAAAGACATTGACCTTGTGATTCTTGCGACTTGTACACCATCAACTATGGTGGCAAATACGGCGTCTTTAGTGCAAAAAAACATTGGTGCGGTAGGCGCAGCAGCAATGGACACTAATGCTGCATGTTCAGGCTTTTTATATGCATTACAAGCTGCTACAGCACAAATTCGTTCAGGTATGATCAAAAAAGCCGTAGTTATTGCAGCTGAACGCATGACTTGGTACATCAACTGGGCTCGTCGCGACAGTGCTGTATTATTTGGTGATGGTGCGGGTGCAGTTGTATTAGAAGCCTCAGATACACCATCAGGTTTACTCGCAACGAAAACAGGTTGTGACAGTGAAGATCGTGATATTTTGCATATCGAAAACTTTGGTAGCGACTTAAATAAATACGAACCAATTGGTCCGTCTAATTTATTATTCGAAGGACGTGAAATCTTCAAACGTGCAGTTAAAGGTATGAGTGAAGCCTGTGATGACGTGCTAAACCAAGCACAGTTAGATCTTGATGATATTGATGTATTAGTTCCTCACCAAGCTAATTTACGTATTATTCAAGCCATTCAACAACGCTTGAAAGTAGCTGACGAAAAAGTAATGGTGAACATTGCCGACTATGGTAATACTTCTGCTGCTACAATTGCGATTGCAATTTGTGAAGCTGTTGAGAAAGGCCTAATCAAGCCAAACTCAAATATTATGTCAGCAGCATTTGGTGCAGGCTTAACGTGGGCTGCAAGTTACATTAAATGGGGCGATCGGGTGACACCAATTGCAGTGTCTGATGCAGCTCTACCTGAGTGTGATAAAACAGGTCTTGAACTTGTTGCACCGGCTGTTGCGGCATGTAAAGCGGCAGAATAAAAAGCTGCACTCATTAATAGAAAAGCGCGGCTTAGTCCGCGTTTTTTTATGAGCATAAAAGGAATCGACCATGGAACTATTAGGTATACACCACGCTGCAATCATCTGTAGCAACTACGAGAGGTCGAAGCACTTTTATAGTGAAATATTAAAACTTCCGGTAATTAACGAACTATACCGCGCTGAACGTGACTCTTATAAACTAGATCTAGCACTACCAGATGGCAGTCAACTGGAGCTATTTTCGTTTCCCGCAGCCCCTAAAAGACCAAGTTACCCAGAAGCACAAGGACTTCGCCATTTAGCGTTTAATGTTGCTGATATTACAAAATCTAAACTCTATTTAGAAGAAAAAGGTATCAAGGTTGAAGAAATAAGAGTGGATGAAATCACCGGGAAGCAATTTACGTTTTTTGCTGATCCCGATGATTTACCATTAGAGTTATATCAGCTCTAATTTATTGGAAACGGTCTTGTAGATAGTTAAATACAGCGCGAATACCCAGTGCCTCACCACCAGTAGGACGACCTGGTAATGCACGTAAGTTCCAAGCCATTACATCAAAGTGGACCCAAGGGGTGCTTGGCTCAATGAACTCTTTTAAATAAAGCGCTGCAGTGATCGCACCACCAAATGGAGTCGACGCACAGTTAGCAATATCAGCTACATCACTTTTTAATAATGGCTTGTATTGATCAAATAACGGCAGTTGCCAAACAGGATCATGGCAGCTTTCGCCTGCATCCATCAATTTGTTAGCCACTTCACGGTTATTTGCGAAAAAGCCTGGTAATTCAGTACCTAGGGCTACACGACAAGCACCGGTAAGGGTTGCAAAGTCAACGATAAGATCGGGGTTATCGTTTTGTGCTTCAGCAAGTGCATCACACAGCACTAAACGACCTTCAGCGTCAGTGTTATCAATTTCTACTGTGATCCCTTTACGAGTTTTGATCACATCACCAGGTCTAAATGCATTTCGAGAAACCGCATTTTCAACAGCAGGTACCAGTACACGTAAGCGAATTGGTAAGTTAGCAGCCATAATTAACTGCGCAAGACCAATAACATGCGCGGCACCGCCCATGTCTTTTTTCATATTACGCATACCTGAGCTTGGTTTGAGATCTAAACCGCCAGAATCAAAGCAAACCCCCTTACCAACTAAGGTAATTTGTGGAGCATCTTTTGCGCCCCAAGTTAAATCAAGTAAGCGAGGTTTATTCTCAGAGGCACGACCAACCATATGGATCGTTGGGTAATTTTGTTCTAATAGCTCATCACCAACCCACTCGCTAAACTCTCCATCAAAGGTGTCGGCTAAATCAGCCATCACTTGTGATAGGTGTTGCGGCATCATATCTGCAGCAGGCGTATTAACTAAATCACGCACTAAATTAATTGCACTTGCATGCTGCGATAAACGCTTAACTAAGCTTTCATCTTTAATAGCTAGTGTGGCACGTGGCGATGGTTTTTCTTTATATTCACTAAACTCGTAACCACCTAACACAAAACCCAGCGCTACTTGTTCTACAAATTTGTCATCACCTTGAATTTGATAACAGCCTGCAGGCAGTTTAGTTGATAAGTCACCTGCCAACCAAAAGTCCTGCAAATCATTAACTAAGCAATACACATGCTCAAGTGAACCCGATTCGCTATCAGCAATTAAGGCCATGCCTTTGTTTTTGAAATCACAATTTGTTAGCCAATTTTGTAAGGCTTGCGGCTGCTCGGTTAACCAGGTTGATAGGTCAGCTTTAGCGATAAATGACAGGGGAATTCCCGTAGAAGAATGGCGAATTAATGAACTCATTAAACGACTCGATATAAAGAAAAGGTATTTAAGCATACCAATATCTTGGTACAAAAGGTATAGGCAAAATTAGATAATCAAAACCTAATCAGTCTTTGTTTTGGTTCTCTTTTTCTTCTTTTTCTACTTGTTGATCAAGCTCTTTAATCGACTTATTGATATTGAATGAGCTAGGTAGCACATCAACACCAACCCATTGACCCAGTTTTACAACCAAAGGAATCGTAATAGGTGCAAAGGGCAATACAGCAAATACCCCTAAGCCAAGTCCTTTCAAAATATCTAAGAATTGCTCATTAGCAGTATGCAATTCTTCTTTAGTAGCTTGCCCTTGGGTGTATCGTCTATAGATATGAAGCATCTCTTTTGTTTCTTGCTTTTCTTGGGCAAGTGCGATTTTAAGTGCTACCATAGCACGCTTAAAACGTAGGGTCTGACGCTTTTTGGTAATTTTAGCCACTCGGAACGGGGCTCTATGAATAACTTTATATAATCGCATTAGGTTATTTTCACACAGCAGGCGACGTTCACAAAGTATAATTTACTTATATTAGGTTTTGTTTTATTCTTAAAACTCTAGTACTAATTATTTTTCAGTATTAAAAATGAACACACCCAAACAACAGGCTGAGCCTAAACCCCAAAAGCCAGCCCCAGATGAATGTTGTGGTGGTGGTAGCTGTTGTCCCTGTGTATGGGATGAATACCGAGAAAAATTAAAACAGTGGCAATTAAACAGCAATCCGCAACAAGCTCAATAGACTACTCCATACCCAATCCTGCTTAAAATTCACTCAAAAAATTCCTTTTTTAAAATATTTTTAGATATTTTATATATTTTCTTACATGAACAAGAAGAATAAGGAATAAATTATCCCCATTGATTTCATAGACATAATCAAAAAACGAGCAATAAACAATCACAAAAAAACCAACAAACAACATGACATTAACAATTTGCAAAATAAATTTACAGGATGTATAAGAGATTTACACCAAGTTTAACATTTAGCTTCGGTGACATAATCACAAATATTCTAACTGGGGAAGTCAGAATGAAATTCAAAAATAATGCGCTACAACAAGCAATTAAATTTGCTTTAGCGACAACAACAGCAGGCCTGTTTGTGTCGGGTTCGGTTGTTGCTGCAGAACAAGCAGCTGAAGAAACTAAAGTTAACAAAAATGTAGAAAAAATTGCCGTAGTAGGTACTCGTTCAGCACCACGTTCAATTGGTGATTCACCTGTACCAATTGATATCATTGGTGGTGAAGAGCTAGATAAAGGTGGCAACACTGACATGCTAGAGCTTTTAAAAGGCTCTGTTCCTTCTTTTAACGTTCACCAAAACCCAATTAGTGATGCTGCGTCACTTGTACGTCCAGCTAACCTTCGTGGTCTTCCATCAGACAGCACTTTAGTGCTTGTTAATGGTAAACGTCGTCACCGTGCTTCTGTTATCGCATTCTTGGGTGGTGGTATCAACGATGGTGCTCAAGGTGCCGATATCTCAGTTATTCCAAGTATTGCTCTAAAACAAGTAGAAGTACTTCGTGACGGTGCTGCAGCTCAGTACGGCTCTGATGCAATCGCAGGTGTAATGAACTTTGTTTTAAAAGATGCCTCTGAAGGCGGTTCTTTCGAAATCCGTAAGGGTGAATACTACGAAGGTGATGGCGACACAACACAAATTTCAGGTAATGTGGGTCTTCCATTTACTGATAGCGGTTTTGCTAACTTAAGCTTCCAATATAAAACTGCGGATGCTACAAGTCGCTCAGTGCAACGTCCTGATGCAGCAGCACTTAACGCTGCAGGCGTGCCAGAAGTTTCTTCTCTTGCTCAAGTTTGGGGTGCACCTGAAGTCGATGACGATATTTCAATCTTTGGTAACATTGGCCTTGAATTAAGCAATTCATCTGAATTCTATATGTTTGGTAACTACTCTGAGCGTGATGTACGAGGTGGTTTCTACTATCGTAACCCACACACTCGTCCAGGTGTTTACTCAAATGACGGCGGTGAAACACTCCTTGTTGGTGATTTAACAGGCGATATGAGCGGTAACTGTCCTACCGACATCATGATTGATGATAACGTCTTAGATAACCAAAGATACATTGATCTAGTTGCTAACAACCCAGACTGTTTTGCGTTTAACGAAATGCTACCTGGCGGTTTTACACCTAACTTCGGTGGTAATATTACAGATACTGCTTTAACAATTGGTACTAAAGGTGAAATCACATCTGGTTTCCTTGAAGGTGCTTACTATGACTTAAGCGGTACAGTTGGTTACAACGAATCTCGTTACTTCATCTACGACACAATCAATGCATCATTAGGCCCAGAAAGCCCTCGTGACTTTAGCCCTGGTAAATATTCTCAGTTAGAGAAAAACTTCAACGCTGATTTATCAAAAGGTTTTGACTTTGGTTTAGCCTACGACGTTAACGTTGCTGGTGGTCTTGAATGGCATGAAGAAACCTTCACTGTTGTCGCTGGTGATGTGGCATCTTTTACAGCGGGTCCATTAACTCAACAAGGTTTTGGTATCGGCTCGAACGGTTTCCCTGGTTTCAAACCATCTGATGCTGGCGAATATACTCGCCGTAACTATGCAGCATATGTTGATGTTGAAGCACCATTTACAGAAGACTTCTTAATGGGCTTAGCACTGCGCTATGAAGACTACGACACATTTGGTTCGACAACTAACTACAAATTAACTGGTCAATATCACTTAACTGAAGACTTGAACATTCGTGGTTCAATCAGTACAGGTTTTCGTGCGCCAACGGTTGGTCAAGCAAACGTAAGTAACGTTCAAACTAACTTAAGCAGCGGTGTTCTAGTTGACTCGGCTCTTTTACCACCAACAAACCCAATTGCTGTGCAACTAGGTGGTACAGAGTTACAACCTGAAGAGTCACAAAGCTACACATTTGGTGCAGTATGGACCCTTGGCGACTTATTCTTCACCATTGATTACTACAACATTCAAGTTGATGACCGTATCAGTCAATCAGATAAAATTGAGTTAAGCCAAGCAGACAAAGACACACTTGAAGCAGCTGGTGTACCTAATGTACAAAACTTAGCGCAAGTTAGCTTCTTCACAAATGACTTTGACACAACGACACAAGGTGTAGATGCGGTTGCTAACTATTCAACTGAATTGTTAGGTGGCAGCTCAACATTTAGCTTAGCGTACAACTGGAACGACACCGAAGTAACTAAGTCGAGCCCAATTACAGGTGAATTTAAAGTAAGCCGTTTAGAAAATGACTTACCAAACCACCGTGCAACGCTTAGCTGGGCACAACAATGGGAGAACTTCTCGGCGTTTACACGTGTTAACTACTATGGCGAATACCAAGGCGTTCACGTAGATTACGATGCAACAGCCAAAACAGCTGATGCTGCAGTAACAATTGATGCAGAAGTTACTTACTTCCTAACTGAAGAGCTTAGCTTCTCTGTTGGTGCGACAAACTTATTCGACCAAGAAGCAGAGAAACTTGATTTCTTCGATAGTACAGGTATCCCAAACAACAACTGGGGTGGTAAATACTACGAGACTTCACCATATGGTATTAACGGTGGCTTCTATTACGTGAAAGCGACATATACTTTCTAATAGAAGTGCTTTCTAGGTTGAGCAATCAACCTAGAAAGTCGATACCCCGGATTTATTCTGGATATTTATAGTTAACCAAGGCGAAAGACATTTCGCCTTTTTCGTTTTATAGTAAATAAAAATAACAAATAACCCGCTATTACTATGCTGTTACAGAAAGCGAATCAACTACTAAATGAAAACAAGCTAAAAGAGGCTGAGTTTCATTTTAAAACCATTCTCGATTCAGATCCTGAAAATGGCGAAGCGTTATTTGGATTAGGCCGCATTGCGCTGCGATTAGAGCGTTATGATGCCGCGGTTTACCTTTTACAAAGAGCCTGTGAGCGCCTACCTCATATGCTTGAACCTTTACATGCTCTTGCGGATGCCTTCAATGGTGTGCATTCACCGCAAGATGCTTTAACTGTACTTGAATATGCTAAATCAATTGCTAGCCATAATCCTGAACCGCATTATTACCTCGCCCAGCATTATTTAACCTATGGTGAGTTAGACAAAGCTTATCGCATTTTAAAGCATGCTCTCAGTATGGGAAATTACCCAGTTACGGCGTACATATTATTTGAATTAGTACAGTTTGGCCGCTTTAATAACGAACATAATTACATAAATGAGCTACATCAATTTTTAACATTGACTAATAACCTACGTTTAAAAATGGTGTGTTATTATGCGCTAGGTAAAAGTTATGACCAGCTCAATGATACAGAGCAAGCCTTTAACTACTTCAGCCTAGCAAATAGATTACAAATAAAACTTACTCAGTTTAAAACCAGTGACTTAGTGCCTTTTTATCAGCGTATAATAGAGCAAAATACCGAAGAGCTAATAGATGCTAGAGACAAATCATTCACAGGCACCATTACACCCATATTTATTATTGGTATGCCAAGAAGTGGCTCAACGCTAGTAGAACAAATGTTGGCAAGCAATGATGATTTTGCAAGCTTAGGTGAAGATGCCAGTATCAGTAATCAGGTTGTTGCATATCTTGAACAACAAACACAGCTCCCCTACCCAGATTGCTTAGCAGAGCTAAACCAAGGGCTAATTAACAATGCCCGTAATATTTATATTGAACGAATAAAACAAGCGCCAGTTGTGCGGCCCTTTATGATCAATAAGCTGCCTGCGAACTATCAGTCACTTGGTTTGATTTACTTACTCTTTCCTAATGCCAAATTTATTAATATGCAGCGAGAGTATGATGCAATTGCTTGGTCGGTGTTTAGCAACTATTTTGCTGAAAACGAACCTTACTTTTGTTCTCTCCCAGAGTTTAAACAGTATTTTGATTTGTATCAGCAGTTAATGGAACATTGGCAAAACGTAATGCCAGAAGCAATTTTTGATTTAAGCTATGAAGCACTTGTCAGCGACAGCGAACAAACACTAACAGCGCTGTGTAAATTCTTAAACATTGAGTACAGCAAGCAGTTTTTAAATTTTTATAAGTCAAAAAAACCGGTGGCAACGCTCAGTAAAACGGCTGTAAGGCAGCCGTTAAGTGATAAAGCATTAGAGAAATACAAACGCTACGAGAGCGCAATGCACACGCTTATGCGTGAGTCTCAAACCAATTCAACAAATCAACAAACTGATCAAAACGCGCCTGTGGGTGAGTAAGCATATTTATGTGATCATAATCGACCTTATGCCCAAATTTACGGCCATAAATGGTCATCGTTTGCTTGCCGATGCCCGACTCTTCCATAAACTTTTCAATATCAATAGGCTGGCATAGCGCTTTATCTTTAATTCCCGCCACATGCATAATGGGTGGCAGTGCCTTATCAGCTAATGCGTTGGCGTAATCAAAGCCATCGTCTGTATCGACCCAAGGTTTACGCTTAGCCCATTGCATACTTTGATAATGTGATTTACGGGTTTCATCATCACTGCCCCACTTCAGCTTTTTAGCCGGAACAAAGCCATGCTTACGGGCAACTAAGGGTGCCAAGCCATACCAAATTAAATTACCTTGAATATACTTACTCGGATGATGATTATACAAAGACCGTTTAGAACCAAAATAGCCGCAGGCTTTCACATCATCAATCAACTCAGGAAAACGGGCAAACACACTGTTCATTAACACCCCGCCCCATGAGTGAGCAACCCAATAACGAGCAGGCTCGCCTTCAAGTTGTTTAATTTTATCTAGAAATGCGGGGATATCTTCTAAAATAGCCTCAGTTTGTCCATAGTTTGCATGCTTTGAAATCGCAGGTTTACTTTCACCACGACCACGTAAATCAGCCACATAGCAAGTATAACCATGCTCAGCTAAAAAAGGGGCTAAGCCTTTATTGCTGTGAGTGTAAAAGATTTTGCCATTTTCAACGGCACCATGCATAAAAAACACCGCAGGGCCCTTCGCATCAGTTTTGCTAATACGGCGTAAATGTAAAGTTTGGTTCTCAGCGAGTTTGATAAATACTGATTCTTGTTTAATCGTCACGTTTGACCTTTTTATTCTTATAGACTCATCGTACCAGCATCAAATTACGCCAGTCTATCCAGCAAAGCAAGCATTATGAAATGATAATCAAGGAACCGTTTTGACGTATGAAAGGGCTAAAGTAACCATTATTGTTAAACCTTACGGCGCTTTTCTAAAGCGCCGATATCAAGCCTAACTCAATGTGCCGCCATCACTAAATTTGAAGCAATCAAATGGCAAACCGAGCATAACGCTTTATAAAATACTCGCTAATATTTTAATTTATAAGATAACTTCATCCTTTGGATGATGGATTCCATCGTATATTTTAACTGGCTCTAAATCATAGGGGTTAACACCATCGAGACAAGCAACATTGATTGCAAATTGATGAGGGTTAGAACGCCTTTGATGATGAGTATATATTCCACATGTTTTACAAAAATAGTGTTTTGCTGCCATGGTGTTAAATTGATAGAGGGTTAAGTTATCTTCGCCTTTAATAATTTTCAGGTTTTCAAGCAAAACAGAAGCAGCAATTGCTCCACGCTTACGACACATGGAACATGAACAACGACGCGGGTCTTCTAAACCATGAGGCATAATCAGCTCTAACTCAACGGTGCCACAATGACATTTAGCATTGTGTACTCTTTTTATTTCCATATTGCTACCTCCCTTCTGACACTACAAAATTTAGAGTTGGGAATTAAATTTGATATGCTTTATTTCACCCTTATTCGCATATTTTAAGTATGGTAAAAATAATCTGTTCGGCCCCGTCACCTATCTCATTTACCAATAAAATTCTCTTCAATTCATTTTATGAACTTTTCCCGAGTTTATTTTGGGTTAGAAGCTTTTTTCTTGTATCTACTTTTTAGGACGTAACATACGTTTAAGGGTGTTATCTGCCAAAATATAATGGTGAAACAATGCAGCCGCGGCATGAAAGCCGATTAAGTAATAACCTAACTCGCCGACTGTTTCATGTATTTCTTTTATAGACTTACCCAACTCTTTGTTTTCACTTGCTAATGCAGGAAGCTCTATACCGAAAAATGGCACTGGTTTTCCTGACATACTCAATATTAACCAGCCTGCTATTGGCATCGCCAACATAAACACATAAAGCGCAATGTGTACTAATTTAGCTAAAGCATCTTGCCATTTAGCAGGCGTAGGCTGTATTGCGGGTATCGGACCTGCCAATACACGCATAACTATCCTCACAACGACTAAAGCTAAAACTGATAAGCCCAACATAAAGTGCCACATTTTAAAAGCATCGCGGGTTTCAGTACCTTTATCAAATAATTCACGTAGCTCAATACTAGCGAAAACCGTCACAATTAAAATAAACATAAGCCAGTGTAAGGCAATTGAAATAGTACTGTAATGAGTTGTTGTATTTTTAAAATTCATAATGCCTCGTTTGTACAGAAACGCATTCACAGTAGTACATAGTTTATATGCGTTTGAAATTCGTGGATTTAGTGTAGCGTTCAATCATTGTTACTTTAATGATCTGAAACATAAACAAGTTATAAATTATCTTGTTTATTTTTTACCTAGTATCTCACTCTACTTTGCTAACCTTAAAAAAAACTTATGTATTTTTTAAAAAATAAATAACAGAAATGAAAAACGGCAAGCTGAACTTACCGTAAAATTTATTGTAGTTAAAATTCAAAGTCTAATAATAGCTAACATATCATCATCTTCTTCGTCCAAGCCAACCTCTTGAAAACCAAAACTTGAATAGAATTCTTTAGCTACAGGGTTTTTTGGGTCATAACATATTTCGATTTCTTTAACAGTGGGACTCTGTTTAATAGCATCTATTGCTTGCGTTAATGCTTCCCTACCAATCCCTTTGTTCTGATAGCTCTTATCAACCATAAACCGCCAAATTGAAATTTTGTAAGGAGATTCTTGAACCCACATCAAAAAGCCGACGGGTAGATTGTCGCTATAAATAGCCCTGCACGTATAACCTGTATTATAAAATGACTCAACTAATGACCACATATTACAAGCAACATACTCTTCTTGAGAGTCTGCCACATCCAGATCACAAACAGATTCGTAATTCGATTTGTCTATTTCTTCCAATGAAATATTCATATTTACCTTAGATTCTAATACCATATATAGAACAAATATATGATGTTCATCTGAAAAAACAAAGAGTAAATGCCATTCAAGCATTTGGTTCTTCGTCCATACATGGCATTTTAAATACTCTATTTCAATCATTTAAGAAGTACTCAAGTATCACTATCGGTTAATAATTTATTGCAAGCATAAAATTGAACTTAACTAATTACGCCATAAAAACAAAACACTCTTTGAACTAACCATTTTATCGTTATAAATATCAATTAAATATTTAGTTAGCACCTGATCAGGTGTAATTGCTTAGTAAATACATAACTTCAAAACCGAAGCTATTTACACACTAAAATCTATCTGATTCTGCAGAAAAATATCCACCGCAAACTAACTCAGAGCAAAGATTTATTTGGTACAATCAACCTTTGATATTGCTAACAGATAGGTTTTCCTTAATGCATCCGCGAAATCGCCACTTAAATGGCTACGACTTTACTTTGCTATGCAAAGATACTCCTGCCCTAACACCTTATATAACGCAAACGCCAACGGGCACTGATACCATTGATTTCAGCAATTCATTAGCGGTTAAAACCCTCAACCAAGCGTTATTAAAAAGCCATTATAAAATCGATTTTTGGGATTTACCCGACAACTACCTTTGCCCACCGGTCCCTGGCAGAGTGGATTACATTCATCACTTAGCCGACTTATTAGCAAGCGATAACCAAGGTCATATTCCTACGGGTAAGCAAGTAAAAGTACTTGATGTAGGCACGGGTGCAAATGTGATTTACCCGCTTACTGGTAATCACGAATATGGCTGGCACTTCACAGGCTCAGATATTGATGCCTTGTCTGTTAAAATTGCTAAACAAATTGTGCAATTTAACCGCCTGAAAATTAATGTTAAGCAGCAAAACAACGCCGATAAAATGTTTAAGGGCGTGATATCGAATAAAGATGTCTTCCACCTAACTTTATGCAACCCGCCGTTTCATGCCAGTGAGCAACAGGCCAAAGCGGGTACTGAGCGTAAATGGAAAAACCTAAACAAAGCACCACAAAAAGTACTTAATTTTGGTGGCCGCCAAAACGAGCTATGGTGTGAAGGCGGTGAGCGCGAATTTATCAGTAAAATGTGTATTGAGAGCCAAGAGTTTGCAGAGCAATGTATTTGGTTTACATCACTTGTTTCTAAATCTGACACTTTACCGCATATAAAAAAGTTACTTAGCACACTTGATGTGAAAGAGGTAAAAGTTATAAAAATGGCACAAGGCCAAAAAATTAGTCGCTTTATTGCTTGGAGCTATTTTGACCAAGCCGACCGCGAAGCCATTCTTAACGAACTAGTATAAGGATAATAAGATGATCGACTTTCGTTCAGACACAGTTACAAAACCAACAGCAGCCATGCGCGCGGTAATGAATGACGCCCAAGTAGGTGACGACGTTTATGGTGACGACCCAAGCGTTAATCAGCTTGAACAATTTGCTGTTGAGCGTCATGGCTTCGAAAGCGCCCTTTATTGTAGCTCAGGCACGCAAGCCAATTTACTGGCATTGATGGCACATTGTGAACGTGGCGACGAATACATTTGTGGGCAACAAGCACATAACTACAAATTTGAGGGTGGCGGTGCTGCTGTATTAGGCTCTATTCAGCCGCAACCAATTGAAAATAATACTGATGGCAGCATAGATTTAAACAAAGTTGTGGCTGCAATTAAAGCTGATGACTTTCACTTTGCTAAAACTAAATTACTTAGCTTAGAAAACACCATTGGCGGCAAAGTTCTCCCGCTTAGATATCTTAAAGAAGCCAGAGAATGTGTTGATAAACATAACCTTGCTCTGCACTTAGACGGTGCCCGTGTGTATAACGCTGCGGTTAAGTTAGGTGTTGATATCACTGAAATCACCCAGTATTTTGATTCAGTGTCTATTTGCTTATCAAAAGGACTTGGCGCGCCGGTTGGCTCACTATTATTAGGTAGCAAGGCACTGATTGATAAAGCGCGCCGCTGGCGTAAAGTACTCGGCGGTGGTATGCGTCAAGCAGGTATGCTTGCAGCCGCTGGTCAGTATGCACTTGAGCATCACGTAGCAAGGCTTGCTGAGGATCACGATAATGCGGCGTATTTGGCAGAGCAGTTAAACACGTTAGCTGGTTTTGATACGTCAACTTTTCAAATCGATACCAACATTGTTTACGCAAATGTTGCCGAACATATCGATTTAAAAGCAGTGGCACATGCGCTAAAAGAGCAAAATATGCTATTTTCGCCAGGTAAACCACTGCGCCTAGTGACCCATTTAGGTGTCACTAAGCAAGATATTGATAGCTTTATCTCGGCATTAGCGGCCGAGATTTAACGATTCTTTATAATGTTTGCGGCACACCGATACATATCGGTCGTTGCCGCCAATTTCTACCTGATTACCGTCTGCAATCGCATTACCATGCTCATCGGTACGCAGTACATGGTTAGCTTTACGACCGCAATGACACACGGTTTTCAACTCAATTAGTTTGTCAGCCCAGGCAAGTAGGTATTGTGAACCACTAAATAGCTCACCTCTAAAATCGTTACGTAAGCCATAACACAGTACCGGAATACCAAGTTCATCAACCACATCTGTTAATTGCATTACTTGGTCTTTTGATAAAAACTGGCACTCATCTACTAAAATACAATGGCGCTTTTGCTCTGCATTTAATGATTTGATCAATTCAAATACATCTTTATCTGCATCAAAAATATGCGCATCAGCCTGTAAACCAATACGTGAAGACACCTTGCCAACACCTGCTCTATCATCAATAGCCGCTGTTAAAATAACCGGTTCCATACCACGTTCGCGGTAGTTAAATGCAGATTGTAAAAGTGTGGTAGATTTGCCTGCATTCATTGCAGAATAATAAAAGTACAGCTGTGCCATGATGTTGCCCAAATTTTAAAGTCGCAATATGCTACCCTAATCGCGCGACAACATCATCTATTACCTTACTCTTATTACCTCAAGCGTTATCCCAGTAAAATTGCTGTTTTATAACAAGCCTTCGTGTTTCAGTAACCACTCTTTTCTTTCAAGGCCACCCGCATAGCCTGTGAGCTTGCCGTTTGCGCCAATAATTCGATGACATGGCACAATAATGCTAATCGGGTTTTTTCCATTCGCAGCGCCCACTGCACGCACCGCTTTTGGGTTATTAATGGCAAGTGCTATCTCTTGGTAACTCTTACTTTGACCAAACTCAACATCCATCAGCGCATGCCATACTTGCCTTTGAAACTCTGTACCTTGCGTATCAATAGGAACAGTAAAACGCGTACGCAGACCATTAAAATATTCATTAAGCTCACTTATACATATTAAAATAGGTGTAAGGGTGTGCTCATCAACAGCCTCTGTTTGCATCGCAACTACTGGGTAAAAGCCAACGTAACTGACGCCTTTTAATGTACTTTGAATGGTAATATCGCCAATGGGGCTTGGCATTATAACTTGTTGCATACTCATAATTGTTGCCATAGTTGAAAAGTTAAATAAGAGCGAAATGGCGCACAGTGCTCGCTATTAAATTCGCTGATTCCAGCGAGGGCTTTTTTAACCCCTAAGTCGCCCGCCAGTAAAATATCTGGGTGGCTTTGACCACGTAGTTTGGCGTAATTAACTGTCCACGGGCCAATGCCTTTAAGCTCTAACCAATTATCAAGCTCTTGATTATCTGGGTTTTGCTGACAATAAGCACTTAAACGACGTAGCGCATCTTTGCGTGATTGTGGCATTTTAAAAAAATCGAGTTCAGAATTGGCAACCCATTCAGGGCTTGGAAAATAGTGGTTATTACTTTGCTGATTAAACTCACTCACAAGCTGTGACACTAGGTTATGAGCCGCTGTAACACTAACCTGCTGACCAAGGACCGCTCGTATGCCCGCTTCATAATCTGACCAAATCCCCGGTAAACGCAGGCCAACACAAAGCGGCATTGAAACTTTAAGCTCTGCATCTAAATGCTGTTCTATGGTATGCGTATCGGCGTCTAAATCAAGCACACGACGAATGTTATGGATCACTTGCTGTAAATAGCGGGTGTTATCAATATCAATCGCCACTTTAAAGTGGTTTTTATGCTCAACAAAATGCGCAGTGAATTGCCCTTGGCAATATTTATCTTTAAAAGTGCGACCATAGCTTGTTGTGCTCAACCATTCTAACCCACTGATTAAACGGCGCTGCAAAAAGTCATGGAGTGCTTGCCAGTTATAAGGCGGCCTAAATGCCAGTGTTAGAGTTAATGTTGAGGCTGGTTTTTTATCTGACTTACGTAACTTTGAAGGAGCGATATTTAACTGCTTTAAAAAAGCATCGTTAAAGCGACGAATACTATTAAAGCCAGAAGCAAATGCGATATCTGCCACCGACAAATCTGTTTCTTGTAATAGCTGCTTGGCGAAATTGCATTGGTTAAATAATCTATATTGGGTGATCGACAGTCCAAAATGTTGGTTAAACAAACGGCGTAAATAGCGGCTCGACACCCCGAGTCTGTCTGCTAAAACCTCACAGTCGTAAGCCTCACCTTTATCTATCAATTGTTTTGCGCGTAATGCTGTGGTTTTAGTACCTAGCCAAGCTGGGCTATTTGGTGCACTATCTGGGCGACAGCGAATACAGGGTCGAAAACCATCTTGCGCAGCTAAGTGCGCGTATTGGTAATATTCAACGTTCTTTTCTTGTGCCGTTGGTGCGGGGCAAATTGGTCTGCAATAAATACCAGTACTTTTTACCGCCACAAAAAACACCCCATCAAATCGTGGATCGCGGCTTTGCCTTGCAGTCTGCCATTGTTGGCTAGTCATAATTATTCTCGTTACACGCTAATACCGTTAGCTTAACTGAATATTATTTTTTGACTAGCCGGTTTCGGACCTTAACTATTTAAACAGCTATTTAAGTGCGGCTAAATATCGGCGCTCTACTTCCGGCCAATTAATCACTTCGTAAAATGCCGCAATATAGTCAGGGCGACGATTTTGATATTTCAAGTAATACGCATGCTCCCACACATCAAGACCTAAAATTGGCGTATGGTTATGCATTAATGGGCTATCTTGATTGAGGCTACTTTCAACAACCAACTGGTTATTTTCATCAACACATAACCAAGCCCAGCCACTGCCAAAACGGCTTACCGCTGCATTAGTAAATTGCTTTTTAAATGCGTCAAAGCTGCCAAATGTATCAACAATGGCGGTATTTAACTCTTCACTTGGCTCACCACCGCCATTAGGTGACATAACTTGCCAAAATAATGAGTGATTATAATGGCCACCTACATGCTCTTGCACTGCCTTTTGTAATGACTCAGGCATTGATGAAATGGTGCGTAGTAATGTTTCAGCATCTTGCTCAGAGTAATGGCTGCCCTCTAGTGCAACATTCGCTTTATTGATATAGGTTTGATGATGCAAGGTATGATGAATTTCCATAGTTTTCGCATCAATGTGCGGTTCAAGTGCATCATAGTCATACGCTAAATCGGGTAATGTAAAAGACATACTGATTCCTTATCGTTAATGTAATAACTGCGTTTTGTGGGGATGGTCAGCTAATAGCTGATTGATTCGGTTAATGAGTGTCGGAAATGCTGATGCCATGCTGGCAAACTTAACCAGCTCAAAGTAGGTTTTGTGATGATGATGCAGGACCAAGGTGCGAACTTGCAGCTCTGGGTGACTTAAAAGCATACTTAATTGTTGATGAGCATGGCAAAGCCAAGTGCAAGCTTTTTCGGGTTTTTGCATCACTTTAAAGGTATCTGCAAGATTCAAAGTTGCAACAACAAATGCTGCAATACAATGCTCTAACGAGCGAGTAACCAACTGGTTGATTGGGATATTAGAAAGTTGTGCGAGTAGTGTTTCGGCGCAGCTGCTTGCAACCGTGTAATGATCACGCGCAGTAATAAGTTCGCCAGATTCAAATGCTAAATTGCCTTTATAAATAGCACGTTGCCAAGGGACAAGCGCATCATCAATGGCGTTTGAAGTTAAAGGTGTGTGGCGTGTTGTTTGAGTCATAAAAATCACCTGCACTTATACCAGTCTCAGTATGTGTTTAAACTACACACCGACACACACAAATGCAAATGATTTTTATTTATGTTTTTATTTGTTTATTTTAAACTACATCAACATTGCTTATTGATGAGCAAAGTCGATAAGCTCTTGGCCTGTCAGGCGGTAAATAATCCACTCATTTTGCGGTTTAGCACCAATGCTGTCGTAAAAATCAATGGCTGGTTTATTCCAATCAAGTACCACCCACTCAAAACGACCACAGTCTTTTTCAAGTGCTTGCTTAGCAAGATATTGCATAATTTGCTTACCGGCACCTTTACCACGGCTATCTGCGCTTACGTAAAGGTCTTCTAAATACAACCCATTTTTGCCAAGCCACGTTGAGTAATTATAAAAATACACAGCAAAACCAATTGGTGTGTCGCCCTCTAAACAAATAACACTATGAGCCGTTGCGCCTTCACTGAATAACGTTTTTAAAATAGCTTGCTCGTCTGTTTTAACTGCGTCAGGTTCTTTTTCGTAGATAGCAAGTTCGGTAATAAAATGTAGGATTGTTGCAGCATCACTTGCGACTGCCGGACGAATTGTAATTGCGTTACTCACTCTGTATTCCTTTTTTACATCATTATTGTAATGCCCAGTTTATAAGGGCTTTAGCGTGGTGTAAACGCCCTTTACAGAAATACATTGCATTAAAAAAAGGGGCTACTAAACGTTAGCCCCATTTTGCTTTATTTACTTACTCATCGACTTATAAAGTACCGGCAGTACAAATAAAGTTAAGAGGGTTGCACTGACCAACCCGCCAACAATAACCGTGGCAAGGGGCTTTTGTATTTCAGCCCCTATTCCTGTGCTAAGCAGCATCGGAATTAGCCCAAGCATTGAGGTTAGCGCAGTCATTAGTACGGGTCTTAACCTCGAAATAGCTCCTTCAAATACCGCTTTGTCTTTGCTATCTCCGGCAATAATCCTTTGATTAATGCTTTCGACCATCACCACACCATTCAATACCGCAACACCAAATAGCGTGATAAACCCTACAGAGCTGGGTACAGATAAGTATTGATCAGAGACATATAATGCAATCACCCCACCAATCACAGCCAAAGGTACATTGACAAGAATAAGCACCACTTGCGATAGGTTACTAAAAGCAAAATAAAGCAATAACGCAATGAGTAACAAGGCCACAGGCACTACAATCATCAGCCGCTGTTGTGCCCGTTGCTGGTTTTCGAACTGGCCGCCAATGGCAACACTGTAACCACTTGGTAGCTGTATTTTATCGGCAATGTTAGCGCGTATATCTGCAACTACAGAGCCCATATCTCGCCCCTGCACATTCGCTTGAATAACCACCCGCCTTTGAACATCATCGCGACGAACTTGAGGAGCGCCTGACTCAATCTGTACATCGGCTACATCCCCCACCCTAACAATGGCACCCGCGGGGGTTCGCAGTCGAAGATCTGCAATCACATTCGGGTTTTGGCGAAATCTTTGGGCTATGCGCACATAAATATCATAGCGCTCATTAGCATTAATGATTTGCCCTGCCGATTGCCCGCCAATACCGTGCTGAACTACATCCATCAAATCAGCCACCGATAAGCCAAAGCGCGACAACGCCAAACGGTTGGGTTTAACTATAAGCTGTGCTTCGCCGCCTATTTGCTCCATCGCGACATCCTTAGCGCCAGGTATTTGCTGAACTAGCTGCTCAATTTGTTGGCCTTTTTCAGTTAAAACGCCTAGGTCACTACCAAATAACTTAATGGCCAATTGCGCTTTAACACCCGATAAAAGCTCATCTACTCGGGTTGCTATAGGCTGTGAAAAGTTAAATAAAAGCCCTGGGAATTGCTCAAGCTTGGCTTCCATTAGTTTTTGCAATTCGACACGTGTTTTCGCGTTAACCCATTGCTCATGAGGTTTTAAGCCTAAATAGATTTCAATGTTGTTAACCGGTTCAGGATCGCCCCCTACTTCAGCCCGACCGATTCGGCTCAGCGCATATTCCACCTCACTAAATTCAAGCAACATGGCTTCAAGCTTTGGTGCAACTGAGATTGCTGTATCGAGACTTGCAGAGGGAGCAAGTGTCACACGTAGATTGATAGTGCCTTCTTCAAGCTCTGGCACAAATTCAGTACCCAGCCTTGGTAGCATAACGGCAGCTACAATCAGTAATAACCCTGCTATAACTAAAACGGCGCGTTTAGCCTGCAATGCTTTTTGTAAAGCCCTTTGATAAAGCATATCGATAGGTTTTAACAAAATACTTTGCTTTACTGTCACGCCCTTAGCAAATAAGTACACACACAGAGCTGGCACTACAACCAAGGCAACGATCACTGCACTAATAATTGCCAGCATAATGCTCACAGCCATTGGCTGAAATAGCTTAGCCTCAACGCCTTCAAAACTAAACAGTGGTAAAAATACCGTTAGAATAATCAAAGAAGCAAAAAAGATAGGCCGCGCAACTTCTTTTGCAGCAATTGCAACCAGCTCCGAAGAAGGCTTATGTTGATTATGCTTAAGCCCTAAGTGCCTAAATACATTCTCAACCATCACTACAGAGCCATCCACCAGCATACCAATGGCAACAGCAATCCCACCCAACGACATTAAGTTTGCCGATAATCCCAGCCATGCCATTACACTCAGTGCTAAGCCAATCGAAATAGGGATCGACAATAACACCAAAAATGTCGCTCTTAAATCAAGCAAAAATAGTGCTAATACTATGATAATAAAGACAAAAGCTAAAAGCAGTGCATCAATAACCGTTTGTACTGCTTGGCTGATAAGCTCTGCTTGGTCGTAAATTGCTTTAAATTCAACATCCTTTGGCAATGCTTGATTTATCATCTCGATACGCGCGTTTATGCCATCAATCGTTTGCTTGGTATTTGCACCCATCCGTTTGAGCACGATACCAGTAACCACTTCACCACGATTAACTATTTCGCCTTTATCATTGCGTTTAGACAAGGTAACAGCACCTTGGCGAATCTCACTGCCAAGCTCAATAGTCGCAACATCAGCCACTTTAACGACCGTACCATCAATGGTTTTGATAGGCGTTTGCGCAATCTCAGCAAGTCCTTTTTCGCCTGGAGTAAACCAACCTGTACCACGAATAACAAGCTGCTCTTGGCCTCGGTTCATATACCAGCCACCCACATTACTGTTGTTAGCATCTAGGGCGTTACTAACATCTTGCTGTGTTAAGTCATAAGCAAGTAGCTTATTGGGGTTTATGTTCACTTGATACTGCTTAACCTCACCGCCAAATGACAGAATATCGGTCACACCATCAATAGGTAAAATAAGTAATTTAACCACCCAATCATTTAAACTACGCAGTGCCATACTATCAATGTTTGCACCCGGCTTTGCTTCAAGTAAATACTGATAGACTTGCCCAAGCCCAGATGTATTAGGGCCCATGGTTGGCGTACCCACACCAGATGGGATCAACTCTTTAGCAGACTGCAAACGTTCAAAAACCAGTTGCCTAGCAAAGTAAATATCAACCCCTTCTTTAAACACAACAGTAACACCCGATAAACCCGTTTTAGAAATAGAACGAACCTGCTCTACATCAGGCAGTGCATACATAACGGCTTCTATCGGGTATGTGATCAGTTGCTCGACTTCTTCAGCCGCAAGTCCTGGCGCTTCGGTATTTACCGCCACTTGCACATTCGTAACATCAGGAAAGGCATCTAAATTGAGTTTTGGGATCATAAATGCACTCACCGCAATCGCCGTAAGTAAGGCCAAAAGCACAAGTAGACGGTTCTTTATCACCGCCTCAATTAATAAATTAAACATGCGTCACCTCTAGTGGTTATGCGGATCAAATCCGCCTTTAGCTAGTTGTGATGCAATAAAAAATGCACCTTGGGTGACAACTTCAAGCCCGGCTTGAATATCCAGCACTTCACGATAATCGCCAAAACGTCTGCCGAGGTTCACTTCTTGGGCGACAAAGCTGCCATCGTCATCAACGACGAACAATTGCCAGTCACCATCTGCGCTGCGAGTTAATGCATTTTCAGGTACAGCAAGTACTGCTTTATCCGTTTCAAATTGAAAATACACATCGGCAAACATGCCTGGATGCAAACTATGCTGAGTGTTTTTTACCTCGAGCCTAACGGTGCGTGAGCGTGTTTGTTCATCAATGGTATGTGCTTCTTGAATAACTGTTGCTGGATAGCGATTACCGTTAACTTCTAACAGCGCCCTAGAGCCATTACTGATAGTACGGTCTTGATTAGCTGAAAGCTGAGCAGCAACCCAAAGCGCTGATTCATCGGCTATTAGCATCAACTCAATCCCCGAATCGACTCGCTGACCTTGGGCAAAGTTATCGGTTAAAACAGCCCCCGATGTTTGTGCAAACAAGGTGTATTCACCGAGTTTTTCTGGGTTTATGGTGAGTGTTTTTGCAATAGCTTGTTTTGATAAACCAAAGGCAACTAATCGGCTATAAGCGACTTCATATTCAGCTTTAGCAGTTAGAATTTGCTTTTTGCTTACCGTGCCAGCTGTCATTTTAGTTAGCCGTTTTAACTCGGCTTCAGCTAACCTAAATTCAGTTTGCTGGCTGGCCACTTCGCCACTAAATAAAGTGACTAAAGAGTCTCCTTTATTTACATGCTGCCCTAATAAGGCATGGCGCTTTACAACAATTGAATCAACACGCGGTGACACCAAATAACTGGCATAGCCATTGGCTTTAATTTCGCCCGGTGCATACAAGATTTGCTTGTATTTTTTCAGTACAAGGCGCTCAACCTTGATATTAGCTAGTTGCTGTTGCTGCTCAGTTAAACTGACTTCATTAGCATGTTCAGCTTGCTCATTTTCTTGATGATTATGCGCTTGTTCTGTCGCATAAATATTTGTCACAGTCATGTAGCATACGCACAGCAATGCATAACGCATAAAATTTCTTAAATACATATATTGTCTCTTACTTAAAATGGGCTAAGCCCAAATAACATCTAAAAAGGGTTTGGGATTAAGTAAGAGCTAAAATAGGTGGGCGATGTAGCGGTGCTAAGTCAGGCGATTTGAAGTTGAAATCAAGTGATTCAATTTTAGTGAAATAGACACCAGTAGGTTCAGACAATTGCAGCGAATCTAAAAATGCAGGGCTGTGACAAACATGACAATGGCCTTTCTCGGCTGAGTCAGACAACTGTTTGCTAAGCTCGTCATGCTCTGATTGATGTAGTTGATGATCGCCATTGGCAGCGCAATGAGCTTCAAGGTCAATTTCTTCTTATAGCAGTACCGAGGTGTGATTAAACGCAACATTATGATCGGCCACATCAAAGCTATCCAGCAGTGGCTGGAGCAATAATACGCTAATCAAAATAATAAATGCAGCTTTCACATTGAGCCTAAAAATTAGAACTAAAAATTGGTACATCGGCGCTAAATTAACAAATCCACCCGCATTTGAACAGAAAATTATAATCTGTTAGCAAACAAACCAATACAAACATTTTATTACAAAGGCACGCATGGTATAAAAATAAAGCAAATCAATAACTAGGTATTTATATGGGACACGGACACCACCATCATCACGATACAAATAACCAAAGCACCCGCCAACTCATGCTGGCAATTGCAATTAATGTGTTATTAACTGTCGCTCAGGTGATTGGCGGCCTCGTTTCTGGCAGCTTATCGTTAATTGCTGATGCGCTGCACAATTTAAGCGATGCCTCGTCGTTATTCATTGCCCTAATTGCCCGAAAAATTGGTGCCAAACCTGCTAATCATCGTTATCAATACGGTTATAAACGTGCAGAAATTTTAGCCACGCTATTTAACAGTTTAAGTTTAATTGTGATTGGTGGTTACTTAATTTTTGAAGCGATCACCAACTATTTAAACCCCGACCCCATTGATGGCTGGATCATCATTTGGGTTGCGGGTCTTGCGCTGGTTGTTGATCTTGTCACCGCCCTATTAACTTACAAAGCGGGTGCAAAAGACAGTATGAATATTCGTGCTGCGTTTATACATAATGTGTCTGATGCACTAGCCTCAGTTGTGGTAATCATTGCGGGTACCTTAATCATTCTCTACCAGTGGTATATTGTTGATTTAATTGCCACTATGCTGATTTCAATGTATGTCATTTATCACGGCATTTTACTGTTAATTGCCAGTAGTAAAATTTTAATGCAAGCAGCCCCTGATAATTTTGCTGTAACAGACGCTATCAATAGGCTTAAAGCCCAATTTGCAATCACTGATGTTGATTACCTTAAAACATGGCAGATAGATGATCATCACGTTCATTGCGAGCTAAAGTTTCGTGCCAAGCAAAGCATCAGTAACGATGATATACGTCACTTTTTACATAACAACTTTGCAATTGAAAGCTGTACCATTGAACAAGTTTTAGTGTAAATGTTTCGCGTTATCATTTACTATTCAGTTTTGTGTTAAAGCAAACTGAAGGAACAAATCTTGTTGAAGTTGTGGTTACGTCGTACGCATTTATTACTTGCCTTAGTAAGCGGTTTATTTTTAATTTGTTTAAGTTTGACCGGTGCTTTGCTTATTTACGCAAAAGACATTCAATACCTTACTCAAAGTGATAGATGGACAGTAACGCCAGCGGCTTCAGCACTTGATTTTGATAACCTAATCAATCACGTTTCAGCGTCAACTAAACAACCTGTTACTCTGGTAATGCCAGAGCAGCGCAGTGATCTAGCGTGGCAATTACAACTAGCAAATAACCGCTATGTGAGTGTTAATCCATACAATGGTCAGGTTTTACATGAATACGATTATTACAGTACGATTTATGGCTTTACCATGGCTTTGCACCGCTGGCTGCTTTATGAAGATGGCGATAAAAGCCGCCCTCTAAGAAACTGGGTATCGGTGTGTGCGCTCATTCTTATTATTGAAATTCTGCTCGGCTTTTATATTTGGGTTAAGCCAAAAAATCGTATGAAACGTTTGGCTATTAAGCGTAAAGCAAAGTTTAGAGTACTGATGTATCAGCTACATACCGTTTTGGGTGTGTATTTTTTAATTCCACTCATTTTAATTGCTTACACAGGTATGGCGTTTAACTGGAAAGAACAAACCAAAGCCGTATTAGAATTTGTGATGCAAGGCACAGTTGAAGATAGACCTAAACCACCAGCGGTTATTCCCCCTTTAGCGGATACGCCCTTTCAAGTGCAAAAAGCGTTTGATAACGCACAAACTGTTTTTCCTGAAGGCAAGTTATTTAGAATTTATTTACCGAAAAAACCAAGTGACAACATAGGATTTAGAATAGAGAACCCAGGTGAAAGCCATGCCTATAGTTGGGTATGGGCAAACCCATATTCAGCCGATATTGTAGCAAGTTATGATGCCAGCGAAAGCTCTTTGACCACTCAAACTTGGAACTTCAAATATAAGTTTCATATTGGTGATTTTGCAGGCCCAATTGTGCAATTATTGTGGTTGATATTTGCTTTATCACCGTTATTTTTTACGATCTCAGGTGTTTACTTTTGGTACAAACGGCATTACAGATAGACACTTTATCTGACAGATTAATTATACAACGGCCTTTCATCATTAAACGAACTCATATTCTCGGCCAAAGCTATATTACTGCGTATATATAATCACATGAATGTGTAAAATTGGTGGCAAAACACTTGATGCTAAAGTGGCAATCAACCACATCGCTATATCAACTGTTTATTCACAAATTTGGGTGCTGCCTGCTAGGTAACACTAGAAATATCAGTAACACCTATGTTAGCGCTTTAAAACCAATACTCTGAACACGCAAAATTAGTAAGGGTTCAAATATAATACTCACCTATTAAGCATCCATTGAACATTCGTGGATGCTAAATTCATCGCTATATAACAGAACCAAAGGACTTATTGCAAATCATTATCATTAACCTTGCCTTTACTCTTCTTTACATTTAGACTGCCGCACAATCAAACAAGAATTAAGGACAAGCATGTTAAAAACTTCTCTGACTCTGGTCGCTATTGCAATTAGCAGCCAATCATTTGCTGATGATGCCATAAATAAAAACCTTACCGTAGAAGAAATGGAACACGTTGTTGTATCAGGCAGCCGTGTATTTGAAAGCATTGATGAAGTCCCAGCTTCTGTCACTATTATTAGCCAACAGCAAATTGAAGAACATTTAAAAGTTAATCCAGAATTACAAAGCTTACTTGCGCAAATGGTACCAGGCCTAGCACCAGATACCGGCAGTTCGAGTAATACAGGTCAGAGTTTACGTGGTCGTGCACCACTTGTAATGATCGATGGAGTGCCGCAATCGACACCACTCAGAAACGGCTCATTAGGAGTTAAAACTCTCGATCCAAGCGCCATTGCGCGTATCGAAGTGATCAAAGGCGCTACCTCTGTTTATGGTAATGGTGCATCGGGCGGTATCATTAACTACATCACAAAGCAGGCAACAAGTGATGGTCAGCCAGAAGGTGAGATCAGCCTATCGTCACGTTTTAGTGCAGTTAAATTAGAAGAAAGCGCCGGTGCGCGAGTCTCTGCAGCAATTAATGGTCGTGCTGATAAAATTAGCTATTTATTTACCGCAAGTTACGAAGAAAATGGTGTTCAACGTGACGCCGAAGGCGATATTCTTGGCTTGCAGTATGGTTTATCTGATGCAGTAACAGAAAACTACTTTACCAAACTCGGCTATGATTTTGATGATGAGAAGCAGCTGCAATTTAGCTATAACTACTTTAGCTCTCAACAAAAAACCGATTTAGGTGACGTTGTTGGCAACCTGAACGATGGCGAAAAAACTTATGCGATTCATGTACCTAAAGAGCTTCAAAAGCAAGGTAAACCACAAGGCCCAGACGGTAACGAAAACATAACCTTAAAGTATACAGACTACGCCCTATTTACTAATACACAAATGACGCTCGATCTATACATGCAAGACATCGAGAATGTGTTTTTCTTTTCTACAAACTTAGCTAACCCAGACGAAGGTTACGAAGGCGGCCAATCAATTATTCGCTCAGAAAAGAAAGGGGCGCGCGCTACCTTTAATACCCTTGTTGATTTTGACAATGTTGAAGCCACCTTTATTTATGGCCTAGATGCACTGAATGATGTGACTTCTCAACCGCTTGTTGATGGCCGTGTTTGGGTACCAGAGATGGATATGGAAAGCCTTGCTGGCTTTTTACAAACAAAGTGGGTTATCGATAATGATTTAATCATTAAAGCGGGTGTGCGCCAAGAGAGTATTGATTTAACCGTTGATGACTACAACACCTTAAAGCTTTGTCGTTCAGAAACACAGTGCTCAGTGCCACTTAGTGTAAAGGGTGACACTATTGATTACGATGCAACCACCTATAACGTAGGTGTTAAATACAATTTGCTTGATGCCTTCAGCCCGTTTGCCAATTATTCACAAGGTTCTGATATCTCAGATATTGGCCGCTTATTACGTTCTGCAACAGTAAATGATATTGGCCTAATTCAAACAGAAGCATCAATCATCGATAACTATGAAATTGGCTTTACATCACAGTTTGATGACTTACGTTTTGAATTTGCAGCTTACCGCAGTACGTCTGAGTTTGGCACTACTAATAGCTTTAATGAGGTAACGGGTGTCTATGAGCCAGTAAGAGCGCCACAAGAGATCTGGGGTTACGAAACACTAATCGATTATAAAATTAATCCAACTCTCAAACTTGTTGCAACCTACAGCTATGTTGAAGGTAAGAACACCGAAGACGACATTTACTTAGGTTCTCGCCAAATAAGCCCACCAAAAGGTACTGCTAATTTAAACTGGCAACCAAATGATGAATTATCACTCACTGTGAGTTATTTATATGTGGGTTCACGCAAACGCTTTGAGCCAAATGCAGAGGGTGAGTTTGTTGGTGATCAAGGTCCAATTAGCAGTTACAACCTATTTAACCTAAGCGGTCGTTATAACTTTAGCAACAACTGGCAAGCGTTTATGGGTGTAGAAAACCTATTTAATAATGATTACTACCCTGCCCGTGCGCAGTCTTATACTTATGGTGGCTATAACATTAATGGTTTAGGTACGACCATGACACTTGGTGCAACTTATAGCTTCTAAAGCAGTTTTTGTTTAGAGCAACAAGCCCTTCTTAGTAAGGGCTTTTACCTTTAAGAATAGAAACGATAAATTGTTCATTTATCAACCATTAACGCAAACTTAAACGAGAATCACACTCAATAGTAAACAACTGATTTACAAAGGAAAATGTTTGCAATCTTATTTTTATATACTACAATTATCGCAACTTGGAATTCGAGGACAGCATTATGAAAGGTAACCAAAAAGTCATCGATAGTTTTAATAAACTACTCGCAAACGAATTAGCTGCTATAGATCAATACTTTATTCATTCTCGTATGTATGACGATTGGGGCCTAAATAAGCTGTATGAGCGTCTTAACCACGAAATGGAAGAAGAAAAAGACCACGCTGATTGGTTGATAAAACGTATTCTATTTTTAGAAGGCGTACCAAACATGACTAAACGTCGTGATTTATTAATTGGCTCAGACGTTAAAAGCATGATGCAAAATGACTTAACACTTGAGCTAGAAGTTGTTGACTGCGTTAAAGAAGCTATTTCAATTTGTGAACAAGAAAAAGACTATCAATCACGCGAAGTGCTTGAAAAGCTATTATTTGATACAGAAGAAGATCATGTTTACTGGTTAGAACAACAGCTGGGTCTAATCGACAAAATTGGTAGCCAAAACTACCATCAATCTCAAATGGGCGAATAGAGGCTAATTGTATGAAAGGCGATAAAAGCGTCATTGCTGCACTTAATAAAGTATTAGCAAATGAATTAGTGGGTATTAACCAATACTTTTTACACGCTCGTATGTTTAAAGATTTTGGTTTTTCAAAATTAGACAAAGCTGATTACAAAGTATCTATTCAAAAAATGAAAAACGCCGACCGTTTAATTGAGCGTATTTTGTTTTTAGAAGGTTTACCAAACTTACAAGATTTAGGTCGCCTACGTATTGGTGAAAACTCAGAAGAAATGATCGAAGCTAACATGAGCTTTGAGCTTGATTCATTAGTCGATCTTAAAGCGGCAATTAAACTTGCTGAAGAGAAAAAAGATTACATCAGCCGTGAAGCGTTAGATAACATCTTAAATGAGCAAGAAGAACAGATTGATTGGCTTGAAACACAGCAACAGTTAATCAAAACCGCAGGGCTTGAGAATTACCTGCAATCTCAAATGTAATTTGCTAAAACTTAAAAAAGCAGCCTAGGCTGCTTTTTTTATGGCAAAAATTTGTGCTTAATCATCTTCGCGATCAATGATTGACACTTTATTACTTAAAATTAAAGAGTTAGGAATTAAATGCACCGCTCCCTCGCCTTTAATTGTGATATAGCGCAAATTAAGGTCAATCACTGTGCCCTTTGAATTGCTCACTTCAATGTAATTACCAAGCTTAATGGGCTTATAAAGCACAATCATGACACCTGCTACTAGATTCGAAATAGCATCCTTCAACGCAAAACCCAAAGCAAAGCCTGTTAGGCCTAAGCCGGCAACTAAAGCGGCAACGTCAAAACCCAGTTTCGATAACGCAAGCACAATACCAATGAATAATAAAATAGCACGCTGCGAGTTAGAAATAAGCCGAAAAGTTTCAAGAGCGGTTGAATCAAAGCGTCGTTGAAATTGTTTAATAGCATGGTCTATAATCAGGCTTGCAATGTAAAACGCGGCGATAACTAAAAGTGCTTGAATAAATTGGCTAGTCATAGAATTTTCAATTAAAAATAAAAGCCCATAATAGGCTTGAAATTGCGTGAGACAAACATTTATTGCTTTTCAAACACACATGAAACTTCAGGTTTATTCAGTGTGTAAGTGATATTGCCATTATCTTTAAAACGCAGATCTTCAGTTGTTGAACCGTTATCGTCTTCATTTTCACAGCGAAAGTAGCGCTTAGTTCTGACAATCCCATTTACAAAGTATTTTAACTTCGAGCTGACAACACAAAAATTTGGGATCTTCTTTACCTGCGTACCGTTATGTAAGTCACTAAAGTCGATTAATGTTCCTAAGCTAAATCCTTGAGTTGTTTCTTTTATCAATGAAAAGGAGGCGTTTTGACAAACCACATCACTGCCTGCTTTCACTTTGTAATCACCTTGTTTATCTTTAATCAGAGCCAAAAACTGCGTTTTATTGCTCGGCTTCACATCAAGTAGAGCACTAGCAATTGACGAGGTTGATAGTAAAAAAGCCACTAAACAAAAGTAATATCTCATTGAAAATCCATAAACTTATAGACACTTTACTAGCATAGCATGCTGATTAAGGTTGGTGAATTTATAACGCATTAGTTAATACGATAAAAAAATGCTTTTGGTTCTATTTTATGAACTTTGCATAAGCAACCAATCTGTTTATGTGCTATAAATTTTAATGATGAAAATTTTTGGAGGGAATCAAATGAAAATAATCAAACTCATCGCTTTAACAACATTTTTAGCCCTAGCTAGCACACAAAGCCTAGCCAGTGATGACGACTGGAAGTCCATCGCCGAGAAAAAAGTCAGCTACAAAAGCGAAACCGATACCGTTAATCCTATCACCAGCAGCAACTACAGCCATATTAAAATTAAATGTACCCATGGCACTGTGAATCTTAAGAAAATTAAAGTTGTTATGAATAACGGTGAAGAAAAAGTGTTTGATAACCTAGGGGTTTTAACCAAAGGGATGTCGTCACGTAGTTTAAGCTTACCAGACAAAAACGACGCAAAACTCGATAAAATCAAACTTGAATATGAATCGGTAGGCAGCACAGCCCTTAGTATGGCAGGTGTAACCGAAAAAGCAGAAGTTGAGATTCTCGCGAAAAAAGCAAAGAAAGAAGATTAAAGTTGCGAGTTGCGAGTTGCGAGTTGCGAGTTGCGAGTTGCGAGTTGCGAGTTGCGAGTTGCGAGTCAGGATGTTAGAGCCTATACAGTTTCACAAGTAGGAACGGCTTCAGCAGTGAACCTTCGATGTTCGGCGTTGAAACGCCTCCTACAAACTTTACTCTAGTATCTCGCTAACTCTTTACTGATTTGTCTAATTTAGTTACATAAGCTTTAAGCTCTGCAAGCTGACTTTTTTCGCCTTGGTGAACATTCATTGCTTTTGCAAAGTAGCTATTGGCTTGCTGCTGCTCACCAGCTTGCTCATGAATAAGTCCAATCCGAAGATAAGTAAACGCAAGATTATTAGGGCCTAACTCTGTTTGCAGCGTTTTAGCGCTATCAAGCTCAAGAATTCTTGCGAGTGCATTTAACGCATAAAGCGCACTATCGCTTGAACCTTTGATGTACTGAGAATGAGCGATTTCTAGCTCATTTTTAAGAAACTCGGCTGTCATTTCATTTGCGTTTGTAGGTACTGCTAACGAGACTAAAGCAGCTAAGGTTAAAACTTTAAACATATTAAACCTCCTTTTAAAATGTATCTTAAAGATTAATCAAACTCGATTAGCTGGTCAAACTTTATTCATAAAAGCAAATTATCAAAGCGCTTAATCGCGACCCAAGCCAATCAACTTTTTGCCATTTAAGCCTTTTCTATGCCATTCGGTTTGTTCTTCACAGAATATTTGCGCGTCTAATTCTTTACTTGGCTCTTCGTTTAAACTACCTGCAGGTACAAGTAGGTATTTACTGTCTTGTGATTCAAATGGCAGCGCAGAGCCACAGGTTTTACAAAACGCTCTAGATAATGCACGACCAGGATAATTAAACCGCGTTATATGCTGCTGACCTTTTACCCATTCGATAGCATCTGGTGAGGTAAACAAATTTGCAGCGTGAGCTGTTCCGCTCAGTTTTCGACATTGTTCACAATGACAGAAGTAAAAACGCCTAAATTTATCAGCAACTTTAAAACTCACTGCACCGCAGCAACATTCACCCGTCAGTGTTTTAGTCATCTCTATCTCCTCATTAGCTAAGCCAAAAATTTATTACCTAAACAATGCGCTATTTAAAAATTTTAGGCAATAAAAAAGGCCATGTTGCGTGTACAACATAGCCTTTTTGCATTGACACAACTTAGAAATCTAAGTTTGATAAAACTTCATCATCAACGTTATTAGACAAGGTCACTTTAAGTTTAGGCGTACGAGCCATTTCACGTTTAATTGCAAAATTAGCTTCTTCGTTACGAGCCCAACTACGACGAGCAATACCGTTGTTTACATCAAATAATAGCATAGATTTCAGACGACGCTCGGCAGCTTCACTACCATCTAGTAGCATACCAAAACCACCGTTGATCACTTCGCCCCAGCCTACACCACCACCATTATGGATAGATACCCATGTTGCACCACGGAAACCATCACCAATTACGTTATGAATAGCCATATCTGCTGTAAAGCGGCTACCGTCATAAATGTTTGATGTTTCGCGGAAAGGTGAATCAGTACCACTTACGTCATGGTGGTCACGACCAAGTACAACTGGACCAATTTCACCACGATTAATGGCATCATTAAAGGCTTTAGCAATTTCAGCGCGGCCTTGTGCGTCTGCATAAAGAATACGAGCTTGAGAACCTACAACAAGTTTGTTTTGCTTCGCATCTTTGATCCACGTGATGTTGTCTTGCATTTGCTGTTGGATCTCTTCAGGAGAGTCTGCCATGATTTTATTTAAAACATCTGCAGCAATAGCATCTGTTTTATCTAGATCTTCTGGCTTACCTGAGGTACATACCCAGCGGAACGGGCCAAAGCCGTAATCAAAACACATTGGGCCAAGAATATCTTGTACGTACGATGGGTATTTAAAATCAATACCATTATCAGCCATTACATCGCCACCAGCGCGTGATGCTTCTAACAAAAACGCATTACCGTAATCAAAGAAGTAAGTACCTTTTGCCGTGTGCTTGTTAACAGCATCGGCGTGGCGCTTAAGCGTCGCTTGTACTTTTTCTTTAAATACTTCTGGCTCTTCACGAATTAAACGATTTGACTCTTCATAGCTGATATCAACCGGGTAGTAACCGCCTGACCATGGGTTATGAAGTGAAGTTTGGTCAGAACCTAAGTGAATGAAAATATCTTCAGCTAAGAAGCTTTCCCATACATCAACCACGTTACCAATAAAGGCAATCGAAACCACTTCTTCATTTTGCTGAGCAGTACGTACACGCTCAACAAGCTCTGGCATGTTATCGATTAGCTCATCTACCCAACCTTGTTGATGACGCTTAATAGCCGCCTTAGGGTTAACCTCAGCACACACGGTAATACAGTTAGCAATGTTACCCGCTTTAGGCTGAGCACCACTCATACCGCCTAAACCAGCAGTTAAGAAGATCTTACCTTTTGGTGATTCGCCTTTTGCAAGTACTTTACGGAACGCATTCATTACCGTAATGGTTGTACCGTGAACGATACCTTGCGGGCCGATGTACATAAATGAACCCGCAGTCATTTGACCATATTGAGTTACACCTAGTGCATTGAATTTTTCCCAGTCATCTGGTTTTGAATAGTTCGGGATCATCATACCGTTTGTCACAACCACACGCGGTGCTTCAACTGATGATGGAAATAACCCCATAGGGTGACCCGAATACATGTGTAGCGTTTGGTCTTCTTCCATTTCGCTTAAGTACTTCATGGTTAATAAGTACTGCGCCCAATTTTGGAATACCGCACCGTTACCACCGTAAGTGATTAGCTCTTCTGGGTGCTGTGCTACAGCAGGGTCAAGGTTGTTGTCGATCATCAACATAATAGCGGCAGCTTGTTCGCATTTAGCCGGGTAATCACTGATCGAGCGCGCTTTAAGCTCATAGTTAGGTTTAAAGCGATACATGTAAATACGGCCAAATTGTTTGAGCTCAGCAGCAAATTCAGCAGCTAATTCTTGATGCCATTCTTTAGGGAAATAGCGCAATGCGTTACGAATAGCCAATTGCTTTTCGTCGGCCAATAAAATGTCTTTACGTTTTGGAGCTCGGTTTGCATCGCTTGGATACGGTTTTGGCTCTGGCAATACGCTTGGGATACCTTGCTTAATTTGTTCTTGAAAAGTCATTATTTGCTCCCTTAGTTAACTTTAAACGCTTGCGATTTAACAAGTTCTACCATGGCATCAATATCAGGCTTAAGTAAGCGGTCTTCTTCTAATTTGGCAACTTTGCTGCGAATTAATGCAAAGTTTTCTTCAATGATGTCAGAACACTTATTAGGACGTCTAAATTCAATTGCTTGTGCTGCATACATAAGCTCAATTGCAAAGATTTTATCAAGATTACCTAAAATCTGGTTTAACTTACGACCAGAAATACTACCCATAGATACGTGATCTTCTTGACCCATTGATGTTGGTACACTGTCCGCTGATGGTGGGAAACACAAAGATTTGTTTTCTGTTACCAATGCCGCAGTCACGTATTGTGGGATCATCATGCCAGAGTTTAAGCCACCCGATGACGTTAATAAACGCGGTAAACCATGTAAGCCCTCAAGTAGCAAGTAACAACGACGATCAGCAATGTTACCAAGCTCTGCTGCTGCAATTGAAGCATAATCTAATACCATAGCAAGTGGTTGACCGTGGAAACCACCACCCGAAATTGCTTCTTCTTCGCTGATCACAATTGGGTTATCTGTAACTGAATTCATTTCTGTTTCAGCAAGTTCTTTTAAGTGGTAATACGCATTACGTGATGCACCATGAACTTGAGGAATACAACGCAGTGAGTAAGGGTCTTGAACACGGTCACAATCAGTATGTGAAGCCATGTTTTCAGAGCCTGCAAAAAAGCTGCGCATACGCGCTGCAACTTCGATGTTACCTTTAAAAGCACGGATAGCATGTAACTCTTCACGGAATGGTGATTCGCTACCTTGCATACCTTCAATACTCATAGCACCTGCGATGTCTGCAAGGTCTAATAGGTAACGCATTTTAGTAAGCGCAGTAATGGCATGAGATAAAATAAACTGAGTACCATTAATTAACGCTAAACCTTCTTTAGCATGTAAATCTAGAGGCGCTAAACCGTGCTCTTTTAATACTTCTGCTGCTGGCTTGATTGTGTCGTTTACCCAAAACTCACCTTCACCTAGAAGAGGTAAAAATAAGTGCGATAACGGTGCTAAGTCGCCCGATGCGCCAACTGAACCTTGCTCTGGTACAACAGGAATGATATCAAGTTCAATAAACTTAAGCATACGCTCAACAACGGTTAAACGAATACCTGAAAAACCTTGGCTTAATGCATGTACTTTGGTGATTAGCATTAGCTTTGAAATAGGTTTAGCGATTGGCTCACCCACACCTACAGCGTGTGTGATCAATAAGTTCTTTTGTAGTAGGTTAGTTTCTTCTGGAGAAATTTGTGTATCACATAATGGACCAAAGCCAGTATTGATACCATAAATGGCTTTATCTGAGGCAGCCATTTTGTCTACATTTTGGCGGCTTTTATTAATTTTATCAATTGCTTCTTGGCAAAGCTCTGCCTGTAACGTACCGGCTGCAATAGCATTAACGCTATCTAACGTTAATTGGTCAACACCATACTTAAATGTCATTTATAACTCCTAAAGAACAGGATTAGTTTTATTTAGAGGGAGTCTAGCTTGCTCTAGTTGTTTTACAAATGCATAATTATCGTTATTCATTCCAGATTTATCGAACTAAAAGAAGAGCTATGCAAGTTCATGACGTAGACCTGCGCTTATTGCGCGTTTTTGTAGCAATTGTTGAGTGTGGCGGGCTTTCAGCCGCAGAGTCACGTTTGAATATTGGCCGCTCAACCATCAGTGCGCATTTATCAGACTTAGAAGTAAGGCTTGGCATTAAATTATGTAAACGTGGCCGCAGTGGCTTTGAAATTACAGATGCAGGAGCTATCACCTATCAGGCATCGATTGAACTGCTTCAGCAATGCGAAGCCTTTGCTAATACCGTAGCAAGCTCTAAAAATGAGTTATCGGGACGTTTAAGTATCGCCATGATAGATACCATGGTTAGCGATCCACGCTGTGCCGTTCCCCGTGCTATTGCAAGGTTAAAAGGAAAAGGTAAAAACATTCAGTTCGATATTAACGTATGTGAAGCACGAGAGGTAGAAACCGCAGTAGCCAATGGCCGCTCGTTAGTGGGGATTGGTGTTAGCCGCCATCATATTCGCGGATTAGATTACACCGCCCTACATAACGAAACCAACTTTCTGTATTGCGCAGTCGGTCACCCGTTATTTAATTGTGAAGACAAGAAAATAAATGAGCTGCTCAAAGAAGCGGAGGTGATTACCAGTAACTACATGCGTGATAAAGAAAGCCGAAACGACGGTTTAAACTATCAAAATAGTGCCGTTGCCTACCATGATGAAGGGATTGCACATTTAATTTTATCTGGTGAGTTTATTGGTTATTTACCTGATCACTATGCACAGTTCTGGGTCGATAAAGGCATTTTTAAGGCTGTTCAGCCAAACAAATATCACTACGATATTCCTGTGGTATTAATCACCTCAAAAACAAACGCCAGCTCCCCTTTAGCAAACGCTATGATTGACGAAATTAAGCGCTGTTACGCGGTTTAGGCTTTATTACTTTTTTGGCGCTTTTTGCTCATTTATAAGCACTAGACTAAACGCGATTATGGCAAGGTTTGTAGTTACAGGATTAAACGCTTCGATTAAAAGTGCGGGTTGTAAAACAGCAACAAACAGCATTAGCCCAACTAAAGCAGCTATATTGAGAATATTGATTAAGATGGAACGGTAGAAAATAAAAAACAGCACGGCAAATATAATTTCACCTATGCCAGCTGCTCGGGTGATGAGCGTTGAGATTTCGGGATTAAAACCAAAACTGGCTGTCATTTTTAGCTCTAGGGGGGCAATGTGAATAAGCTTTGGTATCAGCCCATGATAAAACCAACTAAAGCTAATAATAAATCGAGCTATTTGAATCGTATTTAAATGCTTCATTAGACAAGTTGGCTTTGTGTGCTCTGTTATTCAGAGCACACAGTATAGCTTATAAGCTAGTAGGTTGACCGAAACGGTTCTCAGCTTCATCACCAGCTAAAAAACCATTTTCAATTAAAGCCCAGATAGGACCAATTAATGGCACAAAACTAATTAGTACCCACCAACCTGATTTATTACGGTCATGCCAGCGTTTCACTTGAATCGCAAGCGAAACCCATATTAGCGGAATATAGAGAATAAGCATGATTACAGAAATAGCAGACTCATTACCACCTGTTAATAGTGCTACTAAAAACATAAGAACAAATGAAGCTAAAATCATACCTAATGCTGAATACCAATAAGTCTTACGAGGAATACGTCCTTTAAAAGAAAACAAAATTTCTTTTATGCTTAAAGTGGTTGTTTCTGTTGATGCTGTAGCGAGGTTTGCTTCTGGGGCTTGATATACATTTTCTGACACTGTCATTTCCTTTGATATGTGTTGTAGCAAACCGATTTAATCTAGTCTGCTGATTTATATTGTAAATAGTGCTGAATTCAGCATTAATAAGATAACACAAAGTGAATAGATTTGGGTACTAAGAAATTACTTAAAAGCCATAGACAAGTAAGTATAAAGACATAAAAAAGCACCCTTAGGTGCTTTTATTTAACTCGGTTGTTGCCAATACTTGGCGTATAAATTTGGGTAGGTTTGTTTTAAAAACTTTGCTTTATCTTTAAAACGTTTACCTTTTGGTTGCTCAAGGCCTGATGGCACAAAGGGTAATTCGTCATCATTACGCTCTTCGTACAACATACCGGCAATCAAGTCGTACTCATCTAAATACGGGTAAGGCTGTTCGTTTAAATGATAAACTGGCGTACACTCAGCAATTGAGTCTGGGTTTTCAAGCGCCTTTAAAAAAGCCTGTTCACCACGTGAAATAAGCCAACATAAAAACTCAGAAAAGCCATAATCATCGTTACAACCGGCCATTACATAAGCTGCACCAAATAAGTCCCAGGTATAGGCTTTACGCATACGTAGGTTAAACTGCTTATCAAATTCCATCAGCTGCTGGTCAGATAAATCAGTCAGTTTTGCTTTTAATGCATTACAAACAGACTCAGGCTCGGCAGTTTTATCTTCGGCGGTCACGAGTTGCCAAAATTCACTTTCGCTTAAAACACTCATGATAAAATCTCTTTCACGCGCCCTACTTGACCATCATCAAGTTGAACTTTAATACCATGCGGGTGATTCGGTGACTTAGTTAAAATACGTGACACTATACCTTGAGTTAACTGACCAGTTCGTTGATCTTGTTTTAATACAATGTTGACTTCGCAGCCAATTGAAATTTGTGAACGCGTAGGCACTGCCATTGCTATATCTCTTTCAATAATTTTTGCCGATTATAGCCATTTGCAGCTGGCTTACCAAATTAAACCTGTTTGATTGGGCTGTTTTTAAGCAGCTCCTTTGGCAATATTTCATTTAAACGTTCAGTAATGGCTTGAGCTTTGCCTTTAATTTGAAAATCGAAGCCTTGGCCGTTGCCATCTAAAATGACAGCTAAATAGTTATCAGCAACTTTCAATTGTGTAATACGGCTCAACTCAAGAGTCTCTACTTGCTCGCCATAATACACCTGCTTAACCGTGAGGCTTGTGTCTGTTGCTGTGAGTGTTTTACTAAGGGCTGTTTTGGCTACAAACTTTTCTGTATAGCGATAGGCCTGTGCCAAAAAACCGATAGCAAATATAAAACCAGTAAAACTTGAAATAGGTAATGAGTCTGATTGCAAGCTGTACACACCAATAATACAAAACAACACAGCAAGAGCTAGGTTTAACCTAACCATCTGTTTAGGGGTTAAATTTAAATTCATTTTTATTCCTTTAAAAACGCAATTGCTTTTGGATTGATCGCTAAATCTATTGCACTCAATTCTTTGATAATTAGACTGCTAATTAACTGGGTTTGCTCAGCTGTAATCGGCAGCTCTTTACAGTAACAACTTACTCTCAGCGATTGCGGTAGTTTTTTTAGATCAGCAGTATGAGTTAACCATGAAAATTCGTGTACTTGTTCTTTTGCTTGTTCGCACGCTTGCGTTAACGCAACTCGAATAGCCTTATCTTGGCGCTTTTCAGTTTTAGTCATGTTCTGCTTGTTGTTTTTTAAATTCTTCGTAGCCATCTTGCTGGCGCTTTACACACTCATGGTACTCTTTATCTGCCATATGATTGCATTCACTTAAACGCGCCGATTGAATTTCATGATAACGGGCGTCTGAGCTACAAGCTGACAAGAGCACTACAACAGTCGCGATGATGGCCAATTTTAAAGCATTAAAAAACATTAAATTTCCTTTATGTAGTTATACATTGGTGCTGCGTTTTCCTGTATATTGCGTGGGTTTAAATATTATTACCAAAGGGTTCTATATGATGTTGTCGCAGTTACAAGAGCTGTTTCAGCGTATCGATAAAAGTAAAATTTTTCAATCATTTGTTATCGCTGTCATTGTTATTTCAGCACTAACAGTGGGTGCACATACCTATTCATTACATCCTACAGCTGAGCTTGCTTTACATTGGATGGACGTAGGTATCACGGTATTCTTTTTAGTTGAACTAGTGATCCGTTTTATCGCAAGCCGTGGCTTTAAAGATTTTTTCAGCAAAGGTTGGAATATTTTTGATTTCATAATCGTGGTCGGTAGCCTTTACCCTGCAGCTGGATCAACAATTTTTATCGCTCGATTACTGCGTATTTTCCGCGTTCTGCGACTAGTCTCTATGATCCCAGAGCTTAGACTGCTGGTTAACTCGCTTTTAAAAGCTATTCCGCAAATGGGCTATATTGCCCTACTTATGTTTGTGATTTTTTATATTTATGCCGCTATGGGTAGCATGCTGTTTGCTGATATAAACCCTGTATTATGGGGCGATGTATCTATTTCTATGCTCACCCTATTTAGGATTGCAACGTTCGAGGATTGGACTGATGTCATGTATGAGACCATGGCTGTGTATGAACTCAGTTGGATTTTCTACCTAACGTTTATCTTCTTAACTGCCTTTATATTTTTAAACATGATGGTGGGTGCAATTTTAGAAGTCATGTCTGAAGAGCATCGCAACGCTCGAGAAGAGCAAACATCTGATGCCGACATGCCTGCAACCAAAGGACAAATTGCTCAGCTACAAGCTGAAATGGCCGAACTAAAACAATTACTGAAAGAAAAGCAGTAACATTTTAAGAGGTTAGTTTTTAGATATTAGGCGCTAGGACCTAGCGCCTTTAATTTATCCTCTTTTTTCTACTTTCCATGGTGGGTTTAAGCGGTTCTCTCCGGCCCAATACAATTTAATTTTATTACCTGATGGATCTTTTAAAATTGCTTCTTTCCATAAATAACGCTGGGCGGTTGGTGGCTGTTCAAAGTTAATGCCTTTTTCAACAAGGCTTGCGTAGAGCTCATCGAGCTGCTCATGTTCAAAATAAATTACCGCATGATTATTATAATTATCGGTTTCTAATGACAGCGAAAATGTGGCATCACCATCTGGGCATTGAAAGCGTGCGTAATGCGGGGTATCTACAATCTGAATCATTCCCAGTGTTAAGTAAAAAGCCACCGCTTCATCCATATCTTTTACAGGTAACGTCACCTGATTGAGCTTCATTTTCAATTCCAATGTAATTCAATATTCGTTATGTCAGCATATCGCGAACAGCAAATTAAGCAAAAGATAAGTGACGAGTTACAAGTTACAAGGGGAAAGTTAGCAAGCTACAAGATGAAAGTTGTAGGAGGCGTTTCAACGCCGAGCAAATAGCATCGATTTTACATCGCGTCCTAGAGCCTGAATCCTAGCGCCTAATGTTTTTCCAACGTAGGCGTGAAACTTGTTTCGCGCGTTTGTTTATAAGAGGCGTTTCAAAGCCAAACATTTATGGTTCACGGCAAAAGCCGTTCCTACATGAAAATGTTCAAGGTTTTGTCGCCATAAATAGCGACTTACAAAGACTAGCCATTGGTAAAAACTAATTGAGATGGGTTGTCTGTTTGAATAAACAAGACTCTTGTCACTGTTGAACCTGATTCGTCTTTTGATGTGTTTGTGAAAAGGTAGTTTTCATCAAAAGTACTCAACTTATCAAGATCAAAATCAGAGTTAGCCTCATGGTGAAATGACATAGCACAGACTTTACCTCTACAAGCAAAGTCTTCAGCATAAACGTCGTTTGTGCGAATTTGACTCAACATCTCGAGCAGCTTAACTTCTCTTTCTATTGAATTATCTGTTTCTTCAGTAACTCGTACATTATTCAAAAAGTCATGAAATTCAGGAATTGTGATTGCGCCAAATACGCTTTGCTGTTTAATTTACCCATTATCAGTGATGAATGAATTGGTAACAGATTCTGATGATGAAAAATGTCTATCAGCTAAATTCGTTTGTTGACCTTGCTCTTCACTCACCTTATTACCTTCAGGCTCTGAACTGGCTAATTGTTTAACTTGAATAGTGCTTTGATGTATATCTTTGTTATTCGCCGAGATCACTTCTTTATTAGAATCACTATTAACTTGACTCTCTATTACGGTAGCCGTCACCTCACTATTGTTGCTCGATGAAGTAACCAAATAAGTTATTAGCGAACTGATAGCAATCAAAATTAAAACTGTGAATCCATTTAGTTTAACCATTACTAAAATCCTTTTATTTTTAAACCTTAATCCCCTGAAAATACAATAGATTATTTTGTATGACAAGTAATGATTTTTTAGTTTGTAAGATACGAGAGTAAAGTTTGTAGGAGGCGTTTCAACGCCGAACAAGTAGCAGCGATTTTACATCGCGTCCCAGAGCCTAAATCCTAGCGCCTAATGTTTTCCAACGTAGGCGTGAAACTTGTTTCGCGCGTTGTAGGTCGTGCTTTAGCGCGTTAAAAGAGAAGTTTGCGAGTTACAAGGTGAAAGTTTCAGGAGGCGTTTTAACGCCGAGCAAGTAGCAGCGATTTTACATCGCGTCCCAGAGCCTAAATCCTAGAGCCCAATGTTTTCAATCGTAGGCGTGAAACTTGTTTCGCGCGTTGTAGGTCGTGCTTTAGCGCGTTAAAAGAGAAGTTAGCGAGATATGAGAGTAAAGTTTGCGAGTTACGAGAGTAAAGTATGTAGGAGGCGTTTCAACGCCGTACATTCATCGTTCACAGTTATTGTCGCCATAAATGACGACCTACATGGCTGTAGCCATTCCTACACGAGTTCCATGTGTAATATTGGAAATGGTTTGCCCATATCATCTAAAGGTGAGCGTGAGATAACTTTAAACCCCATATGTTGATAAAACCCAACTGCAAGTGGGTTTTGCTCATTAACATCCACTTTGTTGGCTGCTAATTGCTCAACCGCATAGTTCAAGAGTACTTTACCTATCCCCTCACCTCTGGCAGCATCTAAAATGAACAACATTTCAATTTTGCTATCGTGAACACCAACAAAACCTAAAATTGCTTTATGTTCATCCTTTATGCACTTCAAAGTAACATTTGGAAAAGCCTGCTCAATGATAATGGGCTTAAAAAAGGCTATGTCGTCTTCTGTTATAAAATCATGTGTCGCTCGAACTGAGTTTTCCCATACACTAAGTAGTTCTGGGAAATCTTCAGTGTTCACACTTTCTATTTTCATTGTCATCCTTGCTGGCCATCTAGTGCTTTATTTAGCTCGGTTAATGGTAAAGACTTATAAAAATACCAACCTTGAATTTGATGATTAGGATTAAAAGCTTTTATGAAGTTATATTCTTCAAACACCTCAACCCCTTCAAAAATGACCAAGCGATTAAGATTTGTAACCAGAGACATAATGGCTAATACCATATCCTGTTTAAATTCATCCGTTATTGATTGTGTTAATATTTTATCAATTTTAATGATGTCGAAGTTAATTTCAGTGAGCCACACAAGGTTAGATACTCCTGTTCCAAAATCATCAAGAGCAATAATAAAGCCATAGTACTTTGCCCGTGTTGCAAAGTTAGATAACTCTTCAAGTGGCAAACCTATTCGCTCTGTAATTTCTATTTTTACTTGCTGCGGCTTTATTTTATAACTCATACAAAGTTCGTATAGGTTATCTAAATACTCTGAAGTTTTAATTTCGTACGCATTAACATTAATCGCAACTGTGAACTCGGGATCCCTATGTAAAATAGCTGAAAGCTCTGCAAATGCTCTTTTAACTAAGTCATATGCTAAGGTTGAGTACAAGCCTAACTGTTCTGCGATACTTAAGAAAAGTTCAGGTGATACATTTCCATGAACGGCGTCTTTCCACCTAACTAGGCTCTCCACACCAATTATTTTATTATTTTTCAGCTCAATTATTGGTTGGTACTCTAAATATAATTCACCGTTTTTTATAGCTTTACGCAACCTAAACTCGATTGAAGAGTTCTTATCAAAATATGAAATAACAGAATAAGCAATTAAAAAACTTATTAACCCGATTAAACAAATAAGTGATGACGAGATAAAAATTGGTAAATAAAGTAGCCCAGGACGATTATTTAACGTCTCTACGCAGTATTCGAATTTTGAACTGCAAATTTTTAATTCCTGAGAATTTAATAACGTATCCTTTTTGAACTGATACTCAGATTTGTAGTTATGGAAAGTATGGCTCTCATTTTTTGAAATAATTTTATAAGAAAACCCTTTTTCAAGATGGTCAAAACTCTTAAATGGTTCATTAATTGTGAAAGCAATCACGTTGTCTTTTTTTGTTATATCGTATCTGGCTGGAACTGGGAAAATATTCCCTACCTTCGAAGCGAATTGATACCCCGAGGAAGAACTATAAAACTCTCTTGCAAATAAAATTGGAGTTTCAAATAGTCCCCAGTTTGCTGAACAACCGACCTTACCATCAAAAATTAGACCTAAGTCATGAGTGTATTCATATTTTGAAAGAATTATACGTAATGTGTTGATGGAATCAGAGTCACATCTATTAGGAGATAGCGTTGCGACTTCTTGGATAGAAGCCACTATATCATTCGATATATTTTCTGCTTTAGTTAATAGAGATTCAGCAAACTGCTTTTGATGATTTACTTGAAGGTAGCTTATGAGGAGGTGGAGACTCAGCGTAAAAAATAGCATGATAAAAAATATATAAATAGTTTGTTTGTTATTGTTTAGCTGAAATATTTTTCCCTGCATGTTCTACTTTAGGTTTGATAATACCAACATAAAAACTAACCTTTAATCTCTATTTAATCAACAAAAAAGGGACAAGGTTAGTATCCAAGCATAATTTTAACTACTCTAAACTTTAAACTTACCTACTAAATCAGTAAGCGTGTTCGATAATAAGTTTAGTTTCTCTCCGTTGCCTCTTGCACTTTCAGCAATTTCGCTGACATCATCCGCCGCGTTTTTAATCTCTACCACATTACGATTAATGTCTTCAGCTACATGCTGTTGCTCTTCAGCTGCTGTCGCGATTTGTGTATTCAAATCGCTAATATTAACAATTGACGCGGTTATTTCACTAAATTGTTGCTGTGCTGAATGGGCTAACTCAACTGTTTTATTTGTGCGGTTTAAGCTGGTTGTCATTTCTTTTGACACTTGATCAGACATCTTTCGTAAGGAGTCTAATTGGCTTGCAATTTCTTCTGTTGATTCAGATGTTCTTTGTGATAATGCACGAACCTCATCTGCAACAACCGCAAAGCCTCGGCCATGGTCGCCCGCCCTCGCCGCTTCAATTGCCGCATTTAATGCTAATAAATTGGTTTGTTCTGCAATCCCTCTTATTACGCTCAATATCGACATGATGTTTTCACTTTCAGCATCAAGTTGGTTTATATCTTGAGTTGCTTTGGTGATCACTTCAGACAAAGATACAACGCTATCAACAGTCTGAGAAATCACACTTTGTCCAAGCTCTGAGGCTTGTTGAGTTTGCGATGCAAGCTCAGCTGCATTTGCACAACTGGCAGAGACCTCATTAGCAGTCGCTGCCATTTCATTAATCGCTGTGGCCGCCATTTCAAGAGCTTGTTGTTGCTGCGATGTTGAGCCTGACAGTTGTGCGGCCTGTGATGATGTTTGTGCGGAGGTATCACTCACATTTTGAGCGCAATCATTAATTTGCGTAACTAAATCCGATATCAGGTTCAAAAATAAATTAAAGCTGTTTGCTAATTTGGCCGTTTCATCACGTGTTTTAATAACCAAACGTTTGGTTAGATCACCACCACCTTGCGATATTTCTGTCAGGCCATCACTTACTTCAACAATAGGTGCTGAAATTAATTTAGAAATGTAGCTAGCAACTAGAATGAATACAGCAATCAGAATTGCACTGATGACTAAAATAGTAATCGTCATTGCATTTGCGGCACTCATCACTTCAGATTTTTCAACTAAGCCTATAAATTTCCAGCCTAGTTTTTGTGAGGTATAAATATTCGCTAAGTAATCTTTACCATTAATGTCTATTTCAAATTGACCATGATTATTCTCAGCGAGCTGCTTGTATTTTCCGTTATTGACTTGTGCTAGCTGCTTAAACCTGTAATCAGCATTTTTAACGTCAACGAGTACATTGCCACTGTCTTCAATCAGCATTAAATAGCCAGTTTCACCAAGTTTAATGTTCGCAATAATATCGGTAAGCCCCTGCAAGGATACATCCATGCCTTGCACACCAATAAACTCGCCCTCTTCTTTAATTGCCTTAACAGTAGAAACAATTACCATGTCATCTACTGCCCAATAATAGGCATTGGTTCTTACTGTTTTACCATTTGCAGCTTTACCTGTTTCGTACCATGGCCTAACTCTTGGGTCATAATTTGCTGTTACTTCACCCTCTGGCCATTGAATATAACCACCTTGTTCATTACCCATGTAGATATAAGCAAGTCCCGGGTGGGTTACGCCAAAGTGATCAAACAAACTAAAAGCGTTTTTTTCGGTGCTACTGCCACTTAAATGATCAAGCATCTCTGCACTAGGTGATTGCATATGGGTTTTAACGCCTTGCTTGGCGTCTAAGATAGCGGTATGAGAAGCAAGGTAATCGACATTTTTCTCAATTTCTGCAAAAAACATACTGATACCATTATCGACTTGTCTGGCTTCTCTTTCACTAAGCTCGGCAAAATTGTCGAGAGCTTGCTGTCTTGTTTGTGTAATTACAAGCGCAGCAATGATGATCAGCGGCAGCGCGATGGCTGATGCAAAAGCGAGCTTTAATTTTTTTGAGATATTCATAGCATACTTCCAACTAGGTACTTAAGAAAATATAGTGAGGCCTTGGAAGTTCAGCAAATAAATAAGTGTTTATTTTTATGGGGCAAAATAGATTGGGCTAATAAAATCAATGTGCAGTTTATGGCTATTTTTATTGTCTATACCCAAAACTTACCTTCATATATATGTCATTTAGTTGACATGAACATGGAATGTACTAACTTTAGCCTTAGTAATTAACATGCTTTTAACAAAACCATGCTAGGTACTTTCCAACCAATTGGCAGCATTTGCTGGATGCAAATTAGCTGCCTATTCCTACTTCGTGTTTTAGCATATAGCTAAGTAAAGCCTGACAATCAGGGTGTTTATCGGCCTTTAACCCAGCTACAACACCTTGCTGATCCGCCGCCGATTTATGCTGGCCTAACTTTTCTTTTGCCTGAATTGAGTCAAGTTCAATTTTAATGCCTACAATTCCCCGCAGTAACTTTGCTTGATATTCATCTGGTAGCAAACTGGTATCGTTTAAAATACTTGGCTCGTATTGCCTAATTAGCTCATCTAGGCAAGCTAAGGTGTTTTCATCATCAAGATATGCAACCTTACCCTTGGCATGAACCACAGCATAATTCCATGTCGATACAGCAGGCTTTTCTGCATACCATGTCGGAGATATATAACTATGAGGCCCATTAAAAACCACTAATACCCGAGTATTTTGCAAGCTTTTACCATGACCATTTGCCCGTGAAACATGACCATATAAGGTCCCAAACTCGCCCTCATCGGGTTTATAAACTAATGGTAAATGAGTTGCCTCAAACTCACTATCAACCATTAATGCAAAGCTGTAGGTTTTAATAAACTGCGACACTCTTTCGGGTGTCATTTTCCATTTACTAGGCGTGTGCATTACTTTCCTTTAGTGCTAAAAAAGGCCAGCAAGCTGCTAGCCTTAATGTTGAGTTGTGTGATTAATGTTGACCATCAACAATAATGCGTAACATGCGGCGAAGTGGCTCTGCAGCACCCCATAACAGTTGATCACCAACCGTAAACGCGCTGATATATTCAGGGCCCATCGCTAATTTACGAATACGACCAACAGGAATAGACAGTGTGCCAGTTACTTTTACAGGTGTTAAGTCTGTAGCAGAAATGTCACGGTCATTAGGGATCACTTTTACCCACTCATTGTGAGAAGCAAGAATTTCTTCAATTTTCTCAACGCTAATGTCTTTGCGAAGCTTAATTGTCATTGCTTGTGAGTGACAACGCATTGCACCAATGCGAACACATAAGCCATCAACAGGGATAGGTTGTTCGCTGCTGCCTAAAATTTTGTTCGCTTCAACTTGCGCTTTCCACTCTTCTTTACTTTGACCACTTGGCATTGGTACATCAATCCAAGGAATGAGGCTACCTGCTAAAGGCACACCAAACTGGTCTTGCGGTAAATCGCTTGAGGCAATTTTTTCGGTGACTAATTTGTCAATTTCAAGAATAGCAGCGTTAGGATCAGCAAGCTTATCAGCAACGGTTTCGTGAATTGCACCCATTTGTGCAATTAATTCTTTCATGTTGCGAGCACCTGCACCAGAAGCCGCTTGATATGTCATTGGGCTAACCCATTCAATCAAGTCTTGCTCAAATAAACCGCCAAGTGCTAATAACATAAGTGATACGGTACAGTTACCGCCAACATAAGTTTTAACGCCTTGCTCTAGGCCCGCTGTGATAACATCTTTATTTACCGGGTCAAGCACAATAATACTATCGTCACTCATGCGCAGTGCCGATGCCGCATCAATCCAGTAACCTTGCCAACCTGATTCGCGTAATTGCGGGTAAACGGCTTTGGTATAGTCACCGCCTTGGCAAGTGACAATAATATCCATCTTTGCAAGCTCAGAAATATCATTGGCATCTAAAAGCGGTTTAGCTGGGCCAGCAAGATCAGGACCTAATTGACCGGTTTGAGAGGTGGTGAAAAAAGTCGTGTCGATATTAGAAAAATCATTTTCTTGCTGCATACGTTCTAATAACACAGAGCCAACCATGCCCCGCCAACCGACTAATCCTACTTTTTTCATTGTTTGTTCCACTGTTTGATTCATTCAAATTACCTAAACTGTTAAAAATTAAAGTCCATTGCGTGAGAATTTAATTTTTACAGAAGTAATCTAGCATTGCGGCCCAAGCAAAACCAGCGCAAACCGAGTAACATCAAAATTTTTCATCATCGTATTAGCGGACAAGCGTCTGGTAGCACCATGTTTAGCGCGCCAGCATGCACTTCAAAACGCTGTTGTTTTGAGGTGATTGGCTCGCCATCTAAGTTTATAGGCATTTCTGTTTGTGTTTGCCATTCAAGCCAAGGCACTTGAAAGCGTTTTACCCACTTTTGTGATGAATTAGGGTAGTTGCTTAGCTCTTCGATAACCGCCGGCACATCTGAAATTGCAAATGATGTAAACGCCACTAAATCAACCAAGCCATCATTTATGTATGCATGTGGCGCAAGTAGCTGACCACCACCCGCTTGGCGACCATTACACACGGCAGCAGCAATAATATCGCCCGAAGCACGCTCACCATCAGGCAGTGTTAACTCGCCACTGTAAGGTACAAAACTAAGCGCTTGTACAAGCCCTGCCAATGTATATGCGCCACCTCCTAGTATGTTCTTAAGTGCAGGCGGTGTTGTAGCGGTAATTTTAGCCCCAAAACCAGCACTGGCTACGTTCACAAAGTAACGCTCATCAACCTCTACCGTATCAATTGCATGCGGCTGACCATTGGCGGCAAGTTTAAGTGCTGGCAAGTACCCGTGAGGAATGTGGGCGGCTGTGGCAAAGTCATTCGCCGTGCCCATAGGTAAAATAGCAAGCTCTAAACGCTGTGATTTTTCTAACTTCATTAATGCATTAACTGCTTCATTAACGGTGCCATCGCCACCAGCCACAACAACACGTTTTACGCCTTCTGCTACGGCTTCATTAATAAAGCGCTTAATGTCACCGCCTTCATAGGTAACACGCACCGCCAGTGGCTGACTAGTTCGAAATTTACCGATGGCGTCACGAAGCTGCTCATCAGCCGCTTTTTTACCATTTATAATTAACCGTAAGTCCATTTTAAATCCCTGTTTTAACACTTAGAACTACCATAACACGCAATGGTTTAATATACCCAAACTACCTCAAGATGCGAGTTTCAGTTGGAATTAAAAGCGATTTAGGCAAGGCATTGATTGCAAGTAATAGTGGTTCTATTGTTAAAATCAATAACGCAGTATAAATCGCTTTTAAACCAACCCCTTGGGCGCTTCACAGGCACTTACTCTCATCGTTGTTACTTCTTAAAAGGGACTGCCATTCTTGCAAAGTAACGCCTTGATATTAAGCACCTGTGAAACGCTGAATTCTGCATCTTGAGGTGGTTTGGGTATAGACAATACAGAAACAAAAAAGCCCTGCTATTGCAGGGCTAAATCAACGTTAGGATTTATTATTGTATCCTTCCTTGGGGGAGTTTCATTAAAACTCGTAGCTGAAGCCTAAGCTAAACTTAGTGCCTTCTTCTTTCTTCCAAAGTGATAAACCTTCTTGTTCAATTTCTTTATCTTGACCAAGGATGTTTTCAATTTTGAACTTAACTTTTGTATTGAAGTTCGGGAAGTAAGAATAAACTAAATCAAGCGAATGGAATGGCTTCTCTTCTGCATCTTCGTTACCTCGAGTACCTGGTACAATAATACGCGGACCAAACACGTTATATACAAGTGATGTTGAATGGAAACCATCAGCTGAGTCATAACCCATCTGCAAGTTTGCTACCCACTCAGAGTGACCCACTAAACGGCGCTCATCGTTAGTAACAATGTTAGACACTGTATCTGCATCAAGTGCATCTTTTAATTGCTGCTCAAACAACGAATCAACACCGTCAGAATCATCAATGCCTAGTTTCACACTTGAATCAGATAGCGTAACGTTACCCGACAAAAATACACTCGACCAGTCAGCACTGATAAAGCTAAAATCAGTTAAGAAATCAACCTCAATACCGGTTAACTCACCTGATTCAGCATTAGCAGTTAATAACTGTGGTGCCGCACCACCAACACCCGCAAGCTCTACCATTTCAATAGGGTTAGTAATGTCTTTGTAGAACAATGCAACTGATAGGTTATTACCTGATGCCATATACCATTCAAAACGGAAATCAGCATTTTTAAGTTTTGAACTTTGTAATGTCGGTGAACCACGAACAAGGAATTCCGTTAACGGGTCAACGAAGAAAGTAGAGCTAACATCACGCATATCTGGACGAATCGTTGTCTCGCTTAAATTTAAACGAAATTGCATTTCTTCATCCATGATATAAGTCACAGCTAAAGATGGATAAAAGTCATCTTCTTTGATAGCTACTTCAGCTAACTCATCAGTTGTCGCATCAAACAAATTACTATGCGCCTTAAATGGCACTGATACTTGCGCAAAATCTTCCCAACGAACACCACCAGTAATACGCCAAGTGTTGTCGATAAAGTAGTCAGCCATAAAATAATAAGCATCTAGCTTATGTGCCGCACTGTATTTATCACCGTCAGTTGTTCTGTCGTCGAAAATACCTGACCCCGTTGAACTTGCATAGAAAGCATCATTATTGATGTTATCGTAAGCGAAAATTTCATCTAAACGTGAGCCAAATGAATAATCATCTGAAATACCACGGTGTGTAATACCGAATGTCGTATTATTTGCGTTACGTGTTTTCTCAGAGAAGTCGCCACCTACTTTTAGCTCAAGCTCATAGCCTTCACCATAAAATGGCATACCCATGTTCCAACCCCAGGTATCAACTTCGTCATGAAGAACTTGGAATTCACGTGTCACGTTAGTTGCAGAAACGTCCTGTAATTGCTCAGATACAAACGCCCCATCGTCATAGTTACGTTGGAAAACAGCATCAACACCACCTGGAGCATCACGGTTTGCACGGCTTGTACCGGCATACCAATCAACAAACAAGTTGTTAAAATCAATAAAGTTGTGGGTGCCTTTTAATTGGCTGGAGAACATTTCACGCTCTTCATACACGACATCAACACGGCGAAGATCACGAACACCTTCTTCCGTTTCGTTGGCATCATAGAAATTACGATTACGAACACGGTCACGCATGTCATGCAGGGCAATATTAGTCAGTTCAATTTTATGGTTTGAATTAAACTCATAACCAATATTGAATGTCCCACTCCAACGCACATTTTGTTCAGTCGATGTACCATCGTAATACTGAGCAAAACACTTGTCTTCACACCCTAAGCTGCCAAGGTTGGTACCACTTTTCTCTTGCGCTACTTCCCACTCATTTTCATAAGAAACAGCAGCAAGTACACCAAATGTGCCCATTTCACTTTCAAAGCGATCGCCTAGTGAAACTGAAAAGCTCATTTCAGGATCAACGTCTTTTTCAGTTGCTGAAATATTCCAGTCAAGAGCCGACATCAATGCTTGGCGCTCAGCCAATGTTGTATTGATATCACCCTCAAGGCCAGCACCATAAAAGGCATCGATGAACTCACTTGGTAACGCGCGAGTTCCATCGTCACGTCCCATCCAGTCATCATCACCACCTTCATAGAAGTAGCCTGTATCACTGTTATTGGTGTTATAAGAAGTACCAATATCGACTTTAAATAAAAAATCAGTCGGAATTGATTTGGTTCTAATATTTACGTTACCACCACCAAAATGCGCTGGCATATCGGGTGAAAACGATTTTTGAACACTAAGACTTTCAATAATATCTGATGGAAATAAGTCAAGCGGTACAACTGAGCGAGTTGGATCAGGGCTTGGTACATACATGCTATTAAGCTGAGTACTCGAATATCGCTCACCTAAACCACGAACATAAATGAACTTGCCATCAACAAGTGTCAAACCTGTTACACGACGAAGTGCCGATGCAGCATCGCCATCACCAGTACGAGAGATTTGCTCTGCACCCATGATATCAGCAACGAAAGCTTGATTTTGACGCTCTTGAAGAACCGCGCCAGCACTCCCTTTTAAACGCTGTCCTACAGCAACCACTTCTTCAATTTCTTGTGCTTCATCCGCTGCATAGGCAGTATTCACTGATAAGCCAACTAGTGCTGCAAGCACTGCGTGGTTTATCTTTGAACGCACAAGTTTAGAGGGGGTAAAAGATTTCATTATTATACTCCGAAAACAAAACTAGAAGCTGGCCGGGGTCGCCCCCGACCATGGATTAGAAGGTCTTAGTTAAGACCTACTTTTACCCAACCTGCTGTCCAGTCTGTTTGCGCATCCATTGCACCGATGTAATCTACTTGGTCGAAGAAGCTATTTAGACTTGAAGCATCGGAACCGCTACCAAGTAATGCTGATTCTGCACTTGGTTGATAACCGTTGTCGCTAAGACCTAACATCGCTGCGTCCATAATAGAGTTACCTTCTTGGCCTTCGAACCAAGATTGAACATTACCAGTACCAATTGCTTGGCTTGAGAAGTTGTTATCTGCTGCACATGCAACCACTGAGTGACTGATAGTCAGTGAGCCATCTTCAGCGCGTGGAGCTGAATCTGCGCCAACTCGTAAGCAGTTTTTATAACCTTCACCACCTGTCACTACTACATTTTTAAGCATACCCGCAGTACCTGCACGTAAACGGATACCGTTTACACCATCTGCACCGATGATAGTTACGTTAGAGATAGTAGGTGTTGTTAAAGGTGATGCATCTGAATCAAACTCTGAGTTATCAGCTTCAATTGCATTATCACCTTCTGAAGAAGACTGTTTGATTAATACGTATTGTGCATTACCAGTCCAACCGAATGACCAATCAAGAGAATCATCACCAATGTTTGTCAGTACTAAGTGGCTAATGCTTGCAGTACCACCAAAGAACTCAACACCGTCGTCAAGGTTTTCGTGAACGTGGATATAATCAAGTTCAGTTTGGCTACCAACGCCAGCTAGTGAGATACCATTAAGCTCATCACCGTTACCTAGTGTTTTACCCGCTTGCTTTACAACAACATACTTAAGCGTACCTGAGTTATCTTCTGGTTGGTTACCACCGAATTGACCTGCATCACCTTCAGCTGCAACACCACAGTTTGCAAGTTCATCTGCTGTTGTTTCACCCACTTGGTCACCACAAGAGTTAGCTGGTGCGTTACCAAGAAGCACTACACCACCCCATTGACCAATACCTGTTTCAGCACCTGTCATATCTTGGATTGATGTCATAACGATTGGTTGAGTTGCTGTACCTACAGCCTCAATCTTAGAGTCACGACGCACAACTAAGAAGTCATCACCGTTTTCACCGATTAGTGTTGTACCAAATTGAACATAAAGAGTTGCACTATCAGTTCGGTCACCACCCACTGCTGTACGACCTTTTAATATCCAGTGAGCATCGTTAGTTAATGTCACGTCAGATGTGAACACAACATCTTGTGCTAACTGATACACTGGCTTATCGGTAATTTGTGGGAAGCTAGCAGAAACATCAGTCGCTAGACCTTGTTCCATTGCGTTAGTGATATCTTCAGGGAAGCTTGGGTTAACAGCAACTGTCCAACCTTCCATCCAGTTATTGTCACCGTCAAATGCACCAATGTAGCTTGTTTTAGTGAAGAATGGGTCAAGGTCTGACGCATCAACACCTGCACCTAATAGCGGAGAGTTTGATTTAGGCGTGAAACCATCTGTTGCTAAGTTTAATGTCGCTGCTGTAAGTGTTTGGTTACCTGTTTGACCTTCGAACCAAGACTGAACATTACCAGAACCAATTGCTTCAGAACCGAAGTTATTGTCTGCACTACATGCTACAACTGAGTTCTCGATAGAAAGCTCACCAGACTCAGCATTTGCTACAGAGTCAGAACCTACACGTAAACAGTTTTTGTAACCTTCAGGGCCTGTCACAACCATGTTACGGATAACACCAGCCGTACCTGCACGAAGACGAACACCGTTTTTACCGTCAGCACCAACAATCGTTACGTTTGAAAGTAGTGGCTTAGTTAATGGTGTAGCGTTTGAATCGAATTCTGAGTTATCTGCTTCGATTGCATTGTCACCTTCAACAGATGATTGTTGGATATATACGTTTTGTGCACGACCTGTCCAACCAAATGACCAGTCAAACGCGTCATCACCAATATCAGTTAGTACAACATTACGAACGTTAACAGTACCACCGAAGAACTCGATACCATCGTCAAGGTTTTGGTGAACCTGGATGTATTCAACTTTTGTTTTAGAACCAACACCAGCGAATGAAATGCCATTTAGCTCATCGCCATTCCCCAATGTTTTACCTGCGTGTTTAACGACAACATAACGAACAACACCCGAGTTGTCTTCTGCATCGTCACCACCAAATTGACCTGCATCACCTTCAGCTGCAACACCACAGTTTGCTAGCTCTTCAGGTGTTGTTTCACCTTGTTGGTCACCACACGAGTTAGCCGGTGCATTACCAAGTAATACTAAACCACCCCATTGACCGATGCCTGTTTCTGCACCTGTCATATCTTGGATAGATGTCATGGTGATTGGTGCTGTTGTATTACCATTAGCGTTGATTTGTGAACCACGGCGAACAACTAAGAAGTCATCACCTGTTTCACCGATTAATGTAGTACCCGCTTGAACATATAATGTTGCGCTATCAGTACGGTCACCACCGACTGCTGTACGACCGTTTAAGATCCAGTGAGCGTCATTTGTTAATGTTACATCTGCAGTGAAAGTTGTATCTTCAGCTAAACGATACACTGGCTTATCAGTGATTTGTGGGAATTCAGATGAAACGTCTGTCGCAAGACCTTGCGCCATTGCATTTTCAATATCAGTTGGGAAACCGCCATTGATAGCAACAGTCCAACCTTCCATCCAGTTATTTGTTGCGCTAAATGCTCCGATTTGACCATTCGCTAATAATGGTGAGCCTGCTAAAGGCATATAACCATTATCATCTAGCATTAAATCTGCAGGTGTAAGAGTTTGGTTACCGTCTTGGCCTTCAAACCACGCTTGTACAGTACCACCATTAATTGTTTCGCTACCGAAATTATTCGCAGCTGTTTGACAAGCAACAATTGAGTTAGTGATAGTTAGTGAACCGTCTTCTGCACGAGGAACTGAATCAGAACCAACACGTAAACAGTTTTCGTACGTTGCAGGGCCTGTAACGAAAACGTTTTTCAGCATACCTGCAGTACCTGCACGTAGACGAATACCATTGTTACCTTCAGCACCCACGATTGTTACGTTTTCAATGGTAGGGTTAGTCAGTGGTGTAGCGTCTGAATCAAACTCAGAGTTGTCAGCTTCAATCGCGTTATCACCTAAGTTCGCAGCTTGTTGAATGTATACGTTTTTCGCCGTACCAGTCCAACCAAAAGACCAATCTAGTGAGTCATCACCAATACTTGTAAGTACCACGTTGCTTACGTTTACTGTACCACCAAAGAACTCAATACCATCATCTAAGTTTTCGTGTACTTGAATGTAGTCAACAGTTGTAGCAGAACCAACACCGGCAAATGAAATACCGTTTAACTCGTCACCATTACCCAGAGTTTTACCAGCATGTTTAACAACTAAGTATTTCAATGTACCTGAGTTATCATCTGCAACGTTACCACCGAATTGACCTGCATCACCTTCAGCTGCAACACCACAGTTTGCAAGCTCGTCTGCAGTTGCTTCGCCTTCTTGGTCACCACATGAGTTTGCTGGTGCATTACCAAGAAGAACTAAACCACCCCACTGACCGATAGACGTTTCAACATTAGTCACATCTTGAATAGAAGTCATTGTGATTGGTTGGCTTACAGTACCTACCGATTCGATTTGTGAACCGCGACGAACAACTAAGAAATCATCACCCGATTCGCCAATTAATGTAGTACCTTGTTGGATATAAAGAACAGTATTATCTGTACGGTCGTTACCTACCGCTGTGCGACCATTTAAAATCCAATGAGCGTCATTTGTTAACGTTACATCTGCAGTGAATGTCGTATCTGCTTTTAAACGGTAAACTGGTTTATCTGTAATCGTTGGGAATTCTGAAGAAACATCTGTTGCTAAACCTTGTGTTAAGGCATTTTCGATGTCAGTTGGGAAACCAGTTGTCGCATTTTGAGAATCATCACGACCTGACTGATCGCCGCCGTTATCACCATTGTCACCACCATTATCGATGATATTAGTGATGTTATCGCCTTCATTTACAGTGGTGTCGCCTTCTTTAACGACTAAATCACCACCACAACCAGCTAAAGAAACTGCAGCAGCTACCAGACTAACTTTAAATAAGTCAGATAATTTCATTGTTCACTCCGTTAAGATAGATATTTAATTATTGTGTTAGCGCATAAACTCAAGTCACCGAAAAGCACTGAAACTTAATGCTTTTGGGACACTTGAGTTTTAAACTGCGACTACCTTACGGGAGCTGTATGACAAACTAGTTACACTTTAATAAACATAAAATGACAATATTAATTATTTTAAAAAGAGTAAGTTAGTAAACTTTAGGAACGGAAAAAAGCCGCCCGAAGGCAGCTTTGGTGTTGCGATTATAAATGAGTTCTTTTGTACGCTTACCTGTTGAATACCATTTAGAGTAAGGCGGTACGTAATGTTTCGGCGTGCACTTTTTCACGCTTCACATACTTGATCCATTGCTCAGCTAAACGCTGTGACTTTTTGTGTTTTTCCGCTTGCTCAAACGCTAAAATAGAGGCATCAAAGTTTTGTAAATTGTACTGCGCCATACCTAAGGCAACATACACATTCGATTCAAACTCTAAGCCGCCTTTATCTAGGGCTTTACGTGCTGCATCCGCTGCTTCTTCATATTTTTCAAGGTTAATGCTTACCTCTGCAATACGTTGTTCGTATTGACCATGCGTTACTAAATCCGCGGCTTTTGCAAAGTAAGGAAGTGACTTTTCGCTTTCTTTTGCTTGTACCATCGCTTCTGCAACAAAGGCATAGTTTTTCGCTGATTTTTCAGCTATACCGTCTTGCATTGCTTTACTCATCACGTTCGCGGCTTTAAAAGCCAGGCCGTTGTATAAATACACTTGTGATAATTGACGTAAATCTGATTTAGATTTCATGAAACCTTGTTGGTATGCCGCTTCTAAAATCGCTAATTGCTTTTTCTCTGCGCCCGTTTCACCGTACATGCCACCTAACTGAACCCAGTACTCTGGCTTGTTATAAAGCTTAACTAAACGCTCAAGTACCTCGACTACTTTGTCAGACTGATTAAGTGAGTAGTACATAGCACGCTGTAAGATTAGCCAGTTTTCTTTTGGCATTTCGCCCTTGCTGTCGGCTTCTGCGATAGCAAGGTTAATGCTTTCAATGCCTTTTTGGTAATCTTTAAGCTGATAATAAGCTTGAGATTTCAAAACGTAATAAGCATCTGTTTTAGGCTTATCGTTAATCACATCCCACTGCGCTAAGTATTTGATTACCTTTTCGTAATCGCTATTAGCCATCGCAAGTTGCGCTAAACTAAACATGGTGCTTACACGTAATGTTTCTGGGATCGCATCTTCGTTTACTACTTTTTCAAACGACGCAATTGCTTTATCTAGGTCATTTTCGTTGTAGTAAATAAAACCATAGAAATTATGCATCATGGCAATTTCATACGAGTTCATGCTTGAAGAGCGCTCTTGAATACTATCAAGTGCTTCCAGCCCTGCTTTTGCATCACCATCATCAGCCAGCTTTTGTGCACGAGCTAATTGGCTATAGACTTTTTCACGCAGTGCAGGTACTCGTTTGGTTTTTTGCTCTTCAGCATAGGCGGTAGCAATTGTTACACCTGGCAACATGCTAACAACGCTTGGGATTACCAGGCTGCTTGTGAAAGCAGCCGCGCAAATCACGGCAACTTTTAAAGGTTTCATAATCGCATTCCTCTTTTCTAACCGTTAATTTGGAAAGAAATTTTGTTCTGTACGCCCGCTACTTCAACAGCTTCACCGTTAACAACGCGCGGTTTATATTTAAATTTAAGTGCTGCATCCATCGCAGCGCGGTCAAACAGTGATTCAGGCTCAGCTTTAATAACTTTCGGGTCACGTACTGTGCCTTGCTTGGTTACTGTAAACTCAACAATCACATAGCCTTCAATACCACGCGATAAAGCTCGGCGCGGATAAACAGGCGCTACTTTTACAATCGGTAGGTATTCACCGTCGCTTGATTCAAGCGCTAAGCCACCCGCTAAGTTAACGTCTGCTTCAACGCTAGCACCAAAGTCAAAGTTGGCATTGCTCGCGTTAGGATCACTATTTTGCATTTGCGGTGATTCCATTGGCGGAGGTGGCTCTTTTGGCGTTGGTGGCTTTTGCGGTTTACGTTCTTTCTTTTGCACTGTCTCTTCTTTTTTCAGACGAACAAAATCAAGTACGTTTCCTTTTACGGGCTCAGACATGGCCCCTTCACCACCGGTGATCAGTGCCTGCATGCCTAAAAACAGCATGACAGTCACGATACCAGCGATGATTAATGCAACTATATAACGCATCGCTCACATTCCTTATGATGCTTCTTGCGCAGCAATCGACACATCAAATGCGCCAGCAGCTCGCGATGCATCCATAACTTTGATAAGTACATCAGTTGTGGCTTTCTTATCAGCTTGAATAACCACGCTACCTTGTGGATTTTCAGCTTTTAAGCGCTCGATATTTGCTTGTACTGCACGGATATCTACTTGGCGTTTGTTGATCCAAATTTCACCTTTGTCAGAAATAGCAACTAAGATGTTGGCACGCTCTTTTTTAACTGCAGTTGCTGCTTCCGGACGGTTAACATCAATACCCGCTTCTTTGACAAATGATGCTGTTACGATGAAGAAGATAAGCATGATGAAAACAACGTCTAGCATTGGCGTCATGTTGATTTCTTCTGCGTCGTCTTCTTGAAATAAGTTACCTAGTGGCGCTCTCATTGTTAGTCTCCTAGTGGGTGATGTGTAACATCACCCTAAAATTCGTTTAGTGGTCTAAGACCATGTTGTCTTCAAGTAATTGCACTTCACGTTTTGCTCGACGTTGTAAGAACGTTGATGCGAATACCCCTGAAAGTGCACCCACCATACCGGCCATGGTTGGAATAGTGGCTTTAGACACCCCTGATGCCATCGAACGAGCACTGCCTGTGCCTGTGATTGCCATTACATCAAATACTTCGATCATGCCGGTTACGGTACCTAACAGACCTAAAAGTGGACATAACGCAACCATTACGTTAATTAGCGCAAGGTTATTATTTAGTTGCATGCCAGCGCGTGAAATCATCGCTTGGCGAATTTGCTCTGCGTTCCAGCTGTTACGCTCTGCTCTATTGCTCCAAGTGCTCTTTACGTCTTTCTTGTAGCGTTTAAAGCCGCCAAAGAAATACATAAAACGCTCAAGTATCAATAACCACATCGCGAAGATGAGGACCCCGATGACCAAGAGAACTTGGCCACCTGTGTCGAGGAAATCACGTAGAGCATTGATTGCATCAATCAATAGCACCATGATTTATGCTCCTTTCTCGCTTCGTTCTGCGATAATACCTGCGCTTTGCTCTTGTAAAATCAACAACATATTTTTAGAACGCGTGTTAAGAAGTGTGTATAAGAATACTGTTGGGATAGCCACAACCAGACCAAGTACAGTTGTTACAAGTGCCTGAGAAATACCACCCGCCATTAGTTTAGGGTCACCTGTACCGAACAAAGTAATAGCTTGGAAAGTGTTAATCATACCCGTTACCGTACCTAGTAGACCAAGTAGCGGGGCTACCACAGAGATAATCTTAATTAGCGTCAGGTTACGGGTTATTTTCGGCATTTCACGAATGATTGCTTCGCTTAATTTTAGCTCAAGTGTGTCGTACGCTACATCTGGGTACTGATCTTTCACTTTCATTACACGGCCAAGTGGGTTGTCATCACGTGCAACGGTGTCTTTAAGCTGACGACGGATTTTGCTACCCATAATCATCAGTGATACAAAGCGCTCAAGTGCGATGAGTAGAGCAATTAGACCAACACCTAAGATGATATAACCTACAGTACCACCTTGGTGAACTTGCTCTTCAGTGTCAGGAGCTTGTACTAAAAGACCTAAGATAGAACCACCTGTTGGGTCAAGAGCGAACTGAACAACACCCGAATTTGCTTGTTGCAGATCAGTAGCAGTTGCTGTGTAACGGCTGCTTGGCTGACGTGTAAGCTGGCTGATTGTATTCGTAGCAGGTGTGTACTCTAGGTATTTACCGTCTGCGATTAAGTTAAATGCACCAACACGCACCACTTCTTTTTGTGCTTTGCTGCCACCTTCAACGATAACATCAGTTGTAAAGCGTGATACTTTACCTTGTTCGGTCATTTCACGTTGTAATTCAAACCATACTTTTTCGATATCATCGATTGAAGCAAGCTTTGACGTTGAACCCATTTTTTGTGCCAGCTCATCCATGAAGTTACTGCGTCCAGGTAGCTCTGCAGAAACAACTGACGTCATAAATTTGTTACTTGAATCACCCGCGACTTGTTGTAACACACCGAAAAGTTCCTTAAGTGAACCCATACGGTTTGAAAGCGTGTCAGTTAAGTTAGCTAGCTTTACTTCATTTTCTTCAAACTGAGTTTCTAAGCGCTCTGACTCATTTAACATTGCAGTACACTTTGCTTGTGTATCTTTAAGCATTTGTACTTGTTCGTTTTGACGCGCCATGAACTCTTGTTCACGTTGTTTATTCTCAGCGCTTTGCTGTGCGTTACCTTGCTCTAATGTTTTTAGTAATGAATCTAAATCCATTGGCTCAGCCGCTAGGCTGCTACCAGCAAAACCAAGGCCAGCTGCAAATACGGCCATTTTTGTCATTTTCGTTAATAATTTCATCTCAAACCTCTTATTCAGCAGCGTGGACTGGCAGTGTTAACATATCTGGGGCAAGTTGCTTACGAGCAATGCGTAAACCTTTGTTAATTTGGCTGATTGCAGAATCTGGTAACTCAACAAACGATTTTGTTTCTTTATCCCAGCTACCTGCTTTTTTGCCGTCGCGTGTTAAATAAATAAGTTCTAAGCGACCAATGCGTAAGAAATCGACTTCGCGCTCTTGACCATCTACATTAAGTAATGATGTATACGCTTCGATAGTGCGACCGTAATCAACCTCTACTTGGTAAGCTTCAAGTAAACGGCGGAATTTTTCACTTGAAGTGATATCTGCGCGGTCCATCATTTCTTTTAATGATGCGATACGTTTGCTTCGTTCTTCAGTTAAGAAAGGCACGTCTAGTGCAACAAATTGTTCCAGGCCCGTGATCATGCGCATCATTAACGGCGTAATTTGACGCTCGATAACTGATACCTGATCCATTGACTCATTTAACGCGTCCATTTCAGCAATTTGGTTGTTTAACTGCTTGGTAAGTTGCGCGTTATAAACAGTTAAGCCTTCAATTTCTTTATTAAGAGCTTTGAATTGTTGTAAACGACCTTGCATTGAATCTGCAATCTTGTCGATTTTAGTTTGTGATTGCGCTGCAGATTTGTTTATCTCGCTGCTTTTATCAATTACTTTATCTAGATCGTTTGCATGTACCGCCGCAGATGCCGCTACAATACCTGCTAAAATCAGTGGTTTAACGCCTTTCATCGCATACACCTTTACTCGTTAAGTTAGCTTAATTTACTAGTGGGGTTGTTTTAATGTGCGAAAGGATAACGGTGAAAAATGACAAGCGTGTTGCGTAAAAAATACAAAATTATGACAGCTGTAACAATTAGTTTATATTGCGCAAAGATAAGGCAAAACTTGCAGGGTTTTGGGAACTAAATATGGGAAACGATCTGTTGATAAGTGCTTTCCCAGTCTAGATAGTTAACAGGGATAGCGTGGTAGTTCCCTTTATTTTCAATAACTAAAGACGGAAAGCCTTGGATAGGTAAGCTTCTAGCTTGGTTTATTTCGGCCATTAATAAAGAATGTATGTTTTCACTTTCAATTTCTTTTATAAATGTGCTTTTTTCTAAACCTATTTGCTCAGCAAGGAGCACAAGTGTGCTTATGTCTGACGGGTTTTGTGCATTTAAGTAATAGGCTTTTTGAATGGCATAAAGCATCTCCTGCTCTTTTTCGTGCTGCCTTGCAACAATCACAGCTCTACATGCTGGGTAAGTAGAGCGACGTGGTTTAGCAGTGTGCCAAAACTCATGATTAAATGGTGTACCAAGTTGCTGCTCAATTCGCAGCCATGTTTGCTGTAAAAACTGTTGCATATCTATAGGCATTGGCTCATCGGAATCAGGAGCAAGGCCGCCCACTCTATATTCAATAGCAAGTTTATCACCAAGGGCTGCTTGAAGCTTTAACCAAGTTTCTCTATAGCCCCAACACCAACTACACATAGGGTCGTAAACATAAATTAACCTTGCCATTTAGCTTATCTCGGTTAAATCAGAAACCACGACATTACGCCCTTTTGCTTTAGCTTTATAAAGGTTGTCATCAGCTTGTTTAATCGCTTTACTAAATTGACTACCACGTTCTAGGCTGGCAATTCCGATACTACATGTGATTGTCACAGACTGCCCAACATCGAAGGGGATCTGTTTTTGAGCGACATAACTACGCAGCTTTTCGGCCACGGCATGAGCTATATTGAGTCCAGCTTTAGGCAGTAAAATAATGAATTCTTCGCCACCATAGCGCGCTTTAATATCTGTGCCACGTAATTTATCATGCATCATAGAGGTAAACGCTATTAATGCCTGATCACCAAAATCATGGCCATAACTATCGTTAATTGATTTAAAGTTATCTAAATCAATTAATAATATCGACATCGGTAAATAGTTAGCCGCTTCGGCTTCAAGACGAGGCTGAATATGCTCATAAATATAACGACGATTCGCAAGGCCAGTAAGTGGATCTGTCAACGCATCGCGCTTTTCTATTAAGGTAATATCAGCAATTTTTTGATGGCTTTTTTGTCTAAAGTATTCGCTAATCGCAGAAAACAATATCACCATTGTGAAAGAGGCTATAAAGCGTGAGGTTTCAACTTGCCCATAATGCGCTTGACCAAAATTAGGGGTAAATAACAAAGCAACCGCACTGCTATACATAATAATAACCAATACACTGCCAACTTTTAAACCTAAGGTGACATAAGCCACAATAGGGTAAAACATCAGCCAATATAAAGCGGTATTCTCTTTGCCACCGGTATATACCAATGCCACGCAGAGCAACAGAATAATAGACAATATAATGCAACTAACAGACACCAAAGCGCCAGTGCGAAAGTAATAAAACATGCACAGCACAATAGTCACATCACTGACCACTAACATAATAGTTAACGGTAAGGCATAAATTTGATAGTTAGATAATACTAAGGATGTGATTAATACAATGGCAAAAAAAGCCATTGTAAACAGCGTGAAGGCACGGCGTTGTTTATCCGCCGTGTCGACACTATTTAAATTAATGGCATTAAGCCAGTTTTGATCCAAAATTGCAGTCTCTTAAAACTAAACTTTAAATTTAAGTACCAATTTTTCAAGCTCATAGAACTGGGCTTTTAATTTTGTACACTCATTCAAGGTGTTATTAAGATTACTCTTACCTTGATTAGAAAGCTCACTAATTGAGTGTATATCACTGTCTAAACTTTGAATTACTTGGTTTTGCTCTGTGGTGGCATTCGCTACACTGTGGTTCACTTCATCGATTGATTCGATAGCACGCGTCACCTCAGCCATTTTATCACCCGCTACATGAGCTTGTTCAACACTCTTTTCGCTGTCACGAATACTTGCAGTCATTACTTCAACCGCAGACGCAGAGCCTTGTTGTAACTGAGAAATAGTGTCTTCTATTTCTTGCGTTGATTGCTGTGTTCGGTGTGCTAGTTGCCTAACTTCGTCAGCAACAACCGCAAAACCTCGACCAGCTTCACCTGCGCGGGCCGCTTCAATAGCAGCATTAAGCGCTAATAAATTAGTTTGCTCACTTACACCTTTAATCACTTCAAGTACTTGACCAATGCTTACAGTGTGCGCATCTAAACTATTAATCGTTTTTTGTGCTTGCTCCATATTACGAGACAAGGCATTTATAGCAGTTAAGTTATCAGCTAACGCAGATTGGCTTTGTAGTGACTGGCTATTCGCACTGGTCGCAAGGCTAGATGCATTACTTGCACTATTTGAGATTTCTACCGCGCTAGAGGTAAGTTCGTTGATTGCGGTTGCAACGTTGTCAGTACGTTTTGTTTGGTCTGCATACATATCGAGCGTACCTTGAGTTTGGTTCACTAAACTTTCAACTAAACGCTCAAGCTCAACAGTGGTATTTTTAACTTGCTCAATTGATGTATGAATTTTTTCGATAAAAGCATTGAAGTAATGACTTAATTCACCAAATTCATCATTGTTTTCGACCTCAAGACGACGGGTTAAATCACCCTCACCTTGTGCGATATCCTTAATTGCATCGTTTAGGCGCTGCATTGGACGCATTAAATAACGAAGTAAGAACTGCATCATTAATACAATAGCAGCTATACCCATCAGCATATATATGGCCGCCATATTTCTAAATGACGCGACCGATGAATAGGCAATTTCTTCGTTGATCACCACACCAAGATACCAATCAACGTTTTGAATTCCTTTAATTTTGGTAAACGACACTAATTTATCTAAGCCACCAACTTGTACTTCTACAAACTCAGATTGTAACGATAGGCTTTTACCGAATAAATCGCGCATGTTTTTGTCGTTAAACTTAGTTTCTGGGTGACTTAAAATGCGGCCTTCACTATCAAGTAAGAAACCATAACCAAAACCTAAAAAGTCAATTTCGTTAACTATCTTAGTAATGGTTTTCATATCAATATCGGCACCTGCAACACCGCTAAACACACCATTTGCTTGCATAGGGGCTACAGCCGAAATAGTCAGCTCATTGGTTGTTACATCAATATAAGGGGCAGTAAAAGCAGTGTTAGTTTTGTTTTCAACAAGTTTGTACCACGGGCGTGTCGTAGCATCGTAGTCAGGCGGTAACACAACCGATTGGTCATTCAATACAAATGTGCCATCAGTGATACCTATATATGTGTTTTTAAAGTTACCAGCTTTGTCAGCTGTGTTGAGCTGTGTAAGTGTTAGCTCTTTGCTGTCACCAAGTTGATAGGTGTCTGCAACTGACGAAACAATCGCTAACTTGGCATTTAACCAGTTCGCTATATTTTGCGACACTGACTGAGAAATCTCTTGCAGCACAAGCGAAAGCTGCTCCTGCGTTTGGCTGCGCATAGAGATGAAGTTATTAATGGTGAATAAACCGAGCACTATCACTAAAACCAGTGATGCAGCCACAGTTACCTTGGTGGTAAATTTAAGAGTGCTTTGCATGACAAACCTGTTTGTTATTTTTTTCGTTGTTAGCCTCATTATATTTAACAAATTTAAAGCTCTTTGTCTTATAAAATTAAGCTAAAACTAGAAAAACGTTCCTTTTATTAAAGTACGCTTTCTTTGAAAATCAATTACTTTGTTAACGGCAGCCAATTCCACTTCTTAAGTCGCATTAATAAAAAAGCAGCAAAAATCAATTGGAACGTTCCTAAACAGATTTGATTTAATCGCCCTTGAATACGTATTCATTAAATCATTTTGTCATCTAAATTTGTTCCTGGTAGCAAATAAATGGCATAAAAAAACCCCGCAAATCTGTGCGGGGCTTTTATTAGAAAGTACTTTTAACCGATGCGCTGTTTCCAGCTATCAGCTAAACGCACAACGTTTAAGCCATACCAAGCGATAAATCCATAACAAATCACTGGTACGAAGAAGCTTTGTTGTATGTTAACTGTATCTGCAACCACACCTTGTACTAATGGTACTAATGCACCACCTACAATAGCTAAGCATAACCAACCCGAACCTTTACTGGTGAGTGAACCTAAACCTTCAATAGCTACAGAGAAAATAGTTGGGAACATAATTGAGTTAAATAAACCAATCGCAAGTACAGAGTAAAGTGCTAAGTCACCTTCAGTGAAAATAGTCACTAACAGCAGTGCAATAACCATCATGGCATTAAAGAATAACGCTTTTGATGGTGCAATCTTCTGAAGAGCTGCAGAACCAATAAAGCGACCAACCATTGCACCGCCCCAGTAGTAAGCAATTAAGCTTGCAGCTGCATGCTCTTCAAGGCCAGCAATATGCTCTTCTCCGAAGTAGTTTACCAAGAAACTACCAATAGAAACCTCAGCACCTACGTAACAAAAAATACCTACCACACCCATCATTAAATGTGGTGCTTCTTTCAGGCTGTGGCCTTTCGCTTTACAGTCTTGCTCTTCTGTGTGCTCTGCAATCACTGGTAGTTTAAAGAATGCAAATACAACAGCAATAGTTAATAGCGCTGCTGCTAACATAAGGTAAGGCACTTTTACTGATTCAGCAGTTGCCGCATTTGCAGCTAAAGTACCCGCTGTACCGAAGAATAAAATACCACCTACATATGGTCCAACCGTTGTACCTAGGGAGTTAAGTGCTTGAGCAAGATTTAAACGCGACGACGCTGTTTTTTCAGGGCCTAACGCCACAACATATGGATTAGCTGACACCTGTAATACGGTAACACCCGCTGCTAGTACAAATAATGCACCTAAGAACAGCCAGTACTCATGCACTACAACCGCAGGATAAAATAACATACAGCCAATTGATGCCACGACTAAGCCTGTTAGTACGCCATTTTTATAGCCAAGTTTTTTAACCAACATACCCGCTGGTAGCGAAACAATAAAGTAAGCACCAAAGAAACAAAACTGAACCAGCATTGCCTCTGTATAGGTTAAATCGAATACCCCTTTTAAGCGCGGGATCAACACATCATTTAAAACTGTAATGAAACCCCACAAAAAGAATAGGGTTGTCATTGCCGTCAGTGGTAGCAGGTAATTTTTATTTTGCTGCGAACCATCGGCGACAAACGATTGGTTTGTATTTATTTCACTCACGTGGTTTTCACTCCGTTAACAAGTTACCTTTGATTCTACACATTGAAGTAAAAATAGCACAAAGATTTACTAGGAACGTTCCAATATTTCTATTTCCTGCTATAGTTGCAAGATGAACACAGATTTATTGATAGACCATGGCCACAGTTAACTTTAAAAGCTCTGCTTTTCTTAAGCAGCATATCCAAGATACGCTTGCTTTTTATCACCCACACTGTGTTGATTATTCAGCTCATGGCTTAGCGGGCTTTTATCAATTTTTTAAAAATAATGGCGCGATTTACGATAAACACACTCGCCATTTAGTATCGAGTACACGCTTTGTTTTTAACTACGCAATGGCGTACATCGAGTTCAAAGACCCTGAATATTTAAGCCTCACTAAACATGGTTTAGCCCACCTTGAACATGCCCATAAACAAGCATCCGGTGGTTACGCTTGGCTTATAAAACAAGATAACAACGGCAAAGTGAGTGTTTTAGACGATACCAACCATTGTTATGGGCTTGCCTTTGTAATGCTTGCCAATGCAGTTGCTTTAAAAGCTGGTGTTAGCGACTGTAAAAATACTATCTCACAAGTATGGGATTTATTAGAGCAACACTATTTTGAACCAAAGTATAATGCCTATTTAGATGAACAAAATGCCGATTTTAGCTGTGCAGATGAGTATCGAGGGCAAAATGCCAATATGCATTTATGCGAAGCTCTTCTCATGTGTTTTGAAGCAACATATGAACAGCGTTATTTAGAGCGCGCGAAAGAGCTAGCCAAAACTTTCACAGTTAAACTAGCAGCATACAGCCAGCAGTTTGTGTGGGAGCACTACTCTAAAAACTGGCAAATTGATTTAGATTACAATAAAGATGACCCGCAGCATTTATTTAGACCATGGGGCTTTCAACCTGGACATCAAACAGAGTGGGCAAAACTGTTAATTATTTTGAACCGCCACATTGATGAACCTTGGCTGGTGACTAGGGCGAAAAGCCTTTTTGATGAAACTCTAAGCATTGCATGGGATCAGCAACATGGGGGCATTTTCTATGGCTTTGCACCAGACAAACAAATTTGTGATAGCGATAAATACTTTTGGGTGCAGGCCGAATCACTAGCCGCAGCAGCCCTACTCGCTGATGCCACAAATGATGAAAGCTATTGGCAATGGTACGAAAAAATTTGGCAGTACAGTTGGCAACATATGGTAGATCACCGATATGGTGCTTGGTACCGTATTTTATCAGCAGAAAATCTGCCTTACAGTGACGAAAAATCGCCAGCAGGCAAAACCGACTATCATACTATGGGTGCCTGCTACGAAGTATTAAGAACCTTAACCTTGAGGAATGCATAATGAGTTTAGTGTGTTTTGGCGAAGCATTAATCGACTTTTTATCAGATGGTAAACAACCTGAATCATTTACTAAATACGCAGGTGGCGCACCTGCCAATGTGGCTGTTGCAGCTGCAAAACTAGGCCTAAACACCAGCTTTTGTGGCATGTTAGGCGATGATATGTTTGGTCACTTTATTAAACAAGAGCTTGACCAACATGCGGTAAACACTGATTACTGTACATTCACTGATGCTGCTAAAACAGCGCTGGCGTTTGTATCACTCGATGAAAGTGGCGAGCGCTCGTTTAGCTTTTATCGCCCACCAGCAGCTGACTTACTGTATCGCGTAGACGACTTTGACCATGCAATGTTCGCAAGTCACGCTATTATGCATGTATGCAGCAACAGTCTCACTGAGCACAACATCTATCAAACAACTATTTATGGCTTAACTCAGGCGAAAAAAGCCGGTGCAATTTGTAGTTTTGATATGAATCTACGCGAAAACCTATGGCCAAGCATGCGCCATACGCTAGATAGAATGTGGCATGTTATTTCACTGGCAGATATCGTCAAACTATCATTTGAAGAACTTGAGTTTTTAAATCAAAAGAGCCATCAAGCAATGCCACTGGAACATACCATTGATACCATTTTAAAGGCAGGTGTAACTTGTTTGCTTGTTACCAATGGCGGTGAAGCAATCAGCTTTTATCATGCTGACTTTAAAGGCCAAGTAAGTCCACCTGCTACAAAAGTGGTTGATACCACTGCCGCAGGCGACGCTTTTATTGGCGGTATGCTGTCTAGAATTGGTCAGCACTGTGAAAACAAACAAAGCTTTAAAGAGTTTTGCCAAACGCAAGCTAATATTGAACAAACTATTGCTTACGCTGCTAAAGCCGGCGCTTTTGCTGTAAGCCGTTATGGTGCCTTTGCATCATTACCTAGCGGCGAAGATCTTCTATAACCACTCATAATTGCTTACAAATCTATTAAGCACTCTAGTGGAGAGTGCTTAAATTTCATGGTATGTTTTTCAACTAATTAAAGAAAAAGGAATTCATCCTATGAATAATAAGCTTCTAGCTGGGGGCGCGATTGCCATTGTTGCAGGTGCGTTGTTGTACTCACAAAACAAAGCCAGTGTTGATGTAGATTTACCTGAGCTTGCTTATGTACCAGCAGATACGGCGGTTTTTTATGGTCAACTTAAGCCGTTTCCGTACAGCAAGTATTTTGCGCTTATGCCAGATGCAATGAAAGGTACTAGCGATTTAACGCCCGTTATTGCTGAGCTTAAAACAGTTGATGATAAGAATGCCCTATTCCTTGCATCACTGATGGAAAAATACCAGCAATCACTGAGCTCTTACGATGCCTTTAAATCGATTTGGGGCTTTGGTGACGACTACAAAGGGATGATGTATGCGCAAGGTTTAATGCCTATTGTGCGCTTTCAGGTCGCAGATCAAAGCAGTATTATCAATAGTATTAAACAAGCTGCTGATGAAGCAGGTATTGCTTATACAACAGAAAGCCTTGAAGGCGTTAGCTACACGCGCTTTGCCATTGAACTTGAAGGGCTAGATAACTTCAACCTAATAGCATCAGCTCACAACAATTGGGCTACCTTAACGCTGACTACCTCGCTTTCTAACGATCAAGACTTACGTATTGCCCTTGGCGTAGAAAAACCAGCTCAATCACTGGCTGAGACTAAAAAACTACCTGAGCTTATTAAAACTTTCTCGCTTGATGGTAACTCGGTTGGCTTTGTCGATCATCAACGCATCGCCAATGCTGTAACAGGCAAAGAAGACTCTCGTTTACACCAGATGCTAAAAGAGCTTCTTGATAAAGCGCAGCAATCAAATGTCTTAGCAGCGATTTCAACACCACAGTGTCAAGATGATATTGCTGCTATTGCCGCTAAATGGCCCGCGACAGTATCAGGCACAACAAAAACACGTATTACAGCCGACTACGCCGACTTTGACGTAAAAGCAGTGCTGCAAAGCACTGATCAAGACTTACTTAATACTTTACAAGCCGTGCGTGGTTTTGTACCAAAACACACCACACAGCTTGATGGCCAAATGATGAGCGTTGCTTATGGTATTGATGTAGCAAAAGTACTGCCACTGGCCAATACGCTAACCGGTGCAATTAAATCAGCTGAGTTTAACTGTGGCCCGATTGTCGCACTACAAAATGAAATGCAAGATGTGAGTACTGCTGGACTTGCTATGCTGTCGGGTTTTGCAAATGGCGTACAAGGCATGAGTGTAAGCGTTCAAGATGCTGCATTTACCATTGATGACTACAACGGCCCACAAATTGATAAGCTTGATGCCATCGTTACTCTATCTGCAACCGATGCCCATGGCCTTTATTCTATTGCGCAAGGTTTTGTACCGCCACTTGCTAACATTAAACTGCCAGCCAATGGTGATGCTGTGTTGATCAATGAATACATTCCATCGCCAGTGCCACTTAACTTTGATATTAAAATGGCGCTGAAAGGCAATCATATTGTGGTTTTCACGGGCGATAAATCAGCACAAATTGCCGAGACTTTAGAGTCGCAAAGTGTCACTAAAAATGGCTTTGTGAACATGGCATTCGACGTGCAAAAAATCCTATTACCTTTGCTTGATACGATTGCTGCAACGGGTCAATTATCTGATGAAGAAATGGCTGAGCTTGATACGCTACGCGACCAACCTGTCGGTGTTTATTTTGCCACAGACATTACCGACAACGGTATTGGCCTTGAAAGTAACGTACAAATTACTAAAAAGTAGTTTTGAGTTTGAATCTAAAAAGAGCGTTATTTAGCGCTCTTTTTTTGTTGCCATTTAAGTGAGTTGTTGGTGTCTCGACTATTGCAAATGGTGTCGTTTGAACTCTCAATACCACCGAGCTTTGCAAGTCGGTCGTACAGCACAACATTGCAGGTTGCGGCTAGGTTCATACAGCCTATGGTTGGCACATACACTACTTCATCACACCATTTCAGCACGTCTTTACTAACCGAGCCATCTTCAGGGCCAAACACATAAAATGCGTTTTCAGGGTGCTTAAATTCAGGCAGCGGCGTTGCACCTTCAACAAGCTCAATCACCACCGTTGTGGCACCTTCAGGCTTTGCTTGCTCAAGGCTTTCAACTTGCGTTAGTGGAATATGCTCAAGCACATTTTTGGTATCGGTGTGATACTTATTGGCACGTAAATAGCGGCTACCAGTAAAAAACACCTGCTTGGCATTGTAACAACCCGCGGCACGTAATACGCCACCCACATTGGTTGGGCTTTTTGGGTTTAACAAGCCAATGCTGGCTTTAAGGGCGCTCATTAATCAATGTCTCTAGTTGGCCACTCGGCCACGTAAAGGTCAAAGTCATCTAGGTCAACATCACAGTCTTTAACTGTTTTGTCACGCACCGAAATACCTAGCTCATGCATCATGTCTTTACTGCCACCGTTCAGTAGCGGGTGCCAAGACGCAAGACCACGTCCTTCGTAAAGGCGGCGGTAGCTACAGCTTTGCGGCATAAAAAAGATGTCTTTGAGGTTTTCTTTAGTGAGTTTTACACATGAAGGCACCAAGGTTTGACGATTCTCATATTCGCTGCAACCACAGGTGTCGTTGTCTAGGTATTGGCAAACGATATTAGTGAAGATGAGTTCTTCACCCTCGCGAAGTTGATCCGTTGCGGTAAATTCATCTTCGTCTTCGCTGTCGATAAATGTGTTTAAACAACATTTACCACAGCCATCACAAATGGCCTCCCATTCGGGTTGTGACATTTGCTCAAGCGAGCGCTTAAGCCAAAATTGATCTTCTAACATGGTATTACTCAAAGCCCCTAAACAGCGCGCATTCTAGCGTAAAGCCAGCATGCGCGCAAAGTTTAGCGTGTTACTTTTGCTCGTTAACCCAACGCTTAATTTTCTCTTCAAGAATTGGCATAGGTAATGCGCCATCAATCAGAACTTGCGTATGGAAAGCTTTAATGTCGAACTTATCACCAAGCTCTTTGCTCGCGTAGTCACGTAGTTCTTGAATTTTGAACTGACCTAACTTGTACGATAGCGCTTGGCCCGGCCATGCAATATAACGCTCAACTTCGGCGATAATGTCACTTTCGGCCATTGATGAGTTTGCCAACATGTAATCAATACCTTGTTGACGTGTCCAACCTTTCGCATGGAAACCAGTATCAAGCACTAAACGCATTGCACGTAATTGCTCATCTGATAAACGACCGTACCACATGTAAGGGTCAGTGAATAAACCAAGCTCTTTACCTAAGCTTTCTGCATACAATGCCCAACCTTCTGCAAATACCGTGTAGCCACCGAATTTACGGAACAGCGGTAATCCTTCAATTTCTTGTTGCAAGGCAATTTGAAAGTGGTGACCCGGCGCTGCTTCGTGAATAGACAGTGTTTCAAGTAAAAACTTAGGCTGTGCTTTTAAGTTAAAGGTATTGATATAAAAAATACCTGGGCGTGAACCATCTGGTGCTGGCGACTGGTAAGATGCACCCGCAGCAGATTCAGCGCGGAAATCTTCAACTGCTTTTACAACGTATGGCGCTTTTGGCGCAATATCGAACATTTGCGGCAGCTTAGCATCAATTTTTTCTTTTACTGCTTCGTACGCAGCAATTAACTCTTCTGGCGTATCGTAGTAAAACTCATCTGAAGTTCTTAAGTGTTCAAAAAACGCTTTTAAATCGCCTTCGAAACCGACAGTCTCTTTGACTTTTTTCATCTCAGATAAAATACGCGATACTTCGCTTAAGCCAATGTCATGAATTTCATCGGCGTTTAAGCTAAGTGTTGTATGCTGTTTGATTTGATACTCATACCATGCTTTACCATTTGGTAGGTCGCTGTAACCAATGCTTTCACGGGCATTTGGAATATATTCATTAGCTAAAAAGTCAGCCATTTTTTGATACGCCGGCACTAAACGCTCGCTGATCATCGCAGAGTATGCGCTTGTTAGCTGTGCTTTTTGTTCGTCGCTGAAAGACTCAGGTAACTGAGCAATTGGCCCCCAGAATAATGACTCTTCTGGTTTTTCTACAATATGAGTTTGAAATTGTGGTAATAGTTTTTCAGCAAGCGGCTTAGGAAGAACCACTTTGTCTTTCATGCCTTGGCGCATTGATTGCTCAACACTGTCTAACCAAGCGATGAAACCATCAGCACGTTTTTCAAATGCTCGATAATCTTCCACGGTGTTAAAAGGCTGTGCACTTTGCCCAGAACCTAATGCAGCAAAGGTATTATGCGCCCCACCCATTTGGTTAATTGGCATTAAGTAACTTGGAAACTGAGCACCTTCAATCGCAAGGTCTAAATCGCGCGCTAGAATTTCGTAGCTCAATAATGACTGACCCGTTAATTGCGCTTTGTCGATATTTGCTAGTTTGTTTTTGTATTCTTTAACAAAGTTAAGCTGCTCGTCGCGGTTTGCTTTACTAATAGGTGCAATAAATTGGTCGTTATATTCGCTACGGCCAATGTAAGTACCGCCAATTGGATTAAACTTTAGGCCTGCTTCAAAGTAGTCTGCTAGTAATGTATCAAGTTGCTCTGTAGCTGAGCTTGCGCTAGGCGCTTGTTTGCTCACCGAAGTGGTTGGTTTTTCGTTTGTTGGCGTTGATTCATTACAACCAAGTAATGCAAACATCACTGCCGAACTAAGTAGTGCTAGTTTTACGTTTTTCATTCTTTCCCTGCCCTTATATTAAGTACGCGTAAATTATGAGGGTTTAGTTCCCTATTTAGCAAGTATAGCCGTAACTTATCGCAGTTTATTTACACTTTGCAGGCTGATTGCTAGAGTGGCGACTCGACTTACCAATTTTGAATAAAAATGAAAAAGACAGTTCTTGCGATTAGCCTAGGCCTTACTTGCCTAACCTCTTTAAATACCCATGCAACAACCTACTTATCGGCAAAAGCCATGGTAGATGTAAATTCAGGTAAACTGATTAAATCACCACTTATTAGTATAGATAATGGTCAAATTACAGCTGTACAAAGCAATAAACAGCCGAATTTAAAAGACGGCGATAAGCATGTTCAATTACCAGAGCTGACTTTGGTGCCAGGTTTAATGGATATGCATGTGCATTTAACAAGCGATCCTACCGTGCCGCGCAGTGAGCGAATTGGTCAATCGATTCCGCGTAAAGCAATCAAAGCGGCGCACTTTGCCGAAAAAACACTGTATGCAGGTTTTACAACGCTGCGTAACTTAGGCGCAGAAGGCTACAGCGTGATTGCAGTTCGCGATGGCATTAACGCAGGCGACATTGTTGGCCCACGTATTTGGGCTGCAGGCCCGTCGTTAGGTGTTACTGGCGGTCACTGCGATAACAACCGTTTGCCACCAGAAATGAAATACACCGCCGAGGGCGTTGCTGATGGTCCATGGGCCGTGCGCGCTAAAGTACGTGAAAACATTAAGTACGGTGCTAATGCCATAAAATTTTGTGCAACAGGCGGTGTATTCTCAAAAGGCACAAAAGTCGGTATTCAACAATATAGCCAAGACGAAATGAACGCCATTGTTGACGAGGCTCATTTACGTGGCCTTACTGTAGCAGCCCATGCGCATGGTACCAGTGGTATTAAAGCGGCCATTGTTGCCGGTGTAGACAGTGTTGAACACGTTAGTTTTGTTGATGACGAAGCCATTAAACTTGCTAAAAAGCACGGTACTTGGTTCTCAATGGATATTTACAACACTGAGTACACCCTAGCCTTTGGTGAACAAAATGGGGTTGCAGAAGAAAACCTCAACAAAGAACGCCAAGTATCTAAAAAGCAACGCGATAGCTTTAGCCGTGCAGTAAAAGCAGGAGTGAACATGGTATTTGGTACCGATGCGGCGATTTACCCACATGGCGATAACGCGAAGCAGTTTTCGCGTATGGTTGAATTTGGTATGACACCACTGCAAGCATTGCAATCTGCCACTATCAACAGCGCTAAACTGCTTAAAGCTGATGATCAACTTGGGCAAATAAAAAGCGGTTTCTTAGCCGATATTATTGCCGTTAAAGGCAACCCGCTTGAAAACATTGCAGTACTTGAAGATGTACAATTTGTTATGAAAGACGGCAAAGTTTTTAAATAAGCTAACATGCTGGCTTTGCATGAGTGAAGTCAGCAACCCTCACTTGTATCTATATCGTAAACAAAATTACCAACCATAAAACCAATTGTTAACAACCTGTGCCTAGAATGAGAAATTACCCAAAACAGATAAATAAAACTTGAAATGAAAATAGATCGCATTATCATTACCGAAAAACTTCGACTAATTACCTATAATGACGACACATAAATACTCAATTTTAGCCCTAGCCTGCTTAAGCGCATTCAATGCAACCGCCAACGATTTAAACTCAGTTGAACGTATTACCGTTTACGATAAACAAAACCGTGTAGTACTTGAATCTGGCCTTGCCACTAAATCAAATATGACCCTAATGGAAACGCCAGCGCCAGTTGTGGTTGTTGATCAAGAGCTTATCAACTCGCAAGGCGCAACAAACTTACAAGACTTAGTACGTAACATCAGTGGTGTAACCCAAGCCGGTAATAACTACGGTATTGGCGATAACTTAGTGATCCGCGGTTTAGGCGCTAACTATACTTACGATGGCATGTACGGCGGTGCAGGCCTAGGTAACACCTTTAACCCAACCCGCTCAATGACCAATGTTGAATCTGTAGAAGTACTTAAAGGCCCAGCAACGGGCTTATATGGTATGGGTAGCGCAGGTGGTGTTATCAATCTGATTGAAAAGAAACCACAATTTACTGAACAGCACACCGTTAATGCTGAGCTTGGTCAATGGGATAGCTACTCACTAGGCTTTGATAGTACAGCAGCATTAACCGACAACCTTGCTTATCGCGTTAACGCAAAAACAGCTCGCAGCGATGGCTACCGCGATTTAAAAGACGACCGTGATGAAATTTATGGCGCGTTAAAATACGTATTAAGCGACAAACAAGACATCATGATTTCTGCCGCTTATATCAAAGATGCCATTGCCGTTGATTCAATTGGCCACCCTATTCGTATTTTTAACAGCGACTCAGTCAATGGTAAAACCGCAGGTGAAGTAACCGCTGCTGATTTAATTAACGACGCAACGGCAAAAGGCCTGCAACTAACCGATCAGCAACGCCAGCAATTAGCAGATTCACTGGCAGCAAATGATGGCTTAACACCTTACACCTTTGGCCATAACGGTATTATCTCGCCAATGGCGAATGATAACGAAGGCGAAGAACTACGCTTTAAATTAACTCATAACTACTTCATTACTGATAATTTATTTTTAAATCAGCAACTACAATACCGTAATTACGAATCGAGCTTTGCCCGCCAAACGGGTGCTTACAACTATGTTTATTGGAACCGTAATGGCGTGATCAATGCTGACCCGCGCGCTCCATTAGTAGTTGATGACGTACTATACCCATTTGCTGCGCGCCGCCAAGAATACCGCCAAGTAGAAGCTGACGAAAAATCATGGCAATACTTTGCTGACTTGCGTTATGACTTTAGCTTTGCTGGTATTGATAACGAACTACTTGTAAACGCCAACTACGAAGACCGCGATATTCGTTTTAAACAATACTCAATTTACGATGCCGACAAAGTCATTAAAAATAAAGATGGAGAGGTTATTTACCAAGGTCAATTACCTTACATTTTTGATATTCGTAACCCGAACTGGGGCGAAGGCAGCTTTTATGATTACGACCCGCTAAAAACCAGCGATTACAACAAAAAGGTTCAAGCTTGGGGTGTAGGTATTCAACATGTTGCCTATATTCACGACACTTTCACAACCCGAGTAGGTGTTGCGTTCAACCGTATTAAACAAAGCTACGAACACTTTGGCGTTGATGCGCGCTACCGCGCTAGTGCCGCCGAGCCAACGCCAGAAGCAGATACATCAGACAGCGGTATGACCTACAACCTAGGTGCAACATACAAACTTAGCGATGATATTTCGTTCTTTGTAAACCACTCTAAAGGTCGCACAGCCTACAGCGTGCTTGGTAGTGTGTCGGGTAACGAAGCTGACCGCGATGACGCAGAATCAGTCAGTAACGACATTGGTATGCGTGTAAAAGCCTTTGACGATCAACTACTGGCCTCACTGGTGGTATTTGATAGTGCTCGTACAAACCTTGAGTATGCCAACCCAGATTATGAAGCCGGTGTATCTGATGCCTCAGTACCAAAAAGCTTTTACGATGGTGAAGAGCAAACCAAAGGTGTTGAACTTGATTTAAATGCCGATTTAAACGAGCAGTGGAAACTTAACGTAAATGCGGTGTATCAAGACGCTCGCGATAAGAAAAACCCTAACTCATCATCTTTCGATACTCGCCAAAAAGGTGTGCCTTATGTAACAGCAAGCAGCTGGTTAAGCTATGACGCTAAATGGTTTAATTTAGCCGAGCCACTGACAATTAGCGCAGGCGTGCAATATGTTGATGACCGCAGCACAAACTCAACCTCGTTTGGTATTCCTGATGGCTACGTACCGAGCTACACGGTGTACGACGCCGCCATTCAATACCAAACAGATGATTGGAAACTACAGTTAAACCTAAATAACTTGTTTAACAAAACCTATTACTCAAAAGCAATGTTCTTAGGCGGTATGCCAGGAGAAGAGCGTAATGCTAAATTAACCTTTAGCTACACACTTTAATTGTGAATAATGAGTAGAAAGCGCGGCTTAAGTAAGCCGCGCTTTTTTGTTTGTTTAGTGCGAGATTTTGATTAGTAACTTGTTTTTGGACAGTAGTGAGTTAGAGCTGAAGGACGGCTTTGTGCCCAGACTGTGTGAAAACTCTGATCACCTTTTGGTCTAAGTATGTTCTGCTTATGATCTATTAATCTATACATTTAGTTCACTTAATATACTGATATTTATATAATTAGACTATTGATTCAGTTGAGGGTTGAGGCAGTATGTCAAAGTTTATAAGCGGTGAAAGTCGTGACCAATCAACGTTATTTCCAGAATCGTTGGAAGATTACGTCAGTGAAGATAATACGGTCAGAGTGATTGATGTTTTCATTGAGGAACTAAATCTAGCTGAATTGGGGTTTAAAGGATTAACTTTAAAGTCCACAGGCCGCCCTAAGTATCATCCAGCCACATTATTAAAACTGTATCTTTATGGTTACCTCAACCGTATTCAATCATCCCGCCGATTAGAAACCGAATGCCAACGCAATATTGAACTGATGTGGCTACTTGGTAAGTTGGCACCCGACTTTAAAACGATTGCTGATTTTAGAAAAGACAACGGAGATGGTATAAAAAATGTGTGCAAAACGTTTGTTGAAGTCTGCCGTCGTCTGAATATGTTTGAGAAACCAGTTGTTGCCATCGATGGTAGTAAGTTTAAAGCTAGCAACAACAAAGGCAATAATTTTACGCCAAGCAAAGTTAAATTCCACATCGACCGAGTCGAAAAGAACATTGAACGTTACCTTGAATTACTTGATGAAGCCGATAAAGAGCAAGCTAACGTCACAAAAATTAAAGCCACAAAAGATAGGCTAGCTGACTTTCGCAGCCAGTTAAAAAAACTACACGAGATTAAAGAACAAGTTGAAGCTCATCCTGACAAGCAAATATCCACTACTGATCCTGATTCACGTTTAATGAAAACTCAAGGTTTTACAAGAGTTGTGAGTTATAACGTGCAAAGTGCGGTTGATACCAAGCACCACCTTATAGTGGCGCATGAGGTGACCAACGTGCCAGATAGAGGCCAGCTTGCGTCAATGACAAAACTCGCACAAAAAGCATTGCGCAAGGAAGATATAAGGGTATTAGCAGATAAAGGTTACTTCAGTCAGCCCGATATAAAAGATACTATCGATTTGGGTGCAGAGCCAATCATGCCCAAGACGGATACATCGTCCTCTGAAAAGAAAGGGATATTTAACCGCTCACTCTTCAAATACGATGCAAATAAAGATATTTACTTATGCCCCGCTGGTAATGAACTTCAAAATCGAATGCAGGTATTTGAGCAAGGTAAATACCTTGATGTTTACTTCAATCACATTGCTTGTCGAGATTGTAAAATAAGAAGTCAGTGCACTAACTCTAAAAAAGACCCTAGGCGAATAAGGCGGTGGGTGCATGAGATTCTGACAGAAGAAATGCTTCAAAAGCTAAAGAATGAACCTGAATTGATGCTTCATCGCAAGCAAACTGTTGAGCACCCCTTTGGCACAATTAAACTCTGGATGGGAGCTACCCACTTACTAACACGAGGTTTAAAAAGCGTGGGGACAGAAATAAGTCTTCATGTCCTAGCTTACAACTTCAGAAGAATGATAACAATTATGGGAGTTAACGGCCTAAGTAAAGCAATTAGAGTAGCGTTGCCATAGCAGTTTCGCTCGCGCGGAGAAAATTGCGATACTGAGAAAAAATCGATCGCAACCATCTTAAATGGTTTCAAACTAAGAACATACCCAAGACAATTTATTAAAAATTAGTTTTCACACAGTCTGTGCCATTTGCGGACTGTCGTAACCTTAGACTCTTGTTAGCCATTTACTCTGGTAGTGAAAATGTGAACTCTTGATAGTCGTGTTCTTTAGTCAGTGCTGAGGCTGTATTTTCAAAGTGCTGTAAAAAAAATTCAGACTCTACTGAATCAGGTGTCACATGCTCTTTCACAAATGGGTGCAATGCAATTCCTGCATTCAGAGACAAAGGCACAAAGTTGAAAAATATTTGAGATTTACTGAAACCTAAAGATTTTGCCTCTTCTTCAAATTTATCTGCATTTAAATAGTTACGAATTAGATCTCTAGCATTAGCTCTCAATCTTGATTCATTTCGTGGCAAAGTTAACAAATCGTCTAAATCAGACCAAGATAGAGGTATATCAAAGTACCCTCCACCTTCTTCCTCTTCAGGTACAACAGAATTTACGTATAGATACTTCTTTTTGTTTGTAGGCTTTTCACAAACTTGATTATGGTAGTTCCATAAACTTCTAATTCTGTTTGCTTTGTTATGGTGGCGAGCATTGCGAATTGCCAGAATTATGCAAAGTTCAGGGACTGAATACCAATCTACTGGCTTTCCTAATTCTTGCGCCATCAAATCATATAAATTATGGAATGCATTTAATTTTGCGTTAATTGCAGTTTCCACAGTACCCACGGCTTCTGCTCTATCAATATCAATTAATTGTTTTAATCTTTGATTCGATTCAAGCAGAACTCTAAACGTTTGAGTCAGGTCTTCGAAGGAATGGGTAAGCATATAAACTCCGTACGTATGAATTAATGGCTAACAGCTTATTGAACACCGTTTTGGTGGTTTATAACACACCAAAACGGCGTATATTACATACCCCGATAATTTCACCAATAATTTCCTTTGTAAACAAGTAATTAAAATAGCGAGATATTAAGCATGTTATTTTTCCCCAAAGCGGCGTTTAATAATGTTATCGAACAGAATTAGGCTCTTACTCAAAGAAGTAATAATAAATTTAACTTTTCAGTGTCCGCTCCTCGCTCATACCCGAATTCTTTTGTAGCGAGCTAAGCTTAAAACTCCATAAACACCGGAGTACAACTAATGCACCAGTTAACTATATATCAGCCTAAAGAGCCTTGGAATAAAAATAAGCTTGTAGGACAAAAGTTACCTCTAAAATTACAGCAAATATGGGCTATCCGAATACGACTGGAACTTTTTCATAAAATAAGAGATCTAGCACTATTTAACCTAGCCATAGATAGCAAACTAAGAGGGTGTGATTTAGTTTCACTAAAAGTTAATGACATTGCACATGGTAAAGCAATCCAATCACGGGCAATAGTCGTTCAAAAAAAGACTGGTATGCCTGTTCAATTTGAAATTACTGGAAATACAAGGAAATCAATTGTGGCGCTCATAGAGCAATTTACTCTCAATTCTTATGATTACTTGTTTAAGTCACGAATTCATTCCTCTGAACACCTTTCAACCCGTCAATATGGACGTATAGTTGACTCTTGGGTCACCTCAATTGGGTTAGATAAGACTCAATATGGCACTCATTCAATGAGACGTACCAAACCATCACTAATTTACAAAAAAACTAAAAATTTAAGAGCCTGTCAGCTTCTACTTGGCCATAGAAAACTAGAGAGCACTGTCAGGTACTTGGGAATAGAAGTTGATGATGCGTTAGAAGTATCAGAACAGATCGATGCTTAAATTTGAACCTAAGCCAGACTCGAAGTTAGAGTCTGGCACGTGCCATAATCCGACCTTGAGACACATAGAGATTAAGACTGCAAAGATACGAAAGCGGAAGTTAGCTTTGGCCTGTTTAACGACAAATATTCCGACAAAGCAGTCATGACTATTAGTTTATTGTTAAATCTAATCTTTCTTTTCGTTCATCTACTCAATAACCCCACGCTAAACGTGACTTTAGCGTGGGGTTAGAGTTCACAGTAATTTTATCTGGATAGCTCTTTTATTTTTTTCTCTGAAAACCAGCGATATAAAACAGGTAAAACAAATAATGTTAACAGTGTTGCAGTTACCAAGCCGCCAACAATAACACTCGCTAATGGGCGCTGTATTTCTGCACCAACACCATTAGACATTAACATCGGTATCAAACCTAAAGCTGATGTTATAGCAGTCATAAGTACAGGTCTTAATCTTGAAGTAGCGCCTTCAAAAACGGCTTTAGATGCTTCTAGACCGTCTTTAATACGTTGGTTGATACTTTCTACCATAACGACCCCATTCAATACCGCTACACCAAATAAGGTAATAAAGCCAACGGAGCTTGGTACAGACAAGTATTGTCCAGATAAATATAAGGAGAAAACTCCGCCAATTACAGCAAGCGGCACGTTGACCAATATCAGCATAGCTTGACCAACAGAACCAAAGGCAAAGTAAAGTAGTAGTGCGATTAGTGCTAACGATAAAGGTACAACTATAGCTAACCTATTTTGAGCACGTTTTTGACTTTCGAACTGGCCGCCAATCGAAACAGAATAACCTGAAGGTAAGTCAACCTTTTCAGCAATTACCGTTCTGATATCGGCAACCACGCTTCCCATATCTCGATTTTGTACATTTGCTTGGATAACGACTCTTCGTTGTACATCATCGCGTCTAACTTGTGGTGGGCCTGACTCAAATGAGACTGAGGCTACGTCACCCAGCCGCACCCAAGCACCAGTAGGTGATTGAAGCCGAATATCAGCAATAGCTTCTTTGTTACTTCGGTACTCTTCCTCTATGCGAACGTAAATATCATAACGTTCATTACCATTGATTATTTGTCCGGCTTCAACACCACCAATACCATCACGCACAACCTCCATTATGTCACTCACAGACAATCCAAAGCGTGATAGTTCTTGCCTGTTAGGACTTATCACCAATTGCGCTTCACCAGCAATTTGCTCCAATGCAACATCCCTTGCACCTTCAATGTTTTTAATTGCTGTTTCTATTTCTTGACCTTTAGCCGCCAGTACCTCAAGTTCAGGCCCAAACAACTTTATCGCCAACTGAGCCTTAACACCAGATAGTAGCTCATCGACACGAGTCGCAATAGGTTGAGAAAAGTTGAGTAGCAACCCAGGGAATTCTTCTAAAGATCTCTCCATTTTTCCTTGAAGTTCATATCGATTAGATGCACTGGTCCACTCAGAAACAGGCTTCAACCCTATGTAAATTTCGATGTTATTCACAGGCTCTGGGTCTCCACCTATTTCTGCTCGACCAATTCGGCTTAATGCATAGGTTACTTCAGGAAAAGCCATTAGTTTTTCTTCTAGAATTGGTGCCACAGTGAGCGCGGTATCTAAACTGGAAGAAGGTGCAAGCGTTGCTCTTAAGTTTATCGTCCCTTCTTCTAACTCAGGTACAAATTCAGTACCAATTAATGGAACTAATGCAAAGGCAGAGAAAACTAATATAAGTGCGGCTGAAATGACTAATTTGGTGCGTTTTAGTGCGAATGTAAGCCCTTTTCTGTAGAGTTTGTCTAATGGCCTAAGAACAAAGCTTTCCCTCTCTTTTACACCTGACTTAAATAAATAAGTAGCTAAAGCGGGTACAACAAACAACGCAACCACAATAGCAGATATAACAGCTAAAATGATGCTTATTGCCATAGGTTGAAATAACTTTGCCTCAACACCTTCAAAGCTAAATAAAGGCGTAAATACGACTAAAATAATAGAAGCTGCAAAAAATACGGGACGAGCCACTTCTTTACCCGCATTTTGAAGACGTAACTTAATACCATGCTCATCTTGTTCTACATCATGTGGATCAGTATCAGCACTAGGCACTCTTTCTTTTACAGTTTTTAAATGGGTAGAGTCTGGTCTATTTAAATGCTTAAACATGTTTTCAACCATCACGACTGAACCATCAACTAGCATACCAATGGCTACGGCAATGCCACCCAATGACATAAGGTTTGCAGAAATGCCCCACCAAGCCATGATCATTAACGCGATACCAATTGAAATTGGAATAGATATTAGGACAAGGAAGGTTGCACGTATATTCATTAAAAATAGTGCTAATACAATACAGATGAAAATAAATGCTAGTAATAGTGCATCAACTACTGTATCAACGGCTTTTTCAATCAAATCAGCCTGATCATAAAATGGTTCAAAGCGAACACCTTTAGGCAATGCTTGATTAATCAATGGGATTCTTGCATTGATACCATCAATGGTGGCTTTAGTATTAGACCCCATGCGTTTTAAGACAATGCCAGAGACAACTTCACCTAAATTTTCGACTTTACCGTCTTCGGTTTTGCGCGTCATTGTGACAGCACCTTGACGAATTTCACTGCCCATTTCAACTTTAGCAATATCCGAAACCGTCACAACTGTCCCATCAACTGTTTTGACGGGAACTTGTTTGATATTACTAATACCAGCGTCACCACTTTCAAACCAACCTGCACCTCTAATAACAAGCTGCTCTTGCCCACGGTTCATATACCATCCGCCAACATTGGCATTGTTGTTATCTAGGGCACCAACAACGTCTTCTTGCGTTAGGTTATAAGAAAGAAGCTTAGATGGATCTACATTTACTTGGTACTGCCTAACAATACCTCCAAAGGAGAGTACATCAGTAACACCATCGACAGGCATAACGAGTAATTTTACTACCCAATCATTGAGACTCCTGAGTGCCATAGCATCATAGCCTGCATCTTTATCTGAAATAAGAAGGTACTGAAATACTTGGCCTAGCCCTGAGGTGTTTGGCCCCATTTCGGGTGTGCCGACACCTTCTGGTATCAGTTCTTTTGCGGCTTGAAGACGCTCAAATACAAGTTGTCTTGCAAAGTAAATGTCGGTGCCTTCTTTGAAAACAACCGTGACGCCAGACAAGCCTGTTTTAGAAATTGAGCGCACTTGTTCTACATCAGGTAAGGCATACATGACCGCTTCAATGGGGTACGTAATGAGTTGTTCAACTTCTTCAGCAGCTAGTCCTGGCGCTTCAGTATTTACAGCAACTTGAACATTAGTAACATCAGGAAAGGCATCTAAATTTAGTTTTGGTATAACCATAATTGCGCCGACAATTGTGGCAAACAGCGCAATCAAAATCAGGAGTCTATTATTAACAGACCAATCTATTATTTTATTAAACATAGTCTTGCTCCTTAGTGGTTATGCGGATCAAATCCGCCTTTAGCGATTTCAGAAGCAACAAAAAATGCGCCTTTGGTTACAATTCGCGTCCCACTATCAAGGCCAATGATTTCCCTAAAATCACCTAAGGCTCGGCCTAGTTCTACTTCTACAGCTTTAAATTCTCCAGGGTGGTCTTCGACAAATACGGTCCAATCACCATCTGCGCTGCGGATCAATGCTTCTTCTGGCACAGCCATCACTTTCTGCTTTGTGGCAAACTGAAAGTAAACTTTTACAAACATACCTGAATGAAGGTTATCATCAGCATTCTGTACCCCCAATCTAATAATTCTTGTACGAGTTACGGGATCAATTGTATGGGCTTCTTGGATAACTTTGGCATTGTAACTCTGGCCTTCTAATTTAAGTACCGCAGGAGAATCAATTGATAAATTTAGCTTTTTATTTGGAGAAACTTTTGCTTCAACCCATAGTTGTTTTTCATCAGCTAACAACATGACTGAATCCCCAGCATCAACACGTTGCCCTTGGATAAAGTCGTCTTGAAGCACGACACCTTCACGGTGCGCCGTTAATGCATATTGTCCAAATGCTTTAATGTCTTTGTTAGAAATACCATTTATTGCTTTTTCAGTTAACCCTAAAGCAATGAGCTTGCCATAGCTCGCATTGTATGTTGTTTCAGCTTGTAATAATCGACTTTCACTCACCGTCTTATTACCCAGCTTTTTTACACGTTGCCATTCGGTTGAAGCGATTAAATAGTCAGCTTGTGCTTGTGCCATTGCTTCACTAAATAATGTAACTAACTTCTGACCTATTTCTACATACTCGCCAAGCGCTGCATGGCGACTGATAATGACTGACTCTGTACGTGGTGATACCACATAACTTTTATAGCCATTAGCTTTTATTTCGCCAGGTGCATATACGGAGCTAAATTGATATTCAGGCTTAACACTTTCCACTTTAATGTTAGCAAGCGACATCTTCTTTGGATCAATAGTGATACCTTCTTCATGTCCTTCTTCTCCCTCTTTATTACCACCTTCATGGCCGTGCTCGTCATGGTCACCTTTATCTTCTTCATGTCCCTTTTCGTGTTCATGCTCATCTTGATGTTCTTTTTCTTCTTGTTTCGAAACGTTTGTGACAGAACCAGTTCCATCTGACGACTGTGCAAAAGCATCATGATTTGTAGTAAACCCAACTAACAGGCAGCTAATTACTACGGCTAAAAATTTTTTACTAATTACTGTATTCATTTTTGTAACCTATATTTTTAATAAATTTAAGATTTCGTTTTTCGCTACTGAAAAAACAAAGCGCTCAAATCTCAAATTTGGATAACTGACCCATACTTAAAATGAAGGATATTTCTGCAAGCTTGAATTGATTTTCCAAACGTATTCCTGCATGAAGCCCTTCCGCACGTTGATTTAATGCAAGTAAGTAGTCAGAAGTATTAATGTCACCAGCTTCCCAGCGCTTATTTAATAAGTTTTCGCTGCTATCTAATCTGCCTTTTGTCAGTTTTTGCCATTGCTCATAATATTTTTTACTGACAATAAGCGATTCATAATTAGCTTTTGCTTCAAATGACTGCTTTCGATAAACCGACCGAAAGTTAGCCTCTGCTGCAATTGCTTCTGAATAAGCGGCTTTAACAGTATCTGAATAGTTATTTCTGATATTTAAAGGCATTGAGAAAGTCACGCCAATCAAGTCTTCATCTCCACTTTTCCCTGCGTTAACTCCAATGGTTGGATTGGCTTTAGATTCCATAGTGGTTAGTTGAGCTTTAGATTGTTTTATCTTCCATTGCGCTCTAGCGAGTTTAACTTTTGGATGTTCCTCAACCCACTGAGAGTTAAATGAATAGTTTGTTGCTCCAAAAGTAAATGAAAACAAATTGGTAGTATTAGGCGTCCAATCAGGCAATAACTCCTGAACATTTACCTCTGCATTTTTCAAAGCAATTTGCGACTCAGATATTTCACTGAAAACTTGGGACAAGTTTAAATAAACCAGTTCAGCGTCAAGTGGCTCTAAAAGTCCTGCTTTTCGCTTATCTTCAATAATTCCAACGAGCGTTTGTAATTGATTTTCTCTTACTGAAAGTAACTGAGCCACCTTTTTTGCTGCTTGCCAATTAACTATTGCAGTTAAAGCGTTAGCCTTTTTAGAATCGAGTAGAGATAACAATTGTTGCTGGTTTGCATAAACACCAATTTCACCAATGCTTTTATTTGCTGATTGCTTATCCCAAAAATCAATCGTTTGACTGATACCAATAGAATAATTATCAAAATCACCCTCTTTTTCATAGCTTGCTTCAAGCTCTGGGTTATATACGGCTTTAGTTAAGCTCTTGGCTCTATGATTACTTGCATTAAGTAACTCTTTAGCCGCAACAACTTCGGGATCTTTATTTATTTGACTATCTAGCCATGAAATACTTTTCTGTTTGGCATAAGTGGCAACTGAAAAACTCACAGCCATACATAAAGACAGGACTAAACCTGCATTTTTTAAATATATATACATAAAAATTCTTAATTTTAAAATTAATAAACACGAAACCTTTATCCATTATTAAAGGATAAATAGGTCATTAAAAATTAATCTAATTAAGAAATGGGCGGACGAAGTATCGCTTCAAGAAAGGTACTTGTTTGATCAATTTGATAAGGCGTTTTATTGATAATGTTTAGTTTGCCCGTGGTATTTGAATTACTGACTAAAATCCAAGATAAGTGGCTGCCACTGCAATGTCCGCAGTGATGACAATCTTTTTCATTATGCTGCTCATCACCTACATTATCATTTGAGACATTTCGATCATCTGCATGATCATGTTGAATTTGAAGGTGCTCTATATCTATTTGGTGATTCTCAGGTGTTGCGGATACAACAGCAGTTAACGATTGCAAAACAATCGAAACGACTAATAGTATTTTTAACGCAACATTGAATTTCAAAATAAACACCTACTTAAATATGAAAAATTATAATATCAAAAAAAGGTTTTCTAAACTAGCCATGCGCATGTTTTTCATGCTCGTCACGGCAAGTTTCTTGAGGAAACTCAAACTCAATGGTTGTATGAGATAAATTATAAGAAGAAAGTTCCTTAGCCACTTGTTGTTTTAGCCTAATTAATTTATCAACCTCAAAGTTATGGGCTAACTCTAGGTGAGCAGTTAATACGTGACTTTCCCCGTCTAATGACCAAAAGTGCATATGATGAATCCCATTAATTTCAGGTATAGCCTTTATCGCTTTTTCAATATTATTCTGCACTTCTTCATCAGGTGTAGCTTGAAGAAATAGTGCCAATGTTGTTTTCAGGTTTTTCAAAACGTTAAACAATATAAACAGTGTAAAGCCTATAGAAAGCAAAGGATCTAATATTGGTAGATCTACAAAAAGCAGCACGATAGAAACAATTAGGACTGCAACCCAGCCAAGTACGTCTTCAAGCAAATGCCACGTAAGTACTTTTTCGTTCAGCGTTTTACCCGCTTTTAGTTTAAATACTGCATACCCATTAACAGCAACCCCAAGTAATGCAAGACCCAACATTCCTTCAGCCATTGGCATTTCAGGATTAGATAATCTTGGTATTGCTTCAAATAGCACCCAGACAGAACCAATAACTAATACAATACTGTTAATTAATGCGCCAAACAGGGTAAGACGACGATAGCCATAGCTAAATCTATCGGATGCTTCTTTATCCGAGAAACGACTCAGTATCCAAGCGAATCCTATAGATAAACTGTCACCCAGGTCATGTACAGCATCAGCCATAATAGCGGTACTGTTGGTTAGCCAACCACCAATAAATTCGATAATAGTAAATGAAACATTAAGGAAAAATGTCCAACCTATACGGTCGTCTTTTCCATGCGAATGGCTATGGCTATGATTGTGCATTTTCCACCTCAAGAACTTTTAAATTTCTTACATTGACTACGTTAAAATTGATAAAGTGACGGATCACTCGTTGATACATCCAACGTTTGATTCCTGATAAGTTAGTTCCTTTTTCGAGATAAAACTCATCAGGGGAATTATAAACACCAAAATCATCATGAATACCTTCTTTTTGTATATAGGTATCTTGACCACGCCAATCTGTATCTGGCGAAGAGAAACACTTTGTTGCAACACCATAACCACAAAATTCGTTTTTTATTTGACTAAATTTGTGCTGTAGTGAACTTAAATATTGTTCATCTAATATAAAGCCTTCTAAGTTTATCCAACGATCCTTGAAATAAACTTCAATCCAACTATGAATGATATATTTAGGTGCTAACCAAAATACATAAGTTGGAATAGCTCCTTTTTGTAATCGCTGCTCAATAGTAAAGCCGTGAAAACGACATTGAATACCTAATCCTCGTAACAAAGCCATCAGCAAGTTACCCTTGGTATTGCATTGTCCGTAACCATCGGCTAAAACACTGCTTGCTGAAATATCATCACTCTCATTGTAACCAAATAATATTTCATCTTTAACAAATTGGTAGGCTGCACCAATTTTGTTGAAGTCATCGAGTTCTTGCCAATTACGCTCAGAAATTAATGATTGAATTGTAGAGTGTTCAAAATTTACTATCTTGGTTTTTTCTAGATATTTGCTATTCATTGATGTTTCCTTACTTTGAACAACCAAAGGTTGATTGTTTATCTTCATTTGGTGTTTAACGTGTTTTCTCAGCAACAGCTAATTCTTGTTTAGCATCGCTTAGTATTCGGTAAGCGCCTCGAAGAATTAACATTGAAATGATGCTACCAATGACGATATCAGGCCAACGCTGTTTCAGCACCATAACGAGTATGCCTGCGATAACGACACCAAGATTTGCAATTACATCATTCGCTGAAAATATCCAGCTAGCTCTCATATGTACTTCATCGTTGTTGTGCTTTCGAATAAGGATGAGACAAATCACATTTGCAACTAAAGCAACCATGCCTACGCCAATCATAAACCAAGAGTGAGGCTCACTTTCACCATACAGCCTTCTAGCAATATCCATTAGAATTAGCACGCCTAACCCCAGTTGGAAATAGCCACTCACTAAAGCAGCATTAGCCTTATGTTGGATTGACTTTCCCACCGCGTATAGTGCAATTGCATAGACGATTGCATCCGCTAGCATGTCTAACGAATCTGCAATTAAAGCCGTTGATTCTGATAACCAACCAAAGCCAATTTCAAAAACAAACATCGAGGCATTGATAGCCAGAAGCCAATAAAGCACCGTTTTTTGCTGGTTATCTTTTAGCTCAACTTCACACCCACAATCGCTCATTTTCATCTCCGATTAACTTGTATGCTCTAACTATAAATCCTATAGTGACTATAGGGTCAAGTTTATTTGGAAATTTTATGAAAATTGGTGAGTTATCGAAAACATCGGGGTATTCAGTACAAACCATCCGATATTATGAAAAGGAGGGCTTGCTGTCAGATCCTGATCGCACTGAAGGGAATTTCAGGTTGTATTCTAATAAGGCATTTAAAGAGCTAGAGTTCGTAAAGCATTGTCGAAGTTTAGATATTCCGCTTAATGATATTAAGCGACTCATTGAATTAAAAAACAAGCCAGAGGAGAGTTGCTCTAGTGTAAATGCATTAATTGATCGGCAACTAACTTTAGTTAATCAACGAATGAAGGAATTGAATGCACTCAAAAAAGAGTTAAAACTAATGGCAAGCTCTTGCGGGTCTGACGGTACAATTGAAGTCTGTGGCATTATCAAGTCATTAGATAGTTGAACTAAATATAACTTTAGATTAGTAGTATTCACAAAGGCAATAATGAAAACCATTGGCAAATTAGCACAATCATTAAATTTAAATGTAGAAACCATTCGTTTTTATGAACGAGAAGGACTGATTACACAACCTGAAAAACCAATATCTGGTTATAGACAATATGACGAATCAATAGCAGGACAACTTAGGTTTATCACAAAAGCCAAAGCGCTCGGCTTTACGTTAAGAGAAATAAAATCGCTAATGTCTATGGACAGCAACTGCGCTCAAGTTGAGCTATTAAACCGACAAAAGTTAGCAATCATTCGAGACAAAATTAATGACCTTCAACGTTTAGAGAAAGTAATTGTGGGTATGACAAATACCTGTATGCAAAACGAAGATCCAACACATTGCCCCATAATTGACTCATTAAAATGATTGACTCCGTACTTGTATACGGAGTTTAGAATGATGGTAATATCAACCAATAGACTTTCAAATGATAAATAAAATATTAGACAGAGTAGGCTCTAGTGGCGTTTGGCTAGCGGCACGGCCTGCCTCCCTGCATTAAGGTCACTTGCATCGGCATTAGGACTAGGCTTCTTCTCTCACTTCGAAGGAATAGCTGTAAATACGCTTTTACCTATTTTTGCATCTTTGGAACTATTGGTAAACTTATACAACTGGCACAAAAATAAAAACCATACCAGAGCTGTCTTCAGCATTCTAGGGCCTGTAGCAGTGCTATTAACGCTTTATCCTCTTTGGCTATATGATTGGAGCACATACCTATTTTACTTTGGTATTTGCTTAATGGTCGTTATGTCGGTTTTGGATATCGTAAAACCAGTAAGGGAGCAAACATGCAACGTATGGCTAATTGCCGTCGTTGAAACGATTAACGGTCAATGTCTGCTTTTCGCTCAAAGCTGCCCTTAGAGCATTTACGTTAACTCGTTTTGGGGCGTGCGACGTGAAGTCGTATGAAGCGCTGTTCACCGCTTAATGAGTGAACCATCTGTATCACCAGATGATCCTAGGAGCCTGAATAAAGTAGCGGCTCTGACAATGTAACGAAGGTTGGTATGCGCCAATCGGGATCTTAATCGTGAGAGGACGATCCTCCTGATAACCACAAATCGGGTGAGTGCTAGGCAGTCAGTATGATGAACATAAGTGAATCCGCGTAAGGTGCGTTATACGATGAAACAGCGGAAGTGGTTAATACGCTGTAGCCAAAAGGCACGAGAGTCGGAAAGAGATTGCCCCATGCTCTTTCGTGATCACTGAACTCTCCGCACTATAGCGGGCATCTAACCTGACATTGCGCAACATACGGAACACGGTAAGCCTGTATCACTCCCTTTGGGAAAGCTTATATAGCCGATAGTGATGCAGGTAGAGGATGTTGGAGAAAGCAAAGGCTGGATTGTAATGATGCAGATACAGACGTCTGTCTGGCACGAAAGTGAGCTGACTTCCGACTGGTCTTCCGTTGCAAGAGAATTTGAAGAACTTTATTCAAGGAGAAACGCAAATGATGATTTCAAAAGAGATTAGTGCCTCCCCTGACAGTGCTCAATGGCAATCCATAAATTGGAAAACTGTTGAGTCGCACGTTTTAAAGCTTCAGATGCGTATTGCAAAAGCAACAAGAGAAGGTAAACACAGCAAAGCGAAAGCGTTGCAGTGGATACTGACTCACTCGCATTCGGCAAAACTTCTTGCTGTTAAGCGAGTATCACAAAACAAAGGCAGTAAAACGCCCGGAATAGACGGCGTCATCTGGAATACGGATACGCGCCGCATGAAAGCAGTCAATCAATTGAGCAGAAAGGCTTATCAAGCCAAACCGCTCAAGCGTATCTACATCCCTAAGAAAAACGGCAAGCTCAGACCTTTGGGTATCCCGTGCATGGTCGATAGAGCGCTACAAGCGCTTCACCTTCTTGCACTAGAGCCTGTGTCAGAAACACTTGCTGACCCAAATAGCTACGGATTTCGGCGCAATAGAAGCACTGCTGATGCTATTGCTCAGTGTTTTCTCTGTTTGAGTAAAAAGCAATCCGCGCAATGGGTTCTTGAGGGAGATATCAAAGCCTGTTTCGACAAGATTGGGCATCAATGGCTTATGAATAATATAGCTGTAGATAAACGAATGTTGGAACAATGGTTAAAGTCTGGTTTTATGGACAAAGGGCTGTTCTATCGCACTGACGAGGGAACACCACAAGGCGGGATCATATCTCCAACCTTGATGCTGATGACTCTTGCAGGTCTTGAGCAACGCATTAAGTCCACCGCACTTAAAAATGGGGCGAGAGCCAACTTTATAGGATACGCCGATGATTTCGTAGTCACATGCACTTCAAAGGACGTGCTGGAGAACGATATCAAACCGTTGATTGCTGACTTCTTAGCACATAGAGGCTTAACGCTCTCCGAAGAGAAAACGCACATTACCCACATTAGCCGTGGTTTTGACTTCCTAGGCTTTAACCATAGGAAGTACAAAGGAAAACTGCTCATTAAACCGAGCAAATCTAACACGTTAATATTTCTGAGTAACTTGCGCGAACTCATTAAAAAGCACGCAACTACCCCCGTTAACGATCTAATCAAGTTGATAAATCCGAAACTCAGGGGTTGGTCGAATTACTATCGCCATTGCGTTGCCAAACAAGTATTCGGATATGTGAGCCACAAACTATTTCTAGCGTTATGGCATTGGGCTAAAAGGCGTCATCCAACAAAATCAAAAACTTGGATCGCCATGAAGTACTTTATCAACCGTCGAGGCCAATGGCAATTTCACGGTTGGCAGAAGAGCATGAACATGAACATGAACATGAACATGGATTGTCAGTTTAATCTATTTCAAATAGCTAAGGTGCCAATAGAGAGACATGTGAAAATCAGGAGTGAAGCTACGCCTTTTGATCCTTTATACCAAGAATACTTGGCAAAGAGAAAAGCAAAGAGGCAATGCCGCAACTCTTGGAATGAGCCTAATCTCGCTGCTTTATAAGTTGCTGGGTACCAATTAGGTGCCTTCGTGAAGGCTTGAGCCGTATGCAGTGAAAGTTGCACGTACGGTTCTTAGGAGGGCGACACTTGGTAACAGGTGTCGTCTATCCGACAAAAACAAGTTACAGTTACTTACTTTTTAGCATATGAAAAACTGTCAGACTCAATTGAGCCGCTCAACCAAACCTGACAGCATTAACTGACTTAAGTTTAAAGCGTCATTACGATTCGGCCTGTGATATCACCTTTTAGCATGTCGTCAAAAATATCATTGATATCTTCGAGTCGTTTTTCTTCAATAATGGCTTTAACTTTACCTTTAGCAGCAAAGTCGAGGCATTCTTGTAAGTCTTTACGCGTACCAACAATTGAGCCAACAACAGACACACCATTTAACACGGTGTCGAAAATTGGCAATGGCATATCTTCTGGTGGTAAACCTACAAGTACGCACTTACCGCCACGGCGCACGCTTTTATAAGCTTGCTCAAAACCGGGTTTTGAAACAGCCGTACACACAACACCATGTGCCCCGCCCACTTGCTCAAAAATGGTTTCTGAAGGTACTTGCTTCATAAAATCTATGGTGATGTCTGCGCCAAGCTCTTTGGCTAGTGCCAACTTGCTCTCGCCGGTATCAACGGCAATTACATTAAAGCCCATTGCTTTTGCGTATTGCACCGCCAAATGACCAAGGCCGCCAACACCAACAATTGCCACCCAGTCACCCGCTTTTGCATCGGTAACTTTAAGCGCCTTATAGGTTGTAACCCCCGCGCAAAATAGAGGTGCGGCTTCTGCAAAGCCTAATCCTTCAGGAATTTTAATCACATAATCACCATGGGCAACACAGTATTCGGCGTAACCACCATCGACTGAATAACCTGTGTTGTGCTGCTCAAGGCATAAGGTTTCTTTGCCTTCTAAACAAAACTCACAATGCCCGCAGGCGCTATATAACCAAGGAACACCGACACGGTCGCCTACTGATAAGTGTTTAATGTTTGCACCTACTTTTTCGATAGTACCTACCCCTTCATGGCCCGGCACTAATGGCATTTTCGGTTTAACTGGCCAATCTCCATGACAAGCATGTAAATCTGTGTGGCACACTCCACACGCGGCAATTTTAACTAGCACATCGTTAATTCCCACCTCTGGGCATGGGATATCTTCGATTGTTAATTTACCCTTGTACTCTTTATTTACTGCAGCTTTCATAACGTTCCTCCATGGTATTATTGGATTTCAGCCTATACGATAAACTTATTAACTGTCACTATTATTGATCCACATCAAATAGCTAATCACTGTGGCATTTAATTAAACTATTATTTAAATTCAATAACTTAAATTTTAAATATGGCATATCTACACTTTAGTAGCAGAAGATTGCATAGTGGCTATTTCTTTTAGTTATACCCCGAGCGTGCTAGCATTTAATTTCTGAAATTTTTGAATACTAAAAATTATGAGCCTATCTGAAAAAAACTTAGCTTTTGTTATGCACTGCGGTGAAATGGGTAGCCGTTGGGGCTTTAACCGCACCATTGGTCAAATGTGTGGATTATTAACCATTACTAAAGAACCAATGACGGCAAATGAAATTGCCGATACCTTAAGTATCTCGCGCGGAAACGTAAGTATGGGCATTAAAGAGCTACAGTCTTGGCGCTTAATTAAAGTGCACCATATTCCGGGTGACCGTAAAGAATACTACGGCCCTGCTGGCAGCATTTGGGATATGGCCAACCGCGTATTCGAAGAGCGTAAAAAACGCGAGATAGACCCAACCCTAAGCCTGCTTCGCGATAACATTTTAGAAGAAGCCCACACAGATGATGAGCGCTTTGCTCAGCAACAAATGCAAGAAATTCACGACCTACTCGAAACCGTAACCAAGTGGTCAGCAGAGCTACAACGCTTAAGCCCTGAGCAACTGCAAAGCCTAATGAAACTAGGTTCTGGCATTGGTAAGGTACTTGATTTTAAAGATAAGATTTTGAAAAAGCCGGGGAAAGGGGAATAAGTTAGCGAGTTTGACCTTGTAGGCGTGAAACTTGTTTCGCGCGCACTCTTGTAGGTCTTGCTTAAGGCGTTTGTAGGAGATAATCGTAACTTTGTTTCCATTTGCTATACTAATAATTAAGCGTCTATTTACGTTCTGACATACAAGGATATTAGGCTATGTATAAACAAACGGAAATTAATTACACGTTAATTATTATTTTATTAGTGATTAGTGCCTTTATAATTTTCTCTCCTGAACTGGCTAACCTCAAACTGATTATAATATCGATAAACCTGCTTATTGTTGTGTTGTTTTTTTCACTGACAATAGTAATCGATGAACAAAAACTTCGTTGGTATTTTGGGTTTGGGATCATTAGCAAACAGGTTGAATTATCTCAGATTGCCGACACTTCTGAATACCAAACAAAATGGTATCAAGGAATTGGTATACGTATGCTAAGTGATGGCTGGTTATATAACGCGTCTGTTGGAAAAGCCGTTAAAATAACTTTAACTGACGGAAAAAACATATACCTTGGCTGTAAAGACGTTGATGCACTGCAACAAGCACTCAAGGTAAAGGTTTAAAATTGTACCGAGTGGAAAGTTAGCGAGTTTGTAGGAGGCGTTTTAACGCCGAATAAGTTAGCAAGTTGCTCGGGTAAAACTTATTGCTTTACCCTTGGTACTTGCTAACTTTTATTAATCAATTACTTAATCGCTGGGTAACCGATGCGATCTGATAAGTAACCGACACTGGTTGCGAAGTAATACGAGCGATTCCAGTGCATAAGTGCTTTGTAGTTATCGTAGGCTAGATACATACGGCCGTTTACGTCATCTGGCATTACCATTGCGGCGGTAACATCAACGTTTGGTAAGTCACTGCCATCCATTTTACGAACACCGATGGCTTGCCAATCTGCAAGGCTGCGCTCTGAATCTTTCCAATACTCTAACCATTGGCTGCGTGTTTTCGTGCCACGTTTAAGAATATATGAGTTATCAAACCCTTCAGGTAATTTAACTTGGCGACCCCAGGTTAAATCATCGTTCCAACCAGCTTGCTTTAAGTAATTTGCGATTGAAGCAAATGCATCTTCTTCTGTGGTCCAAATATCTTTGCGGCCATCACCATTGTAATCAACAGCATAGGCGTTAAATGAGGTTGGCATAAACTGCGTTTGCCCCATTGCACCAGCCCAAGAGCCTTTGAATTTATCAAGGGTAATGTGACCCTCTTTTAAGATATCAAGTGCTGCCCAAAGTTGGTTTTTATACATGGCTTCGCGGCGACCATCAAACGCAAGTGTCACCAATGATGCAATCACACTGTGACCACCTTGGATTTTACCAAAGTTACTTTCTAGGCCCCAAAGTGCAACAATAAAACGCGCTTGAACACCGTATTCTTTGGCTACTTTTTCAAGAACGTCTTGGTTTTCTTTGTATAATTTACGCGCGCGGTCAATTTTCCATTGCGGCACACGTTTTGGTAAATAAGTTTCGAGGGTTTCTTTTACTTCTGGCTGATTTTTATCTGCTGAAATAACTTTCTTTTTGAATTTAGCTGTTGCAAGTGCTTGATCAACTAAGGCTTCATCATAGCCTTTTTCAATTGCTTCTTTTTTTAATGCTGCAACGTAAACGTCAAAATCAGCTTGTGTCTTTTGTTCTGCCAATACTGAAGTACTTAGTGAAGCACTGAGTAAAATGACGGCAAGTTTTTTAATCACTCTCAACTCCCTTGTCTTTTTTAAATTGGGTTAACAGATTTTCTTCTGGCGGAGGTAATTGCAAGTAGAACCCTTGATCAATTAACGCTTGCTTAACCGCGCCTAAGTCTGCCACACCTAACTTTTCACGGCTTGCTAGATTAATCATCATCACGTACTTAGGTTGACCAAACGTTTCTAGTAAAGGTTCAGGTACGCGTGAGAAATCATCTCTTTTTTCTACAAAAAGGTATGTATCCGCTTTTTTAATACTTTTATACACCGCAGTTAGCATTATGGCCCTATAATATCTTGCTTAACGAAGGCGCACACTATAACATGAGTCAAATAATAAGTTAGAAAAAATAGATTAGATTTTTACTGTATATGCCTTGTTCAGCCTGTGTTTATACTTAAATTATGCTAATCCAGACAATTCAATTGAGCGTGTATGTCGGAACAAATTTTTGAATTAAAAGGGAACCTTTTTACGTTATCTGTTTTACATTTATTTTCAGCAGATACGGCCCTCTTAAGTAAGCAGTTAGATGAGAAAATCGCCCAAGCACCTAAGTTCTTTGCCGGTGCGCCTATCGTAATCAACTTAAGCGACGTACAAGATGAAGCGCTTGATTTCTCTTTCTTAAAATCAATGTTAAGCGGCCTTTCGCTAAACCCTGTTGGGGTTTGTAATGGCTCTCAAGAGCAAAACGAAAGCGCAAAAGCTGCAGGCTTGTCGGTGTTAAATTATTCACAAGACGTTAAGGCTGCAACCGCTAAACAACAAACAAATACATCTATCGTTGAAAAAACCGTTCACCTGCCTGCGCAAGTTATTCATGGCACTGTTCGTTCGGGCCAGCAAGTGTATGCAAAAGACCGCGATTTAATCGTGATTGGTGCTGTAAGTCATGGCGCCGAAGTGATAAGCGACGGTAACGTGCACATTTATGGCACCCTTCGCGGCCGTGCAATTGCAGGGGCAAAAGGTTACAACGAAGCAAATATATTTTGCCAAAAATTAGAAGCAGAACTTGTTTCGATTAATGGTAGTTATTGGATCAGCGACTCTCTACAAGGTGAACACTGGGGCAGCGCAGTACAAATCCAACAAAAAAATGATTCATTAGAAATTTCAGCTTTGGTTAAAGGATAAATCTCATGGCAAAAGTGATTGTCGTTACTTCTGGTAAAGGTGGTGTTGGTAAAACCACATCAAGTGCTGCGATTGGCACAGGTTTAGCGCTTAAAGGCTTTAAAACCGTTATTATCGACTTTGATATTGGTCTACGTAATCTTGACCTTATCATGGGTTGTGAACGCCGTGTTGTTTATGATTTCGTAAACGTAATCAATGGCGAAGCAAACCTAAATCAAGCACTTATTAAAGATAAGCGCGTTGATAAGCTACATATTTTACCTGCCTCACAAACCCGTGATAAAGACGCACTAACCCGTGATGGTGTTGAGCGCGTACTTAACGAGCTGAAAAAAGATTTTGATTACATTGTGTGTGACTCACCAGCGGGTATTGAAGCCGGTGCAATGATGGCAATGTACTTCGCTGATGAAGCGATTGTAACAACGAACCCAGAAGTATCATCAGTACGTGACTCTGACCGTATTCTTGGCATTTTACACAGCAAATCAAAACGTGCTGAAGAAGGTCTTGAAAGCGTAAAAGAACATCTACTATTAACACGCTATAATCCTGAGCGTGTTGAAAAAGGTGAAATGCTTTCGGTAGAAGACGTACAAGAAATCTTAGCGATTAAACTACTGGGCGTTATTCCTGAATCACAAGCTGTTCTTAGTGCATCGAACTCTGGTCAACCGGTTATTCTAGATGCTGAATCTGATGCTGGCCAAGCGTATACAGATGCAATCAATCGTTTATTAGGCGAAACTGTTGATTTTCGTTTCTTAGACGTTGAGAAGAAAGGCTTATTTAAACGGATTTTTGGAGGTTAATGTGTCTTTACTTGACTACTTCCGCTCAGAAAAGAAAAGCAGTGCGTCATTAGCAAAAGAGCGATTGCAGATCATTGTCGCACACGAACGTTCACAGCGTGGTACACCTGATTATTTACCACAGCTAAAACAAGACATCCTAGATGTTATTCGTAAATACGTGAATGTAAACACTGATGCAGTTCAGGTTCAGTTTGACCAAAACGAAGATGACTTAGCAGTACTTGAGCTAAACGTCACTTTACCTGACGAAGAAAAGAAATAGTCAAAATTGGGCGCTTAGTTTTTAACAGCGCCCTTTTTTATTTCTGCCACTGCATGTGAAACTCATAGTCGTCTTCGCCTAGAGTTTTAAACCCTGCCCGTTGATATAATCCATACGCTGGATTAGCTTTTAACACCGTTAAATTTATCTTTGCTGTTTGCGCTTTTAGTGCATCTAACACCTTAGTGCCTAACCCTTTGCCTTGCTCTTTAGGTGCAATTTGTAGCTGTAATAAACTAATTGCTTGATCACTAACGATGAACTTGGCAGCGCCTACACATTGCCCATCATTTAACACTAAATGACTATGCTCAAAGTGCTCAGCCACTCTTGCTTGATGCTGCTCAAGTGATAAAAATAACCCCTGATTTTCTAAGTGCTCAACCATGGTATTTAATCTTAGGTCGAGTAAATAGGCTTTGTCTTGCTCAGTTGTTTTTACAAACTTAATCATTATTGTCTTAAAAAAGAAAAAGGTACTTTAATAAAAGTACCTTTTTAGGTTGCAACAAACAACATGTCTTCGGTTAGAAATTATAATTTGCGCCTAAGTAAAAACGGCGGCCCGAATATTGGTTATAAGTAAAGCGATTGCTTTGTTTCCAGTAACCTTCTTCAACTTCTTCTGTTAGGTTCACAACTGATGCGGTAAACGAAAGATCCTCTGTTAAGTTGTACGAGGCATTCACATCAAGCTGACCATAGTCTTTGGTATATAAGTTATAGCCTTGGTGAATACCGTTAGCACGGTCATCTTTCCAGTTATACGACGCACGAACACTAAAGTCGTCATTTTCAAAATACACCGACACATTATATTGGTGCTTAGCCGTGCCTGGAATTTCGGCTTCTGTTTTTTGCCCGTCAGTAGATACTTCGCTGGTGCTGGTATCTGTGTAGGTATAGTTAGTTAAAATACCAAAACCATTATCAAACGAATGCTGAAAGAACAGCTCCAAACCTTCTGATTTTGCATCACCGCCACCGACTTTGGTGTTCATTTCGACTTCGATTGGGCCATTACAACAATCGTGTTCACGCTCTACTATTTCTACTGTCGAAATTGGTAAGTTAGAAATATCTTTAGAGAATAACGTCGCGCCAAGTGCTGAACCATCGCCGTAATACCATTCAATACCTAAATCGAATTGGTCAGATAACATAGGCTCAAGCCCTGTATTTACTGAGGTACCATTACCACGGCCTGTCCATGAATCAGGTGAGTTAATGTTAACTGGAGGACCATATGACTCGGCCTGGCTTAAGTCTGAATAGCTCACTCTTGCCATGGTGCGTGCTGCGGCAAAACGAACAACAAGGTCTTCGGTTGCATCCCATGCAAGGTTAAAGCTTGGTAGTACTTCACTGCCATCGCTACTGCGCTCATTCGGGTCGGTATCGTCATCGTCTTGACCAATGACATCATCGTAAGTCAAAGTGCTAAGCTCTGTATTGACATAGCGCACGCCGACATTACCGCGAAAATCTTGCCATTCAAAATCAGCTTGTGTGTACACAGACCAAATTTTCTCTTCAAGGGCATAAGTACCCGAAAGCGTAGGTACAACTGTTTGGCTAAAGTTTTCTTTTAAGTAGTTATCAAGCGCTCCAAAATCGAATGCTAAAAAGTTAAATGCACCTGTATCACCGGCGCTGTTATCAACCACGTGGTCGCTCACCAATGTTGGTGCATCCGGATGAAAATCTGGATTATGGAACCACTCAGTACCAGGTAAATAACCTCGGTAACCACCGTTATCAGCTATGCCGTCATCCCAACGAAAGTCGTTACGAATACCTTTAATTTCGTGATCGCGGTATTTACCCCCCACATATAAACGGGTGAAAAAGCTACCATCAAGGTCAAATTTTACATCTGTTTGAATGTAATCTTCAGAGTCTTCATTTTCAGATGAGTAAGAGTCAAACCAATCGTAATATTGGTACGCTTCTTTATCAGTGGCTAAATCGGTCGATACTTCATAGCTTGGTTTACCATTTTCAATTGACCATAACCAGCTATTTACTGAGCCTAACCGCGCATCAATATTAGCGTAGGTTTCTTTTGAGGTACCACCCTCTGCTTCGGTATGCCCCAGCTTTACTGTAACGCTGTAAGTATCGCCATAATAAGTGCCTTCAAAATCGTAGGTGTTTGATTTTGACTCACCAAAACGCTCACGCCCGGTAAGTTGAGGAGACAACAAACCGCGACGCACAGGCACACCGCCGTTTACATCAGCATCACCCCAGTTATTGTCATTCAGTAAACCATTATCACCGTTACCGTAAGCAACTACGGTATCGCCATCAAGTACAATACCGTAATACGGGTTATGATTATCATTCCACTCAGCAAAGGTAATGCTTTGTCCTGTTTGGTCATAACCTAGCTTGGCACCAAAATAATTAAAGTTTAAGTCAAGTCTGTCACTTGGGGCCCATTGAACGGCCACTTGATAACCATCACGGGTACGGTCTTGGTTTGAGTTATTTACACTCATAGCCCGCGGTGCCCATACATTGTTGTACACTTCGCCAGTTGCTTGGTCGACAAGCGCAGGGCGCTCTGCCCCTTCAACTGTATCTGAGTGAAAACGCCAGTGTGACGCGTTGTTAGTGATGGTTGTTACGGTGCGATCTTGACGAGTAAAGCCGGCAAGTACGCCAAAGTTTTCGTCGTCATTTTTCCATGAATAAAGCACATTGACTTGCGGTTTAGTATCTTCAGACACATCATCGTAAGTTACTTCAGCACTTAACGCACCTGAGTTTGCTTCCATCTCTAGTGGTTTACGGGTATGTAAAATAACCGTACCACCAATACCGCCCTCATCTATGCGTGCTTCAGCACTTTTATACACTTCTACACTTTTGATCATGCTTGAAGGCAATAACGTGTAATTAAAACTACGGGTAGGAGTACCTGAACCTGATGAAGCAATATAGTTACCGTTTAATTGGGTTAGAGTCCAATCTGGTGAAGTACCACGAATACTTACACGGCTACCTTCGCCACCATCGCGGTCAATTAGAACACCTGATACACGTTGCAATGAATCAGCGACATTTTTATCAGGGAACTTACCTATATCCTCAGCAGTGATTGCATCAACAGTGGCAGCTGATAGTCGTTTTATTGCTAAGTTTTCTGCTGTTGAAGAACGAATTCCTCGTACTTCAATCACTTCTACATCGTCATTTGCTTGCTCTGCTGCGTAACTTGTATTAATAGCAGCCAATAGCGAAATTAAAATTGCATTACGTTTGAAATGCCGTCCCTGCCCTTTTGTTTTTATTACAGTTTGCTTGCCCATGCCTATCTCCAGTTGTGTGTTCTGTTTTTGTTTATGAGGCTTTAATACCAACCCGCAATAATAATTAGTCATTTAGAGGGATTAAACCTGTCGCTAACTGCGTTAAAAATTTCTGATTTAGAACAGCTAAATAACGAAATTTCTGCTTTGTTATCAACAAGGTTTTCTTGCCTCAAAATAGACCATTTAATTAAGCGAATTGGTATAACCTCCACAAAAACGATTTATTGTTATCGGTTTTAAAACGTATTATCGGTAGTTAATAGCTTGTTAAACTCCAATTCAGAATAGGGTGAGTGGTCAAAAAGTGATAATAAAAATTCGGTGAGAGATATGACAAAATCGGCGTGTGGAATATTTTATATTCATTTTTATCTTTTCTACTTTATAGTTAACCTTATGTTTTTTGTATTTAAGCCTAAATTCTAAAAAACACACACAAACATATAATTCATTGATAAATATAAATTAAAACCCGAAAGGCACTTTCTGATAATTCAAGTTAAATAAGTGACTAGAAACTAGGTGTAATAGATATGGTAAAAGAACGACGATGAGCAATGGTAAAATTCTCGAAGTCTGCCTAAACGAAGGCGACTTAAAGCAACTTGCGAACAACGTTTTTACGTCTAGCAACTTAGGCGTAAAACGATTTGAGTTATGCAGTAATTTGCACCTAGGAGGCTTAACACCCGGTATTTCTGCAATTGAATGCGCATTGAAAAGCCTGACCAGAAATACCGAGCTATTAGTAATGATACGACCAGAAGCTGGCAATTTTACTGTAAGTACTGAGTGTCATAAATTAATGGAAAAACAGATAAAACTCGCAGCTAATGTAGGCGCACATGGGGTAGTATTTGGTGCAGTCAAACAAGGAAAACTTGATATAGAGGTAACTCGTTCTTTACTCGCCACTGCAAAACATTATGGGCTTATGGTTACCTTTCATCGTGCATTCGATAGCCTGACAAATCCGTTATGCGCACTTGAAAAACTAATTAGCTTAGGAGTTGACCGCATATTAACAGCAGGCACGCCGTGGCAAAGCGGCCAAAGTGCTGTTGATGGTCTAAATCAGCTCAACACATACTTAGCACACAGCGCTAATCAAATAGAAATTGTTATGGGTGGTGGCGTTACCCTAGAAAACGCGGAAGCTTTTTGGCAATTAATAAGAAACCATTCAGCAAATGCATCTGTACATGTACACTCTTGCGTGCATAACGCACAAGGTGCAATTAGCGCTGAGGCTATCAATAAGCTACTTTCAAAGGATTAAGCATGGCAAGCAAAGCAATTTATTTTTTAGGTATTGATGGCGGTGGCAGTAAATGTAAGGTGCGTTTAGAAAACGAAAATGGCACCCTACTTAGCGAAGCTATCAGTGGCTCAGCAAACGTGGCTACCAGCTATAAACAAAGTCAAAGTTCAATACTCCATGCTACAGAACTTGCTTTTCATGATGCTGGGCTTGCCTTAAGCGAGCTGAAAAATACCTATGTGCATGCCGGGCTTGCTGGTGCCAATATCGAATCTGCCTATCAATCTATGCTCATGTGGCAACATCCATTTGCCAACTTTACCCTGTCAACAGATATGCTGATTGCGTGTAAAGGCGCACACCAACACCATGATGGCGCGGTGATTATTCTTGGTACGGGCTTTTGTGCAGGCTACCAGCAGCAAAACCAATTTAACGAATTGGGTGGATATGGTTTATTACTGAGCGATGGTGCCAGTGGTGGTTGGTTAGGCTTACAACTTTGCCGTAAAGCATTTGAAGTACTTGATGGTGTTGCGAAAAGTTCAACGGCCATAGATACCCTACTCACCCAGCTTAACTGCCACTCCAGCCAAGCGTTAAGTCAGCTTTTAATATCGGCGCGCCCTGCTGAGCTCGCTAAATTTGCGCCCCTCGTTTTTAGCCATTCTGACGACGCTTTTTGTAAGCAATTAATCAATGAAGCTTGTGCATACATAGCCCGCTATATCTCATACTTTGAAAAGCAAGGCATTAAAAAAATTACCTTGATGGGCGGTATTGCCAGTGCCATTACCCCTTACTTAACTTATGCTAGTAAAGCGCGTTTAACCCCTGCCCTTGCCAGTGCTGAGCAAGGGGCTATTTTAATGGCGAGAGCGGCAATTTAATCACCGAGTTGTGAGCGCATTTGTGATGGAATTTCACCAAACAAACGCCGAAATTGTTTGCTGAAGTAACTTGGTTCGGAAAATCCGCATTGATAAGCAACTTGTGAAATGGGTAGCTGTGTTTCAATCAGTAGCTTGCGGGCATTTTCGAGACGGACTTCGTTGATAAACTGATTAGGAGTTTTTGCCAAATGCTTTTTAAAGCGACGTTCTAAGGCACTTACTGACAAATGTGCAAGCTCTGCCAATTCATCAATACTAATCTGACGATGATAGTGCTCGCGAATAAATTTTACTGGCTCTTCAATCGCACGAACATGAGAAAGCGCTTTTGAGGTTTTTTGTAAGTGCCGAGTCACCCCGTAGGTGCCAATCACATTGTCATCGTGATCTTTTAAAGCATGCTTTGATGTTGAAAACCAACCAAGCTCACCTTGTTGGGTTTGATTAAGTTCTAAACGGTCAGTCACTATGAAGCCTTCCATCACTCGCTTATCATCATTGACGTATTGAAACGCCAAGTGTTTTGGGGAAAAGTCAAAGTCTGTTTTTAACAATATTTGCTCAAGTGTTTTATAACCCTGATGCTCAATAAAATGTTGATTACAATGCAAGATTCTACTATCAGTGTCTTTTACCCAAAAGAGAATATCTGGCAATAAGTCAAATGCAGCAATCAACTGATTTACACCAGCTTTTTTTATTATTTCTTGTATATCCATCGCTCAATTTTGTCTCTTTCCCGAATAATGCTATATATTTTAAACGCCGATTTTGTTGCATTGTCAACCGAATTTTTATTATCACTTATTGCTCAAGCTTTCCTATTATCAATAACATGAGATTAACAGTAGCTAACGCTATTTAAATTAGGAGCGCTTAAGATGAGCAAAGCTAAGATCCGCATGGCGATGGTTGGCGGTGGCGAAGGTGCTTTCATTGGCGCTATTCATCGTATTGCAGCACGATTAGACGGGATGATAGAGCTTGTTGCAGGCGCATTTAGTTCAGATGCTAATAAGTGTAAAGCAACTGGCGAGTTACTAGGGCTAGATAACAGTCGTTGCTACGACAGTTACCAAAGCTTATTTACCGAAGAAGCAAAATTACCCGCTGATGAGCGTATCGACTTTGTAGCTATTGTAACACCCAACCATTTACATTTTCCCGTCGCCAAAATGGCACTTGAACATGGTTTTCATGTGTTATCAGACAAACCGGCAACGCTAACACTTGCAGAAGCAGAGCAATTACAAGCCATCATTGCAAAGCAGCACGTTTTGTACGGTTTAACCCACACTTACACGGGTTACCCTATGGTAAAAGAAGCCAAACATCGCGTTAAATCCGGTGAGCTTGGCACGATTCGCAAGGTGATTGTTGAGTACACCCAAGGCTGGTTATCTCATAGTGAAGACGAAGCATCAAAACAAGCAAGTTGGCGCTTAGATACCAGTAAGTCAGGAATTAGCTGCTGTATGGGCGATATTGGCGTGCATGCAGCTAACTTAGCCGAATATGTATCTGACCTTGAAATTACAGAGCTTTGTGCTGATTTAGATCATGTCGTTGATGGTCGAGTTCTCGATGATGATGGCACCGTGCTACTTAGATTCAATAATGGTTGTAAAGGCGTTTTACTAGCAAGCCAAATCGCTATTGGCGATGAAAACAACTTACGGCTACGTATTTACGGCGACAAGGCAAGCCTTGAATGGTCACAGCTTGAGCCTAATAGTTTATGGCTGCGTGGTCACAACCAACCCTCTATTTTACTGCGAGCGGGTGTGGGTGAATTACACCCTGACACACAAAACGCACTGCGAGCCCCTGCAGGTCACCCTGAAGGCTACCTAGAAGCATTTGCTAATATCTACAGCAATTTTGCAGCACAAATTCACGCATTTAAACAAGGCGACCATGCAACAAACTCAGCATTTGATGTGCCTGGCATCAATGAAGCTATACGTGGTATGGCATTTATTGAGCACGTAGTTGCTTCATCAAAGCAAGACATTAAGTGGCACAAATTACAGATTGGATAATAAAGAATGAATAAAATCAAAGGGCCAGCAATTTTTTTGGCGCAGTTTATTTCTAAAGAAGCCCCCTTTAACAGCCTTCGTGGCTTATGTAAGTGGGCAAGCGGTTTAGGTTACAAAGCGATTCAAGTACCTACCTCTAACCCTGAAATTTTCGATTTAGAAAAAGCCGCCCAAAGTCAGCAATACTGCGATGAAGTCACTGGTATTGCCACAGAGTATGGACTTACAATTTCAGAGTTATCAACCCATTTGCAAGGTCAGTTAATTGCTGTACACCCTGCGTACGATGAAATGTTCGATAACTTTGCCGCAGAGCATGTAAAAGGTAACCCTGCAGCACGTACAGAATGGGCAACAGAGCAACTGATGCTAGCTGCTAAAGCCAGTAAGAACCTGGGGTTAACAACTCATGCGACTTTTTCGGGTTCTTTTTTATGGCATACCTTTTACCCGTGGCCACAACGCCCACAAGGACTCGTTGAGCAAGGTTTTAATGAGCTTGCTAAGCGTTGGTTACCTATTTTAGATTGCTTTGACGAGCATGGTGTCGATGTCTGTTATGAATTACATCCGGGTGAAGACTTACATGATGGCGTGACATTTGAGCGCTTTTTAGCGGCTACTGATAATCATCCGCGCGTTAATATTCTTTATGATCCGAGCCACTTCGTATTGCAACAGCTCGACTATTTAGCGTTTATCGATATCTATCATTCGCGCATTAAAGCGTTTCATGTCAAAGATGCCGAGTTTATTGCGAATGGCCGCTCTGGGGTATATGGCGGTTTTCAAAACTGGCAGGACCGACCGGGTCGTTTTCGTTCTTTAGGAGATGGCCAAGTAGATTTTAAGCAAATCTTTAGCAAGTTAACTCAATATGGGTTTGATGGTTGGGCTGTACTTGAATGGGAGTGCTGCTTAAAGCACCCTGAAGATGGAGCAAGAGAAGGTGCTGAGTTTATTAAAGCTCACTTAATAAACCCAACAGACAAAGCCTTTGACGATTTTGCCAGTGGCGCAACAAACACCGAGCGTAATAATCGAATTTTAGGTTTATAAAACCGACAACAATAGAACACACAGGACACACAATATGGACAACAATAATTATAACCGCATAGTCTTTCGGCTTTGCTGTATAGCACTGATTGTGACCTCTATGACCTTTGCCATCCGTGCTGGTATTTTAGGTCAACTTGGCAGTGAATTTGGTTTAACAGACACCGAACTTGGTTGGGTGAATGCCATGGCATTTTTGGGCTTTCCGGTTGCGACTATGGTCGGCGGTATTATTTATAATGCCATTGGCGCTAAGAAATTAGTCGCTTTAGCGTTTATCTGTCATTTACTTGGTCTGGTTTTGACTATAACTGCCGATGGCTTTTGGGGCTTGTTAGTTTCTACCTTTTTGATTGGTTTTGCTAACGGTTCTGTTGAAGCGGGCTGTAATCCGCTGATTGCAGAAATGTATCCTAAAAATACCACTACCATGCTAAACCGTTTTCATGTTTGGTTCCCAGGTGGCATTGTGATTGGCGCACTTGCTTCTAACTTTATGTCGGGAGCGGGCCTAAATTGGCAGTGGCAAGTAGCATTAATTTTAGTTCCAACCGTTATTTATGGCGCGATGCTAATTAAAGCTCAGTTTCCTAGCTTTGATACCCGTGCTCACTCGACCACCAGCAATATTCGCCACTTATTCACGCCGTTATACATCTTTTTAATTGCCTGTATGACGTTCACTGCAACCACTGAGTTTGGAACGCAACAATGGATTGAGCGAATTTTAGGTTCTTCTGGGGCTTCTCCTATGGTGGTATTAGCTTTAATCACCGGCTTAATGGCAGTTGGTCGCTTCTTTGCGGGTCCAATTGTTCATAAGCTTAATCCTACTGGTGTGTTACTTGGTTCTGCCATTTGTGCAAGCTTAGGGATCTTTATGATGAGTCAAGCCGAGGGCAGCATGATTTATCTGGCAGCGATGCTATTTGCACTTGGCGTTACCTACTTTTGGCCAACCATGCTTGGCTGCGTTGCTGAATACATTCCCAAATCTGGCGCATTGGGTATGTCGTTAATGGGCGGTGCAGGCATGTTTGCTATGAGCATCTGGAACCCAGTAATTGGTAGTTGGATAGACACTGCCCGCTCATCGGCAGAGGCAAGTGGTGCAAGTGCTGAACAAATTGAAATTTTAGCCGGACAGGCTGTATTACAAAACCTACTGATCTTCCCAATTATTTTAATCGTCGCATTCATTGGGTTGCATTTAGTAGTTAATAACAACAAACGCACCGAAAAATGTGCGTCTTAAGCAAGTAAATCGTCGAGGAACACTATGTTTAAATCTCTTAAAGCACTGACTTTAATGCTTACCGTTAGTAGCTGTGCACTCGCTAATGCGGCTGACAATCAGCTTACACAACAAGAAAAGCAAGCTGGCTGGCAGTTATTGTTTGATGGCAAAGATATGTCGCAGTGGCGCAATTTTAAAAGCGAATCTTTAAATCCTGCGTGGGTTGTTGAAGATGGCGCGATGACATTAACCAAAGGTGGCGGTGATGTGCTTACCAAAAAGCAGTACCAAAATTTTGAATTACTGATTGATTGGAAAATCTCTACCAAGGGTAATAGTGGTATTTTCGTACTGGCTGATGAAACTGGGCAGATGATTTACTCACATGCTCCTGAAATTCAAATTATCGATAACGAAGAACACCCAGATACTGAAATTGATTCGCACTTAGCGGGTTCAATTTACGATTTATTTGCAGCGCCAACTGCGGCACACAAACCTGCAAATAGCTGGAACCATGTACGCATTAAGATGCAAGACAACCACTTACAAGTTTGGCAAAACGGTATCAGCACCACCAGCATTGTGATTGGTAGTACAACCTGGAATACCCTTGTTAAAGGCAGTAAGTTTGCAACCTGGAAAAACTTTGCAACAGCATCGCAAGGTCATATTGGGCTTCAAGACCACGGTGACAAAGTGTGGTTTAAAAATATAAAAATTAAGGAGCTATAAGATGTCTGATTTTAAACATAAGGTATTAGTAGTTGGCTCTGGTGCTGGCGGTGCCATGGCTGCTTACACGCTGACCAAACTTGGCCACAAAGTCTTATTACTTGAAGCCGGTCGTAATTATGACCCGAAAACAGAAAGCCCGATGTTTCGCCGTAACAACGAAGCCCCACTTATGGGGGCTGGTAATAAAGACAAAAACTTTGGCTTTTACGATGCAACCGTTGATGGCGGCTGGCAAGTGCCTGACGAACCTTATACTAGCGCTAAAGGCAGTGACTTTTACTGGTGGCGTGCACGTATGCTAGGTGGTCGAACTAACCACTGGGGCCGCTATTCATTACGCTTTAGTGAGCACGATTTTAAAGGTAAAAGCCGTGATGGTCACGGTGCTGATTGGCCTTTTGAATACGCTGATTTAGCACCTTGGTACGATAAAACAGAAGAGCTTGTTGGTGTGTGTGGTACCAATACTGGCCATGAAGATATGCCAGATTCATCGCCAGGTATTTTACAGCCACCACCGAAGCCGCGTGTTCCTGAGCTTTTAATTGCCGCCTCTGCAAAGAAAATGGGCATTCAAGCAGTGCCTATGCACCGCGCGGTACTAACCCGCCCGAAAGATGACCGCATGGCCTGTTTTTATGCAACACCTTGTGGTTCTGGTTGCTCGATTGGCGCCGCTTTCCAAACCACAACATCGCTTCTACCTATGGCAAAAGCTACGGGTAACTTAAAAGTAATTACCGATGCCATGGTTAAATCAGTCAAGGTTGATGAGCAAGGTAAAGTAACTGGCGTAACCTATGTTGATAAACATACGGTCACTGAGCATGCCATTGATGCAGATGTGGTTATCTTAGCAGCCAGTGCCTGTGAATCAGCGCGTATCTTATTAAACTCAAAAAATAAAAAGCACCCTAAAGGCCTTGCTAATTCAAGTGGCCAAGTAGGTCGAAACTTAATGGATTCGACAGGTGCATGGTTAGGTGCACAAATTCCTGCACTTAAAGGCCGTCCACGTTATAACGAAGATGGCCATACCGCTAATCACTTATTTATTCCTTGGTGGGGTCATCAAGCACAAGCTAACAATGAGCTAGACTTTCCACGAGGTTATCACTTTGAAATTGGCGGTGGCTTTAGACAACCAGGCTCGGGTGTATCGGGTGATAAACAAGGCTATGGTCCTGCCCTCAAACAACAAATTCGTGATGCATATGGCTCTTACGTTGGCTTTGCTCTGCGTGGCGAGATGTTACCGAACAAAGATACCTATATGGAAATTGACGAAAAGGTTAAAGACAAATGGGGTATTCCGGTATCAAAGTTCCACTTTAAGTGGTCTGACAGAGAGTTAAAGCAAATTGAACATGGTTTAAAAACTGCGAAGCAAATTTTAGAAAACATGGGTGCGACCGTTGGCGATCTCCCTCCTGCTGAAAAAGCAATTTCAAAAGGCGGCGAAATCATCCACGAAGTGGGAACCACACGAATGGGTAGCTCAAAGAAAGATTCGGTCACCAATCAATGGGGACAAACGTGGGATTGTAATAACCTATTTGTAATGGATGCCGGTGTATTTGCTTCAAATCCTCATAAAAACTGTACGCTCACCATCATGACGCTGGCAATGCGTAATTCAACTTGGCTTGCTCAACAAATTGATAACGGGGTACTTTAATTATGCATCATCGTAACGAACACGACTCATATAACTATGTTTCTAACATGAGCCGCCGTGAGTCTTTAAAATGGCTTGGCTTATTAGCTGCAGGCTCGGCAGTGGGTTTAACCGCTGGTTGCACAAAAGCACTTGAAGATGACGGTGCTGTCTCTGCAAAAGAGCATTGGCCTGATTTAGATATTAAGCCTGTCACCGCGAAAGGCTATGGCCAAGATCCTAATTTGGTGATGCCACCAGAATCACCTTGGCCACTGACCTTAACGGCTGACGAACTTACGTTAGTAGCGCTATTATCTGATTACATTGTACCGCGCGAAGGTGATATTCCTTCAGCCAGTGAGCTACAAGTACCGGCAGTTATTAATGAATGGGTTAGCGCACCTTATGAAGGCCAACAACGCGATAGAATTAAAATTTTAAATTCATTAGCGTGGCTTAACGATGAAGCACAGCTTCGTTTTAAAAAGCAATTTGTTGCGCTGAACGAAAAGCAACATCGTGCGATTCTAGACGATATTGCGTTTTTAAACGAGCAAACACCGGCGCAGTTTAAGCGTATTGGTAAAGCCTTTTTACGCTTTAAAGAGTTAGTGCTCGCAGCCTTTTTCTGTACACCTGAAGGCTGTAAAGACATAGGTTACCTCGGCAATGTACCAATTGCGGGTGATTATCCTGGCCCTTCTGATGAAGCAAAAGCTCATTTAGATCAGGTCTTAGCAGAGCTTGGTCTGAGCGAGTACGCCTATACCGATTAACTTTCCCCCTTGTGTTATTTTTAACACAGTGCAGGGGGTCACTCCCCTGCTTTTTTTAGGATTTAAGTATGTTTAAAACCCGCATTTTATTGCTCATTCTTAGCCTTGTATTTAGTGGTCAATTATTTGCAAAACTGCCAGTAAGTGTTCAGCTATGGTCAGTCAAAGACACCTTAAAAAATGACTTCCATGGTACGCTTAAGTCTCTTGCCAAAATGGGGTTTGACGGCGTTGAATTTGCCGGAGATTTTGGCCCTTACTCAAATAACCCAGCAGCCTTAAAAGCAAAGCTCACTGAATTAGGCTTAGTTGCCAGTAGTGCCCACATCGGCTTTGATGCACTCAGCGAAAGCACTATTGATAGCACCCTACTGTTTTACAAAACCCTTGGCGTTACCACACTTTATGTACCGTGGGATGAGCGAGCATGGCACCCAGAAGGAGTTAAATCTCTGGTTAAAGAGCTCACTAAAGTCAGTGATTATGCAATCCGTTTTGATATGAAGATCGGTTTTCACAATCATAATAAAGAGTTTAATGCATTCAATAACGCAACATTTTGGGATTATATTGCCAGTCATACCCCCAAAACCATGCCACTGCAGCTAGATATCGGCTGGGTTAATTACGCAGCTAAAGATCCAATTTACTTCATTAAAAAGTACCCTAACCGCACTCTCGCTACGCACATCAAAGTACGTACGATTGAGGGTAGCAACATGAGCCCGATTATCGGCGAAAACAACATTGATTGGCCTGCCATCATCGACACTTTAGAATCCCACGGCAACACCAAGTGGTTAGTACTTGAGCAAGAAGAATACCCACGTGGATTAACGCCGCTACAAAGCGTTGCTAAATCAAAACAAAACTTAGATAAGATTTTACTTGGTTTGTAATGTTATTGTAGAAATGAGCTCGCTTTAAACAAGTGAGCTCATGACTGAGATTTAGATTGGATGAGTAAGAAAAGCATTACCTTGTTTTTGGACAGAAGCGTTTGTTAGGGCTGCGGTTGGAGCGACTGCTTTTCTTTCAAGTAAAGATACAGTGGCAACCCAAACGATACACCAACTGACAAAGTTCCCAACACTGCAAAATATCGATACTTCACTTTATGTCTTTTGCCATCCACCACGATAAAACCTAATAGAGCAATCGCCGCAACCAAGACATCAAGCCAAGCAAAAATACTAATTGGGGTTGCCACCGCTTCACTGAACAAAAGACCAATATCTAAGCCATTGCTAACTAGCCAAGGAACAAACGCCCCGTATGGTAGCAATATTCCCAACAAAGTAAGAACCAGATAGAACCTTATCATTTCGCCACCCTTGCAAATTTTTCGTAGTAAGCCCTAACGCCTTGTTAAGGTGTGATGCACGCTATACCAATGCTTCCGCATACTACCTTAACCACTAAAACCAACGCATAGTAAAAATGCCACGCGTGCCGAATCACTCTTGAACAATTTGTTAGCCAACTTCTACCGCAGAGGTAATTAACCCGTAGCCCTCTATGTCCTCGTTATTTCCCATTGCATACCACAGCTCATCGAGAGTTGAGTTTGCATGCTTAAGAAATTCAATCGTCAAGAGTTCATCATAAGGTCGCTTAAACACTGCAAATTCGTCCTCACTGTCACCCAGATCGTATTCATACCTGTCGGGCTTTGCATGTGCCAAACTATTTCTTGCTTCTTGAAGTGCATCAAGGACTTCATATAACCCTTCGATATGCTCGACATTTAAAATCGAGAAAACTTTTTTTCGTTTCCAATGATACGGTTTCTTTTCCTTGAAACTTTCTCGGAGTAAGCCAAAACCCGCCATATTTATTAACGCCTCAGCCAGAAATGCATGTGAGATTAAACATGCTTGCATATCCATACTGATACCATTGGAATGACCAGAACTACTTTTCGTCTCAATGCAATCAAGTTGATATTGAGCTAAATTCGCCAGGTCTGAATGTGGGTTGTATCTAACTTGAAACTTCAAATTACCTCCAGTTGGCTAACGCCGCCAGCACGCGCGGCTTTGCAGTGAAGGCTGAGCCGCAACGGAAAAGCCGTCGCCGTGCCTGGCCTTATTAGGGCTGCCAGACGATATCGAGTGATCCATCTACGAAGCCCACCCCTATCCCTCGAGTTGATTTAAGCACAGAGGACAATCGATGTTCCGATAGCAGTAACTGCAAGAGAAGCTCCTTTAATCGATCCTGACATTTTGCCCAATCAGTTCCGGAAAACTCGATAGGAATAAATAACTGCCTTTCCTGCGGCTCCCATACTTCCTCACAAGCCCAATCTTCATCCTCTGGGTCGAACTCTGAGGTACCGACAACTTCCACTCCGAATTTGACTCCATCCCGTAGAGCCGGCTCGTACAAATTAAACGAGAAAGCGACCACACCTTCTGGTACTTTCTCTGGCAGCGCATCCACAAGCCACTCTTGGAATTCTTGTTCGAAGCTCATAGGTCCTTCGCCCTAACAATTTTATCGTGCGCGCTTCGCGCATCTTTCTGCCGATGTCACGCTCATGTATTAATAAATCTATTCTTAACAAATAACATAATGTATTGCCAACTATAATTTTTTATTGAAGCTAAAGAGATTCAGTAAAAAGAAAGTGCGCTCGTCACTCATTTTCTTGAATATGGGAGCACAAAACTGAACGGTATATTAAAACAGTCATTTGTATTGGTGATGACATAAAGTTAGTGGAATATCAGTTTTATGGAGTAGAGCCAATAGCATTAAATGAATAACACTGTACCTGATCGCTCAAAGACACCCTTAGAGTATTTGCGTTAACGCGAAATGGGCAAAGACTTGTTTGATAATGACTTGCACACTTATCCATGACTCCAAATAGGTTACCTCAATTAATCTATTTAGAGTTATGGGTTAAAAATACACAAAAAATCATCTATCGCCGTAAGGCGGTTAACTAATTAGCCAGCTCATTTTGGGGGTGGCATCGTATTTGCCATACACAATTACAGATATAAAAGTGACTCCATAGTTGTTATTCACACTTTACAATGATTTCATGACCATACGAATTATCGATTGAACACAACCAAACACCCTCTGAGCTTTTGGTAAAAACATATGTCGCTTTTCGGATTACTTCTGGGTAATTAGGTGCTGACACAACTGTATTTGCTAAAACTAAAGCAGTATCTTCGGTTTCAAGAACTTCTAAACCTTGTTGTTTTACTTGCAACCCATTTTTGAAATATACAGAAATTGCTTCAAAAGCCTTACGTATAGCAGCTTTACCCTTTGCATTTTTACCAGGCTCAATAACTAAAATGGCGTCATCTGTATAGATATTAAGAAGTGTATCGAAGTCTTCGGCAACAATTGCATTATCGGCTTTTCTGATTTGTTCAACTATCGGATGAGCCATGATTTCTCCAAAATTAATAATGTAACAGTTGAGTGTGATATTTATTGAAATATCATAATTTACCATTAAAAAACATAGGTCAATGACTGTTTACGTAAAAAATTATCAATGCAAACTCTGACTTGAAATTGGACAATTATGCGTTAGTGCCGAAAGAGCGCTCTGTGTTAATAGCGGACCATCATTTATTTACAGTAAAGACCATGCTTTTTTAAAGTATTCACCCTTACATACGCTTTAAAGAGCTAATCTCCTAGTGATAGTAGGCAAGATAAAGGATGACTACTCTATTGTACTGTCTGGCTCCATGAAGTCTTCTAAAAACCAAGCTGAAAACTCATGTCGACCCTCTACATCCGCTTTGACATATATACTAGAAGCCTGCTGACGAACTGTTTTTTCTTTAGTATCTCTTACACCACTAATTTCTCTAAAACTCAATCCCTTCAGCATCAACATAGCAACTTCTTGTTCACTTTTTGTCAGTCCCCACTGATTAAACTGTTCATTTATGACTTCACTGTATTTTATACGAGCGAGCTTCATTTCTTCCGAAATATTTTTTAGTTGAATGCCCGATTTATCTAATTCACTTTTCAACTGATTAATACGCTTTGTGCGGTTTGAAATATCTCGAACCAAAAAAACAAAACCAATCGCTGAAGCTAAAACAATCAAACTTTCTTCGACAATATGCCAAGTCGGAACACCTAAAGAAATATCAGTAATTACATCAAAAAAATTGAGTACCATTATTATAGCTAGAAGCACTGCTATCGCTTTATCTTTCATCTAAAAATCAACCAGTTAAAAAGTTTATGGGACATTTGTCTTATGAATTTACAACACATGCCTGACGTAAAAACTACACATTATTTGTAGGATAAGTTCACTTAAAAACAAAACAAGGCAACTATCGCGGTTAGCCTAACAAGAGTCAGTAACAAATGATAGCAACCTCATATCGATTATTCTCATTAATAGCGTCAATGTTTTTAACCGTTTTAAGCATGCAAACTCAAGCTGAACAAGTCACCAATTCAGTGATCGCCATTTCACAATTGGGAAGCTTTAAACATCAGTTCAAAACCGTACATCAGGTTGACAGTATGGAGATAGAGCAAGTGCTTGGAGAGGTATCCTTTAAACCTAAATCCAGTTTCAAAGTACAACTGCCTTTTACACCGCAACAAATATCTTTTTTATACAATCCGGGTGTTAAGGTAAGTAAAGGACAAAAAGTAGCTAGAATAGAAGGGCCAGAAGTACATCACTTCTTAGAAGAAATAGATGCCAGTAAATCAATATTTTTAAAAAGTAAGAAGCATCTTGAGTCTGTTAAAAATTATGCAAATTCGAAAACGATAAAAAGTGCTGAATGGTTAGACATCAACAAAACCTATCTTCAAGCAAAGTTAAGTTTTGAACACTTAAGCCATGCACTACAACAATTAGCCATCGATAAAAACGGCGATATTTTTATAATCAGTCCTTCTAATGGTCAACTTAAGTATACGAACGAACAATCACCATACCTTTTTGAAATAATTCCTTCACATAATGTTTTTGTAAAATCTTCGCTATTAGCAAGCACTGCAAAAAATGTTAACTCATTTAAAACTGAAGATAATTGCATACTAAAAGTAGAAAATGTTGACGAAACAATCAGCCGTTATAAGCAAACAGTCTGGAGTAGTTTCGACTCATCGTGTGAGCTTAAACTCGGGCAACAACTGTTACTAACACCTATCGTTTTAATTGAAGGTATTAAAGTCCCTCACCAGTCATTATTCGAACTCAATAACAAAAGCTATGTTGCAGTAAAACGAGGACAAGAAATAAACTTAGTTAAGGTCATTATTATTGGCAATGAGAATGATAGCTACATTGTTCAATCTGACAATCTAACACCTCAAGCCGAAGTACTTAGCTCCTTCGTTAGCATTGCCCAAGGTCTATTTCTCGGGCTGGGAGGATAAACGATGATAAGTGCGGTAATCAGGTTTTCTCTTATTCAACGAATTTTTATTACTATTTTGACTTTGCTCGTAACTGCTGCAGGAGTCAACGCTTGGTTTAATTTGCCAATTGATGCTTTTCCCGACATTTCTCCTACCCAAGTAAAAATTGTCTTAAAAGCACCGGGAATGACAACTTCGGAAATAGAAACTCAAATTACACGTATTGTCGAAACAGAGTTACTTGGTATTCCATCCCAAAAGATTCTTCGTTCAACTACAAAATATTCTATTACTGATATTACACTTGATTTTGAAGAAGGCACTGATATTTATTGGGCGAGACAACAAGTAAATGAAAGGCTGATGAATATTTGGGCTGAACTCCCAGAGGGTATTTCTGGTGGTCTTGCTCCTATGAGTACGCCTCTAAGTGAAATTTTTATGTTTACAGTTGATAATCCAAACTTAAGCCTTCAACAGCGACGTGATATTTTGGACTGGCAGATCAGACCGATTCTTCGAACAGTTGAAGGCGTCGCAGATGTAAACAGTTTAGGCGGCTATGTAAAAACATATGAAATAACACCAACTACTTTGAAAATGAAATCACTAGACGTTTCTTTTAGTGATATTGAACAAGCCGTAATAGCTAACAATTTAAATGGAGGACTTGGCCGAATAAACAAAGGTAACGACAATTTCGTTGTTCGAACACAAGGACAATTTGAAAAAATTGATGATATACGTCAGTTAGTTATAAAAAACAACCAACAAGGAATAATCAGGTTAGCCGATGTTGCAGCAATCAACGAAGGAAGTTTAATACGTTATGGTGCAGTGACACATAATGGTGAAGAGGCCGTACAAGGCTTAGTTATTGCGCTAAAAAACAGTAATACCGACCAAGTAGTAAGTTCAGTTAAAGAAAAACTTTTAGAACTAGAGCGCTCACTACCTAATGGCACTACTATCAATGTCTTTTATGACAGATCTAATTTGATTAGTACTGCTATTGAAACCATCACAAATGCATTAGTTCAAGCTGTAGTGCTCGTTATCATATTGCTAGCCTTATTTCTTGGCAACTTTAGAGCGGCACTAATTGTCTCTATATCCTTGCCGGTGGCAGCTCTTGCCACTTTTATATTAATGAGCCATTTTTCCATATCAGCAAATTTAATGAGTTTAGGAGGCTTAGTTATTGCTATTGGTATGCTTGTTGATTCATCTGTTGTCGTTGTTGAAAATACTGTAAATAGGCTTTCAGAAAACAGCAAACTTCCTAAGCTGCATGTTATTTATAGAGCATGTAAAGAAGTTTCTGTGCCAACTGTATCAGGAACATTAATTGTCGTTATTGTTTTTTCCCCTCTATTAACTCTTTCAGGGTTAGAAGGGAAGCTGTTTACGCCTGTTGCATTGACGATTGTTTTTGCGATGTTATCTGCGCTAGTTTTAGCGTTTACTTGCATCCCGGTGCTAGCTTCAATGATACTGAAATCAAATGAAGCGAGTGAGCCTAGCTTCATCAAATCATTACAAATACAGTACAAAAAGTCGCTATTAAGCGTTATTAATTCACCTAAATCAGCATCATCGATAGCTTTTTTGGTGTTGATCACAAGCATTTTTGCCTTTGTAAGTTTGGGGAAAAGTTTTATGCCTACGTTGGATGAAGGAGACATCATTGTTCAACTAGAAAAGTCGCCATCTATTACCCTGCAATCCTCTTTAAATATTGATACCCAAGTAGAGAAAGCACTACTAAAACAAGTACCTGAAATACTTCAAATTGTAGCCAGAACTGGATCAGATGAGCTTGGCCTAGATCCTATGAGCCTAAATGAAACGGATATATTCATGGAGTTGAAGCCTCAAAATGAGTGGCGCTTTGATACCAAGCAACAGCTAATCGAAGATATACGCAACGTATTATCAAATTACCCCGGTATGAACACGAATTTTACTCAACCTATTCAAATGCGGGTAACTGAAATGCTAACTGGCACTACAGGCGATGTATCAATAAAAGTTTTTGGGGATAAAGTCCAAGAATTAGCAAATATCGCTGAAAAAATGAAAGTGTTAGTAAGCCAAGTATCTGGTAGTCAAGACATACAAACAGCATTGATAGAGGGTGGAAAATACATTCGCATTTCATTAAAACCTGAAATAGCTCATCAATTTGGTTTAACCACTAAAGCATTAACTGATTTTCTAAAGCCACAACTTGAAGGCTCACAAATATCTAAACTAGTTACCGTTAATAAATTTACGCCTATTGTTTTCGGTGCTTCGTCGAAGCACAAAGCAAGTCAGATTGGCTCAATAAATGATTTGAAACAAGTATCTGTTTTAATGCCTGATAATACCATTTTACCTCTAGAGAGCGTCGCTGACATTAAGGTAGAACAAGAACCTTTACTGATCGAAAGAGAACGAGGTAAACGTTTTGTCTCAATTACAACCAATGTTGAAAACAGAGATGTGGTAAGTTTTGTTGAAGACTTACAAGCTAAAGTTCACTCTGAGTTGTCGCTTCCTAGCGGCTATTACGTAACTTTTGGTGGTGAGTTCGAAAATCAGCAACGAGCAATGAAGAACTTAATAATCGTTGTTCCTTTAGCTTTAATCTTAATTTTTGTGATTTTATTTACAACTTTTCGCTCTGTATCCTTAGCAAGTTTGATTCTTTGTAACATCCCATTCGCCTTAATGGGAGGGGTTTTTGCGTTACTAATATCTGAACAATATTTATCAATTCCTGCATCAGTTGGCTTTATTGCATTACTTGGTGTTGCAGTGCTCAATGGTATCGTTATGGTTAGTTATTTCGAACAGAGCAAAACCACTATATCTAATATCACTGAACGTGTAGTAGATGGCTCTCGAAGAAGGCTGCGTCCAGTACTTATGACCGCGACCACAGCAATGTTTGGCCTAATGCCTTTAGCGTTTGCTTCAGGTCCGGGAGCTGAGATACAAAAACCGCTTGCTATAGTTGTTATAGGAGGCTTACTGACTTCAACGGCAACAACACTCTATTTATTACCAATCTGGTATCGTTTATTGGAGCAGCGCAATGTTTAGTTCATCATTAGTTTTTACCTTCATAGTCCCTAAGAAGCACAAGGATGATGTTATCGACCAATTAATGCTGAGTGATATAGCATCCGGCTTCAACATTTTCCCGATCATGGGCTACAGCAAGAAACATAGTGCTTTTAGCTTAGAGGAACAAGTAAGAGGCTACAAAGATATGCTGAAGTTTGAAGTAGTTATTGAGCAATGTGAATTAGAAAAGCTTAAAGAAGAACTAAAGTTACTATTCACAACCATAAAAATTAGGTATTGGACAACAACTATCACCGAAACAGGCCATTTATAAGTTACGCAATCTCTGGAAAAGGAGAAATGTTATGAACAAAACTAGAACACTTACTTATGTATGGCCTAAAAGCATCAGGCTTTTTCACTGGATAAACGTCATCACAATTAGCTTACTAATTGTGATCGGCTTAATCATCTTTAATGGAAAAACACTTGGTGTAACGGTGGACGCCAAAATAATGCTTAAAACCATACATGTTACTATCGGTTACATTTTTGCCATAAACCTTATCATTCGGCTGGTTATGGGTTTTATTGGTTCGTCGAATGACATGTGGTCACAAACTCTGCCATTTATGAAAGGGTATAAGAAGGAACTAACTAAATTCAGACGTTCTCCCAAACAAGTATACAAAGGCCATAATCCAATAGGAAAGCTCATGGTATTAGCTTTGCTGATAGCAATGACAATTCAAATGGCAACGGGCTTAATACTGGCAGGGACTGATATTTACTACCCACCGTTAGGACAGCACTTTGCTAAAAGCATTGCGGTTGACGAGACTCAACTTGACGTAATCGAGCCTTATTCAAAAGTTAATGTTGACGATGAACGTTATAAGCAGCTTAGAGAGTTTCGCTCCCCCATCATCACTGCTCATGTATACGCATTTTATGCCCTAGTAATACTTATACCATTGCATATACTAGGTGTTATCGTTGCTGAACGAAGAGAAAAGTCAGGACTGGTTTCAGCAATGATCAATGGTTATAAATTTCTACCCGAAAAATCGAATAATCACAAAACTTAATTTAAATCTATTAGTTTATTAAGGCTATAAATACAAAAGGCAAACTGAGGTATTCCTTTTTGGAATTAAAATCTTTGGGTGATTGCTTACTAGTGAGAATTGGCAATTAATGCTAGATAAGTTATGCCGAATGGCAGCTAGTCGCTCAAGGCAGATCTTCCGACATATATCACTATAGACTTTGGTTTATTCGACTACTTGCTTTTCCTGACAACCAGACGCCTTTTATTTAGACTTAGAGAATAACAATTAATTATTTTATTTAAATTCAACAAGCTAAAAAAACCAAAGCTCAAAGCATAATAATAAACCATTAAAAATAGCATTTATTTTCATTTTTTTGGCAGATTGTTTTATCTAAGTAGCAAAGTACTATATTAGAAAAACCTCTCAAGGACTGAGAATGAAAGTATTGAATTTAAGGAAGAGTTCAGAGAAAAGCACACTTGCTATCCTCGTAACTTTAGCCGTTTTAACATTGTCTATACTGAAAGTGACATCACAAAAGCATCCACTTCATGACCTACTTTTAATGGCTTTTATGCTTACATCGATTGTAATTATATTTTTGATATTGAACAGTAAAAATGAGCTGACGATATGTCGCCACGGTATTTTTTATAGCTCTGCGTTTGGTAATGTTCATATTGAGCCAAACAAAACTAAACTAATTAAACAATATTCTAAATATGGTTTTAACTGCGTGGTAATTATTGGTCATGGCTACTTTATATTTGCGCCATTTTATTATTTAACGTCAAAACAAAAACAACGATTAAAACGATATGATAATAACTTGCTGCATTGGTTACAGGTAACGCGTAAACGCAGCAAGTTTCAGGGCTTTTAGTGACGAGTACAAAGCCCTTTTAATAGGCTGTTGCTCAGTTTTGCCACTCTTTAAGTACGTCTTTTACAAGCTCATAGCGCCATGAGTTAAACAGGTCTGGTTTTGATGCAGTTTTACGCTCATCGGCATCGAGCTTCCAATTCCAGCTGATCAGTTGGTTAATCTGTTTTTTAGAGGCCAATACATCTTCAGGAATACCCTGCTCTTTTGCAACTTTAGTAATTTTTTGCTTAATATCTTTAGCGGCTTTTTTGTATGCCGGAAAATCAATTAAACGTTTTAATTGTGCTGGTTGTTCGCTTACAGGAACAGCTTTACCACGCTCAATACATTTTAAAATTTCAACGCCCGAACGGTTAACTTCCATAGGCTCAACACCTGGCACTCGGCGTAACGCATTTAAACTTGTAGGCTTACGCTTAGCAATTTCAACCATGTTGTGCTCTTTTACCACAAAGTTAAGTGCGAGATTTTTGCGCTCTGCCTTTTCACGGCGCCATGCAGCAAGTTCGCGCAATACCGCTAAGTCGTGCGGTCGTAATTGCCATGCATTTTTAATGTCTTTGTAAAGCTGCTCTGCAGGTGTTTGATAAGCACGTTTTTGCGCAACTAACTCGCTTTCGCTGATCACGATCTCAAAAAAGCCAGCTTCATCAATTTGTTTTTTAATAATTTCAAAACAAGGCAGTAAGTGATACGTATCGGCAGCGGCATAATCTAGCTGCTTCTCAGTGAGTGGGCGCTGTAACCAATTAGTGCGCGATTCACTTTTATCAATTTCAATATCAAGTAATTCTTTAACCATGTGCGCAAAGCCCATGCAGTTACCATGGCCTAGTATTTGTAGAGCAAATTGGGTATCAAACAATGGTGTTGGTACAAAACCGGCATATTTTTGAAACACTTCAATATCTTCTGACGGTGAGTGCAGTACTTTTAACACCTCAGGGTTTTTAAGTACTTGCCAAAAATCAAAAAGCGACAACTCAGCCAGTGGGTCGATTAACGCTAAATGCTCTCCATCATATACTTGAATAAGTGCAACTTCAGGGTAAAGCGTACGACGACGCATAAACTCAGTATCAATTGCTAGTACCGGTTTACCTGTTATTTTTTCTACAAAATCATTTAATTGATTTTGTGTTTCGATCAGTTGATATTGCACTTATACCCCTTTCTTTACCATAAAAAAGCCGGCTAATGCCGGCTTTAATTATTTTTCTTCGTCCTTTAAGGCTCTTCTGAGAATCTTACCAACGTTTGTTTTTGGTAGTTCATCTCTAAACTCAACGAGTTTAGGCACCTTATAGTTCGTTAAATTATCACGACAGTGCTTTATTATATCTTTTTCAGTTAAAGATTGATCTTTTTTCACGACAAAAACTTTAACTTGTTCGCCACTTACCTCATGAGGGATACCGATAGCAGCTACTTCAAGCACGCCATCGTGCATTGCGACTACTTCTTCGATCTCATTTGGGAACACGTTGAAGCCTGATACGATAATCATGTCTTTCTTACGATCAACAATATAGAAGAAACCTTCATCATCGTAAGTTGCAATATCACCTGTTGCAAACCAACCGTCTTTTAAACATTCAGCTGTTGCATCAGGGCGATTATAGTAACCTTGCATTACTTGTGGGCCTTTAACCCAAAGCTCTCCAGGTTCACCCTTAGCTGCTTCTTCACCATTTTCAAGCATTAGCTTGATATCAGTACTTGGTGCAGGTAATCCAATTGAACCGTTATAACCGTCAAGGTCATATGGGCTTAGTGTTACAAGTGGTGCACATTCAGTTAAACCATACCCTTCCATTAGCTTGGTTTTTGTTACAGCTTGCCATTTTTCAGCTACAGGACGTTGTACCGCCATACCACCACCAAGCGACATTTTTAAGCTCGAGAAATCAAGCTCAGCAAAACCCGGGGTATTTAATAAACCATTAAATAGGGTGTTTACTCCCGTTATCGCAGTGAATTTGTGTTGTGTTAACTCTTTTACAAAGCCCGGCATATCACGTGGATTAGTGATAAGTACGTTTAAACCACCATATTTCATAAATGTTAGGCAGTTCGCAGTTAATGCAAAGATGTGATAAAGCGGCAGTGCCGTAATAACCACTTCTTTACCTCGCTCTAGTACATTATCTAAACAACCAGATACTTGCTCAAGGTTACCAACCATGTTGCCATGAGATAGCATTGCACCTTTAGATACACCCGTTGTACCACCTGTGTATTGTAAGAATGCTAAGTCGTTTAAATCAACTTCAGGCTTTTTGTAACTCGCTTCATTACCAGCTAGTGCATCTGCAAATTTAATTGCATTTGGTAATGTGTAGCTAGGCACCATTTTCTTAACGTGCTTAACCACAAGGTTAACAATGTGCTTTTTAAGACCGCCCACCATATCACCCACTTGGGTAACCACAATGTGCTTAACGTTAGTTTTTGGTAATGCTTTTTCTAGGGTATCGGCAAAGTTAGCAAGAATGAAAATTGCTGATGACTCTGAGTCATTTAACTGGTGCTCTAATTCACGCACAGTGTAAAGTGGATTTACGTTAACCACCACACAACCAGCACGAAGAATACCTAAAATAGTCACAGGCGTTTGCAGTAGATTCGGCATCATCACCGCTACTTTATCGCCTTTTTTTAGACCAAGATCATTTTGAATGTACGACGCAACACGTTTTGTAGCACTGTCTAACTCACTATAGGTCAACACTTTACCCATGTTGGTAAATGCTGGAAGGTCACTATAGTCAGCAAAACTTTTTTCAAACAAGTCGAGTAGCGAGTGATAATGCTCAGGGTCGATTGTTTCAGGCATACCTTCTGGGTAGCGTTTAAGCCAGATTTTTTCCACTCTTAGCTCCTGTTTATAATTATATTTTTTAATAACCTTAATCTAACTAAGGCAGTTTCTCAATGGAGTAAATACTCTAATGGTGCAGATAATCCCACATTTGGTGCAATTATACAATTAACTTGCTTTATACTGCCCAATAAATGCATGAATGTGCTCTAAGGTTAATGCAGGACTTTGCATATGGCAATGGTGACCTCCTGGTATCTCATGAATTTTTAACTCCTTGTAATATTTACCATATGCCTCTAGGTTATCTTTAACAAAAGGGTAACCCTTCGCCCCTAAGATAAGCTGACATGGTGCGTTAATTTGTTTGATGGTTGCAATGCATTGTGCCTCATCAAAGCGAAACCCTGAGTGATTTTTAAGTTTTGGATCGGTTGTCAAATACCACTTACCTGCTTTTTCGTAACAATTTCGTGTCATCAGTAGCTCTGCTTGTGGGTATTCAAGGTCACCACTTGCGAGCCTTGCACTAATAATGTGCGCTTTTGAGTCAAAAGCGCGAGGGCCTTTACTGTTTACCCGCGCTCTATTTAAAATCGCTTTACGGAGTTGGCTGCTCACGTCATTGCTGTCGGTTGTAACGCAACCAATGCCCTCAATGAAGTTTACCGATGCTACCTTTTCAGGAAAGCAGCTGGCAAAAACTCCAGCAACCATAGCCCCCATTGAATGACCAACTAAATGCACTTTAGTCACATCAAGTGACTCAACAAATTTATAAACGTCATCAATGTAGTCAATAAAGTAATAGTGTGCGTCACTACTTCGCCAATCTGATAAACCATGACCAGGAAAATCGAGACAATACCAACGCTGGTTAAGCTGCACATTTTGTAACATAGGTATGTAACTATGTGCGTTATCAAGCCAACCATGTAAGGCAATCACGACCTCATCGCCATGACCAAAGGTTAGGCCATGCATTGCCTGAGTGCCAGTTTGAAAAGAAAATGGTTGCACAATTACTCCTATTTATTAAGCGTTTCAACTTAAAGGCGTTTATTTATCCTCTGGCTAGTATACAATAATCCTCGCAGTATAAATAAGGGCACAATAATAAGGTTACATCAATGAAATTAAAATTAAGTCTTTTAGCATTATTATGCTCAGCAGGCTCAGTAATGGCTGAATCAGCACCAAAAAACATTATTTATATGATTGGTGATGGTATGGGCCCAGCGTACACAACTGCATATCGTTACTTTAAAGATGATCCAAATACTAAAGTTGTTGACCCAACTGTTTTCGATACTATTTTACGTGGTATGGCGCATACTTACCCAGATGATCATACTTATGTAACAGACAGTGCAGCGGGTGCAACAGCTCTTAGTAGTGGTCATAAAAGTTATAATGGCGCAATTGCTGTTGATACTGATAAAAAACCAGTAAAAACCATGCTAGAAGTTGCCAAAGAACGCGGTATGACCACAGCATTAGTGGCGACATCACAAATTAACCACGCAACCCCTGCAAGCTTTGCTTCACATAACGAATCTCGCCGTAATTATGACGAGATTGCCAACGACTATATCGATAACAAAATCGCAGGCAAATTGCCGGTTGATTTAATGTTAGGTGGCGGCACGAAATATTACGTTCGTGAAGACCGTAACCTTGTAGAAGAGTTTAAAGCGGCTGGCTATCAGTACAGCGATGACTTTGCAGCAATGAATGACTTAAAGCAAGTTCCAGCGCTTGGTTTATTCGCTGAAGTCGGTTTACCGTTTGCGCTTGACGAAAATCCAACGCGCCTTACGCAAATGACAACGAAAGCACTCGATTTACTTGATGGTCAAAACGACAAAGGTTTCTTTGTGATGATCGAAGGTAGCCAAATTGACTGGTGTGGTCATGCAAACGACATTGCATGTGCAATGGGCGAAATGGATGACTTTGCTAAATCGATTGAACAAGCAAAAGCGTATGTAGATAAAAACCCTGATACCCTGCTTGTTATCACTGCCGATCACTCAACAGGTGGCTTAACACTCGGTGCTCATGGTCAATATAAGTGGGAAACAGACGTTGTTAAAGGTGTTAAAGCAACTGCTGGCACCATCACAAAAGATCTACTTGAAAGCGATGACTTAAAAGCAGTATGGCAAAAGTATTCTGATATCGAATTCACTGATGCAAACAGCATTAAGCTTAGCCAAGCTAAGAAAATGGGTGATAAAGCACTTTTACTTGCTGTAAAAGATATCATCAATCATGCAAGCTTCACAGGTTGGACTACTGGCGGCCACACCGCTATTGATGTACAAGTATTTGCCTATGGTAAACGTGCTGAAGATTTCTACGGTTCGCAAAACAATACCGCGATTGCCGACAAACTGATTGATTATATAAAACAGTAATTTATATTGAATACTGTCCAATCATAAAAAAAGCCTAAACATTTGTTTAGGCTTTTTTCATTTTAATTCAGTTGCTTGCTTTATTAATTAAGCGTATACATCAACGCCAATTAAGCTTTGCACTTCGGCACGGCGCTCTAAGTTAGCAAACTCAGTGTAGGTTGAAATAGCACGACTTGTTTTTGGGTTGCTTGGTTTATCATAAATTGTTTGCTGGTAGCTTTGCGACTCAGCTTTAAATTCATCGGCAATAGCAACTGCTTGAGGGCTTGATTTAACATACTCTGTTGACGACTTTTGCTCAGCCGTTTGATCTGATATCGCTTTAGGCTTATCAGTAACGGTATTTTTACGGCTATATTGACCGGGAATGTCACCGGTATAAAAGCCTGAGCCAATAGGTAAAGTCAAACTAGTAATTCCACATCAAACATGACTAAATTATGTGCCATAACTGACAAGCACGCAAGTGTCGTTAATCGTCTCTTTATTCTCGGCCAGGTAGTTTTTTCCAAGTCACTGTATCACGAACATATTTAGGCTGCGCATTCGCTGCAGTTACTGTATCACCGCTAGCGAAGGCAGTTGCAACCCAGGCTAGCATGTACTTCGCATCAGGCAGTAAAATGTTTTCATTTAGACTTACATTTGCAAGTTCAGTGACAAGCGCAGGATAGGTTTTCCAACCAGTGCCCACCGCAGTTGCTGCTGTTTCAGGTAACGTTAGCAACTCAGGTTTAATTACTTGCTCTTCATCAACAAGCGTCATTAAGCCATTTTCATCAGCCTTGTAGTGGGCATAATATATTTCACCCATACGCGCATCAATCGCTGAAAACACATCACTAACTTTGTCTTGTTCAAATGCTTGTTGCGCCATCATCTGTAATGTTGATACACCAACCAAAGGCAAGCGTGCGGCATATGCTAAGCCTTGCGCAATCGCGACACTGATACGCACTCCTGTAAAGCTGCCCGGTCCTTGACCAAACCCAATAACATCTAAGTCTGCTAATTTACATTGCGCCTTAGCGAGTAACTCATCAATTAAAGGCAAGATTTTTTGGCTGTGCTGCTGTGGGCACTCTTCAAAATGATGAAATGTTTGCCCTTGATAATGTAGCACCAGCGATAAAGCTTCAGTTGATGCATCTAAGGCAAGAATATTGTGTTTAATCATCTAAGTTACTCTAATTGATCTGTTCTAAAAACGCGTTTGCCATTGCTAAATCGCGCGTGCGGCGCATTGGTGGCAAACTTTTTAAAAATACTTGGCCGTAATGGCGTGTTACTAAGCGGTTATCGCAAATAACCAGCACACCTTTATCTTTACTATCGCGAATAAGTCGCCCTACCCCTTGCTTTAATGCAATGACCGCTTGGGGTAATTGAATATGTGCAAATGGGTCCTTGCCTTGTAATTGGCAATCTTGCATTTTTGCTTGCAATAATGGGTCATCTGGTGCGGCAAACGGCAATTTGTCAATGATAACACAACTTAATGTACTGCCTCTAACATCTACACCTTCCCAAAATGAAGCTGTGCCGAGTAAAACGGCATTACCATGACGGGTAAACTTCTCAAGTATAATGCGTTTTGACATTTGCCCTTGCATATAAACCGGATAATCCATTTGTGTCGTTAAACCTTCAGCCACTAAATGCATCATACGATAGCTAGTAAACAGCACAAAGCAGCGACCTTTTGCTGATTTAATCAACTCAAGGGTCAGCTTGATAATAGCATGGGGCATATTATTCGCATGAGACTCAGGTAAATAGCGCGGTAAACAAAGCATTGCTTGTTGTTGATAATCAAATGGACTTTCAACAATCATACTTTGTGTTGGTTTTAGACCAAGGCTGGCATTAAAATGTGCCAAGTCGTTATCGACCGATAAAGTGGCCGATGTAAACACAAAACCAGCCCCAGTGTCTTTCATCATTTGTGCGAATTTAGCTGACACATTGAGTGGCGTAATGTTCACCGTTAGGTATCGGCGGGTTGTTTCGTACCAATAACTATAGCCCGTTTGTGCAGTATCAAATACCCGCTCTAACTGACCTTTAAAGGCTAATGTACGCTCAAACGGATGCTCGATTTTTTCACTACGATCTAAGCATAATTTCAACACCTGGTATAAAAAGTCAAGATCACTGATCACCCGGTGCAATGCAGCACAAATATCTTTATCGGCTAGCTTTTCGCGCCAATCACCACGACTCCCATCTAGCCCAAACTGCAAGCGTAAATCTGCGACACTAGTTTCTAACTTGTTGAGAGTTTTACCTAATTGCAGCATATCGGGAATATCGGCACGGTAAATCGCTCGTAAATCATTAATTAAATCCACCAGCTTTTTGGTACTTACACTTTCACCAAAATAGTCACTGGCAATTTCACTCAGTTGATGAGCCTCATCAAAGATGTAGGCATCGGCGGTTGGCATAAGTTCAGCAAAGCCAGTGTCTTTTACTGCCATATCTGCAAAGAATAAATGATGGTTGATCACCACCACATCGGCTTCCATTGCATTTAATCGTGCTTTACGAATATAACAATCTTGGAAATCTGGGCACTCTTTACCCAAACAGTTATCAGCGGTTGAGCTAACATAAGGCAGTACCTTGGCGTCTTCTTCTATGCCAATACAATCTGCTAAATCGCCTGAACGGGTTTCACTTGCAAACTTTGCCACCATCGCAAGTTGATGCATTACATCTGGATCATCTGTTGGCACATGCGCGACATGCTGACTTAAACGATACGTACACAAATAATTCGCGCGGCCTTTTAAAAGGGCGACTTTTTTGGTGGCGCTCAGTGCTTTGACTAAATTGGGTAAATCACGGTGAAACAACTGCTCTTGCAGTGCTTTTGAACCCGTTGAGATGATGGTTTTGCCTTTTGATTTTAACGCAGGCGCTAAGTAAGCATAGGTTTTACCCGTGCCTGTGCCCGCCTCAACCACTAATTGGTGACGTTTTTTTAAGGCATCGTCAACTGCAACGGCCATGTCAATTTGTGGCTGCCGAGGAGTATATCCATCAAGAGAAAGTGCAAGGGGGCCAGTGGCACTGAAAAGTTGTTTGATAAACTTCGCCAATAGATTAAAAGTGATGAGCAGATTTTACGTAACTGACTTGCCAAGGGCAAGACTAAATGAGGAAGCAAGGCTTCCTCATGGTTAAAAGTATGATTGCTCTTAAATCATTGTCCTTGAATCGTTAATGTCACGCCCGAAGCGGCTCGGTAACCTTGCAAATCTATATACCAAGTACCACTTTGCGGGTTATCAAATTGACAACTTTCTTCGTTACCATTTTTGTAGGGTCGACACAGATAATTTGAACTTGTCGACGCTGAGCCATAGTTAACATACAAATCAGCATCGCCACTACCGCCGGAAATAGTCACTGTAAAATTACTAAGGCCTTCTGGTATTTGTTGAGTAAAGCGCTGCCAACTCCCTGTTGCGACACTAATATTTGTCTCAGTTCTGTCAATGTTTTCGCTGCCACCAGAAGTGCTGAAACTTCCCGTAAGTGACACATTCGAAATCTGATTCCACGCTTCAACCATGACATGATAAGTGCCCGTTTGAACAGACGACATCACACAGCTTTCATTACTTGTAGAGGTAGTACTTTTACAATCAAAGTCTTGTAATGTCGGTTTACTGCCAAACTTCACGTATAAATCGGCATCACCTGAGCCGCCCTCAGTTACAAACTCAAGGTTACTACTCATTGCGGGTACGTCTAGCGTAAAGAAAAGTTGCTCTTTTGCTGAGCCCGCCAAACCCGTTTTAGTTACACCATTTGCAAGCTCATTAGTTGGCTCAGTCACTACATCACCAGCATTCTTCGCCATTTCAGCAACATAGCTCACGGCCAATTTTGCAAATTTACTCGCGTGAGCCGCATCAAACTGGGCATCATTTGATGTATGGATCATTGGGTTAATATCACTCATTGTAGATTCAAATGGCATTGAGGCGGCAAACCCTTGCTGATACCAAGAGGCATGATCTGAGCAGCCATAACCACATTGATCAAAGCCATAGCTCACTGTGGGTTGATAAGCATCGAGCAATTGCGATAGATACTGGTTTTGCGATGAATTAGTGTAATCCGTCATCATCACAATATCGGTGCTGCTGCCGTTATTACCGGTCATATCAAATTGCACCATGCCAACAACATTCTTACCCTGTGATTTATAGCTTTGTGCAATATCTTTCGAGCCTCTAAGACCCACTTCTTCAGCGGCAAATCCCATTATTTGAATCGTTCGCTGAGGTTGGTAGTTATTTTCCACAATCGCTTTCAAGGTTTGTGTGAGCACCGCAATGCCAGAGGCATTATCGTCTGCACCGGGAGCACGTCCATTACTCGGGTTTGACTGATTGATTGAATCTAAATGACCACCAATAACGACGATTTCATCTGCTTTTTCTGCACCAGGTATGGTTACAATAACTGATGACTGCGAAAAACTATGGTTAAAGTACTCAACACTGATATCACTACGACTACTGGCAATTTGTTGCCAATGACTCTTTAACCAGTCAGCCGCATCAACACCACTTTGCACTGAATAATAACGGTTATGAAAGTTCATCATGCTATTAACCGTATCGCTCAGTTCACTACTATTAATCGATGATAATAGCGCATTGACTGTCGCGGCATTATCAATACTGTAATTTACCAAGCTTGCATTCATCGCAGTCTGCGACAGCGCATTTAATTGCTGAGTATATAGCTCTGCATCTGCTAATGAGTCATGGGCTACAAAACCACCACAGCGATGATAATTATCGTGCATAAATTCACTTAAACCAGCGATATCCTGTTTGTTAACGCGCATAAAATTAACTTGATTCAACACTGATTTTTGCATCGCAAAATTACTGTTTAGTTTATGCTTACTCACTGTATCTTGTTGAAAGTGCTCTGCAGCAAGGGCATCAATGGTCACCCAAATTGTTTCGTCTTGTTCTGCATAACTTAATTGGCTCAGTGACAGAGTGGCAAAGCCCACTAGGCACTGCTTTAGGCGGGTTGTCATAATCGCTCCTTATTAAAAATAAAAAAAGGGAGCCGGAGCTCCCTAAAAGGGTGGCTAGTTAGCCGAAATGGTGAGTGTTACACCACTTGCAGCGCGATAGCCGCGAAGGTCGATATACCAAGTACCCGCTTGAGGATTTGTAAATGTACAGGTTTCGCTATTGCCATTTTTATAAGGACGGCAGTCATAGCTAGATGTAGTCGATTGCGAACCAAAATTCACATACAAGTCAGCATCACCTGAACCACCAGAAATAGTCACATCAAGTGACGAATACCCAGCATCTAGGTCTTGCGTGAAACGAGTCCAACTATTTGTAGCAACACTTAAGTTAGACTCAGTGCGGTTAATAGGTGTTACACCACCACCGCTGCCCGAATCAAAGCTACCAGTTAGTGATACACCTGAAATTTCATTCCAAGCTTCCACCATTACGTAGTAAGTACCTGCTTGCACATTACTAATAGCGCAGTTTTCTGTGCTAGTAGATGAAGTGCTTTTACAATCAAAGTTGCTCAATGTTGGTTTTGCACCATACATTACATAGAGATCTGCATCCCCACTTCCACCTGTTGTATTGAATTGTAAATTTGTTGCACCTGCTGGTACTTCGAGGGTAAAGAACATTTGATCTTTAGCACCACCACTGATCCCTGTGCGTGCAACGCCATTAGTTAGCTCTTCATCACCGCTTGGAGGTGGCTCAGTCGTACCACAACTGCTACCTGCGCTTAAGCTTGAAGTCACACCGACTGCCGCAAGTGCCGCCTGTACATCTGCTGGGTCATAACTTAAATCACAGGCCGCATCCATCACGCCATTACCTGCTAAATCCCAGTTTGTGCTGGCAGTCCAGTAAAGTTGGTTAGCACGAGCCATGACCACGAACGCCTTTTGCGTATCCCAACCAGGTGTGGTTGCAAGGTTATAAAATGCCTTGTTGAATACACCTGAGCTGTAGTGCACATCCATGCCAGAGTAATAATTGTTTTGATGATCAATTGAGCTACCATCTTGGGTTGGATTATTCATGTAACGTAATGCACCGTTACCTTTAAAAATTTCCTGACCCACTAACCAGTCGTTTGAGCCTTTCATATAAAACTCAGCCGCTTCACCAGCCATATCAGAGAAGGCTTCGTTCAAACCACCTGATTTACCAGAATAAACAAGGCCAGAGTTTTGTTCAGTAAAACCATGGCTTACTTCATGAGCTGATACATCAAGGCTTACTAGTGGATAGAAGGTATTTTGACCATCACCAAAAGTCATGGCACTACCATCCCAAAACGCATTTTCGTAGTTGTTGCCATAATGAACGCGCATTTTCAGCTGGAAAGTTAATGGCGCAGTACCGACCCAATCGTTATACATATTAAAAATAACGTTACCGAAATAATGTGCATCATTTAAAGGCGAGTACGCACCGTTAATTTCTTTAAAAGTATTTTCAGGGCATGTGAACGAATACGCTGTCGAACCGCTCGTACCACCATTTAAGTTAATGGTTTTTACGTTAGCGTTATTCATCGTACAGGTACTACCCGACTGAGCAACATCTAGGTTATCAAAGTCAGTGCCGTAAATGTATTTGCCTGTTTTTAAGTTACCACCAGGGCCTGTTGCACTGGCATGTTGAAGGTTATCGAAGCTAAATAATACTTCGCCACTGTTTGCATCGATAATTTGGTACGGACGAGATGGGTTTTCGCCATAAGTTACGTACGTAACTTCATACACCAGATGAGCAACACTATCTTCATCTAGCCAAATAGCTAAACGTGATTGTTCATTATGTTTTTTTAACCCGACTGACTTAATTGCAGCGGGTGAATTAGCAAGCCCTTTAGCGACTGCTTTTTTCTTGTTAAGTGCCGGAGACACAGAATCGATGTCTGCGGCAATATCATACACAGCTGCACCATGTGCACGCTTTAACTGACCATTACTATCAAATGTAAGGCTAACCGTATCGCCGATGACAGGCAGACCTTGATACATTTGTTGGTAACGGCGCGTCGTATTGCCGTTACTGGTTTTGATTTCTTTTAATACCACTAAATCATTCCCTGCACCTAAACCAACTAACTGATTTGGATTTGCACTCAAAACCGATGACGCATTGGTTTGCAAAGCTTGGTTAATCCCTGTTTGTTCGTTTAGGTATTTCTTATTCGCAGCTACTGCACTTGTTGCTTGAGTCAAAGCAAAAGCAGCAAGAGTTGCTAGTGTGATTTTAGATAAATTCACGTTTTACGCTCCGTTAGATTGTTATGTATTTAATGTTTTCCTTGTAATCGGACTGCACTGTTCCCGATTAATGACCAGCCTAGATTGAATGGAGCGAAATTGAAAATGAAACAAAAAATTTACAAGTAAAGTATTAGCTCTAAAACATTATTCCTTAAATAACAATATGATAATGGATTTCATATGTACAAAATGTTAACAAACGGAGTTTAGGTGTAAAATTAATGATACAAATTTATAACATTTATTAAACATTTGTACCTTTTATTTTTATCATCTCATCTTTTCTATTTGATAGTTAGAAGACATAACTCATTGCAGAAAAGCCTAGGTATATAAATTGCAATAACACCAAGTAACTAAGGTTTAAGGATTAAGCATGATTACTGAACTGATACAAAGCGATTGGCTAAATAAGCCTTGGTTAGTCGTTATTGGTGGCACAACTTTAGCTGCCATAGCATTGTTTTTATTAAAGTTTGTTATTATTTATTGCTTAAAAAAGTGGACCCAGCGAACCGACTTTGTGTTCGACTCTTTATTGGTTGACTCACTTGCTACGCCATTGACCTTATGCACAATGATGGTGCTTGTGATCATCTTTGGTCAATTATTGAACACAACTGGCTTTATGGCTGAGCACCCCTTACCGATTTCAGCCACCGCCAAAGCTATTTGTATTTTTGCCTTAGTGTTATTTTTAGACCATTTCTTATTTGGCACCGTTGATTATTACAGTGCCCGTTCGGTTGTGGTTTCAAATAGCCATAGCATAATTAAAGGCTTGATCCGCTGTGCAATAGTATGTGTTGGCTTACTGGTGTTATTGGGCACGTTAGGAATTTCTATCACCCCTATTATTGCCTCTTTAGGCATTACATCTCTTGCTGTTGCTTTGGCTTTACAACCTACACTCGAAAACTTCTTTTCTGGGGTTCAGCTGGTGGTTGATAAACCTATTCGGGTTGGCGACTTTATAGAGCTTGAAAGTGGCGATCAAGGTTTTGTTGAGAAAATTGGTTGGCGCTCAACCTGGGTAAAAATGTTGCCTAATAATATGATAGTGATCCCAAATAGCCAGTTGTCTAAATCACGCATCATTAACTATTTTTATCCAGAAAAAGAGCTTAGCGTACCTGTTGAGGTTGGTGTTCACTACGGGTCAGATCTTGATAAGGTTGAGCAAGTTACATTGGATGTTGCTAGACAGATTTTAAAAAGCCACAAATGGGGTGTAGATGATTACGATACATTTGTTGTATTTCACACCTTTGATCAATCCAGTATCAATTTTACAGTGATGTTAAGAGCAAAAGAGTATTTTAACCGTTTTTGGGTGAAATCTGCGTTTATTAAAGCATTACATCAACGTTACGCAGAAGAGGGAATCGTTATTCCTTATCCAATTAGGGCTATTAATACCAGCCAAGAGTCTGCGCAATTTAAACCTGCTGATTGAGCTAACAGAGCTTATCATAATTGCATATTTGTATGGTTTTTTATGTCTCTTTTTAGACATTTTTAACACCTATTATACATATGCAATCGGAGCATTGAATTTTTACTCTAAAATACAATAAAAATCGCATAAACACTGTGACATACCTATATTAGAGGCGTACTATATGCCGCCAGAAAGTGACTGCTTTCTGCGTCTTGTTATACAAATATTTAAGGTCAAACAATGAATGCTTGGTACCTCATTTGTTTTCTTTCAGCATTAGCTATTTTTATTGCTTTTGCTAACCAATTTATCCTCAAAATGCAAACCACTATTGCTATAACAACAGGCTCTGTTGTTATTTCTTTACTACTTATTCTTGCTGTTAAAATGCTTGGTGATACCACCGCCCTCGAAATAACTCAAATAGTCTCTAGTATCAATTTTAATCAGTTGCTATTAAAAGGCATGTTGGGTTTTTTACTGTTCGCTGGCGCATTAGAAATAAACTTAGCAGCCCTTCGTAAACAGCGTTGGGAAATAACCGCATTAGTATTATTTTCAACGATTACCTCCACAGTCATCGTTGGTTACTTAAGCTATTACTTATTTGCTTTTGTTGGCTGGCCAGTGCCGTTTATTTACTGCTTGTTGTTTGGAGCATTAATCAGCCCAACCGACCCAATTGCAGTATTAGCCATTATTAAACAAATGCGAGCCCCAGAAGGTATTTCTGTGCAAGTTGAAGGTGAGTCTTTGTTTAATGATGGCATTGGTTTAGTGATCTTCACTACGATATTTTCAGTGGCCTTTTATGGTACCGAAGCCACGTTTACTGACGTTGCTGAATTATTCTTAGTGGATGCTATTGGCGGTATCGTGTTTGGCCTAGTAATTGCGTTAGTTGGGCACTTTTTAATTATTAATAGTCGCGATGTGAACATTCGTTTGCTATTAACACTGACAATACCAACCGCTGGCTTTGCCGCAGCAAATATTTGGGAAATTTCAGGTGCTCTTGCCATGGTTACAAGTGGTATTTTACTTGGCAATATTACTCGCTCTAAGGCAACCGAGCGCACAGGACCAGAAGATACCCGCTATGTAAAAGATTTTTGGCATGCCACCGATAGCTTTTTAAATGCCTTGCTGTTTTTGATCATCGGTATGCTGATTGTCACTATGCCAATTACCCTTGCAGAAGTTGGCCTAGGTTTACTGATAGTACCTGTAGTATTGCTAGCTCGCTTTATAAGTGTAGGTGCGCCATTTGTGTTCTTTAAAAAATATCGAAAATACGATAAGCACTCAGTGAAGATACTCACTTGGGGTGGCTTACGTGGTGGTTTAGCGCTAGCCATGGCTGCTGCGATCCCACGAGATCAAGTAATGATTGCAGGCTCTGACCTACACGATTTAATCGTTATTGTAACCTACGTGGTAGTCATTTTTTCAATCATCGTACAAGGTTTAACAATATCACCGCTGATCCATAGTAGTATTCAATCGGCAGAAGCGAAAAATTAAGCACCGCTTTTTACTTTAAAGGCTCGATTATCGAGCCTTTTTTTGTGCTTTATTGGCATACATTCGACCATCTGCAACTGCAAGTAACTTAGTCAACGAACAAGGCTGCTGGTCTGAAAAATCAGCAATACCATAAGAAAAGCCAAGTTCAACTTGGTTATTAAAACTATTGGGTGAGTGATTAAATGACAGCAACAAACGTTGCATGATTGCTTCGCATTCGCTGGTATTTAAATCTGTAAATAAAATAACAAACTCATCACCACTCAAACGCGCATATAAATCAGCTTTACGACAACATCTTTCTAGCAACCCAGCAAAATCTTTCAGTACTCTATCGCCTGCGGCGTGGCCAAATTTGTCGTTAATTGCTTTAAAGTTATCTAAATCAATAAATACTAATTTTGCCTTTAAATGATGGCGAATACATAAATCAAGGTAATGCTCTGCGGTGCTATTAAAACCTCGACGATTAGGCAATAAGGTAAGCTCATCGGTAGTCGCTAACTGCATGATTGCAAACTCTCGTTCAACAATTGCGGCAAAGTCTGTTAACGCTTTAATTTCTTGTTTATTAAAACTGCGCGGTTGATGATCGATAAGGCACAAAGTGCCAATTCTATTTCCTGATTTGAGTGTAATTGGGCAGCCCGCATAAAAGCGAATATTTGGATCACCCATTACCAAGGGGTTGTCTGCAAAGCGCTTATCATTTAAAGCATTTTCAACCACTAGTGGGTCTTTATATAAAATTGCATGGGCGCAAATAGAAATATCTCGCGCTGTTTCTGTGACGTCTAACCCCACACATGACTTAAACCACTGTCGCTGCTCGTCGATTAAGCTTATAACACAAATAGGCACAGAGAAAAACTGTTGGGCAAGGCGAGTGATTCGGTCAAAGGCAGGTTCACTTTGAGAGTCTAAAACATCCAACGAGCGAAGCTCTTCAAGCCTAGCTTGCTCGTTTAAAGGTACTGAAGGTTTTTCCATTGAATTGCCTTGTAAGGAACAACACAAGTGTTTATTTACGTTAGCAGAAAAAAACGACCTGTTGCATAAAAACAAATTCTTATATTGAGTATCAAGCCCATGTATCTAGGTGTTTATTACCCTCTTCATCTTCCTCTATGGCATTTTTGTTGTTTTTATCATCTTTTTCAGCTGCTTTTTCAGCTGCTTTTTTACGGCGCTCTATTTCACGCTTTTGGCGCTTTTCGAGTTCAATTCGCTGCACGTTCGCGTCTTTTACGCCCGCAATATGAAACGCACCTTTACTCTCCAACTGTAAGCGCGTTATTCGACCTAAAAAGGGGATCATGATATCCATTTGTACCTCCTATTGTACCTCCTACCTATCCAATATATATCGACAGTTATAAGATATACTTTAATTTCGCAAAAAAATGCTTGCCAAAGATTAGCAAAGCATGTTTATCTATATACGTAACTTATTTAAACAGATTTACGCACTGGTTTATACAAACGAGTGCAATACAGGAAAAATTATGCGCTTCAATCTGACAACTATCCATCATCACCATCATTCACCGGAATAGCCTGTCAGGTTTTTCGCTGAGAGGTTATTCCTAAAAGGAACCTCTGGCGAGCAATCAACCAAATTATTTATTTTCGCCCTGAGGTTCCCTCGGGGTTTTTAGTTTTTGAATTAAAGGAAAATGAATAATGAGCAATACCAACCGTTTACGAATCGCCATCCAAAAAGGCGGCCGCTTATCAAAAGACTGCCAAGAGTTACTTAAGCAACTTGGTGTTAAATTAAATCTTCGTGAACAACGTTTAATCGCACACTCTACCAACATGCCAATTGATGTACTTCGTGTACGCGATGACGATATTCCGGGTCTTGTAATGGACGGTGTATGTGACCTAGGTATCGTCGGTGAAAACGTACTCGTTGAAGTACAAGCTGAACGCGAACGCCAAGGTGTGGCATTCGAAGTAAATAAGCTTTCTAAACTTGATTTTGGTTACTGCCGTTTAGCACTTGCATGGCCACAAGAACTTGGCCCACAAGATAAAAGCTGGTTCGAAGGTAAACGCATTGCAACTACATACCCTGAAATTTTAAGCCAATATCTAAAACGTGAAGGCATCAACGCAAGCACGGTAATGTTAACAGGCTCTGTTGAAGTGGCACCGCGTGCTGGTCTGGCTGATGCGATTTGTGACTTAGTGTCTACCGGTGCAACGTTAGAAGCCAATGGCTTAATGCAAGGCGACACAATCTTAGAATCAAATGCATGTTTAATTCAAAACAAAGACCTAGCAGATCAAAGTAAACTTGATTTAATCAATACGCTAATGCCGCGTCTACGTGGTGTTCGTCAAGCTAAGGAAAGTAAATACATCATGTTACACGCTCCTAAAGCAAAGCTTGATGAAGTATGCGACTTGCTACCTGGTACTGGCCAACCAACTTTACTATCGCTTGCAGGTAGCGACGATTATGTAGCACTGCACATGGTTAGTAGCGAAACCCTATTCTGGGAAACGATGGAACAGTTAAAAGCATTGGGTGCCAACTCAATTCTTGTTATGCCTATTGAAAAAATGATGGAGTAATTATCCATGTTTCGCTGGAATGAGGAAAATCAACAAGCACAGCAGGCGGTACTCACCCGCCCTGCTGTTACTGCAAGTAAAGAGGTCGAAGCAATTTGTATCGACATCTTAAATGCAGTTAAAACAGATGGTGATGCAGCGTTATTAAAGATGGCAAAAGAGTTTGATAAGCGCGAAACACCACGCTTATTAGTACCGGTTGAAGAAATTAATCAAGCTGAGCAGTTACTATCAAGCGAGTTAAAAGCCGCTATCGAAACGGCCTATGCCAATGTTAAACGCTTTCACCAAGCACAGTTACCCAAAGACATTAAGTTAACAACGCAACCGGGTGTGTTGTGTGAACTTAAATATCAAGCCATTGAAGCGGTTGGTATTTACGTGCCAGGTGGCAGTGCGCCACTGCCATCGTCAGTGATTATGCAAGGGGTGCTTGCACAGTTAAGTGGTGCACAAACCGTTGTGCTTACTACACCTGTAAAAGCCGATGAAACTATCAACCCTGCCATTTTATATGCGGCAAAACTATGTGGTATTAAAACCATTGTAGAAAGTGGCGGCGCAGGTGCGATTGCAGCGATGGCATACGGCACAGAATCAGTGCCTAAAGTAAACAAGATTTTTGGCCCTGGAAATAGTTTCGTCACTATGGCAAAACAACTTGTTGCGCAAACTATTCCGGGTATGGCGATTGATATGCCAGCAGGCCCTTCTGAAGTGCTAGTGATTGCTGATGAGCGTGCAAACCCAGAGTTTATTGCGGCAGATTTACTATCGCAAGCGGAGCACGGCGCTGATTCGCAAGTTATTTTACTATGTAACAACGAACGCATCATTGAAAAAACACAGCAAGCATTAACAGAACAGCTAGCAAAATTAAGTCGTAAAGACACTGCCGAACAAGCCCTTGCTAACTCAAGCTTGATATTAGTGGACTCGGTTGAGCAAGCCTTTGCGGTGTCTGCTGAATATGGTCCTGAGCACCTTATTTTACAACTTGCTGATGCGCAGCCTTATCTAAGCTTAGTGAAAAATGCCGGTTCAGTATTTGTCGGTGATTACACCCCTGAGTCTGCCGGTGACTATGCGTCCGGTACTAACCACGTACTACCAACGTATGGTTACAGTGCGACCTATTCGAGCTTAAACTTATTGGACTTCTTTAGAACTTACACAGTGCAAACCATCAGCAAAAATGGCTTACGTGAATTATCTAAAGCAATTTTACCTTTAGCTGCAGCAGAGGGACTAGATGCTCACGCTAATGCTGTTTCAATTCGTCTTGAGGCTATGAACAATGAGCGATAATGCAAAAATAACAACGCTGTTGCCAGATAACATTGCTGCACTTACAGCCTATAGTTCAGCGAAAAGTGAAAAGCTCACAGGCACTACTTGGTTAAATGCCAACGAAAGTCCATATTCACGTACTCCAAATATCAATTTAGCTGATTTAAATCGCTACCCAGATCCGCAGCCTCAGCAAGTGATTAATCGTTATGCTTGCTATGCTAATTTAGAGCCGGAGCAAGTGCTAATGACTCGCGGAGCTGATGAAGGTATTGAGCTATTAGTACGTACGTTTTGTCGTCCAGCTAAAGATAGCATTGCACTCTTTTTGCCAACTTACGGCATGTACAAAGTAACCGCTGACACTCACAACATTGCGATTAACGGTTTAACTCAAGAACTGTTATTAAAAGGTACGGTTGATGAGATTGTAACCGCTGTTGCTGACTCAAAACTGGTGTTTATTTGTAATCCAAATAATCCAACTGGCAGCATGACTAGCCTAGACAAAATCAGAAAAATCACCCAGCAACTTGCAGGTAAAGCGATTGTCGTGGTTGATGAAGCTTATATAGAATTTTGCCCAGAGCAAACAGCTGCAAGTCTCATTAATGAGTTTAGTAACCTTGTGGTACTGAGAACCTTATCTAAAGCGTTTGCACTTGCGGGTCTTAGAACAGGCTTCACACTCGCTAACAATGAGCTACTTGCGCCTATTCGTAAAGTGATTGCGCCTTACCCTGTATCAACCGTTGTTGCGAGCATTGCAGCAGACGCATTAAGTAGTGACAATATCGCTTCAATGCGACGTCAGGTGACAATTCTCAATAGCTTAAAAGCCAAACTAAAAAACTGGCTTGAGCAATCACCTGCCGTTATCAAAGTACTGAGCGGTGAAGGTAACTTTGTCACCTTAAAATTAAAAGACAAACAATCATTTATTATCGCGCTTGAACAGGGCCTTGTGATGCGTGCCTTCACATTGTATGGCGAAAATGATTGGCTACGAATTTCTATCGGTAATGAACAAGAATTAGAACAAGTAAAAGTTTGGTTAGATGGCTTATCACTGACCAGCAAAACAGTAGAACAGGAATTATCATGAGCAACCCGTATTTATTTATTGACCGCGATGGCACGATTATCGAAGAGCCAATCACCGACAAACAGGTTGATAGCCTTGAAAAATTGGTGTTTTTGCCGAATGTGATCCCTGCTCTATTACAACTTCAAGCGGCAGGTTACCGCCTTGTGATGGTTTCGAACCAAGATGGTTTAGGAACTGATAGCTTCCCAACAGCTGATTTTGATATTGCTCAAGACAAAATGATGAATATCTTAAACAGCCAAGGAATCAAATTTGATGAGGTTCTGATCTGCCCTCACTTTGATGAACAAAATTGTGACTGCCGTAAGCCAAAAACCGGATTACTTACTGAGCTAATGCGTTCAGGTAAAGTCGATTTAGCACGCTCATTTGTGATTGGCGATCGCCAAACAGATATCGGACTTGCCAAGAACTTATGTTGCGAAGGCATTTTGTATGATGGCAGCTGGGATGCCATTGTCACTAAGCTGACAACTGCGAACCGTGAAGGCCGTGTCACTCGCAATACCAAAGAAACACAAATCGATGTGCAAGTTAATTTAGACCAAACAAAAAATGGTGAAATTAGCACAGGCCTTGGCTTTTTCGATCACATGCTTGACCAAATTCGCACCCATGCCAATATCGGTCTTAATATTCAAGCAACTGGCGATTTACACATTGATGAGCACCACCTAGTTGAAGATATCGGCATTGCACTTGGTCTTGCTCTTAAACAAGCATTAGGTACAAAAACGCAAATTGGTCGTTATGGTTTCGCATTGCCTATGGATGAATGCAAAGCTGAAGCACAAATCGACTTATCAGGCCGTGCATCATTTGTATTAAATGCCGATTTTAGCCGTGAAAAAGTAGGCGACTTAGACGTACAAATGGTTGAACATTTCTTTAAAAGCTTAAGTGATAATGCTGCGATGAGCCTTATTCTGTCGGTTAGCGATGGTAACTGCCATCACCAAGTTGAAGGTCTATTTAAAGCGTTTGCTAGAGCACTTCGCGCTGCGATTGCTAAAGATGCTTCGCAACAAACTGCTAGCTCTAAGGGGTGTTTATGATTGCTATAATTAATACCGGTTGTGCCAACATTAACTCTGTTCGTTTTGCCTTTGAACGCTTAGGTAAAACACCAGAGGTGATCACTTCACCTGAGCAATTAAAAGGTTTTGAACGTGCGATTTTACCTGGCGTAGGCCATGCCTCTGTTGCAATGAAACGCTTAAAAGACGGTGGCTGGCAGCAAGCAATTGATGAATATCAGCGCCCGCTGATGGGAATTTGTTTAGGTATGCAATTACTTTGTGACAAAACTGAAGAAGGCAATGTTGATTGTCTTGGCAAAATCCCAGGTATTGTTAAGCAACTTGATGTAGGTGAATTAACTTCACCGCACATGGGCTGGAACGACCTAAGCGTCTTAAAAGAGCATGCCCTCACTAAAGGTTTATCAGCGCAAGATCAAGTGTACTTTGTGCATAGCTTTGCTCACACAGTGAACGATGCCACCTTAGTTAGCGGTGAATACGGACAAGCTTTTTCAGCGATTGTTGCCAAAGATAACTACGCAGGTATGCAGTTCCACCCTGAGCGAAGTGCTAAAGTAGGCACCCGACTTTTACAAAACTTTTTAGATTGGCAGCTGTAAGCGCAGCAAAAAATAAGAGAAATAAACGTGATAATTCCAGCACTCGATGTATTACAAAACCAAATTGTGCGCTTATACCAAGGTAAGTATGATACAGCACAATTTTACCCTTACGAACTTAGCGCACGCTTACAAGAATATGCAAATAGCGGCGCAGGTAAACTACACCTCGTTGATTTAGAAGGTGCGCGCGATCCAAATAAAAAACAGTGGCAGCATATTCAAGCGGCAACCAAAGCGCTTAATGTACCTTATCAAGTAGGTGGCGGTATTCGCTCTGAGCAAGATGTTGCCGACTGGCTTGAAGCCGGTGCTAACCAAGTCGTGATTGGCTCAATGGCCGTTGAAAAGCGCGAGCAAGTACAAGCTTGGATTGAAAAATTTGGTGCAAAGCACTTCGTTATAGCACTTGATGTAAATAAAACGGAAAACGGCTGGGCACCAGCGACACATGGGTGGCTAAGTGAATCTAAGTTTGGTTTGTTCGAACTTGTTGATTTTTACGTAGCTCTCGGTGTAATTGATTTTCTGTGTACAGACATCAGTAAAGACGGCACGATGACAGGCCCTTCATTTGCACTTTATGAAGATCTAACTAACCACAATAGCGATATTAAAGTTCAAGCATCAGGCGGTGTAAGCTCACTTGATGATATTGCAAAGCTGAAAAAACTTGGCGTTGGCGGTGTTATATTAGGTAAATCATTACTCGATGGTGCCTTTAATGTTGAGGAGGCGTTAGCATGTTATCAAAACGCATAATCCCTTATTTAGATGACAACAGATATTTATAAGAAATAATAAAACCTAAAAAAAGAATCAAAAACCTAATTATTTAAAGGGCTTACAACTATAAGTAAGTAGTAAGCCCTATCCTATCTATTAGGTTAATAATATAAAAAATGTAGCCTATACGTCTCCAATTCACTATTATAAATAAGAAGTGTCGCCTATATGTATCCTATGACACTCTGCAAAAAGTAACTTTATGCAGGTTTTATGCACTATTTATTCACTCATAAGGAGCTAAGGTGGCTAATAAAGAAAGTAACCTCGCCGAATATTTTCCGAGAGATCAACTAAAAGATTTTTCATTTTCTCATACCAACATAAAAAAACTTTTAACCTCGAAATATCCGGTAGAGGAAGAGCGTGTTTACAAGGATACGAATCAATCAGCTAACGGTTTACGAATTAGAGTTTATCCTTCCAGTAATGCAACCTACTTTGTCGAAAAGCGAATTAGGGGGGCATCTGGTGGGGCAAAAAAAAGAGTGATTGGCAAAGCAAGTGAAATAGACCTATTTGAAGCAAGAAAAACTGCCTATCGATTTATTTCGTGGATGGCAGGAGGAAAAGATCCGTATGAAGAGCTTGAAAAAGAAAAACGTGAAAACAGAGTTTACACAATTCGAGATGCATACAATTTATACATGGACAACAGAACCATTCAAAAAGAAACGCGAGACAGATATGAGCGCCAAAAAGATGTTCTTAGCTACATTCACATAAAAAGAAAACAAAAATGGCAGGATGTAGAATCTGAATCGCAATTGGTCAATACAAATACTTTCAAAAGTAAGACCAGCAATTTAAAAAGTCTTTTGGATGCTGACTTAAATGACATTACATCTCAAGCAGTTCTATCCTTTCATAAAAGTATTACAAACAATCACGGCCACGGTAATAACAAAGCATTTACAGAAGGCGATAGAGTTATTCAGTTTTTAGGCTCTCTGTATGATATGGCTATCGATCTAGTTAACGAAAAGCAGGATGACGAGCATTATATTAAACGTAACCCTGTAAAAATCATGGGCCGTGCTCGAGGGCGTTGGAATAATCCCGGAGGTAAAGCTAAAAGACGCCACGAAAGTCTTGATACAGAACACATTGCTGCCCATTACCAAGCAATTATGCAACTAAAAACTCTTAAAAATGAGACTAGAGACGACTACCCTAAAATGAAGTATACCAATATACCTATTCCGGGAGCAGTCAGAGCACATTACTTTTTACGTTTCATGTTTTGGACTGGATGGAGGCCCGGTGATGTTGCTAGAATCCAATGGGATCAAATAGAAACTATTTCAGATAACGATAAAACTTATACCGTTGTGTCGTGGAATGACAAAGAAGCAGCAGAACGTCTTAAAAATGGAGAACCAATTTATCGTGTTCCATTAAACCAGCAAGCTGAATTGGTTATCAAAGAGCTGGAGGAAATTAAATCCGATAAATTAAATAAAGCGAAAAAAGGAGAGATTAAGATCAGACATGACTATGATCACAATCATGTATTTCTTAATGTGCTTGAAAATGATCACATTAAACCTAATCAGCATCACTATGAGAAAAAAATTCAAGAGCTAGCCAATACTAGGTTCTACCCTACTGGAATATACAGAAAAACCTTTCTCACGTACGGCAATGAACTCAAAATCAATATTTATACATTAAAACGATTAGTGTTCCATACACAAAACTATTTCGACGTTACAAGCGGCTATATTAAAACACATAGGCAAGTATTATTAGATGCTAGTGAGAAAATTGCTAACTATCTAAACAGCTATATATCTCCAAAGTTGATACAACCTGAACCATCAAAGCAAATAATTGAGATTTCAGATGTAAGTATTGATAAAGATATAATCGATGAATTAACTGCACAATATGGTGAAGATGCGACACGTAAAACTAATGATTTAATTAGAATTGCTTTAGCATTAAAAACCCTCAATCATAGCATATACAAAAAACTTGAGCTTACTACTAGTGAGTTTGCGGAGTTTGACGATTCAGATTTTGCTGGAGACTAGTATTTTGTCATTTACCACAACATTGTCGATTCAAAACGCTGTTGCTGAGATACCTATTACTAATGTTTCCTTTAGTTCAACTGGCATGCATGTTCCCTATTTTGTTTTTAACGTTAACAATAACCTCGATTTATATCCAAAGATAGTATCAGTAATTTACACAGTAAATTCGGACAAAATAATTTCCAAACAATTCGTTCATATCTCATTGACAAACTTCGGATAAATACTTGATGAGATTTTATTTTTCATACAAAACAAATAGTTACTATATTTTCAATTGTTAGTTCTGTATAATTATAGGTAAAAGGCGGCATGGCAGGGTATGTTAAATAGTAACTATTTTTACTGCCGTAAAAGTTACTCAATTTAACCCCTGTTGTCGCTCACGCGACAAATCTAAAAAATAGTTGCTCATGCAACCAAAAGTAAACAATAAAATAAGACGAAGTCTTATGGAGATACATAAGTTTAATTTAAACACAGGATTGATTTCGTCATAACTAATAAAGGTAAAGTTATGACAAATAAAAAACGTAAAATATCACTAGTTACAAGAGTTAACGTTGACGAGCATCAGATTATTTCTGATGCCTGTAAAACCGCTAATTATAATACCATCGGCTCTTTCATTCGTGACACTTTAATCTGTAGCTTAACAGAAGAACATTCTCTTCACGGCATTACAGTCCCAACTCAAACTGCTGAAGAAATGGCCAATAATGTTCGTCTACTAAATCAATTAATTGAACATCTGAATTTGGCATTGTCTGATAAATCCCTATTTGATTCTCATCAAGATAAAGAGCAATACCTAATTAATGCTATACAAATGGCTTATTTAACTGGCAATGCTCTTCAAGTTTGGTCTCATTTTCTTAAGAAAAATTTTGATGAATCAATTAAACAAATTGCGCTATCAAACTTATCAGCTGATGAACTTAATGACTTAGCCTCTCAAAAAAGCTGTATATTAGATGAGGGTAATTAGTATGATTATTAAATTTGTAAAATCCAAGAAAAAGGATAATCAAGGTAGAATTAGAAAGCTTATTAAATATATCTTTGGAAAAACGAAACACACTCATGATGCTAATGGTCGTGAGCTTACACATGAAACAATTAAGTTTATTGGAAGCAGTAACTCTTTGCCAATAACAAATCCTTTACTATCTTTCGATAACGGAGTAATGACAAAATTAGGTGGTAAAGAAGCCAGCTTGACACCGCTGATCAATACGTTTTTGAAAGTAGAGTCATTAAATGCTCGTGTTATGCATCCGTTTGAACATATAATTGTTTCTTTACAAGAAGACGAATATCTTAATATATTCCAGTGGCGTGAGCTAGTCGATGATCTTTTAGTAAAACTGGGTTTCGATGACCACCATTGGGTTGCCCTTTGGCATGGCAATACATCAAATAATCACTGCCATATAGCCGTTTCAACAATTTCTAACACCCCACCTCATCGCCGACTAGTTCTAGGTAATAGCTTTAAGAAAACAGCTCTCATTCGAAACAAGTTAGAGAAAAAGTTTGGCTTAAAACACGATCACAACCCATATACAGATGGTCATGGGAAAAGAGTTAGTGACTCGAAATACAAAACTAAAGTGCAGACTATTCGCTCTTGTATTGATAAGGCAATTGAACAACATGGCGAAAGTATTCCCCTTCCCGTATTCATCGAACGCTTAAACAATCTTGGTGTCGGCTGTTTCGCTCAAACACGACGAGATAGCATAAAAGGTGTTTCATTTAGTTTAGGAAAATATAAAATCACAGGCTCGAAATTAGGTATTGGTTATAGTTGGAATTCATTGCAAGAACGTGGCGTTTACTACGACCATTCTAAACACGCTATTAGCATAGAAAACTCTAACAGTTTAGAACAAAAGGTAACTAGAACTATTGAAGCTTATTCGTTACCAGAACAACCTACTTACAACAGCAAATATTTACTAGTAAAAAAGGTAAATCTCAAATTTAAAGCTCATAAGCAAAAATCTAAATACAAAGCTGGTTATTCTTGGGGTTTATGGATAAGACCACCAATGTCTTTCAAAGGCATGAACAAACAACAAATTGAACAGCAAATCGCATTTATGCGAGCTTTACGTAAATTGCTTTGGCTATATTTCAATTGGTTAAGGAAAAAAGACGCAGAACAACAGTTTGCTTATGAGTTGATAAAGCCGTACCTTAGGAGAATAAAAGAACCAACAGACGGTGACTTTGAAAATACATTTTCGTTTTAGTAATCATTTAAGCCTTTAACTCAATCCGTATTTATATAATTTTTGTTAAAGGCTATAATTTCGCCACACAACATTAAGGAAAATGATGGACTTAGACAGTTTTAAATACTTTTTAATTATTGATGTTGAAGCAACTTGCAATAACGATGACTCTTTTCCAGTCAACGAAATGGAAATGATCGAAATTGGGGCTGTTTTAATTTGTGCCGACTCACTTACAAAACTAGATGAGTTCAACACGTTTATTCAACCGCAACGACACCCTAAACTAACCGACTTTTGTACGAACTTAACAAGCATCACTCAACACAATGTCGATCATGCACCATATTACCCTGAAGCAATTAACACTTTCCAAAATTGGCTAGGCAATTACCATAACTACCTGTTTTGCAGTTGGGGTGAGTATGACAAACAGCAATTTGAACAAGACTGTGCTTTTCATAATGTACCATACCCTATTCCTGCTCCTCACTTAAACATTAAAAAGCAATTTTCTAAAACTCAAAAAGTACGCAAAAGACATGGTATGGCGGGAGCGTTAAAGCTTGCTCAAATCTCACTCACCGGTTCACATCATCGTGGAATCGATGATGCTAATAACATGATCAAGTTAATGCCGTATGTCATCGGAAGAAAATCAATCTAGCACAATTTTCAATAACCCATGACATCTACACAATAAAAAATATATGATCGTAATCCAGAATGAAGGCGAATTTTGATATTCGCCTCTTTAAATTTAGTTAGCGGTTTCTTGCATAGCTAGAGCTAAGAATTTCCTCAAACTCTTGATCTAGGTAAACATCCATCAACTCGTGATTTATTTTTCCTTGCATTGCCCATGCGTTAAGTTCTTTCAATGCCAGATGAGCGAATCGTGTCCAAGCAAATAAATTCACTCTAAGCAATGTAGTTATAACTTGGCCACCGCCACGAATTGCTGCGTCAGCACCATCGACAAGGCATAATGCGCCTTGACCAACACATAACATTCTGCGTAATTCAGGATTAGACTCTGTCGGTATACAATCCTTCCATTCCTTATTATCAGAAAACCTAGCTCGAATCATCCAACAGAGCCTAATGATCAATTCATTAATAACAACAGGGATAGCCATAGTTATACCATGTCGAGCATCATATCCTTCTTCAAAGACCTTAGTAGCAATAGTAGCAATAGATTGTTTGTTTTTATCGAACTCACCAGCATTCAAGCCCAAAAGTAAATTATAAAATGGTATTGGCACACCCGTTCCACGACCTCCTTGGCCTACCGTGCCTGATGATCCAGTCCAATCAGACATAATGTGCCCAAACCAGTTTGCGATACCACAAAAAACCTTTGCAATAATATTACCGCCTTGCAACTCATTGGTTTCTGTATCAACCGTAATAACCTTCCCGTTACTAATAAACGTAGAAGTATTAGTAAATTGATTAAGAACAGAGAAAAACAAGCCAATCAGATCTGGAGAATGTCCCAAACTTTTTAAATGATGGTTTTTTAAAGATAAATTAGGAACAGCTCCATCGACAGAAGCTGTCGTTGCTTGATCATAATTTACTTTAAACTTTCTCTCCAAAAAACCAATAGCACTAGCCGTTGTGTTTGATCCTTTAGCTTCAGCTTTTTCAGAGTCCCAGCCTAAAATACCAGCAAACTTTTCTGTTGCTTTATTGGCAAACTGATCAACAGAATCTCCTATTGGCGATTCTCCCGGTGCACCAACAAAAACAATGTCAATTATTCCGCATAATAAACCTGAAGTGCTGGCAATTGCATAATCAATTTTATCGCAGTTTGGAGCTTTATAAGTGAATTCTTTCTGAATTCTGTTTTTAAGCTCAGCTTCTTGACTATTAGTAAGCAAGCGTTCAAAAGCATTAACCGTATTAATACGGTTCCTCTGAGCATAGTCATTAACTGATAAGATATAATCTTCCCAACTCATATCATTATTTAAAATATGATTTAAGTTAAGTGTTTCTACTCTTTTTAACTTAGGTTGCTCCAAAATCTCTTGCGACTCAAGTTGTAATTCTAACAATAACCTATCGGCTTCATCTAAATCAGATAACTCATCACTGTTATCATAACTGACACCCAAACACTCAAGCTCAGTTTGTAACTCTTGAATCATGAAATCAGTTTCTGATTGATACTCTTTTAAATTATCAATACCTCTGTCAAGTTCACTTAGCTTACTTCCTCCAACACACAGTTGTTCTTTTTGAACTTTTAGAGATAAAGCCTTTTCATTTAATTCTTCCATCTAACTGAATATTCCCTTGACCTTAGATTGAAGTTTTGATTTCAATGCATTATTTATTTCATAATAGCCTAGGCTTTCAAAGAGAGAAGACATCTTATCAAGCATTTCAGTTGGAATACTGTCTTTTAATACATAATCCCCGCTTTCATTTTCTTCATATCGGCTTATGATAAAATCATAAATCTTTAACTTAGTGGCTTCCTCACAAAGATTTTGTAAACGTAAGTGATCAAGCTTTTTGGGGCACCTAGTTCGATTAGCTGCATTCTCGAATTTATCAGCTTTGTTACTTTCCTGCTGAAGTGCACCAGTATACTTTGCGACCATCTCTTTTAACTTCATAATTTCTGATCGACTTACTTCACCAGCATTCATAGCACTAGAAAGTTGCTCTACTAAATAATTAATATCTTCTATAGTATTTTTTATAGTTAGATGAGTCAGCTTTAATGCTTCATTTAACATTGCTAATTTAACTTTAAAACCATCTAACTCATTTACTCCAGAGAACTTTCTTACACCGGTATATGTCAAGAAACCAACTGCCCCTAATATTGCTAAGCCGCCTGTCATTCCCATACCGAGACCCAAAGTAGCGAGTCCAGAAGTAATACCAGATGCAGATAGACCTACTACTGAACCAGATATATATACTGCTGCAATTGGTGCGCCTACCGCGGCTGCTGTTGAGGCAAGCTTTGAAGCATTCTCACGAATAACATTATCATCAACATCGTCCTTCAAAATCTGGAATGCTTCTGAAACTGCATCTTTAGCAAACTGTAAATCATCATCACTAAGATCCATTGCTACTTGATATTTTAGTAAAAAAGGTACATCACCATTGGTTGCAGACTTTGAGGAATAATAAGTATTAACTATATCCTTGGCTAACGAGATCATTATCGACTGGTGCTGTGACTGATCACTCAAACCACGAATTGAAGCCAATATACTTTCAACTGGCTCTATATATTTCTCTATATCTTGAATGTACTTTCTTACATCACTTCTAGCCGTTACTGTTAGATGTAATCTTGTCGATAAAAGTAGAATTTCTGCTAGCTCAGTCTCATCAACATCTCCATCATCTTCGAATGTCATATTAACAATGAGTTTTAGGTAATTAACTTTAAACTCATCACTCATCTCTACTAGGTCAACAGCTTGTTTCTCATTCTGAAAATCACTAAATTCAGATACAATTTTACTAAGAAATTCAGATAGCTTTTTCTCTTTAACACCATACATATTCTTGAAAGCATAAACTTTTCCACCCTTGGTAATTTCAACAGATTCATTAATACTTTCTTTACCTTTAGCATTAACCGTTTTCTCTTCTTTATACTCAACTTTTTCGATATCAGAGTATAAAAAAACACCATGTCTATCATGAATAAAACGATCGCCTGTAAAAATAAAACCTTCATCAGATTTACCGAACAAAGTTGCATCCTGAATAGCTATTATCGAATGAAGAAGATCCTCACATTTCATTGCAGACACAGCATTATTTAGTTTTTTCTCAGGAATATCAGGTGATAAGTATACATATTCACCAATATTTTTTACGTTTTCTCTAACAAATGCATTAACGTTTGACATAAACTATTTTCCCTATTTTCCTTGTTTAATTAACCCAAGTTGGATTTTGGCTGTTAACCTGTAAAAGGTCTTAAAATTAAGTGTTAAAAATCGGCCTAAGTGCAGAATTCGAATAGCAAATTAAATTACTATTCTACGATAAATACATTCAGGCGTAACATTTGGGGCAAAAACTAAATTTAACGATGCCTTAGACTTATATATTGCAAGAACATCGCACAGGCTACCCAGATCTGAAATTACACACATCTGATAATCAGAACTATCTTATATGTATCTGCCCTAAGCTATTTCGATTTTTTATGCTCGGTCAGTCAATTCTTATTTTTCAATTTATTTCTAGCCTAAAGCAAGTTTTATACTTCATTCTTTCTTTTTAAAATTTACATTACTGAACCCCAAGAGCCTTATACACAGCATCCACAGGATCACTGTAAAAACTTACTTGGAATTTGGTGAATGTTTCAGCAGGTACAGAAGGTATATCGCTAGCTGATGCCATAGGCAGTAACACTTTAGTTGCACCTGCCTCCAGCGCTATCTGCATACTTGATGCTAAATCTTGAACTGGGTTTACGACGCCACCAAGTGTGATACTTCCTAATACAACCATTTGCTCTTGAACAGGCTTATTAAGTAAAACTGAACAGCATGCAACTAATGCACCTAAACTCGCTTGGTGACTATTTCCTGATGTTTGTAAATCTACAAAATGTATGTGAAATTCGTGCTCAGAGAAACGAGAATTAGCAGCGATTCGATTTAAGTTACCTTTGAAGTATTCAAATCCGACTCGGACTTGTTCTTTGGCACTCGTGTCCGAACCAAAGCCCGATGTTGAATGTTTACCTGTGCCCGGTGTCATTTGTGTTTCTATACGATAAACACCTAATTTTCCAGAAGCGCCATGATCAACAAAGTGTACTACTCCGGGTTTTGTGGTTCCTGCTGGAATTAGATTTGAACCGCCTTGTTCTGGCACATTGACAAAAAACTCTTCAAGCGTTTCGTTATCGATATAACTAAAATTAACGTCAAAGAATTCCATACCGCCAATTTTCTTGAGCTGTTCTTTTACTCGACGGCGAACTTCAAGAGCATAAGTTAAACATGTGCGCACATCTTCTTTTGTATATTCACCATTTGGATAAAGAAGCTTAAGCAAACCAGACGTTGTTCTTCTTACGCCAATCACATCACGCTGATTAAGGTTGTTACCTAACTTAAAGAACTTATCAATTGCGTCAGAAAACGTCGTTTTACGCATTTCACGCATATATTCAGCTAAGTAGTCAGTGATCAACCCAAACCGGTCTGTGAAGACCTCTGGGCGCATTTTAGGAATTTCCCAGCCCGGAATATAAGCATGGAATCGATCAAAGTATGCCGAGTCGATCATTTCATCTGGAAATGGCGCTAATAAGTGACTGGTTTTTACTAATGTCTCAACGCTGTGATCGATATTCCCAACAAACACCATTGAGGCTTTTGCTTCAATCGAATCACGGCCACGAGAAAACGAACCAGACGCCATGTAATCTTTCATGATCTGTATGCCGTCTTTATCTTTAAAACGAATACCCGCGACTTCATCAAAGGCTACAACATCCCACATCCCTACCAAACCAATTTGGCGTGATGACATGTTATAAAACAGGTTAGCTACCGTGGTTTGACCGCCTGAAACCAATAACGAATTGGGAGAACATTCTTTGTAAACATGAGACTTACCTGTTCCGCGAGGCCCTAGTTCACATACGTTGTAGTTATTTTCTACAAATGGGATCATACGAGCTATTAGGTGCCATTTACACCTGTGATCAAGATTAGCTGGCTCCATCCCTATAGAACGAAGTAACAAATCTATCCATTGATCAACTGAGAACTTACGACGAGCTTGATACACCTCATCCATGTTCATTGAAGGCATTTGTATAGGCTTTAAGCTAAAGACGCTGAACGGAGACGTTTTCTGTCCTTCTTCGTAAAAGTAACTCACCGTAATAATGCACCAGATACCACCGGTTAATAGTTTTTCGTTTTCTTTGACTATTTTGTTAGGAACTACAGCATCTTTAATGCCGATGTTGGATAAACTCGCTTCATAGATATCCTTTTTCTGATTGAGTTTTACCGTTACTTTATCAATGACTTTATGAGTGCCTTTTTCACGGATCAACGACTTGGCTTTTTCAGCTTCATCTGGACGTACATAGTTTTCCGTCAGGATCTTCTTAACATTCTTCAACCCTTCTTGGATTAACTCATCCTCTGCTGAAGAGCAGTACATACCCAATAAATATTCAAGCACATAAACCGGAACGTTCGCCCCTTCTTTTAACTGCTTGGTTAAATCTTTACGAACAACACGACCTTTAAATTCGGTCGTCATTAAATCATCGAGATCAGCGCTTCTAATTTGAGAAGATTCGTTACTTGAGATGTTACTATTATGTAATTGTTCATTTTCCATTTGCACTATCCCCTAAAAAAAGTCATCTTCGAAGGCTAAATCAATAATAACGGAGTGTGTTGTTTTGGTTTTACTTTCAGTATCTTCCATTATCAATTTATAACTTATCGTGCGATCAAAACCGCTGCCTTCCAATTTAATTTGTATATTGCGTTTACGTTCTTCGAGTTTTTCTGAAGCTGAATCAAATGTATGCTTCTCTTTAGAACTCACTCGGTGCCCATCAGGATCTTCAATCCAAAGTTCCAACTCTCGTGCCTTATGCTTATCACCAACAGGATCAGTTTGTAAAAATGATATTCGGTCTATATTCGCAACAATCTTAACTGGATTCTGTAACGGCACAGCTCCAACTTTTTGTTTAGCAAGTTTTGTCTGTGCTTTCGTATCAAGCTCACGAACTTGAAGCACGGGAACACAGATCTCCTGTGGCATAATGCCGCCATGGATAAACTTAGCACCGCCTACAAAGTTAAATCGATTACTACCTCGTGGCACAATAAACTCTGCATCATCGCCTAAATTTGGGTCAATTCCGGCGGTGTTGGCTATTTTCCCGGTCCAATAAAAATCATCTGAAGGCAAATTTGAACCAATAACATAACGTTTTTTATCTTCAATAGCGCCCTTAGGTTTTGACTTATGGGCGGTTTTATCTAAATCCGTTAAATCGGTCATTTTAAATAAGAAGCCATGATCAGCTGTTAAGAGCACTCGACTGCCATTTAAACGGTTGAAGATCCGCTTGATCAACTCGATTAATTCAACAACAGTATCTTGTGCAGCTTCAAAAGTCTGATTTTCAGTACTTTGCTTATCGCCAATGGCATCAATTAAATCGTGATAAATATAAACGACTTCAGCTTCACCAATTTGCTCTTTGGCTGCTTGCCTTGTCCACTTGAAAACCTCATCGGCTTTAAAAGCAACGCCGTTATGCTTTGCTAACACCTTTTGACGATTATCATGGCCATGTACAGAAATACCGTCTGCTTTGTATTCTACTTTTGAACCTAAATGTGCAGTTAACTTTTGGTGTGGAAGCAGGCTTCCCATTCCTAATTGGGTATAAGATGGAACAACACCTAGCTGAGATTTTAGCTCTGGCTTTAAGCGCCCTTCATCGCTGATACGCTGATAAATATCGTGAGCAACCTCATAACGTAAAGCGTCAGAAATGATCACAAAAACACGTTTAGCTTGAGTATTTCTTAATAGTCCGCGTACCTCTTGTTGATAGAAGTGCTGTTGATTATGAACCCCCATGATCTTCCAATTATCAAGGAGACTCTCTCTATCAACCAATTTACCCCATGCTATGGCTAAGTCATTCAAGTACCAGTTCACATATAGGTTTTCAATATCATCAACTAAGCCAAGGCTCTGTAATAAGTCGCCACCATTGTTTTTACGTAAATTAATGAAGTTTTCAAAGAATATCCGGTAAGCATGATCAAACTTATATAGCTCTGACTCGTAAGCTTTATAAAGGGCCTTCGCACTTTCGAAATAAAAACCATCAAGATACTTATCTCTTAAATCATAAAACTCTTTTGCTGCTCTTAATGAAGCGAACAGGTATTGATAATTTTTATCGACACTACACCAATGACCATTTAACTTAGACGACACCCAATCACTGATTTCAATCGCTGAATATGCTTGTAAGTCTGTCGCAATTAATTTGATCAACTGCTGTTCAACCTCGATGAAGGTCTCAACATTGATAAAATTACTTGGATGTTTAAACTCGGCTAACTTGTGTTTTATTTCCAACTCATCAGCAACTTCTTTAACGATGTCATTATACGATGCAGACAAAGTACGGCTTTCTCGCCAAGAAGATACAAAACTAACCACAGCTGCTCGCTTCGCAGCTGCATTGCCTATTAACTCTTTAATAGACTTAGGAAGCTTGTCAAAGCTTTCGGAATCAATAGCAAGCGGTAATACATGTGCAGAAAGACTTGTAGCAAAGTCTGTTTTACTAATTGAAACCCCAGACGCCTGCAAACCATGGTAACAATCTGTAACGAGTAGCTTAGTGATCAGGTCCTTAACACTGGCAACAGGCTGTTCATTTTCTTCATCGCTAACCCAATTACCTACAGCAATATAACCAAACTCTTCTACGGCATGACGCCAAAATATTTTAGTTAATTCAAATTTCTCTAATTCAGCAATGGCATCATCACACTTAGATGGGGAGTCAACAAACAGAGAAATCAATTGGTGTAAAACAGCTACAAAACTAACGGATTCTACTTTGGCAATTACCGCAACCATTGCTAGTTCAAGAGCTTGCTTATCGGCCCCTTCAGGTAATAACTTCTTAAGTTTACTGTAACGTTGCTGATTACCAAAAAACTTTTTATAACGGCTAATGTCTTGGCGAAACTCCATACGCATACCAAGTTCATTTAATATCATTGAGCTTGAATCAGCATAAAAATGTTCCGCGTAAAGACGAATATCGTAAAGCCAATCTCGCGTTGGTTCATTTAGTGATTTATTGCTATACAACAAAAATTGAGTGTTTGGCTCTCTTAGCTCAACACGTTGCTTGATTTCAAAATAAGAGTATTCATCCAACTTAATAAGCTCGATACCTGACGATTCAAATTCAGTTTCAATTACCGGTAATTGCTCCTGAAACTCAATATCTTCATCTTGCCAGAAAACTAATCGGCATTTATCGAATTTGGCTAAAATGCCTTGTTTTATTTGTTCTAAATTCATTTCTTGCGCCTTTAAACATTTCGCCTTAACTTTTGGGTTTTTAGGTTGAGGAATAACATAGAACACAGCAAGAAAGTATGGGTGAAATATAGTGAATAGAGCATGCATGTGTTGATAATGTTAAATCGGACTCCTCATAATTACGAGAAGCCCTTAAGCAAAAAAAAAATTTTAAGCTTTTAGCAAATGGAAATGTCTCAATTAATTTTAATTAAATTATTCCGTATTACCATTTTGAGGCTTCACTTGCATCGTCGGTAATGCAACTTTTGGAAGATTTAAACGGTTACACATATTCATTAAGTGTTCCCTCCAGAAAGGCCAAACATGGTAGCTAACATTTTGAAGCGCAAAAACTTTTAATGAATCTTCATCTATTTCTTTGTCAAACATTTGATATTCTGCACAAAAAGTCGCTTCAATTTGCGCTAAAGGTTCTGAGTCCTTATTCTCTTTATCTTCTTCTTTAATAAAACGACAACCAACGTCTACATAAACTTTAAAAAAGTACTCTTCATTATCATCAGTATCTTGCACTCCAAAAACCTCAGAGCCTTTTACTACATGCATGAATTGGTAAACTAAATTATCAAAATCAGTTCTCTTAGGATCAAAATCAGAACGAGTAAAACAATTAGTGTTTTTTACATAAACATCATGTGATTTAAGCGTATCTTTTGCCTTTTGAAAGTCACCTGTATTAGCCATAACACCTTTGCTCCATAGCGTCGTCAATCAAAGGAATGGGTTTAATCGGTACAACTTTGCTTGTTTGCTGTCGTTTAGGCTGAACATGCATAAATTCTGTTTGCTTTATAGCACCAATAGACGACTTGATACTGTGAATCGTTCGAGATACACCAAATTGCTCACCCAAGTTAAATGCTAAACAATTAACTAGTAATTGGTTTAAGCTAATATCTTCACTTTCCGACCACGATGATAACGCAGCGTGCATACTTTTAGGCATTCTCAAGGTAACTCGGCCACTAAAGTCATCATTTTCTAAAATAGGAGCTGGCATGACTTTACCTTCTTCAGCTAAAGCTTCAGCAGTTGTTTCAATCGTATCAAGCGCAAGTAAATATGCTTCTTCGTAAGTTTCTGCGTATTCGGCTACATCGGGTAACTCTTTTACTTTAGCTTCAAAGAACACTTCGCCGTCAAAATTTCCTTTTCGTACAGTGATATTGTATAGACTTGCATCAAACATTTTTTCACTATCCATCTCGTTTCTCCAAGTATTTTACGAGTTCGTTCTCGTACTTCTCTAATACCTTTATTATTTTTTTTATGTAAGGCTTTTTAATTTCTGGATTTCTACCGTGATCACAATTAAGTGAGCCTGAGGTAAAACCTTCTAAATGAGGATGAGTAAAAACCTTATGCCCCCCTTTGCGGCCATCTTTGACATTAAAGCCTAACTCTCCCAACAAGGATTTCGCTTGTTGGCACCTCATACTTGCCCCAGCATTCTGAAATGCAGTTATTACTTCATCATATAATTCTTTAGGCATCTGACACCATATATAGTGTCACTATTTAGAGTTTGCAAATTTTTGCATTAAAAAGTGCAATATGCAACAACTAAATGGTGACCTCCTCCTTGTCATTCAAAAAGGTTAGATGTAACAAATTGGTTTTAAAGTTATTGTCTCCAACTACAATATCCCACCTTTCTTCCATAAATTTTAGTAACTCTAATCCGCGTTCTAAAATTGATTCTGGCAACCACTCTTCTTTTTGAGCTAGTTCATTTTCTGAAGCAGACCCGTTGTAGAACCCTACGCCATTACCGTTATTTTTCTTTAAATCGAAACTATCGTTTTGCAAGCTAGAGTTTTTGGCTCTACTCAGTGGAACTAAGTTCCCTAAAGAGTGTGCGACAAATTGTGTTTCCTCTTTACTAAAAGCGCCAAAGCGAGAAAGCCAGTACGGATCTTTTGGCGTTTGAGGAAAAATATGCTCTATCGTTACGCTGTCTTTTTTATTTGCTGAGAGCTTTTCCCACGACAACTTATTTGACGATTGCTTTCCTCGTGAACGTAACCATTGTTCATGCTCATAAAGAAAATATCTAATTCCATCCCACTTAAAAAATCCATGATTACCTAATTCATATTTTTCCGAGATGTATGCGAGAAAACGATTGGGGTCATAATACTTATCGACCCATTCAGTAATCGAGGATACGATTGAATCAATGGTTATTTTTTTGGTCATTAAGTCTCGGGACATTGAGAAAAACTCGGTATCACCAGTATTAGAACGTCTTTGGCTCAAAGTGAATAAAGTAAAGTTGTATCTTTCCGCCGCTGAGAGTAATAAATTAATCTTCTCCACGCACTGTTGGGAAACATATGCGGCCAGCAACAATGGTTTGAATGCCCTGAAACTCAAACGGTGAAGTCTATCAAGCAGTAGCTTATTTTGCTCATCGGTATACTCTGGGAGAGGAAAATAAGGGTTATGCATATAGAACCAAGGCCGAATAGATTGCTGAAGGCTCGTTACATATTTATCTATTTCCTCAACAGAGATCCTGTCTCCCTCTTTCTTAGGATGGGTAACATTTCTTGCTGTAAATTTTTCATCCAACAAAAATTTAATGTAGTCATCACCCTTACGTCGAGTATATTTAAAATACATCGTCCAATGGTTACGTAAGAATAAATGTTCACTCAGAGGTGCTTCTGGGTTTTTCCCTAAATACTCATAGATAGTCTTCCAAGCATTATTTATTTTTGCTCTAAGCACCGCATGACCTTCATGCTCTTTAAATAGTGTCGAGAGGTAAATAAGGCGATTTTTTAATAATTCTAAACTTGTTAATGGTTTTCCTCGGTTATTCATTGTTTCAAAAGTCACATACACATCGATTTCATCATCAATTTCATACAAGTTGAATTTAAACTTCTGTGTCAGCTTTTTATAAATAACCGCTATTTCATCTGTAGTTAATTCACTCAGCTTTTTCATAAAAAACGCTTTAGCTTTAGATAGGTTTTGCGTGTATAGCGTTTCTTGATATTGGTTGCTATGTGAATGGACGCCAAAAACTTTTGTTTTTAAATACTCGTCGCTTGGATTATCTTTCTCATATCCAAAAATAAAACTTGCTCTCTGGCCGTCTTCAGCCCTATTAATAATGTACTGCTTTCTAATAGTTTCTAGAGACTGATAATTTAGAAGCTCGCTAGCATCAACTGATTCAAGGATTGCCTGCATAAGCAACATTGAGGTTGTTAACCTTTGCTGCCCGTCGACCACATAAAAAGGTTTAAAACCGACTCCCTCAATGATCCATTCATCATTTTCCCATTTACGCCATACATCCCTAGGCACAGGTTCTAACGTAATAACCCCAGTATAATGAACCCTATCAATATTTAGATGCAGGATATCTTCCCAAAAGTCATTATACTGATGTTCTAACCATGCGTAACCACGTTGATAATCAGGTATGCGCAATAGTCGCTTTTCAAAAATATCGCTTAAACTTTGTAACTTCATGCTACTTCACCGCCTTTCCGTGGATGTTTTTTACGTCGGCTAGTAGGTTGCCGAATTTGCCGTAGTTTTCTTTAACGCCGTCGTCTAAATCGAGGGTGATGCGTTTTTCGGCATAATGTTTTAGTTGCTCGTCGAAGGTGCGGAGTTCGGCTTGTTTTTTCTCTAACGCTTTGATGTCTTTTTCAATGCGGCGGGCTTCTGAGCCGGTGGCGTTAACAATGTCGTCTGAGAGTCTTGCTAGTTGCGCATCGTATTTACCCATTAATGGCGTAACGTACTCAGTTCGCATACGAGACAATGTGCCTTCATTGTAACGGTGCAGATATACTAAGCACTCAAAGGCTTTTTCTTTGCCTGAGCTAAATAGCCAGTAAATAGGACGTTTTTTGTAGGTCTTGCAATGATCTTTAAAGAATTGCGTTGAGAAGTAACGACGAATGATGTCCATCGCACTTTCGCCCCCGCCCTTTTTGGTAGAGAGCGGTTTAAGTGTATGCAAACACAAGCTTTCAGCTACAAACTCTAAGTTTTCATTTAGGTGCTCGCCCCCCCAAACAGTTTTAACAAACTCTCTAAAACGAGTCGTAGCATCATCGTCAAATAACCATTCTTCAGACGCTAATGGAATAATACCATCGTCATCCGCAGGGAAAGTTTTGTACGCACCTTCAGCTTCTAGCTGTTTAAATCCTTCGTTGCCAGAATGGGCGTATATTATACCTTCTCGATCTAATGAGTAACGGCCCATTACACATCCAGTACAATATGATATTAATTCTGAAATTATTACTGAAAGAAATTTTTCCTTGTCCCCCTTAAATGAGTAATGTGGATTTTTTTCCAAAGTAATTTGTTCTATTGGTACATCATAAGAATAAGTATCATCCAATTCAAAAGCCTTTATAAACATTTGATTTAGCTCTGACTCTATTACCTTTAAGTCACTGCTGATACTTATGCTTTCTTGTAAATAATGTAAATATGAGTCCTTTATGAGGTTTGGTTTCTTTCCAATTAATAAATTTCTTTTAAAACGCCATGAGTATTCTTTTTCATCCCAATCGTTTTTAGTTAACGAAACAGCACTCTTTACCAGCTCAATAACTCTTTTTTCATCTAAACAATTAGGAAAAGGTAACTTTCTAAAATCTCCCGGTTGAAAGTGCATAGTTGCATTTATAACTTTAGAAAGGTCATTAATGAAATTAGTGTTCATTAATCCTAGACAAAGAAGGTGACCATTTGGCTCTACAGGATATGCACAATGACCTGCGATATCGAAAATTGCTCCTTTTTCTAAAAATCTTGCTCCCAATCTACCTGAGGTAAGGTCTGTCCATGTCAGTCCTTCTTGGAAATAGCACTCTTCTGAAGCACAGTTATTACCTGTTACTTTTAGCTTATTTCTATACTGTTCATCATATCTAATGACAAGGTTTATATTGCCGAACCACTTTTTATAACTGCCACCTTTGTTATAAGGAAACCACTTGAAACCAGAATCAATTGCTTCTTCCCAACTTCCTTGTGAATCCGAAAAATCGCTGCCGTTTATTTCATACCAATATCTTGTGAAGTAGTCGTTGTTACCACTAGTCATTCCAGCCCTAGAATTAGCTTTACTACTTGCTCTACCTGAAGCTACGATTGCATTAAATACATCTGGAGCTAACCAATATGCTATAGGGCTTCCGGGGATTTTTTTAAAGTCGCTTTGCATTGCTTCATTGTAGCTGTTTTCTTTCTTTGCCAATGCTGTACGCTTTTCAGTCTCATTTCCTTCAATTAATCTGAAAAATACAGGTTGGTATGATTCATAGCGAACATTATTCAAAATCCAAGCAGTGGTTTGAACCACCTCACCTGAAATTTGCCCAAACGCTCTTGCACCTAGATGAGCCATAGTTACAAAGGTTTTAGTATCTAATAACCAATCTCGTAGCGATTCGTAGCTAGATAAAAACATCCAAGATTGCATGTTAACTTGTGCGTTGTAACCATTCTTAGTCAATAATCCGAAAGCTCGTTCCATAAATACAGCAAACAGATCCGATTTAGAATTTGGGAATGCCTTTTTAGCGTGTTCTTTAAGAGATGCATTCATCCCTTTCGAGCCTAAATATGGGGGGTTCGCTACCAGCGCATCATACCTTTGAGCAAGCACAATCGCTTGATTTACAATTGGTAAAACCTTTTCTACTTCTGGTTTTGATTGAGTATCTGAATTCGCAAACTTTTCTAATAAAAGCTGTTTAAGTGAAAGAAGGTTATCTAAATGCTCAACATCAATTTGAATTAATGAACCAAGGGTTTTGGCTTGTAAAAATGCTGTTTTAAGCTCTTGTAACAGTTCAAAATATTTTCCATATTCAGATCCTGAATCAAGTTCAGGATGACGAGGTTCCTCATCAAACAAGCCACCCGTTGAGCCAATTTGTTGATTGCCTTCTAAATCTAACGCTTTCCATAACTTTGGAATATCTAGATGTTCTGTTGATTGCAAAGAAAACAGATTTAGTGCAACTTCGCCCTCTTCAACTCGCTGGAAGATACGCCTATCATCTTCACGGGCTTTCATCATTAAGGCAAAGCCTGCAAGCTGCGCCGCACGATCATCTATGTCTAAGCCGTAGATATTTTTGGTAAGGATAAGCTCTGGAATTTCACGAAGTCGGTAACCACGCTCTAGATATATTTCTCGCAAAACTTCGTACACTTCAACCAATATATGCCCTGAACCACATGCAGGGTCGAGCACTTTGATTTCTTCAGGGTCAATACTAGTTGGCGTAATAGCTTTTAGCTGTTCAATTACTTCTTCAGACTGTTCAGCAGGCTCTATGTAATATTCCATTTTGCCTTTTAGCTCAGAATCAGGGTAAGTAGCCAGCCATTGTCTTCCAACCGAGTTTTGTACTAGGTATTTAACAATCCAATTGGGGGTAAATAACTGAGTTGCTGCGGGAATATCCTCTGATTTAACCACTTTGCCTATTACTGCATCTTTATGCTCAGAGATATAAAACTGATAGAGCCACCCGATGACTTCGATTTGTTGCCAGTCTTCTTCAGGAATGTCGTTGATTAATCCTTTAAGAATAGAGTCGGTTTTAGTTAAGTTATTTGGGAGTAGCAATTCAGTTGCGTCATCTAATGCCTCAAACCCTAAGCCTTTAAAGATCTGGGGCATTATTTTAGCTAGTTGATGGCATTGGCCTAGAAGTAACTCACGGTATAGCTCTTCTTCTTTATCACCTGCGAGTTGTAGCTCAATGATGTGGCTTTTTTCTAAATCTAGGCTGTCGGCAACATCTGACGCGTGACTTAGAATTTCTGGTAAGCCGTCAGGGTTACTGGGATTAGATAGCACTCGAAAACCATGGTCAAAATAGTCATGCAGTTCCATATAACGAATGGCTGCAAGACGGTTAAACCATGTGTAGGCCATTTCACGAACAAACATATCGTACTTTTCTTTATATGTCGCAGATGCTCGTTCAGCTATTTTGCTTTCTAATCTCTTGCGCTGCTCACCTTCTTTACGAGTAAATGCACGACCTTCAATAATGGCAGCGCCACCTTCTATTCGTACCTCTTCGATGCGATCTTCATAGATACCAAAATGGGCAGCACGCTTTTTAACTGCTGCGATAAACTCTCTACGTGCTTTAGGTGCGTATGCTTTTAAATTTTTAGTGTTCATGTAATTAGCCTCTAACTCTTCCTTGATTAACGAATGCGCACTTTGTTATTGCTGTTAACTAACGTGGTGAGTTTTTCTTTTAATACCGCAAGGTAAGCGTCTATGTCTTGCTCGGTTTCAATGACGCCAGTGGCATTCACATCGCGAATAATGCTCGCGGTGTCGATAGACACAATTTTCTTTGGAATTGGTGTGTTTACCGCAGGCTCTGCAACTTGCTGAGGTTCAGTCGTTGACGGTTCGTAGCCGCCACTTCCTGTGTTTGAAGTAGAACCAGATGCAGGGCTTGGATTAGCACTTGAATCCGAAGTTGAATCAGGTACAGCAGCTACTGCCTCTTTAGCTTGTTTTGCTGCTAATGCTTGCTGAGCTTCGATGTGCTTATTGATTAAATCGTAAGCTTCTTCTTCTAAATTAATAGAATCTGCCTGTTCTTGTAAAATCTCGGCAATACCACTTAAGCCACCTAATCTTTGTAAGGCTAATTGCAGTGGTCGTAATGCTTTGTTGCTTAACTCACTTGGCACATGCGCCGCTGTGATTTGCTTTTGCACTTGTTCAATACGGTGTTCAATGCGTGATTTTGCATGTGCTCGTTTATCTTGTAATAGTTGCTCATTAACTTTGCTTACTGATTCGATTAACGGCTCAATATCTTTAATCTCTCGATATGGACGAGGTTTGTTGTAGATATTTTCGAGCTTTTGCAATGCAGTAAGAGCATCGGTGTCTTTTTCTAATGCAGTACGGTTTCTATCAAAATCAATGGTTAGCGCTCTTTGAAGCTTTTGCCAAGTTGCAAATTGGGTTTCATAAAAGTCTTCGATATCTTGATAGTCTTCTTCAAAATCGAGCAAGTCATTTTCGCATGCAAGAAATTGCTCAATAAATTGGAAGCTGGATTGTGTTTCAATTAACCCGGCCAATAACACTCGGCCACTTTCAATTTCACTCACTCCCGGATAGTGACCGGTAGAGGCTTTGTTGGCGAACGCATCTAACTTGCTTTTGATATTGGCAAAGTTAGATTGCGCAACGTTAAACAACTCCTTTTCGCTTTCAGGCGCATTCTTTTGGAATACGTCTTTAAATAATTTTGCGGCACGTTTTAGGTTCGCTTCTGACTGTTGCTTAATACGACGAACTCTAAGCTCTGCACGTTTACGCACTTGCATTAGGTTATCATAAGCATTCTTTAACGAGACATCTTGCTGACGGCTTTGGAAGCAGATTTTGTTTGCTAATGCTAGACGAGAAGTGATCAACACAATTTCTTCATCGTTCCAACCAAAAGGTCGTTTAGAGAAACGTTTTACAATATCTTCAGCTGTAATTGGTCTTCCGGCATCATCACCAAGCGAAATAAATTTCTCAACTTCGAGAACGGCAAGTGGATTGGCTTCTTGACCTTGTAAATCTAAACCAATTTGACCGATGTCATCAGCCACTAAGGTGTTTTGAATTTCTCTGCGAATATCGCCCGGAAACGGTTTAACCAGTTTTAATTTACTGAAGGTGTTTTCGATAACGTACTTGTATAGCTCTTGTAAGATGGTACTGATTGCTCCACCTTTAGGGTTTTGTTGTGAGCCTAATGCATAAAATTCTGCATCTTTTAATAGATCTTCAATGGCTAATTTAACCCGACGGTTGCGGTCTTGGTTTTCAGAACCTTTTTGATGTAACAACTGCTGTTGCTCTGGCCTATTACCTGTGTTTCTGCGTAAAAATTTGTCGGTTTTTATGAATGTACGAATTTCATCGAAAACTTTGTTGTTATCAGCAAGCTTAATAATAATGGCGCCCGCTCCACCAGAAGATAAGCCATCCTGTGATTGGTTAGCACAAACCGTAGGATCATATTCGCCGTAATTTGGATCGATAGGTGAAATGATTTTAACTACTAAGTCATTTTCTTGAGAGCCATCACGCGGCATGCCGTTACAGAAGCGGCTAATTGGAAAGTCTTGTTTGTTTTCAGGATAACGGTAGATATTATCTCTGCGCAGTACATCATCAAAAATTAAATCGCTGAGTTTTTTAGTTTCATCCGATAATTCAATTTCGGTTTCGCGGATCTCATTTTCAATTTCTTTTTCTTCGTTGGTTAAGAAAATGTATTCATCACCTTGGCGTGCAATGAGTAAGTTCGCTTCAAGTGCATTGAGAGCTTGTTCAATATCGCGTCTTAACGTTAATCGGTCTTCGTCAACCTTACTAACACATAAGGTTACTAAGTTATCCATAGTGGATTTGATTACGTCGACGTAACGGATCAAGAATAATGTTTTGAGGATGTTTAACGCAAAGTCTGAAATTGAGTCTTTCTCTGCTGCTTGATCGATGTCTTTTTTAACGGACGTGTCTAAGAAGCTTTCGATTGCTGGATAAAAGTAATACAAAGGGATTAAGACACCCACTTCTTCGTAACGAACTTGTTTAGCCGCACTTTGGAAAGCATCTAACAATGACCGTTCACCACGACTCAGGTGAAGACCAGTTGCCCCCGCCTTACGAATTGCTTCAAATATCTTTTGCACTAGATTGTAGTGGTACGGCACAAATGGGTAGCTATGAATAAAACTTGTGGCGTCTTTGTAATTGGCTAGTTCTGCGGTGGTTGTGCTATCAAATGCTAATTGATTACGGAGAATATCGCCCTTTTGGTCGTACAACGTTTGTAAAACCGGACGAGCTTGTTCTTGTTTAGATAGCAGACGTTTTTCGATAACTTCACTGGTATTTGAACTTGATAACGATAGGCGTTCAAAACGACCTTGGATCTTTGAAAAGTCATGGCCTTTGGAGCCTGCCATGTGGCCAATAACAGAGTCGATGTCTTCTTGCGAGGTAACGACCACCCACGCTCGACCTTCACAAATAGTGCCGAGGTTTTCCGTAATGGTTTGCAGCTTCAACATCATTTGCGTGTTGTTGCCGATAAACTGCCCTACTTCATCGACAAAAAATAAAACCCGGCGATTTAAGTCAGTGTCTAAATACTCTTTAACCCACTTACAGAAATTGGCGATATCGAGGGTAAAGTTATTTTCAAGTTGGTCCATCCATTTACGTGTTGATTCTAGTGATTGATTAGTGACCTTACTCAATACCTCCGTGATATCATCTAGGTATAAACCGTATGAATCACGATTTTCCACCCAACTCAAATCAGTTAACTCATAAAATGTATTCTTGAAACTTTCAAATAACCCTTTACTAAATAACTCTCGTTCTAGATGAGCTATATGAGGGTAATCACCACTAAACCCCATTTGCTCGTTAAAGACTTTAAGAAATACTTTTAATATGGCATCAACACCATCATCAGTATTAGCACGACTATCTATGTTAAATAAGATGACTGTATTGTCTTTGGTTACGGCAGTGTCGATTTCACCAAGTAAGAACCCATCAAGTTTTTTGTCTTTAAAGAACTCAATGGCTGATCTGTCAATCTCGCCATTCGTTGCTTTGATGTTTTGCAATAAGTAAGAAAGAATTTTAATAAAATGCGATTTACCTGAGCCAAAGAAACCACTTACCCAAACACCTATTTTACCTGATTCGGCCTTTTTCTTAGGGTCGCGTACCGATGGCATATAAGCATCAAAAAACTCTTCAAAATGAGTCGCGAGTTCTTTGGTGATGACGTATTCATCAAGTTCAGTAAAGACAGTATTGCTCTCTAATTGATCAGCTTTAACTACGCCATTGATTGGGCGGTTTATGTCTTTTATAAATAAATCTTTAATTTGCATTTTCTTTTTATCCTTCTTAACTCAAACGTCCATTTATGGAACGAGTTTAAATGCTCGGTAATAGTTATTTGATTCGATACGGCCAAAGGGTTTTAGTGCAGTTCCGTCGTATTCGCCGGGGTAAAACAATACGGTTGGCACGTTGCCTACTTTTGCATGTAAGGCATTTAACAGACCGTGGCCTCGTATAATTGGCCATGCACTGCCTAAGCCGTGTAATAATATAAATTCTGTTTGAGCTTGATTATCTGCACCGAGATCGATTTTAGAGGCAATGAATTCGGCAACACGATTTTGTTCAAGTGGGCCTTTTAGTGCATTAAACAGTGCATCGTCACCGCGCTCTTTTTGTACTTTGAATGCCCGCTCGGTAAGATTCCGCGAGTCCAATAATTCCAGAATCGCTTCAAATAAATTGATACTGGCGAAATTGCGTCCGCGCTTTGTTAACTTGTCTGTGATAAACGCCAAGTGCTCTCTTACCGTTAACTCAGACTCAGCTGGATAATCAAAAACATAAAAACCAATTTCATTTCCTAAACCTTGGTTCTTAAGGAAATCTTCACTCTCGATCTTAGGTAGAATTTGATCGAGTCTATCGTTCAAGTTCTTATGTTGTTTCGTTGTACTAAAGGTCGTCATAGTTACGTATCCTTCCTTAGATTAATTCCATAGCTGCAATAATGTCCTCTCTGTCTATCGACAGAAGCAATTGCCTAACTTCAGGCAGCAGATAAACATTTTGCAATTTCTTATTGCGAGTTGTTTCTATGTATCCACCATCAGCAATTGCTTTAAAGGCAACTTGTGAAATTTTATAAGTGGACGCATCAGACATATTAGCTAGATCAGGAAACAGACGGCAACGGTCTTCCCAATACGATTCCCAGTCCCCAACGTCTAGGCTTTCTCTAAACATACGTTTTGCGTCGAGCACGACATTTCGCATAAAGTCAGCTAACAAAGTGCTATTTATTAACGTTGCTGCGAACATCAGTTGAGTCGAAAGCTCCGTGCTACCAAATGCTACCTGCTCAAGATATTCATCTGGCATATTTTCGATACGTTTTTTTATAGTCGCAGCGTTACGTTTAGCTGACGCATCGGAACGTTTTTGTAATATATTTCGGTTAACGATTGCATCTAACCATTCTTCTTGCGATGGCTTTTTAAGCAACAGTTCCGCAACGATTTGGCTTTCTTTGATCATTAAACTGCCACCAATTAAATCACCAAGGTAGTCCTTGTGTTTTTTGATCGCTTGTTTGTTTAACGGTTTATTAGTTGAAGTCATTTATAATTCTTCCAATTCTGGTACGTAGCCGGGGGCAATTGTAAGATTTTCTGCTCCAAACAAGGCTTTTCGGTTCTTTAACCATAATTGATACTCTGCACCTACTAGCTCAGCATCAGCTGTACAATCGACGTTCCAGCGCCTTAATAAATATCCAGCCATTGCCGCACGAATAGTTATATCTAATTGCCCGTCGGTCATACCATAATCTAGGGCTATGGCCGTTGGGTGCTGCACATTGTTTGGGTGAGGCACTAATTGCAGTGGCATCATGCGCATCCACTGATGATCTTCGAGTTTGTTTTCTTCTGCGCTTGGCGTATCCGCTTTAATAGTTACTTTAGTTACACGTGTCAGAACAAAATCACGAAATGATTTTGAATTTCTGTCAAACCCTCGAACATGCCACCGAAGGCCATTATCAACTATGGTATGAGGTACTATTTCCCTTGCCTTGGAGCCTGAACTTAATGAGGTATAAGTAATAGAGATCGGCTTTTGTTTTAAAATAGCTTGTACGATTTTCGCGACAATAAAGATATCTGGGACATTGAGCTGATACGGTGCATCAACAGGAAATGGGATTTCTAACACACCGTCGAAACCATCGCTAATTTTGTTAGACAGCTTTGCCATTGTCTGGCGAGCATCATAACTAAAAAGTGGTTTAAAGGTTTTCGCTTGAAAATAAGTGCGCTCTTTTTGATCAAAATTGATGTTATTTGGTGCTAGCTCTTTATAAACAGCAAGATCGCGAGTCGCATTGGCCATCCCCATTTCGAACTTGGCGGTCAATTCTTTACGACTCACGCTTCCTTTGAACATAAGTGAGAAGTCTATAAAAGACAGCCTTTGCTTTTGAGCAAAGCTCAGGTTGTCTATGTTTTCGTTCTCTTTGGTTTCTCTTATGAAGCTCATATACGCACTTATATTTGTATGACACTGGTATAATCAATTTGATTACCACAATGTACTACAAATTAAGAATGCGTCAACTTTTAAGTTTGATCTAGATAAATTTTTTAAGCGATACTCTAATTACTTGAATGTAATGCTTTTGAATAATATTTTTGCTCAAAATACTTTTTGGTTAATTCACTCTTATTAGGACATAAAAAATAGTATTTTGGTGGTCTTTTACCATCTACATTTTTTGCTCCATTCCTTTGCGAGTCCTGTTTAAGACCAAATAAAACATTTAGGATACCCCGAGTTAAATATCCTCTATCTTTATATTCCCCTGCGATATCTGTTGAGCAACCAAGCGCTATCAGTTCATTTCTAACTTTATAACCTTCTATTTTTGCTGTTTTTATGTACTGCGCCAGTTTATCTATATCATCAGTTATATAGTTTGCTGTTAAGTTGAATTCATCAACATTGAGAATACTAAAAATATCTTTAAATATTTTCTGAATAACAACCAATTTAGGATTTTCTATTGGACAAAACCCTCCTTGCAATACTCGAAAATGCTCTAAATGTCTGCGGCTTTTACCGCCATCGTCAAACTCGATTAATCGTCTAGCTGAGTCAACGCAATCAGATGATTTAAGGTTGTAAAATCTCTGCAATTCGTAAACTTGAAGTTTAAATTTTTCTTCATTCGTTAATATTTCAAATGAATTTTTTAAGAAGTGATGATCCGACATGTCGTAGAAAGTATTAGCGGCAATATCAATAAACTTTCTTTTGTTTTGTTTAAATAATTTTTTAATGAGTTTGCCAATAGCTTCACTCTCATTTTTTATGGCTTCTAGGGTAACTTCATAACCCAAATCTTCAAACAATTGCAATGTTGTAAAAACATAGTTTTGTTTCATTCGTCGGTTATGAGCGATACGGTCTAATACCAACTGACAATGTTTGTCCTTAAATAAAGCTGAAAGATCGCTTGAACATTGTTCTTCATAGGCTTTATAGGCCAATTCATTGAATATTTTTCTCTTATCAGTGGTGATAAAACGAGATCTTTTATCAAAAGAAATAGTTATATTTTTTGATTTTCTGAAACGTCCCGAACTTTGAACAACCTCAGTAGGAAGTAGAGTATGACAAGCAAAGATGTTGACTGAATTCACTTGGTTAGTGACTACGCTAACGCCACTTGTAACAACCGGAGAAAAGATATGACATTGATGCTCCTCCACACGAGACGTTAAATCATAAAAATAGTCTGGTTGGCCTTTTTTCATGAAAACACTATCCACGACTATTGGCTTGACACCTGTTTGTTCTTTTATGACATTGGCTATAGTATTAAATTTACCATTATGACTATGTTTTCCGTCACAGAACGCAATAGTTCTTTCACCAGCATTTAAGCTGCCCACCAATTTACTTAACTGTTTCTGATAAGAGAAAACCGTTAATTTTTTGTGTTGTGTTTTAGCTTTATCTGTGTTTTTTACAATAGTAATTGAACGCCCTGCTTTTACGATTTGCTGTGCACTAAAATTTGAAAACATGGCATCGGCTACAACCACTGTTTCCGTTTGTAAAAGATTCTGCCATTGTTCCATAGCTTCAGAGCAACGATGTAAAGTTTTCGGGTACATTAACTCTGTAGAACAAATAGCCGATTCGCACTCCTCAAATTCTTCAATTAAGCAGACTTTTGAGTCTTTGCCGTATTTCTGATATTTCCAGTTGGCAGTCGCTGAAATTACGCAAGCGGCTACAGCCTTAAGTTCTGAAACGTCTAATTCTTTTTGATGCTGATAGTTGCGTTTGTCATTGATCAGTTGCGTGCTTAAAGCAATCGTAGGTGTAATAACAATTGGCTTAGCATCTGTAGAAGAAAACTCATCAAAGAGTGGAATTATCACATCTTGACTTTTACCTGCTCCCATTCGCTCGTTTAAAACATAGAAACCGGGGTTATGTTTGATATATTCGACTAGCTCATTTTTGTAGCTAAGACATATTTCATGTACTTGATCAGACAAGCGAGGTGAAACTAAATCTTTCACTTCCAGCTTTTTCTGTTCGAAGAATTTGTGAATTTTTCTTCTTGCGACAACAGCCGCCTTTTCACCATCGATCTTCAAAGCCTGCGGAGTGGCAGCTAAAATAAGTTTTTCAACCTGTTCTTCAGACAGCTGTAATGGAACTTTTTTAATTAATTTATTCAGCAGTACGTTTAATGATTGAGTAAATAACTTGGGTTCTTTAGATACGGACAGTAATTCTCTTAATACTTGCTCTTTAGTCGAGTCAGTAATCTCATGATCGCGAAAATCATATTCATACCCATAAACTGAAAGTGTTAAACCATATTGAATTGCTAACTCTGCGCCAAATACAACATCAGTTTCACCCACTACCAACACATAATCTATCTCAATTAATGTCTGGCGCTTTAATTGCTCAGCCAAAAACATAGATAAATCTTCACGATAAAAATGTTCTGCTTCGACACCATTTGGTAATACAACACCTGATTTTGCTATACATAAATATTTAACTTGCTTCAAAATACATCTCCAAAATTTTTTATTAGTGAAGCTGGAAGTAACTCGTCCCGAGTCAGAGTTTTTTGTTCTGTATTAATAACTAAATTAAAACTCTGACGTGATTTAAATGAATTTCCCAACTTCAAGTTGCTGTATTTTGAACTATCGCAACAGGGCACCCATCGTTGGAAAATGAGATCAGTTTTTGGAATTAGGATTTACCTAAAATAGATAGGCCTATAAAGTGCGCTAGCACTGGGGTTTGAATAAAATAATTTTATCCCCGCACGATGTGCGAATTTGCTAATTTTCTTTATTCGTTGCTTTCTTGTTGGTTTTGCGTACTTGGTAGCTTTGTGTTGAAAGGTTATTCGAGCGTCAGAGTTTTAATTAGTATATTAATACAGACTTTAAAACTCCGACGTGAATGGATTGGCTTATTTAGGCAATTGGTTCCGTAATTTTTAGCATGTTTTCATGCAATTGCTTGGCGTCGTCTTGTGCTCTGTGTCGTTTATTTTCAAAATTCTGTAACTCAGAAAATGATTTTATTAAATGGCATCCATTACGTTTTTTAAAATCAATTAATTCAAGATGGCCTATCAATTTAAAACTAGGGATAACATTAGCCTTAGCAAACAGCTGTGTTAACCATGTTCCATCGAATTCAACTACATCACATACAACAACACTGTTACCTAGAGTTTCATTTAACCTGATAGCCGCAGAGACGACATCAATCCCCTTTCGCAACAACATCTTTTTTGAAATACCATGAACGTGAGTTTCAGCGTATTTACACCAAAACCCATTCTCTAACCAATCTGGCTCGGGCTTAATGAGAAATGAACCTGTGGAATCATTACTGTACCAACCAACTTCAATTGGGTATCCGTTTTTACTAATGCCAGATGATTCAATATCAATAGTGATGAGTTTTCCATTAACATCAAAATTCGACGAGTTTAAGTTGCCATAAAATCTAGGATCAAAAATTTTCATAACAGCCACCTTTAATGAATAAAGCCAATAGGATTTGACTGGTTATTCATAATTGATACAAAGTCATGAATGCTCAAGCAAATAGTTCTAGGATTGTTTACATCATAGCGCTGAATGGCTTTTCTAATCGCAGATTCAATAATTTGCTTCGCTTGCCTTGGTACAACGCCTAGATAATGGTGCAGGCATTTTTCAGGAATTTCACTGGATAGAATATCTTGAAGGCCACGTTCTTGAATATGTTTTTGGTATATATTCTGGCCAATGATTTTCATTTGCTCTGGTGAAGGTTTCTCTACTGTAAAAGAAACGATTCTGGATTTTAAAGCAGGTGTTAAGTTCTCGATATTGTTTGTTGTTGTAAAGATAATAAAGCCTGAAAAATCAACTTCGACATCTAAATAGTTCTCTAGTAAGCTCTTTCGTTGTTCCGTTTCAAAAAAACCGAGCAAAGTTGGCACTAGATTGCGCTCGCCGGAATTTTTAACTTGGCAGAGTTCATCAATCAAAAAACATTGATTATAAGTTTCACCGTCAAGCAACATTGCCTTAGCGAAAGCTCCAATAGAAGCGTTATTCCAAGTACGATGCGCACCAATTAACTCAAATTTATCCCCCATTGATGTGACCGGCAGAGAGGTAAATTCAAGTTCAAATAATTTAGCAAACTCCAAGACAAATTGTGATTTTCCACACCCCGGCTCGCCATCAAGATTGATTACGGGCAAATTGATCGGTTTTGATGTTAGAAACGCTTCTGTCATGACCCCTCTTAAATATTCAACAATATGAGCGCAATTTGGAAAACTAGTCGCTAGGTCGTTTAATCGAACTATAAAGTCAGACGGAACTTTAACTATGCGTTTTTTATTGCCTTTAGCTTGGATCTGATTAAAAATTTTTTCGTCATGCTCTTTTAATCCCAACATAATATTTGTCATTAGATCATCGTGATTATAGACTTCGATTGTCTCTGGCTCAGAGCATTCTTCATCGGGGTATAGTACTGGTTCTTGTGTTACGGGAACTCGCTCCAAAGATTCATCTGAAATGCCATGAAATTTCATGATTTCATTTTCTAATGCCGAAAAGTTTACGTCATCAATAAACGCTTTTATACGCTCACACTCACCAATAATCTTATCTTGGAAATCCAGTGCTTCAATCTCAGTGACTTCAATCGTGTTATCGAATTTCTGGTAATTTATCTGACGATCTTTTGCTTTTAAGAAGTCGTTAAAATTGTTCATCGATACATCATTGCGACAAAAACAAGTCGCGCAATAAAGTAATTTTTCTGATACATCGTCAATTAATTCTTCCCAAACTTGCGGGCTGTAGCCATTCAACCTTTGGAAGTTAAATGGTGTTTTCGATTCCTCAAAGCCTGTCAGTTCTGGTTTTTGTTTAAGTTTGTATGCTTTAGTTCCGACACAAATCGCCTTAACTATTTTATTTAAATATTTGAAACCCACTTCATGAAAACTTGGCTTAGTTTTATATAAATAAAACACTCTAATGGCGGTTTCGTTTTCAAAAATGGACAAGAATCTAAATTGCTCGATTGGCTCTAACACTTTTAACGCCGAAACAATCCATTCATCTCTTACTTTTGAAATTCCCAACGCCCTTATTTCTTCGGGCACCATTTCTAAAAACCCAAGGACTTTTTCTTGATAAGTTTTCAACGGAAACGTGTAAGGATCTGAACCATATAAATCCGGCTTTAACAAATATTGTTTTAACTCAAATGCTATCAATGTTAAGGCTGAATGCTTGTCTTTGTTTACCGCTATTTGCTTTTGAGATAAATGCTTAATCGTTTTAATTCTGTTAACTGGCAAACATTCTAACAACAAATCAGTGTTATCTTGAAAGTCGATAAGGTCTGCTAATGCCGAATCAGGAATTGATGGTAAGACATTTTTTAAGTTTTCTAGCCCATATTCCGCTAAATCTCTTACGCCGGAGAATGATCTACAATTTAAGCCAACCGCTAGCTTTTGTCCTCGTGATAATAAAATGTGTTTGGATTTACGAAGTGCCTTTTTTAGTTTGCTGATTTCTAACTTGCAGCTTGAAGGTGTCGCAGTTGTTAAATTTCGTTTGAATTTATCTTTTAATGAATAGGCATCGTTAACGCCACATAACAGTAAATATCGGATAACAGACTTATTGCTTACGTAAGCCAGACATGTGTCTAGATCTATATTTGTGAAATTTAAGAGTGCGTGCCTAATTACAACAGGATGATAGTTTCTAATAAAGTCTAATGACGTTATTTCTTTATCTAATATAATCGTGATCTTGGTTGATGGAGTGCTTTGCATAAATAATCCTCTGTATTAATAGGATTATTTAACCACTGCAACATCAGGCACCCACCGTTGGAAACTGTATAATACATCTGATTATCATATTTTGACACTAAGCAACTAGATCGATAGTTTTGGCATGCTCAATAGCATCTAACAATCGATGGGAATGCTTATCAATATATACGCCGTCATTATAGATACATAATCTGGCGGGTGAACCATCATGCAACTGAACAATAACATCAGTAAAAAGGTAATCCATTCCAACAGAATTGAATTTGCAAATTACTTTTTGAATTCGCGGATCATCAACAGAGTAAACTTCTGGTATGCTTTGTAAATAAGGTTTAGTTAACAGGCGGCCATTGATAAAAAGCTGTGGTTTTAACACAACTTCATTATTAACATGACTTGCCGAGGCGTCTAGTAAGACGTAACTAGCTGCACTTAATTGTTCAACCGTTTCGATGGTTTCAAGTGGTTTATTATTACTTTGCTCTGCTAATTTTATTAAAGCATGATCTAAATAGTTACTGTTAGACTTTACACCTTTGCTCTTTTTACAACTTTGTTGTTGAACTTGATAACTAAGCTCTTGGTTTAAAGCTGAAGTCAGCAGCCCTTTGAGCAGAGTTTCTATCAAACTTTTAACTCTTTGTTCCGAAGCAAATCCTTTGTAAACAATTGCGTGAAGCGCATTTAGGAATTGATTTGCCTTACTACCAATTCCACTAATCATAAAGTATTCTTTTTCAGCTTCTTCAGACTTACCGTTATCTAAGTTGTACTTTTGCCACTCAGCATCAGAAAAGTGCCAGCCTTGTTCAAGTAAATAATGGCTAGCTAGTATCAATTTAAACAAAGTACCGTGGTTAGCGTTATGCTGCTCAGCTTTCTGAGTAATAATGCTTTCAATTTCATCTGCTGTGCTTTCGTTTTGCTGCTGTTCATTACTCCCAAATAGAAATGGGTCTATGATTTCATCAGCCTCCGCAACTCCCGTAAAATCAATCTCTAAGATAAATAGTAACAGTAAAGTTAAAGCATATATATCAGAGGACTTTTGGAGCGGTTTTCCAATCAATACATCCGGGTTTAACCATTCCAGTGAGCCTGAGCTTGCTTTAGACAAATGTTCATAACTCGCTGAACCAAAATCGATCAACTTAGCGACGCCTTCATTGGTGACGATAATGTTTTCTGGCTTTAAATCCCCGTGGATAAGATTGTTTGCATGAGCCGCTGCTACACCGTTACAAATTTGTTGAAATAACGTAATTTTTTGATCGTTGCTCAGAATGTTGTTGGCCAAATACTTGTCCAGAGTCATTGCACCAAAGTGGTATTCAGTGACTAAACCATAAACATCAGCATTTATATGTCTTGAAAAAATGGACTTTTCAACACTAATAAAATCATAGACCTGAATAATATTTTCATGTTTAAGAGTAGCAAGTATTCTGGCTTCTCGTTTAAACACTTCTGGGTGAGTGAACTCTGAAGTGGCATTGAGCTTAATCGCAACCTCACGGTATAGATTATTATCCGCGGCTTTAACTACATAACCATTACCACCTGAGCCGAGTTTATTGATAACTTTGTAACGGCCATTTAAACGTTTATCCATATTAATTAACGCAAGTGAATTATTTCGACTGGTCACGACTTTATGTTTTTCTAAAGGGTCAATGCTATTGCAAAAAACAGTATTAAATCGTTTATACACTTTGGGACTAGCGCCACCAACTTGTGACACTATTCGATTCCAGCGAGCGCGTTGCATTTTAAAGCCGTCCTCACTTTTATCCGTTTTAGCAAAAGTTTGAAATGCATCAATAATTGTCTCTGTCACAAAGATATTTTTATCTTGTCCTTGAAAAACTGAATTCCACCGATATTCGAAATAACTATCATCATGCGTAACGGCTTGTTCTAAAGATAATTTGTCAACGTTACTTAAATTTAACTGGCTAGCTAGTTGCTGAGTAATAGCCTCTATGTTTCGATTGTCGAAAATATCATCACCACCATGGCTTTCAACCCAGTTAACAAAATCTTCATTTATTTTGCCAGACAAGCTGTCTTGAATTCTTTTCGAGTGAATATTGTCTTCTGATAAGTTCTTGAATTGCCCCTTATTACTTTTTAGTTCACTGAGCTTAAATATGAGCTGGTTCTTTTGCACAAAATATCTAAACCGTGCTTCTAACCAATCCTCTAGTGCAAAGCCATTGTAAGTATATTCATTACGCTCCAACAAATATAAAATCCAGACTTTAGCCACTTTAAATGTTCCCGCTTTAAATGAGTTAAAGTTATGCTCAATTTTGTTAAAAATGTAGTCAAAACCGGATTTTACTTGAGTATATTCCAATAGATTTATCAGTGATGATAAATACAATGCACGACGTGCAATCAGATCAACATTTACAATAATATTTGGGTTGAGTGTGAGTACACTGTATAGCTGAACGTTGATTAGCTGAGTAAACTCAGCTTCGAATTGTGTTTTATTAGCAGTGAAGCTCTGGCTATTCACTATTTGAGCTGGCAAACAAGTGAGGCACGCATTAAGGATTTCAGTATATGGCTTATTTTGCGAATTGCCATCGTTAAGTAATTGGTTAATTTTATCTTTGAGGTTAATAACGCTAGTTAAATTCAGTAAGTCTGCGTAAGACACCTGTTTCAAAATTTGGCACTCGCTACTACTTAGCCAACCTTCAATTTTATTTCTTTGCTGTGACGTTAAATCTCTGTGATGATAAAACAATAGTGCTTTAGGTAATAATACTACTTTGGAAAAGTTTAAAGTATCAAGAAAGCTAAATATTAACTGCCGTATTTGAGTCTCAAATACCAGTTCATCTGTTGTTAAGTCTCGTACTTTGTTACTGGTTTTAGCACTTGAGTAAGATGCAATACTTGATAGCTTCATACACTCATGAACAAAGGTTAAATCTGTTGTGTTGGTTACATTGACAGCCGTAAGTTTATGATCTCCTTTGGCATTATTAACAATGATAGAAATAATTAGCTCAGCAGTGGTTTTGTCTTGCTTTAGGTTTTTATTAAGTTCGTTGATAAATTTATTGAATTGAAATCGCTTATCAAGCTTTTCACGCATAAGGTGATCGATAAACTTAATAACCTGCTCAGCTAACTCTTTTGAATTTGATGTTTGATTTGCTTCAAGAGATTGAAGTAACAACGCAGTAAATAACTCAACACCTTTTGATCGATCCCTTTTGTAGTCTCTGCTATCTGTTTTGTGACTTAATTCAGCCTGAGTAATGGATATCCAAACGTCTTTTAAAATTTGCGCTTGAACAATGGAAATTGATTCGCCGCTTTCATGTAAATACCCCTTCTGCCAGTTCTCATATTCATACGCGATTCTAGCTAATTCATTCATAAAAGCGACTCCATAATTTAAGTTATCAACTTATCATATTTTTCCATTTTTGTCTTTATAAACAATGAGTAAATATAAATTTAATTTTCCAACGACGGGTGTATCAGCTACCTAAGGTAAGCTACTAATTAGAAACTTAAAGAGGAAATTTATAAATGACTAAACAACAAGTAACAGTTCTAATTGGCCCGGCATGCACAGGTAAATCGACCTTTGTTCAACGGAGTAAGTTTGATTATGTCGTATCTTCGGATGACATCGTAGAAAAAATAATTCACGACAATAATTTAACTTACAAAGAGTTCTTTGAACTCGAGTTCAACCACCCTATCCGCCGCGAGCAAAGATCTTTGTTTTTTAAGTCGGTTCAAGAGTCAAAAAAATACAAAAACATTGTGTGGGATCTTACCAATCTTACTAAAGCAAATCGGCAAAAGATTTTTAAACATTACCCTAACGCAGAATTTCATGCGATTGAGTTTATATTTAAAAACAAGGAATACTTCATTTTAAAAACGTGTCACGAGCGTTATCAAGAAACTGGAAAGTTCATTCGTGAAAATGATCTTAAAGCCATGTTTGATAAATATGAACCAGTATCAAGACTTGAAGGTTTTGACACAATTTCACGAGAAGAAGCGTTACCTGCTTCCGTTTTGATTTTAGACGATGAAGATTTTGATATTCATGCCCCACACCTCAATGCAGCAGAACATGTGAAGTCGTTAAAGGAATTTCTTGATTCTTATTTTCCCTACATCAGTGACTTGGATGGTTATGACGACGTGTTTAAAGAAAATGAGTCTTCAATTCTTTGTGCCGTTCACGATTTGTCCGCATTAACTATGAAACACCACAACCTCTATGTTGTATTGATGTAATAAGGTTTGACTAGGAGTCAGGATGAAATACAACAGAGAAATTAATCAGCTAGAAAACGCAGGGGCTGCCGCTGGAAACATAATCGGTGCTGTGGCAATTAATGGCTTCATGGGTCTATCAATCGCTGGAAAGTTATTTGTTACTGCTGTCATGCTATTAACAGGTTTAGGTGCTGATCCAGTTCTTTTAGTTGGATCAGGCCTTACACTTTTCTTTGCTCTAGCCCTAGTACCTAATTTATTAGGTTTAGCGATTATTATCTCTGGTGTTTATTGGGCTGCTTCGCACTGGGATTGGCCAAGCTGGTTGGCACTTGCGCTATACTTTTTACTTATATTGACTGCCTCACCTATGCATTTGTTGGGAAAAATAGACGACAATGGTGATTTGCAAAAATCACCGGATATTGTAGCCACTACTCAATTCTTGAGTAGCATTTCTCTATTGGCCTTGGGAACGGCATATTATTGGGAGTTTAATGTCTTCAACCTTGAGGTGCATGGCTACCATTTTGCTCTTTGGTTTGTGACAGCTGTGTTTGCCCAAATAACCTCTGAGGCAACATTATCTGATAGAAAGCTTGCAAATGTATTTAATTACCTACTTTCATTACTTGCAACCTATTGGTTTACAGCAATATTTACACTAGATCCTCTTCTTATTAATAGCACAGCAGAACTAATTAAAGGAATTATACTATGAAGTTGGCATTATTTTCAGACATTCATAATGAATTTGAGGTTTGGACCCCACCTAAAATTGACGCAGACGTGGTCATTTTAGCGGGTGATATACACTCAAAACACCATGGCATACAGTGGGCTAAAGATTTCTTTGAGTTGCCGGTAGTCTACATTCCGGGGAATCATGAATATTATGGTTCAAATATCCAATCGATTAATAGAAAACTAAAAGAACAATCTAAAAACTCAAATGTTCATGTATTAATCAACGATAGTGTCGAAATAGGTGGCGTTACATTTATAGGCTCTACCCTATGGACCGATTTCAAACTCTTTGGTGAGTCGAATAAACAAGAATGCATATTTGATGCGAGTGCTAAAATGAACGACTTTCAGCACATTACAATAAACGATAACGGTAAATACAGAAAACTTAAGGTATCCGATACCATCGCGTTTTTTGATAATTCATTAAATTTCATTGAAAACGAATTAAAAAATAGCAATACAGGTAGAAATATTGTGATTACACATCACGCACCTTCTCCTCAATCAACACCAACGCAATACCAAAGCGACCTACTTTCGGCCGCATTCTCTTCTAATTTAGAAGAGTTTATTAAAAAATATACAGATAGAATTGATATATGGGCACATGGTCACACTCATCACAATGTAAACTATCAAATTGCTGATACGAGAATAATTTCAAATCAACGCGGTTACTCCAGTCTAGAAAACTATAATTTCGATTGTGGTTACGTTGTTGAGATTTGATTTAGTAACTGCTAATTGAATAAAAATTAGATAGATTGTGAATACAGAAATCCAGTACGTATCTTCTTCATCAAATAACCTGCTAAAAGTGCAATAAAAGTATTAATTTTTTTAGACATGTCGTTAACCTCGATTTGTAAAACCAATACAGAACAATAAAAAATGGGACAAACATTGTCCCAACTTGAATTTACTCATTTTATAAATTGCGTTATTGCATGGGGGAATCCTAATATTTAAGCTGCCTTTTTGGCCCTATAGGTTACTTTTCCTAAGCCGGAAGGGGGAGTGTCAATTATTTCAAGAGTAACTCCAGATTGGTAGAAGAACGTTGGCTTTTTTAGAGCGCTACATATTGCAGTTAAGTCGCCACCTAGCTCCTTTTTAATGTCACTGGAAGTAAACTCAATAGATGCTCGTGTTTTTAATCCTTCCTTAATGAGTTGTAACGCAAATGTTCTAACTAAATCTGCTGTTACTTTTGAATCTTTAGAGCTTGAGCGAGTACTATAGTTCTCTACCTTGTCTTTACTTTCATCTTTGGGTTTTAATTCAGGAAAATCATATCCGATCATAAATAGTGCACACTCAATATCTCGTATTAACGTAGCCTTATCACCTTTCAAGCTAGTTTGATTTTCAAGTGCCTCAGCCAAAAGCCAGTTGGCCTTTAAGTTATCTCTAGTATGAACATTGCCAGCTGAAAGAATTGAGAATTTAAAATTATTTACTGACGGGTTACGAATTTGTTTGCCTCTCGCAGAGCCATAATGAAAGCTTAATAATTTACTTTGTGCATTACCTGTTTTTTTATAAAAATTCGTTTCTAGGTATCCCAGCGCCCCGCCTACTCGACCATCATAAATAATAAAACTCGAACAGATTAGCGAATATATTTTTGTAAACCCTGCATTCATGATTACATCAATGGATTCACCATTAACAGATACTTTATATTTATCATTACAAGTAATATCTGGACCATTAAACAGTCTTATGCAACATGCTAGATACTCTGGAAGTATAGAGCCTAAAGATAATATTTTATCTTCATTCTGATAGAGGACGCCTCCCCAATCTAAAATCATTAAACAATAATTTTGGCATGCTTTAAGATCTCCATTGCCTATAGCTGAAACCAAACCTTTGCTAAAGCTTTCTAAGCAAGTTTTATTATCATGTAACGATTTGCCAGTTTTAACTTCGTTAATAAATCGATCTATATACCTAAATGGCCATTCATATTTATATAATGCATCTAGAAAAGAATCGAAATATATGTCTTTTTTTTCATCATACCAATAATACTCATGCTTAAAATACTCGTTCCCATCAATTAAATTAGACAGGTAAGATGTAAACTCTTTTACCATAGGTTGATTTAAGTACTCTTTTTTATTCATTATTACTTCCTGCCAACTTGTGTTGGCTAACTAATCTATTTGTCTGCATAGTACAAAGCTAATAGGACATACAATGTCCCATACTATACACATCTAACTAGTTGGTAAACGTTACTGTAGTGGTCAACTAATATTGGCCACGGTTTTATAGTTAAGCCAGTATCTTCTCTCTGACTCTATTTGTTTTCATTAATCATCTCCCTCCAAGCCTCTTGGATCATCACCATAGCCAAAGTATCTAGCTCACAGTACATCAATAGTCCGCGTTCAAGTTCCTTTCTTTCATAATCAGACATTTCAGTGAACTGGAGCCTTGCATATGCAGTTAAAGCCAAACCGCCATTATTCAGTTCATCAGATTCTGATAGTAGCTCTATGTCATGCTCAGACGCTTCTGCAAACATTTTTGGCAGTGATTTGTATGGGTCTTTCACTTTTCCGTTGTCATCAAATTCAATCCAAGCTTTATTTTTAAAGTTTAAGCTAGGCAACTCATGAGTCCCATAAATAGGTTGTTCGTATTTTTCTTGTAAAAATTTAGAACTATTTAAAATCGCAGGTAGTACTGCCTTAATAGAGTTTGAGCCACCTGTGGCAGGGTCATAATAATATTTCTTTACCAGCTCCCATTGATCGACCATGTTTCTGTCACCCAACCAATTGTCTTTGCTATTGTTGGAAGACTTAGTGATTGACTTAATAAAGTCACAAAGCTTGTCCTTATCTAATTCAGCAGACAACTTTAATTGCTGATAAACCATATTAAGATAAGCATTCTCGTGGTTTGAGTACCTAAAGATGGTGCCGTTGTCTTTTTCTAATTGAGCTTTTAGCTCTCTTACAAAATTAAAGTTTGGGAACTCACCAACCTGAGAACTAAGAAATTCACCTGCATGCTCCACACGACCGTCTTCATGTAATATGTGGTGGGAAAACTGGAACGCTATGCCTTCGTATGGCGACATTCCTTTATAAAAAGGAATGGCAACGGCACAAGTTTCAAAGTCAATAAAGTGAAGAGGGTAAGTCCAAGAGGCCATTTCATTTCGCATGCTATCGACATCAACATACACACTTGAATCATTTTCTTGTACTTTCTCTATTTGAAGCCACTGCCTTTCTTTTAATGTAAGTGCAGGTGTTGATGACTCTTCGTAGTTGATGTCTTCTGGAGAAAGGTCTTTTAGCTTTACTTTGCCATTTTCGATACAGCGGTTTGAACTTCTAAAGTTTGAGATACTTAATACCGTAGGCTCATTAAAGTCTTCATCACTCCAATGAAGTTGCTCTTTCCAGCATTCCTTAAAGCCACTTTTAAAGCCATTCGCTTCATCTTCTTCCGAGCATTTGAACTCACAACTTTTGCACTTTGAGCCGATGACTGGCATCACCTTTTCATCGTTAGAATACTGCTCTGCTAGTACTTCGATATTAGGGATGAAGCCTTCTACTGGCATACCAGTTTGCAATTCGGTTTCATAAGCAATTTGAACTGCTTTGTCGGTATTGACCTTTTTGAGAATTTTTACTGATAAATCCGAGGCAGATAACGAATGAGAAACAGACACACCGCGTCTGTTTCTGTCATCACGAGTTAATTTAAACTTCTGATTTAAACCATCAACTGGACAAGGCATGTCTTTATCCACAACCATTAAATAGCTGCTAACTAGCGCACCGGGTATGGCCTGTTTTAAAACGTATTTTTGAAACGCCACATCAAAAATGTATGGTTTCCACTTTGAGTCTAACTTTCCAGACTTGTTCAGAAAGTCTTTATCTTTTTTAGCCGAATATGATTTGGCTTTAACTTCAATAAGCTGATACTCATTGCCTTGCTTAACTAAAATATCGACACGAACAAATAAGTTGCCAAAGCGAATGGCTGGCTCAAAAATGACGACGTTTTCTTGCTTTAATAGCTCATTAGTTTGCTGAATCGACTCTTCATAATCTAAAGAAGTTATGTCATGACCGTCTGGGTAATAGCACTTAGCTAATTCACCTACCTGAAAACCACCATCAGCTAATGAGGCTAGAAATGGGTCATCTAGCTTGTTATCCAAATACGCTTTTTTACCTGTATAAAACAACTTTGTTGGACACTCAGTGGCTAACTTAAATCGTGATTTGGTCAAATACCTAGGTTGGCTCATATCAATACTTCCTTAAATCAAGTCTTTCCGTAAGTGTACTTTTAGATTAGGACTCATAATGTCCCAATAAACCATAAAAACATGAATATTTCCAAGTAAACTGTAAATTACAGTTTAAAGTTATATGGCATATTCACCGTGAGTATTTTAAATAAAGTTCCATAATTTTTGATGGTAAATCCTTCTTGATTTCATACGCTTCACAGGCTGAAGACCAAAACCAATCACTGTAACCACTGTCCGTTTGATTTTTTAAAAGACAAAGCTCGATTTGTTCTATATGAAAATCGTACTCAACTTTACTGTGAATTACGTGATCTCCAGCAAAAGTCAGAGCCATCTCTAAAGCTAATTCTGTAAATTCTAAATCTGCCATAGCGCCCCCAAAAACAAAAGATTAACTTCTCTTTGGGACAACAAGCGTCCTAATTTTTTCGTAGCCTTATTTAAATAGATACATTATAAATGGGTGAATCAATGAATCGCGAAACAGTTAATGAAGAACACTTTTTAATTAGTATACAGCCAAGCTCGGTTGCTTCCGCTTATCTCTTAATAGCCCAAACAGGTGTCTTATTCTCTGATGATTTAAGTTACAGGTTAACTATTTCAGATATTCAGATTGATAAGACTCAAAATCAAAAGTCTTACCTCTTTTTAAAAGCCAAAGCTGAAATAGGTGATATTTCAGGAAACGATTACAACCATGTTAAATCATTTGAAGCTGTTGGAAGCTTTTCTCAAATTTATCATTTTTTGATCAACCAATTTGAAAGCTTTTTGGTTCCCAAAGGGCTTAGCATATTAGTATTGGAAGAGAGAAAAAATGCATAAATACATTACTATCATTCTCGTGCTAAACCTTTCTGGCTGTGCAATTAGCAACTCTAATTGCGGCTTACCTACCGATTTATACAGCAAGGTTAAACAATACAACCGTGGCCCCATAAATGGTGCTTCGGACGATAATAATGACGGACAAATAGACCAATATGAAGCTTTTGGGCATTGGGGTTTCGAGCAACTCTCAAGGATTTTCCAATCTGGCGAGCCACACCAAGCATACAAATGGACGAATGTAGATACATGTTACGTATTCAACGTTATAGCGGCAGACTATTTTGAAGACTCAAACCAAGGGATTTTATATCAAACATGCAGAAAATTTACTTATTCAGTGACTAACCCAACTGGCCAAAAACTAGGTTCGGGAGCAGGCCAAGCCTGCCGGAATTTTGCTACCCACAAGTGGGAAATCTTATGATTTTAATTTAGGTGAACCTGTATCTTTAAGCTTCACAAAAACTTCACCTAAAGACTTGCCTGCAATTTCAGCCTCCCACCCGTAATGTGCAGGTCCGATATCAATTTCTACCTTAACACCAGAAGGCTCCATATCCATTGTAACTTCGTCTTCAGATTTTCGACTTACTAGTCTTAAGTAATTTTCAGTCGCTTCTTCACTAAACTCAATAATTAATCGATTCGCCATAATTTATCCTATCGTTATTCGAATATATTCTCAGCAAAAGTGAAAATACTATCCAGTAGTTCCCCAAGCATCTAGCAACCACCAACAAAAACCTAATAAAGCCATGTGAGGAGTAAAGAATAACAAATAACTCCACCATACTTTAGATGCTCTATTCGTTATGGCTGTAATGGCTTGTTGTTTTTTATATTGAGGCGTAATTTCGTTACTTAATCTTTCAATGTAATTGATATCAATACATTTAATTCTAAGCTCTCTGTCTTGCCATTTATCATACCAACGTTTCGCTCTGAGTAGTGTAACGACACCAATAAATGCACTAACCCAAGGCAGAATATCTCCTCTCATAACAACAATCGAAAACATCACGCCAAGTTTACCCGCACTAATTAAGAAAAAGCCGTTTTGAACACATTCATAAACAGGATTAAAGCCCCCGATATAGACTTCTTTTTGTTGATACTGCATAAAAGCACTCCTAAATATTTAATTGTTGATCTCATTGGAATATTGAAATTGTAAATTTTTAATGGGACAAAAATCATTTCGGATTTTTCTCATTTCTCTGAATCGCTCATCTGCATAGTACTGCGTTGATTGGCTTGGTTTTTGGTGCTTTTGTTCGAATACCCCAACGGCTTTCCACCATTTGGCATGGTTATAATGTTGCTTGTCCTCTGGAGAACCATGAAACATAACATCTATAGATTTATGTAAGTGATATAAGTAATCGTCTTCAGATGAGATAAGATCATATTTTGGGTCAACTTCTTGCTCTAATGGCTTTCCATCTTTGTCATATTCAAGCCAATCGCGAAAGTCCTCTGACTCAATATAAAAACCGTTGTGCTTGCTTTCTAGTTGCTCCCTTAATTCTGAATACTTGCTAGGCATACTGTTATTAAATTCATAAAGCCTTATTGCTGAAATCCAATCGGTAAACTCAAAATCCCCCCAATTGTTGCCGTCAAAAACAATTAGACTCATAACGAGCGTTTTATAAAGAAAGGATTCATATTGCTGAACATTGCTAATGTGGATATGGCCACATCGCTTAATGTGAAATGCGCTGATAAGTTCTTTAGTAGATGCTTTCATTAGTGCATCTCCCTTTCTTCAGAGAGTAATGTTGATTGAAAATGCTTAAGTTCATCGTTCAGTTTTGCCAGTTCAGACATGACCTCCGAATCATTAGTTTTTTGTATACTTGATTCAAGAGCTTCTTGTACCGAGGTAATAAGACAAGAAATAACATACTTCTCTCTATTGGTTTTTAACTGACCTAGTGACAGTTGATTAATCACACTCGAAATGTTTGTACTCGTTGAAAAATCTTGATAAAGCGAGGGTTCACAAAACATTTTCATGACATTCAATAGTTGTTCGGACAGCATAAAATTTACTCCTCGATTGACATTAATAGGATTTTAAAAGAATATCGAGACAATACTTGTCCTATAGGTTTTTCTCACTTGTATGAAGTCATTAAATTCAGAATTTAGAAACGCGATCGTGCGAAGCATAGATGTCGGTGAAGATAAGGCTATTAAAATAAAAGATCTTATTGAAAGTAGATTGTCTGGCTTCAGGAAAGAAACCCAAGACACTTTTAGTTCTTTCAAGAAAAACGCATCTCGAATTATCACTTCTATGTTAGATGACGAAGGGGAAGGACTCTGTAGAGTAAAAAAGGGAAATGCTTATTGGTATTACTGGGCCTCACAAAAAGACAAAGATGATGCTGTTGAGCAGTTTGAAATGTCAGAAGAAAGAGCATTTGCGTTTGCATTTATCAAAGAATATTTACCAGAACTTATTCCACCTCATATTTTTTCAGTTTTACAAACTGAATTCACAAAAGCTGGAGAAGTATTAGATCATTCAGATCTGACAAAATATTTATCTAAAATAGATTTCAATCCGATGGGTTATGACATGCATAGCGCATTAGATCACGAATCAGCCACAGTTGAAGAACGAAAAGCTTGGCAATTCGTCTTTGATTGTACATTTGAAGAAAAGTGCTTTTCTGCTAATTACAAATCAATTCACAAGAATTTTGATGCAAAAGAATTAATTTTATCACCTCAAAGAATTGTACTGTTAAACCAACACTTAAAAGTATTGGCTTTTGAGCACAATACCAATAAGACCAGATATTTTGAAATAGGTAAGTTTTCTGATTTAGCTGGGTCAAAAGAACAATTTATTGCAGTCAAAAAAACAGATTATGAATCAAGAGAAAAAGTCTCAGCAATTTGCCATACATGGGTTAAAAGTAATTTTGAAGCCACCTCTTTAGCTAATAAAGCAACTTTTACTAAATTAAAGACTGATGACTGTTGGCTAGTTGAAATGGAGTTAAGCTTTCCAATCCACTTCAATAGAAAAGAGCCAGATCCTTTCTTTATCGCAAATTATTTAAGTGGATTTTCAGATTCCATCGTTGTTTTGAAGCCTGAGTTCTTAAAGCAAGAGATGCAGCGTAGAGCCGCTAGCTTAGTGCAAGCCTACACTGCTCAAACCACCCCAGAATCAATAGTATATGTTAGCCCGAATGCCATGACTAGAAATTGGTCTTAACTTGAATTTTTTGAACAATTATGAGTTGATTCGAATCTACACTTTTGTGACTTTAAGAACTATCAACTTTTAATCGCGAAGGAACATCTATTAGCCAGAAATATCTAGTCTAAAAACTTACTGACTTAAAGATTCAAACCGTTGCGAGAGCATAAGTCAATTCCCTTATATTTGGCTGAGTTTAGTTATGAAGAATAGTGATAACACTTATTACACTTAGGTATTAACTAACGACCTCTTATGCGTTATATTCCTAGTCAAAATCAACAAATGTGGCGATTCTAACAATACAACGTTGAATTGTTATTCAAAGATTATTAGATAAATAATATAATAAGTGTAGCCTATGTGTATCCATTTTAATTCAAAAACAAAGCCATTAAAAAGATTACCTCAAGAATATCAGACAGTTAAAAACATGGTGATTCCATGTTAGCAAAACGCATAATTCCTTGTTTAGATGTTAAAGACGGTCAAGTCGTTAAAGGTGTTAAATTTAAAGGCCATGAAGTAGTTGGTGATATTTTAAAGCTTGCAAAAGCATACAGCGATGCCGGTGCTGATGAACTAGTTTTTTATGAAATCAGTGCCAGCGTCGAAAAGCGTCTACTTGATGTAAATTGGGTAGAGAACATTGCGCGCCATATTGATATTCCATTTTGTGTGGCTGGTGGCATTAAATCTGTTGCTGATGCGGCACGTGTTTTAGAACGTGGCGCAGATAAAATCAGTATTAATAGCCCAGCTATCGCTCGCCCAGAGCTAATTAAAGAATTACACGATGAGTTCGGTAAACAATGCGTAGTTGTTGGTATTGATAGTTTTTATGATGAAAAAACTGATGAGTATTTGGTGTACCAGTTAACGGGTGATCCAAATGCATCAAGCCGTACTCGCTACAAAACCGAAGAATGGGTTAAGCGCGTGCAAGACCTAGGTGCTGGCGAAATCGTCCTTAATTGCATGAACCAAGATGGCGTGCGTAAAGGCTACGACAATGTTCAGCTATCAAAAATGCGTGCACTGTGCGATATTCCACTAATTGCTTCGGGTGGCGCAGGGACAATGCAAGACTTTGTTGATGTATTTCAGCAAAGCCAAGTTGATGGTGCTCTCGCTGCCAGCGTATTTCACAAGAACGTCATTGATATTGGCGAACTAAAACAATTTTTAATCGATAATAATGTAGCGGCAAGACTATGCAATTAACCAAAGACACTCTTACTCAAGTCGATTTTGCCAAAAGCGAATTGATCCCAGCTATTGTGCAAGACGCACGCACTGGGGTTATTTTAATGCAAGGCTTTATGAATCAAGACGCATTAGCTGCCACTTTCGACAAACAAAAAGTAACCTTTTTCTCACGTTCTAAAGAGCGCTTATGGACTAAAGGCGAAACATCAGAAAACTACCTTGAAGTTGTCTCGGTGCACACCGACTGTGATTACGACTCTATATTAGTACTCGCAAACCCACTTGGCCCAACCTGTCACTTGGGTACACAAAGCTGTTTTGGCGATGATGCAAAACCTAGCTTATCGTTTTTGGCCGAGCTTGAACAAGTTATTGTCTCGCGTAAAAATGATGACCCAAGCAAAAGCTACACTGCGTCTTTATTTGCAAAAGACTTAAGCCGTAGTTGCCAAAAAGTGGGTGAAGAAGGTGTCGAAGTTGCCCTTGCAGCTATGAAACATGATAACGATGAATTAACCAATGAATCGGCAGACTTACTGTATCACTTAACCGTGTTATTACAGCGCCAAGGCTTATCATTGGCCGATGTGGTGAGTTGCTTACAAGGCCGCCATAAGTAAATGAAGTACATTAAGATGCACCTTTTCAGGTGCATCTTAAATCTTATTGCCTAAGTGCTTTTAAAACATCACGAGTAAAGTCATGTTCACTAAAGCCTTTAAGACCCGCAAGATCATACCCTCGCCTAACAATAACTAGCTGCTCGCTTGGAATAATCACCAAATATTGACCTCGGTTGCCTCGCGCTGCGATAGTATCGTTTGGTAATTCTGGGAAGCGTTCGTTATAAAGCCACCACTGTGCACCGTATCCAGGTGCAGCTTCAGGGGGCTGCGCAGGTGCTGGTTTACTTATATAACTTAACCAATCTTTTGGTAATATTTGCTCACCTTGCCAGCGACCATTATTTAGGTGTAACAGTCCTAAACGAGCAAGATCTCGTGAGGTAGTCCACACTTGCGATGACAAAATAAAGTCACTTTGCCAGTCAGATTCTAAAAAAGTATGTTGCATGCCAATTTTATCGAGCAAGTTTTCATACGGATAACGTAAGTAACTCGCTTCATCTTTGAAAGTTTCTCTTAGAGTGCGAAGCGCTAACATGGTGTCGTTATTGGCATATTTCCAGCGGCTGCCAGGCTTTACTTCTAACGCAGTATGCGTTGCAGTATCAGACACTAAACCGCCCCCCATATAAACCCGATCTGTCCGGTTGCCCGCTTTATTACTATCTAAGCCTGATGCCATATGAAGTAAGTTTTCAAGAGTTATTTCACCACGCGGATCAAGCGAATGAGACCAACTTTCAAGCCCCGCTGGTTTAGTTACATCAAGTCGCTTTTGCTCTACTGCCACACCAATGATGCTAGCGCCAATACTTTTTGCAACAGACCAAGTTCGCTGTGCGGTTTCTGGGGTAAAGCCTGCTTTATATTGCTCTGCTAAAATCGCCTGAGGGCTTGCTATTAAAATAGCTGAAGTACGTGCGCCTTCGCCATAATGACGAGTAAAAGCCTGAGCAATGACCTCATCAAGCGCCTTATTGCCCGTTGTTTTATTAACACCATTTAGCGTTTGCCATGGCTTACCATCATCCTTTAGATCAGCTAGGTTTTCTTTAAACGGAGATTGCACAAGTGATGCAGATTCTAGGCTAGCTCCAACAGGCAAATCAACACAACCTAAACGAGGACGCCACACCGATATACGCTGCTTATCTTTATCATAATCGACAGTGACTCGCCTATGCTTGGTATCAATATTTGCTTTCAGTGTTTTTACCGTGTCTGCGATTAAAGGATAAATCCCCGTGAGTTCATCTGTAACGATTTGCTCAGTCGTTTTGTCAGCATTAAACGTGGCACTACAAGTAAAGTTGGCGACATACCCTGCAGCATAAGCGTTTAAGGTTACATCAGTTTCCTCACTACAAGCACAAAAGCTGATCCACAATAAACTACTTAGGAAGATTATTTTTTTCATTATTATTCCTTGGGGGCAAATACTATAAGTTAGCAAAAGGAAAAAATAATGATATGTTTTTACGGCAGAGTTAACGCTTTTAACGGTAAAAAAGCTGGATATTAAATAACTAAGAAGCATTATTTTTTTTAAAAGTTTATAAACTGTTTAAACCTTTTGTACCAGCACCTGCGACTAAGCTAAAAACATCTCAAATATGAAAGGGAAGAACCATGTTAAGTAAAGTAAAAACACTCTCGCTTATTGCCGCAGGCCTATTATCAGCCCAAACATTTGCTTGGGGTGAAATGCCTCTGCAAGAAACCAAAAACCTTAAGCTAGATGCAGCATCATTAAGTGCTTTGAAAGTCGAAGCTGGCTCTGGTTTTTTGCACATTACAGGCACTGACAGTGATGAAGTAACCGTTAAAGCTGAAATTTATCAAGAACAGCCGCACGATGAATACTGCTTAACGCTTGAAGCTAAAGGCAATAATGCCGCACTTGGTGCAGGACAATGTGAACACCATACCAACAAGCAAACTCGCATTGATTTAACTGTTGCGATCCCGCATTCATTTAATGTCGATGTGCACGATGCTTCTGGTGAGATTATTATTAGCCATGTAGCTGATACAGTAATCAACGATGGTTCAGGTTCAATAACCGCGAATGACATTGAAGGCACATTAGAAATCAATGATGGTTCAGGCAGCATAGATGTTCGTAATGTTAGCCGTGATATTAAAATTCATGATGGCTCTGGCAATATTGATGTTGCAAACGCACTGGGCAATATTGAAGTACACGATGGCTCTGGTGGTATCGACTTAAATGATATTTCGGGTGATGTTGTCGTTTCAGATGGCTCTGGAAGCATTCGCGTTGATACTGCGGCAAACTTTGAGTTACTAAGTGATGGTTCTGGCTCAGTAAAAGTGACCAACATTGCTGGTAAAACTAAGATGTAAGCTTCAGGGCTATAAAGCCCTGATTTTTAATTACTTAGCCTTAAAGTTTACACTAAAAGTTTGTTTATCAATACTATTATTAAACTTTGATAATCCAGATACCGTCAAAACGATTGATTGTTCATTTCTATCAAATGGGAACTCAACAATCTCAGTCCCTTCGTTTATTTCAAAAGAAGTGTGACCATTGAAATATAGAATCGAATCTCCTTTCTCTAATTTATTTGAATCAATATTTAACTTAACCTGATAAAGCTCATCTTTCTCTAGGCCTATTATATGGGGGTAATCCCCCCATTCATTTAAATCAAATACATCTATTTTATTTCCATCAATTTCCAAGCCTCTTATAGGATAAAATTGCTCTTGGCTAGGCTTTGTTTTGGCCGCTGTATTTTCAAAAAGGTCCGTTTGATTATAAATAGAGCTACTTTTCTTTAATGAGATTATCTGAGATTCTAAACTTAGCTTATCTTTCTTTAATTCATCATTTTCAGATTTAATCTCTTTATGCTCCTCACTAAGCAGCTCAAACTTTGACTTGAGTTCCTCAACTTCATTTTTAGTTACTTTGATTTTTTCTTGGCTTTCATTTTGAAGCTGATTTAATTCATTATTTAGTTTGGTGTTTTGTACTTCTAACTTATTTTTCTCTGTCTCCAAATCAGCTAACCCTTTAATTCTTGAACTCAAATCAGCTTCACTCTGCTTTAACTTTCCTATTTGGTTATCTAGCTGATCTTGCATACCTCTTTTATCACTTCTCAAACTCTCATTAGTATTTAAAAGATTATTATAATCTTCAGCATCAACTAGTTCTTTCCAATTTATTTTCTTGAGAATCCATGAAAAAGCTTGATCCCATGCTCTTTTAATAAATTCGACCGAGTTATTCATCAAAGGAGAAAAAATAATGACAAGTATTGTGATGAACAATGGGTTAATGAAATTGATCTCAAATCCTAATGACTTATATCGTTGTAACTTTAAGCTAAATTCCAAAGGTTCAAATAAAAACCATCCTATCAACTTCCAATGGAAAACTCCTAAAACCCAAAAATAGGTAAATAAAGCGGGGTTTGTTAATCTATCTCTAAAGAAATCAAGAAAAGATTGCGTTTCTTGTTGCTGCATAAATGATCCTTGGATTTTATCCGAAATTTAATTGTAATAACTTCACACATAAAATTGCAAGCAGCTTAATCTTTATTAGCATTTTTACAAGGGCTTAGGTATCCTCTAGAAAACGTTTAAGGAACTGCTATTTAAAAGGATAGCCTGATATGAAAAAGCCACTCGTCGCCTTACTAACTGGCCTTGTTTTAACAGGTTGTACAGGACTAACAACTGAACAACAAGTTGCCATTGATAACTTAACCCCTTGCGAGAAAATCAACGCCCTATTAGGTGCTTACGACAACCGCTTTGAAGGCTTAAAACGTAGCCGTGTAAATACTAAATACATGGAAACATGGACAGCAAAATACAACCTTATTGCTGATAACTGTCAAATCACGGCGCTTGGTAAAGACAATGTCACCTACCGTTGTGTAGGCAACTATGAGCAACAGCAGCAAGCTGTGGCCGATCACACCCGTGCGGTTAATTTTACCCAAGCTTGTTTAGCAGGTAATAATTGGCATCAAACACAAAAAGAGTCTGCAGAATCGTTACGCACCACGTTTGTGCTTGACGAAAACAACCCTGTTATCTCAATTCATTCGGGTAAAACCTTATCGCGTAAACAGCCTTGGTCTACCACTCTTGAAATTGGTAAACCCGTTGAAGGCAAATAAAATACCCTTGAAGGCTAATAAAATACTCTTGAAGGCTACATTAGCCTTCTCATCACTATGACAAATTCAAAAAAACCAACCAGCCAATTCAAAACAGATTGCATCGGCCAATGTCATCGCCTAAATGGCTTTTGCACTGGCTGTGGCCGCAGTAATGATGAAATTTTTGATTGGATCATTTTATCCGAGCAAGAAAAAAAAGTGATTTTAAATAGCCCTCGCCCTGACATAAAAACGAAATAGTTCTGACACCCAAGCGTCATTAAAGCTTGTTAGCCTGATTCAAACTGACCATCAGGTAACGATAATGACCGCTATTTTTGTAATCAACTTAGCAAGCTCTACTGAACGATTAAACCGTGTAAGCCATGAGCTCAACGCACAGAATTTGGCATTTGAACGCCTTGATGCAATTGATGGAAGAGAGCTGTCTGATAAAGAGATAGCCAAGCACTATAGTGCTGATTTAAACCTAAAAAAATATCATAAGCCATTGAGCAAAGGTGAAATTGGCTGTTACTTAAGTCACAGAAAAGCATGGCAAACCATTGTCGATAGGCAATTAGATTACGCCATTATTTTAGAAGATGACTTTGTTCTCGACCGCTCTATTCACAGTGCAATTGACAACATTAATACATTAAAACAGCCTTGGCAGCTAATAAAATTGGCTGCTTACAAAGACCGCAATCGCGACATTGCTTTCACAAAACAACTCGCTGATGAGCAGCATTTAGTCATTCATAAAAAGCTTATGTCTGGCTGCTGTGCAACTGCTGTTAGTTTGGAAGGTGCAAAATCACTTTTAAAGGCCACAGCCACATTTGGCCGCCCCGTTGATTGTGATTTACAGCATGTTTGGGAAACCGGCGTATATGGATACTCATTGCTGCCCTACCCAGTATCACAACCCGATAATCCACAAAGTGATATTCGAGACCGAACAGACAAAGTTAACAAATCGTTTTGGCGACGAAAAAAGCAGCAACTCCAAAGCACTCTACAAAATGCAAAATACACTAAGCAGTTTATAAAAGCGCAACAAACACCAAACAAAAAGAAAGGAGCCGCAGCTCCTCTCTTACCAATCAAAAACCATTAACGAGTTATTTTGCTAGGTTTGGGTGATCAACGCCCATCCATGCTTTAAACAATGCCATTTGAGCTGGTGTTGCATCTTTTAATGCTTGTACCTTTTTCTCTTTATCAAAGTCTTCACTAAGTGTCAGTGTCGTACTTTGCAATGCATCACGTCTAATGAAATCAACAGTCACTGTGTCGCCTGCTTTAAACGTTTCAAGGCTGGCTGTTAAATCTTTACCAACATGCTTTTTGTTAAACGCGACGATTTTATCATCTGTAGTTAAGCCCGCTTGCCATGCAGCGCCGCCACGGCGAACATGAGTTAAGGTTAATAACTCACCGCTGTTTTTAGCGAACGAGTCAATACTAGGTACTGATTTTGCACCTTCTGGGCGAATTAAACCTAACCCCACTTTTGCAAGTAGTGAATCAAAATCGATAGCTGCTGGCTCATCCACATTCGCTTGCCACCATGCGCTGTAATCACGACCCGTTAGCTCTTTTAAAATCGCTTTAACATCATCAGGCGTAAAACCATCTGGTAAACGGTGTTTGTTGTAAAGTGCACGGTGAACATCGCGGTAACTAATTTTGCCGTCGCTCTTTTCTAGTAAATCAATATCAAGCGCCATTGAGATCAATGAACCTTCTAAATAGATATTGGTGCTGTAGTTGCGTGCATGATCGCCGCCTTGGTTAATCCACTTATCAAAACTAGTTTCAGTTGCGCTTTGTACTTCGCGACCCGGTGTTTGTAAGTGACGATTAACTGTTTTGGTTAATGTACCGAAGAACTCATCCATTGTTTCAATACCTGCACGAACCATTAAGTGATCCTCAAAGTAGCTGGTTGAGCCCTCTGCAATCCATAATGTTTTCGCGTAGTTAATATTCGTGTAGTCGTACGGTGCAATCCCTTTAGGACGGTACGCTTTTACGTTCCAAGTGTGAATAAATTCGTGTGCTGCGGTGCTGATAAACGCAAGATAATCTTTACGAGAACCAAAACGATCGCGAGGACGTTGTATAATTGTTGAGTTTAAATGCTCTGTTGCACCGCCGGCACCTGACGTTGCATGTACCATAAATACGTAACGCTCATACGGGTAGCTATCCCAAATTACATTGCCAGTTGTAACGAGCTTTTTAAGGTCGGTTAGCATTTGATCTACGTCGTAGTTACCTTCACCCCAGATAACTAGTTCGTATTCACGACCATCAACGCTAAACTTATGTAGCTCATTGATACCACTCTCGATTGGTGAATCAACTAAAATGTCGTAATCTGCAGCTTTAAAGCTATGTTTAGAACCCGCATTTTCCATCCCCGACACTGAACGCCATTCTTTTGGTACGTTTAGTTTTACAGTCACAGGGTCTTGACGGAATGATTCACTAAACATAAAAAAGCCAGATGCATCAATAAATGCATGACTGTCATCAATATGTCGAGCGCGTTTACCTAGCTCGTTAGCGTATACTTGGTAGTCTACATTTACTTGAGTTGGCTCGTTTAGATGAACACGCCAAGTGCTGTGGTCAATTTTTTCCCACTTTAATGCTTTACCGTCATCATCTTTTGCTTCGAAAAAGCGTACACCATTGGCAAGATTTAAAATTTCATAACGGCCAGTACGCCAAGCTGGAAGTTTAATATCTAAATGTGCTTGTGCGGTTTGGGGAAACTCAACACTTACATTACCTAGGTGGTGCTCTGGCTGAGTGATAGACAGTGAGTAGTTTACATCTGCAAACACACTGTTAGAACAGGCCGCCAAGATAGACATTGCCAAAAACTTTTTCATAACAACTCTTTTTATTACTATCAAAATTGCAAAACAGACTAACAATTGCGAGAAAAAATGTGAATTAAAAACCGATAAACAACCATTGCAACAAGTTTGATAGACAAAATAGCTAAGTTTTTGACTTGGAAACTACATTTCGTATTAATTTGTTGTAAACTTATCGTATAGCAATTTTTGAAATTTGATGGCGGTATTACTTGGTGCAGCAACAGCATGATGTTCTTAATAAAAAGCTAAAGCAAGCGATCGACGCTCGTGCAGTGGTCGAAGATGCGCGCAAACATCAAGTTGAAGTCCTTTCTCAATTTGCAGCGAAACTATCACTCAGCTGTAAGGGACTAGACATTGAACTAGACAATCGATTGGCTAAATTTAGAAATGCGTTAAAAAAAGGTGTAAATTTCGATTTACTTTCACCGCTAATAGATGATGTGCTTGGCCTGTTAAAACACCAAGAAACTAAGCAAATGGCACTTCAACGCGAACTGAATGATAGTGTCACTGACGCTGGTAAGCAGCTACAAAAAGTGAGAGGTCTGCCTGATGATGCCCGTCGTTCGCTGCGTTATCTACTCGACCACGAATTAAATAATATTCAGTCTAATCATGACTTTGTTCCGTTACTCTCAAAGTTAGTGGTTATCTATCATCAAGCCCTACAAGCCAAACTTGCAACGACAAGCAAAACTGAAGCACAAATCAAGCCTGAACTTGCCACGCAACTTTTATCTCTTGCTAATGACTTAGTGCTCGAGGAAGAAAGTGCCGAGCAAATAAATAGCATCAAAAGCAAAATCACCCATAATGATAGTGTTGACGACCTACTTGATTCTGCGCTGAATATAATTAGCATCGTTACACGCAATATGAGTAAAGAGCGGCAATCAGCTCAGAGCTTTTTGATCTCTTTAAATCAGACCATTGAAGATTTACATCATTCAATTGTTTCTACTAGTAAACACTCAGAATCTCTCAGCGCCGAATATGATACGCTGAATAAACAAATCGAAAACAAGATTAAAAACTTGCATACGCAAACACAGCAGGCTACATCTATTTCTTCGCTTAAAGAGCTAGTAGAAGAAGAGTTAAAATCATTAAGTGATGATTTAATCGCTAAAGAAAAGCTAGAACAAACGGAGCGCGAGAACTTACTTGCCAGCTTCAACGATATTAATAACCGTATTAGTCATTTAGAAAGCAAGCTTTCGACCTACAAGCAGCGCCTTAATGAACAACGCTTTAAGAGTTTACTGGATGGTCTAACGAAGTTACCAAATCGTTCTGCGTTCGATGAGCGGTTCAATCATGAGTTCAACTTATTTAATGTGCAGGAATCAGACATCACATTTGTAGTGATTGATGTTGACCACTTTAAATCAATCAATGACCAATATGGCCACAGTGCTGGTGATAAAACACTGCAAGTGATTGCTAAAGCATTACAAAAGTCAATTCGTAAATCAGACTTCATTGCCCGTTACGGGGGCGAAGAGTTTGTATTACTAATGAGTGGAATGGCGATTGAAAAAGCGACTGTGCCGCTAGAAAAGCTGCGCAAGACTATTCAAAGTATTCCGTTTAAATTCAAAGATAAGCAAGTAGAAATCACTATTTCTGCTGGTGCAACCCAGTTGAAAAAAGGTGATACCCCGCTAATTGCCTTTGACCGTGCCGACGAAGCATTATACAAAGCCAAGAACGAGGGACGAAATAAAGTTTGCATTAGCAAATAAAGGCCTCATCTAGTATGTGAGGTCTTTGACACATAATGATAAAGGCTCATTGACGAGCCGGGAGAGTGCTTATGTTAAAACAACTGAATCCAACAGGTGTACTGGATTTACTATCGCAACTAGAAGTTGATCTACTCGAACAATCATCCACCAGCGAGCGCTATAAATTATTTAGGAACTGTGTGCTTGCGGTTCTCAATGTGGGCAGCCACACCGATTCAAGCTTAGAAATTTACAATAAATACGAAGACTTTGATATTCGCTTATTAAGCCGAGAGCGTGGTATTAAAATTGAACTTGAAAACCCACCCGAATCCGCTTTTGTTGATGGCGAAATTATTACCGGTATTCATGAACATATTTTCTCGGTTATTCGCGATATTCTGTTTATTTGTCAAAAATATGAAAAAGACCTAACAGAACAAAAAGCCATCACTCATATGGTCTTTGATATGCTCAGAAACGCAGGCGCACTTAGAGTTAATAGTGACCCGAGTATGATCGTATGCTGGGGCGGTCATTCAATTAACGAGGTTGAATACAAATACACCAAACAGGTTGGCTATGAGCTTGGCCTCCGTGGATTAAATATTTGTACCGGCTGTGGCCCTGGTGCAATGAAAGGCCCAATGAAAGGTGCCACCATTGGCCACGCTAAACAGCGTATTACTAACAACCGTTATCTAGGTTTAACTGAACCAAGCATTATTGCCGCTGAACCACCTAACCCAATAGTAAATGAGTTGGTTATTTTGCCTGATATCGAAAAGCGTTTAGAGGCATTTATTCGCACCGCTCATGGCATTATTATCTTTCCAGGTGGTGCAGGTACCGCTGAAGAGTTGCTATACCTTTTAGGTATTCTGCTGCACCCAGATAACGAAAAACAATGTTTACCAGTAATCCTTACAGGCCCTAAAGAAAGTGAAAACTACTTTATTGAGCTGTGTAAATTCATCGAGAAAACATTAGGTAAAGCGGCACTTGATAAGTTTGAAGTGATAATCGACGATCCAGAGCGTGTTGGTAAAACATTAAAAGATAAAATGGTCGAGGTACGTGACTATCGTAAAAGCCAAGGTGATGCATATTACTTTAACTGGACGCTAAAAATCGATCATGATTTCCAACAACCGTTTGCACCGACTCATGCTAATATGTCGAGCTTAGATCTACATTTAGATCAACCAACTCAGCAATTAGCTGCTAATTTACGCCGTGCGTTTTCAGGCATCGTGGCTGGTAACGTTAAAGACGAAGGCTTACAAGCCATAAAACAGCATGGCCGCTTTGTGTTAAGTGGTGAGCCTGCACTTATGGCTGATATGGATAAACTACTGGCAGCATTTGTTGAGCAAGGCCGCATGAAGTTACCAGGCAGTAGATATATTCCTTGCTATGAGATCAAAGCTTAATAGGAGCCTATGTGACAACCCAATTACTTTTAATAGATGCGCTTAATCTTATTAGACGCATCTATGCTGTTGATAGTAATCAGAGTCATCACAGTGAAGAACATATGATAAAAGCAAGCTGTGCCCGAGTGGCACATGCTTGCAAAAAACTACGCCAGCAAACGAATGCTACTCACGCGATTGCAGTGTTTGATGGTGAAAAAAGCTGGCGTTATCACTATTTTGAAGCATATAAAAGCACTCGTTCACCGATGCCCGATACCCTCAAACAAAACTTATCACGCTTTAAACAAGCAATTGAAGAAACGGGCATTGTGATTTTCTCACCAGATAATGACGAAGCAGACGATATAATTGCTACCCTTGCTCATAAAGCTGCGACTAATAATGTACCTTCTACTATCGTCTCTACAGATAAAGGGTTTTTACCGTTTTTATCTGAGCAAATAGCTATATATGATTACTTTAAAAAGCAATATCTTGACGTTGAAGATATAAAGCAGCGTTTTAATGTACCCAAGCATCGGCTCGCTGATTTTTGGGCCTTAGCAGGTGATAAAACCAATGATATACCTGGGGTCAAAGGCATTGGCAACAAATCAGCGCAGCAACTTATAAATGATTATGAGTCGATTGAAGCAGCTATTAATGACGATGATTTAAACCCAACACTAAAACGTAAGCTTAGTGCTGGTATGGACATGTTTGTGATATCAAAAAACCTTGTCATGCTGCGTACCGATATTAACTTAGGCTTTAGTTTAAAGCAGTTAAGGCTCAATTAGTCGCAATCTCGTAGCACAGTTTGCTAACTGGGCGTATACTGAAAATTCGCGTTAGTTTTATAGAGTTACACATGTTTAAAAAGGTTTTCCAATATCTGGTACTTGGGTTAGGTGTTTATGCACTGATAGCAACCCTAGTGATCACTTTTTATAAAGATGATCCGCAAGCTATGATTTGGCAAGACCGTGAAGCTTTTAATAAACGCTATATCGCGAAACTATCTATTGATAAGCCCGAAAACCTCAATGCTGTACTTGATTATTTAGGTAGCCCCGATCTAACCTATGCTAAACGAGTTGAGGACAATGTTTGGCAAATTATTTTTTATCGCACTCAGCATGTTAAATCTGATGGGATAACCACTATAGATGAATGCACAGGCCTACTTTTTAAAAATGGTCAGCTGGTATTATGGGGACCAAGTGCCTATGAAAGCTATCAACAAGAAACCTAACAGCTTATGATGGAAAACGTGACGCCACGAGAATTGGCACGCTTATTTGATAGTACGCACCAGTTACTCAAGCTTTATCATCAAAAGCAAAAATGGTCACAAATTTTCCCTATACTAAGTAATCTTGCCGAGCGGTATTATCTACTATATCAAGCCTGCCCAAAAGGCATGCAAGCGCAATTAAGTTTGTATGTTGCGAACCACGGCTACACGACCAATTTAGTCGTAAACCAATGTGTTATTGCCTGTACTTTATGCCACAGCCTTAACTACAACCAAGCAATTAGTGAACAGATAATTAGCTGTTGTTTAGCCAATTACCTATGTGTGCAATCACAAAGCAATAAATTAGCCGCAGGCCAAACACTCACAGCTCAAGATAAAAAGCTTTGGCAGTGTCGTCATCAATTAGCCGCAAAACTACTCAAAGACTCAGGCCCACATACGCTTTCTATTCAGCATTTATTAGCTCGTTTAAATAAATATAAACAAGCACTATTAAGCGCACCAAAAATTATGATTTACGATGGTGCAACAACCCTAGTAGCTCTAGCTAATATTATTGCTATGAATACGACTTATCGCGATTCGGGTGGTCATATTAGTATGCACAAAGCTATGGCTGATATCTACTTGCGCACTCCGAACGAGTTTGCTCAAAGTGCTATAAAAGCATTGATTGCTCATATTGGTCCTTATATTCCAGCAAGTGAAGTAAAGTACGCAGAGCAGGTGCTTATCTATTTAGCCACAGATGAACATGGCCGCCATATTTTAGTTGATGCCAGTTGCCCAGATAAAATTCGCTGGCACCGCTTTAAAGCAAACTTAACTATTTTTGACAAACAAAGACTTTGTAAAGATACTCGTTTGCTATACACCGTATGGTTTAGTGAAAACATTAATTTTGCCGAGCCACAGCCTTTAAATCAGCAACGTAGACAACAATATTTAGAGCTAATTAGCACATTAAAAGTATCAAAAGAATACAGCTACCGTAGCTTAGATAAGCTTTTAAGCCCCTACCCTGAATTGATTACGCAGCTTACTGTTGCCGTTAAGCCCTATAATAAAGAGCAGCAAAGAGCTAAAGACTTACGCCATTGTTTATCTATGGTCGGATACGATAACGCCCCTGCGATTATTCAAAAAGTCTTATTTCAACGCTTAGTTGCAACCACCTCTCATCCGCTTTTTCAGCATATATCTAAGCGCCTTGAGAATATGGTGCGAATTATCCAGGCGCTATTTAAACACATCGACTCAATTCAATTTGAACAGGTTGCTTTGCCGTTATATGCCTATGTTTTGTTCCTTTGCGAGCATCAAGCAACTAGCCTTTCACGTAAAACCATTTTTGAACAAGCCGAAGAACAGATAATAAGCCCGCCACTGGCTTGTTTATTTGGTGTTAGTCAATTAAACCAAGAACCTCTGACGATGTATTTAAATCAGCTGATTGGCGACAATAGCTGGACTCAGCATTTACTAGGTAGTGAGCAACATAAAAAACAGCAACTTGATATCAACGAAAAGCATTGGGTCGCAATTAAGCTTTTTACTTATTATGTTTTCCAACCAAAAGCCCTGTTTAGTAGTTGGCAAGAGCAAATTATTTCCGATAGTTTATTGGCTGCTGGTTGGCAATCAAAAGCAGATTTTTATGCATATCTCAAAAACTGTGAATTTGCAGACAATTTTTAGAGTGTGTTGTTAAAAAGTGCGAAAACGTTAAATAAATATGAACTTTAGTCTGTTTATAGTCAGTATTCACAGGATAAACTGGCAAAAAGCTGAATAAATTGCTATAAAAGCCGCTTAAATTTTCAAACACATTCACGTAAACCTTCTAACAAGTAAATCGCATGCTATTTCGCGACGAGTTTACGTGTTTATCTACTCATAAATAGGAAAAGTAAATGGCTAAACAAACCATCACAGTGATCAAAGGCGACGGCATTGGTCCTAGCATTATTGATTCAGCACTTGAGATCCTTGAAGCTGCAGGTTGCGATTTTGATTATGAATTCGTTGATGCTGGCCTTGCTGCCCTAGAAAAAACTGGTGAGTTACTGCCGCAAGAAACAATCGACACAATCGCGCGTAACAAGATCACTTTAAAAGGCCCATTAACTACACCAGTTGGTGAAGGTTTCACTTCAATCAACGTAACTTTACGTAAAAAGTTTGGCCTATATGCTAATGTTCGTCCTGTTAAATCATTCGCAGGTACACAAGCTCGTTACGACGATATCGACATCATCACAGTTCGTGAGAACACACAAGGTATGTACTCTGGCCTTGGTCAAGTAGTATCTGAAGATGGTAACGAAGCAGAAGCAATGTCTAAAATCACCCGTGAAGGTGCAGAAAAGATCGTAACTTTTGCATACGAGTTAGCGGTACGTGAAGGCCGTAAAAAAGTAACGGCTGTGCACAAAGCTAACATCCTTAAATCAACATCTGGTTTATTCTTAAAAGTTGCACGTGAAGTAGCTGAGCGTTACCCGCAAATCGAATCAACAGAAATGATTGTTGATGCAACATGTATGAAACTAGTTATGACTCCTGATGAGTTTGATGTAATTGTTACTACAAACTTATTTGGTGATATCTTATCTGACTTATGTGCAGGTCTTGTTGGTGGTCTTGGTATGGCTCCTGGTGCAAACATTGGTGAAGATGCAGCTATCTTCGAAGCCGTACACGGTAGTGCTCCAGACATCGCAGGCAAAAACCTTGCTAACCCAACCTCAGTGATCTTAGCATCTATCCAAATGCTTGAGCACTTAGGTATGGCTGACACTGCAGAGCGCATCCGTAGCGCAGTTGCTGATGTAATCAAAACAGGCGACCGCACAACGCGTGACCTAGGCGGCAGCCACGGCACTACAGACTTCACTCAAGCTGTAATTGAGCGTCTATAAGAGAACAATTGTTTAGGGCTTATGACAACATAACCCTTAACCCCCCTACCAAAAGCCAGTCTCAGACTGGCTTTTTTATTACCTCTAATTAATCAGACACCCACTTTTATTTATCAAGATAAGAAAAGCAAAACAAGACACCCAACTTAATATTTCACATTCCTAAAAATTGTGCCTAAACTTAGATTGTTCAACTCATGGAGGAGAAGAGCATGGCAACCCCTCGTAGAAACTTAATTAGCGTTTCAAACACACCTTACTACCACTGTATTTCACGCTGCGTTCGTCGTGCTTATTTGTGTGGTCAAGACCCACTAACCGGTCGTTCTTATGAACACCGGCGCGAATGGGTAGAAAAAAACTACTCAAACTCGGTCGAATATTTTGTATTGATGTTTGTGCCTATGCAGTTATGAGTAATCATACTCATTTGGTTCTACACATTGATATAGCAAAAGCTAAGCGTCTAAATAATAAAGCTATTCTGATTAGGTGGCACAAGTTATTTAAAAGCACTTTTCTTTGTCAACGATTCTTAAATGGCGAATTACTAACACAAGCAGAGCTTTCAGAGGTGAATATCAGAGTAAATATATACCGAGAAAGACTCAGCAGTATTAGTTGGTTTATGCGTGTGCTTAATGAGAGCATTGCACGAAAGGCCAATCAAGAAGATGAGTGCAAAGGGCGATTTTGGGAAGGTCGCTTTAAATCGCAAGCCTTGCTAGATGAAGCCGCACTTGCAGCTTGCCTTGCTTACGTTGACTTGAACCCAGTAAGAGTAAAAGTAGCTGATTTACCAGAGCGTTCTGATTATACAAGTATAAAAACACGCATTGAATCAGCTCAAAAAGACAAACAACCTAAATCATTGATGCGTTTTGCTAGTAAGCCACATAATCATATGTCTAAAGGCTTACCATTTGAGCTTAAAACATATTTGCAGCTCGTTGATTGGACTGGCCGCTCAATACAAAAGGGTAAACCCGGTGCAATACCTAAAGACGCACTACCTATCTTAGAACGATTAAATATCTGTGCTGACAACTGGCTTACACTCACCACCTCATTTACACAGTCATTCAAAAATGCAGCGGGTAAAGAGAGAGCTATCAATGCATATACAAATCGCATGAAGCGACAGCGAAGAAGCTCGATTACAAATAGTTTAGCTTTATTTGCTTAGTTGCATGTTAGGCATTGAGTTTCTATTTTATAAACTAAACTTCCTTGCAAACTGGAGGCGACCCCTTCTTTACAAGTAGAGTTACCCTGTACGCACAATTTAAAAATAAAGCCATCATATTAGATTGCTTTTTTGAAGAGTCCCCATCAAATAGTACAAAACTTCTTAGTCTATATAATTTGTTGACCTCGACTTACATCTTACTAAATGACCGCTTGCTGTTAGAAATTAATTTGGGTGTCATGTTTTGAGATAATTTAAAGAAGCTTTTTATTAAAATGGGTGTCTAAATAAATATCTCTTATAAAGTGGCTAAGTTATGCATTTCAGACATGAAAATGCATTATCTATTGGTAGAGTTATTAATTAACTACACGAACGATTCAATGCATAGTTACACCATCAAAATCAGGATAAACAAAATACAGATGCAAAAAAACCAACATAAAAATCAAATATGGAAAAATTAATGCAAAAACACTCTTTTGCGGTTGACATCAGTTTCTAAAACACTTAAAAATACTACTAACATTTTTTAAACAGCAAACATTTAGTCTGCTGTCTGTTTTTAGAAGAAATTAAGAATAATGAATATTCGCCGCCACCTTTTAGTCGTCAACGTTCTCGTACTGGTCTTAGTTACAAGCCCAGCGGGAGGCTATTAAAAGGTGAAAGCACGCTTTTTAAAAAACCCCCGCCTTATGCGGGGGTTTTTTTATGCATTTATGCTGCACAGATAGAGGAATGAGGATGAGTACAACTGAATATAATGGATCCGAACTAGTTGTTCGGGCACTTAAAGAATTGAATGTAAAGTATATTTTCGGCTATCCTGGCGGGTCTGTCCTTGATTTATATGATGCGTTATTTCAACAAGAAGATATTGAGCATATATTGGTACGCCACGAACAAGCTGCTACTCATATGGCTGATGGTTATGCCCGTGCGACTGGTGAAGTTGGTGTTGTACTTGCAACCTCAGGCCCAGGTGCAACAAACTGTGTTACAGGTATTGCTACTGCTTACATGGACTCTATTCCTATGGTGGTACTTTCAGGCCAAGTTCCTACAGGTTTAATCGGTGATGATGCATTCCAAGAGACTGATATCGTTGGTTGCTCTCGCCCTATCGTAAAGCACAGTTATAACTGTCGTAGCGCAAAAGATATTCCAACAATCTTAGCCAAAGCATTTTATTTAGCCAGTACAGGCCGCCCTGGCCCGGTTGTGGTTGAACTACCAAAAGATATGCTTAACCCTGAATTAAAGTTTCCGTTTGAGTTTCCAAAAACGACTGAGCTTAGAACTTATAACCCGAATACCAAGGGTCATTCAAAACAAATTCGTAAAGCTGTTAGCGCTATATTAGAAGCTAAAAAGCTGGTTATTTATTCAGGTGGCGGCATCATACTTTCAAACACCTCTGAGCAACTAACTCACTTGGTTGAATCATTAAACGCACCGATCACTAATACCTTGATGGGTCTGGGTGGCATCAGCGGTACGCACCCTAACTTTATTGGCATGTTAGGTATGCACGGTAGCCTTGAAGCAAATAAAGCCATGGCAAATGCTGATGTTATTTTAGCCTTAGGTGCTCGATTCGATGATCGGGTAACAAATAATGTTAAGAAATTTTGCCCAAATGCCACCATCGTTCATGTTGATGTTGACCCAACCTCAATATCTAAAACAATCAAAGCGCACATCCCAGTTGTTGGCTGCTTACAAACTGTACTTGAACAGTTACAAACGGCGATTGATAAAAGCTCTATTTCAATTGATCGTTCTGCACAAGAAGATTGGTGGCGTCAGATCATTAGCTGGCGTGAACAAAAATGCCTTAGCTACAGCACCGATGGCGATAAAATCAAACCACAAGCGGTTATCGAAGCAATCTACAAGGCAACCAATGGTGATGCTTACATCAGCTCTGATGTAGGTCAGCATCAAATGTTTGCAGCTCAGTATTATCCGTTTAAACACCCACGCCAATGGATTAACTCTGGTGGCTTAGGCACTATGGGCTTTGGTTTACCTGCGGCAATGGGCGTGAAGCTTGCTTTCCCTGAAAAAGAGTCAATCTGTGTGACTGGAGATGGTTCAATTCAAATGAACATCCAAGAACTATCAACCTGCTTACAATACAATTTAGCAGTAAAAGTTGTGTCGTTGAATAACCGCTCTCTGGGCATGGTGCGTCAATGGCAAGATATGATGTATTCAGGTCGTCACTCATCTTCTTACATGGAATCACTTCCTGATTTCGTAAAATTAGTAGAAAGCTATGGTCATATAGGTATTCGCGTTGATCATATTGATGAGCTACAACCTGCTATTGAAAAAGCCATGTCTATAAATGACAGGTTAGTATTTTTAGATATCTGTGTAGATGAGAAAGAACATGTTTACCCTATGCAAATCAAGCTAGGGGCAGTCGATGATATGTGGTTACGTAAAGGAGTAAAAGCATAATGCGCCGTATTTTATCAATCTTATTAGAAAACGAACCTGGCTCGTTATCGCGCATTGTAGGCTTATTTTCACAGCGCGCTTACAACATCGATAGCCTTACTGTTGGCACGACTGACGATCATTCTCTGTCGCGTATTACCATTACCACTATGGGTGATGATCGTATCGTTGAACAAATCACCAAGCAAGTGAACAAGTTAGTAGATGTCCTCAAGATTATTGATCTAACCGAAATGGCGCATATTGAACGTGAGCTATTGCTAGTTAAAGTATTTGCCCAAGATGAGACAACTCGTGCAGCAGTAACTCGTGTTGCAGATGTATTTCAAGGTGCTATTTTAGATATGGGTCGCCACAGCTACACTCTACAGCTTGTAGCGAGTACTGAAAAGATCGAATCTTTCCTTGATACCCTGCGTCATGAAACCGATATTATTGAGGTAGTGCGTTCAGGTGCAGTTGGCATTGGTCGTGGTGATAAAGCGTTAAAGGCGTAAGCCTTTTTCGCAGTAGCGATTAAATTACAGACACAAAAAAAGGGCTATAAGCCCTTTTTTCAATAAATAGTAAGTTACCCTATTAAGGATTAACTTGGTCTTTAAGACCTTTACCCGCTTTAAAGCTTGGGATAGTTGCTGCCGCAATTTGAATTTCTGCACCAGTTTGTGGGTTACGGCCAGTACGCGCTGCACGCTCTTTTACTGAGAAAGTACCGAAACCAACTAATGCTACTGAGTTACCTTCTTTAAGAGAGTTAGTAACTGCGCCAGTGAATGCATCTAGTGCACGAGTTGCTGCCGCTTTTGAGATTTCTGCATCAGTAGCAATTTTTTCAACTAATTGAGCTTTATTCATTGTTAGATTCCTATTCGTTATTATTTTGCCTTCGCAAAACCTATCTTTATGCATTTTTGAGAAGTTAGCAACAGCAAATTGCTATTTTTACGTAATTTATTCAAAAATGACTACTATTTAACTATCAATCACAAGGTTAGTGACATCAGTATTAATAAAGACTTAATTTAACTTCCATAACTAAATTTTATGATAGCCAAACCATCATTCAATTTTCTCGATAACTAAGGTAACTTCCCCAACCTCAAAGCCAAACTTATCAATAGCGGTACGGTTTATCAAGCGTGATTGTGTTACCAAGTACATCCAATCATCGAAATTCACCACTAAAGTACTATCTTTATATGGAAGTTCGACAGAATATGTCCAGTGGAACACACTACCATTACTATCACCCTTTGCTTCTCCAACCACATCTGAGGCTGTACCTGTGATACTGCCATCTTCATTGATGGTGATATACCAAATACGCGTTTGCGTTTCGCCATCATCATAAACAAATTGCTCGTCAATCACTCCCTGATTGCCATCCCAAGTTGCTTTCATATCGACAACCAGCTTACGAGTTAATTCACCTTTATGGTCTTGAACAACGCCGTAGGCTTTGAGCTTTCCGCTAAAAAACTGTTTAAAGTCAAACTTAGGTTCTGTGCCTTGATAATAATCAACGTTTGGCGCAGAGCAGCTGGTAATTAACAATACCATAGCAAAAATAAAAAGTGCTTTGAGCTTAATCATGTTTCCCTCCAATAAGCTGTTTTCGAAGTGATGGTTCAGAAGTGTCAGGACTTAACCAAATTGCTAAAAAGTTATTAGCGAATTTATTGTCACCAACCTGACCTAACTTTTTGTCATTAAAGTAGAAAGTACCAATGCCTTGCTCGTTCGTACGAAACGACAGCGAATCATTCTTTTTGATATCAGGCCAAAGGGCTAATAACTGTTCGTCGTATGCACCTACCATGTCATTGAGCTTTAAATGTTGCCATTGCTCGTTGGTTGCTTTAACGATGTCTTTTGCATCAAAATCACGTAAATAGGTAAGTGTTAACTTGCTGGGGTGCTGACCAAATTGATACGAACCCGTTGGCGTTTCTAGTTTGGCGTTATACACATCCCAAAATAGATACTCCATCTTGACTTGTCCTACTGTTTTAAAGCCGTTTGCGATAGCCCCTGCTGAAAAAAATAACGCAGCAAACAAGGATAATTTAAGTGACTGATACATCAATAAATCCTAAAAGTTGTGTTATTAATCATTACGTAAAGCATAACTGAACTGATCATTTAGACGCTAAAAATCGCTTATTAATAGTGATGATAATCATAAACATGCTCGCCCATCCTAAACCATAAATAAGCCAAAACTGCCAAATAGCAAATTGTGTGTTAAGTACTTCAAAGCGCATCCCAGCGTAGTAACTGGCTGGAGCAAATAACGCGCAAACACCCCAGCCAATATACCAAGGCAACTTTTGTAGAAATTTCATCGAAGTATTAATAGTTAGAAGTAGCGCAGTCCAAAGTACAGCAAGCCATAAGGGAAAGGGACTCTCTTTAAAAGCGAGTAAATTAAAACTACTCGCTAGCCATTCATAGCCTAAAGCAAGCGGTAAGCCGCATAAAATTAGCCAAATATCTTGTCTTCGCTGCGTTGATAAAAAAGTCATCACAGCTACAACAGCTAAAGCGGGTATCAGAGAATTGTGTTCGAGGAGTAAGGCCATAAACCAAACTCCTTGAAACAACGCAAAATTAATAATTGAGCGCGATATCATCGCCAGAATGGCCAAAACGCGGTTTACGGGCAACTAAATGAACGGTACTGATGGCGCGGGTTCTAAATGCTCCTTCACAGTAAGCTAAGTAAAATAGCCATAAGCGATAAAAACGCTGGTCAAATTTCACTTTATCTATTTCAGGCCAACTAGCAACAAAGCGCTCACGCCAATCAGCCAAGGTTCTTGCATAGTGAACACCAATATCTTTGACACTATGCACGACCATGTCTGTTTGCTGCTTTATTTGCTTATTCATTTCATCTAAGCAAGGCAGGCAGCCACCTGGGAAGATATATTGCTGAATAAAGTCTGAGTTCTTTAGGTAATGACTGTAACGCTGATCAGCGATGGTAATTGCTTGGATAAGCATTGCACCACTGTCTTTTAATAAAGACTGACATTTAGCAAAAAAGCCTGGTAAGTACTCATGACCTACTGCTTCAATCATTTCGATTGACACAAGCTTATCGTATCTACCTTCTAACAGACGATAATCCTGCTTCAGTAAAGTGATTTTATCCTGAAGTTTTAGCTCTTTAACTTTTTGTTCTACATAAGCATGTTGCTCATCAGAAATCGTCGTAGTCGTAACATGACAATCAAAATGTGTTGCAGCGTAAATCGCAAAGGCGCCCCACCCTGTGCCAATCTCAATAACAGAATCACCTGGCTGTAAATCGACTTGCTCACAAATTAATGCCAGCTTATGAGATTGGGCTTGTTCAAGGGTGGCTTGTTTTGAAGGATACACTGCACAAGAATACAGCATTTCATCACTTAAAAAAGCACTGTATAGGTCGTTACCTAAATCATAATGCGCTGCAATATTCTTTTTCGAACCGCTGGCTGAGTTTTTATTTTTAAGATGATTAAGTCTGTGCGCAATACCACTTAAAAAAGCAAATTTTTTCTCAAAGGCATCTAGTTGATCTTGATTAAGGGCAAATATTTCAATAAGTTTAGTGAGGTTGTCACAATCCCAATAACCAAGAATGTAGGCCTCACCAGCACCAACACTGCCAGATAAAGCAAATGACTTATACATCGCAGCATCATTCACTGTAACCGTTGCGTTCAAATCACTTGTCAAATCACCGAAATGCTCTTTTTGATCACCTTCAATGAGCGTAATACGTCCAGTATCTATACTGTTGAATGCACCTATGACAAGTTTTTTATACAGCTTTGTCATCCAGCCAGTCGTTGCGGCTTGCGTTAAATTTGATACTTTTTCCATCACATCACCTAGTTGAATTCTCTTATTTGCCCGAGTGACCAATAAATGGCACACGTTTGCAAAACAATTTCAAAGCATGAAGGTAAATACCCTTAAAGATACTAAACGTCATAGCCGGAAACTGTTTAAGCACGGCACTAACCCGCTCCTTCGTCAGGAGGTGCTTTTTCAAACGCAGGGTTGCATCAAACAAAAGAGTCTCGTCTTTTTTATTTTCAATATGAATCATGGTGTTATCAGAATTCATTCTAATATTCCAATGATAGTTCATATCTAAGTTCATGAAAGGTGATACGGAGAAAACCTTTTTAAAGTTCACTTTTTTTTCAAGAGGTACTACATAATAATGACGTTCATTCCAAGGGGTATTGCTTACTTCAGCAAGCATGTGGGTAAAGTCACCATTACTAGTTTGAAAGAAGAAAAAGTTTACAGGGCTAAAGTACAGCCCTAAACAACGCATTTGTCCGAGCATAAAAACATTGGCAAATTCATTAGAAATGCCTAGCTCTTTAATTTTATTAAGCGCACGCTGCTTGAGTGGTAACTGCATATCAGTTTGATAATTAAAGTAATCACTTTGTTTAAATTTAAGAGCCTTAAAGCCACTAGAACCAAGCCAAGGGTGAATACCATTTAGCTCATTAGGATTTGCTAAATCAACCCACATCATATAAAGCGGGTATTTAAAGTGATGCTCTTTAACCGCAAAACGCCGATGACGAACATCACCTATATAAATAGCACTATTCAAACTCTACTCCGAGTTTTTGCGCCACATTGACAGCACTTCTAACACCGTCTTCGTGGAAGCCGTTATACCAGTATGCTCCGCAAAAATAGCTATTGTTTTTTCCATCAATCAAGGATTTTTGCTGCTGTGCTGCTATCGACTCTTTGTTAAATACTGGATGGTGGTACGTAAACTCTCGTAGAATTTTATCTTTGTTAATGCCATCAAGGTGGTTAAGTGTGACACAAAATTGTGTGTCGCTTTTAATTCCTTGTAGAATATTCATTTGATATGTGACAACAGCGGCTTTGTCTGTGTTGTTGTTTAATAGGTAATTCCAGCTAGCCCACGCAGCTTTTCGTTTTGGTAAAAGTGTTGTATCGGTGTGTAGTACCACTGAGTTAGCCGTGTAAGGTATAGCTGAGAGAACACGTTTTTCGTCTGCGCTTGGGTCTAATAATAGGTTTAATGCTTGATCGGAATGGCAAGCAAACACCACCTTGTCGAATGTTTCGCTATGGCCATCATCAAAATGCACATGCACACTGCCATCTTTTCGAGATACCGAGCTGATATTGCTATTTAAACGAATTTTATCAGCAAAGCCTTGGATCATCGGTTTGATGTATTCGCGAGAACCACCCGGAATAACATACCACTGCGGGCGATTAGTAATATCCAGCAAACCGTGGTTATAAAAGAACTTAACAAAAAACTCTACGCCAACTTGCGCCATTTCTTTTATACTTGTTGACCAAATAGCAGCCCCCATCGGCAAGATATAATGGAAACGGAAAAAATCGTTAAAGTGATGCTCGTCTAAAAACTCACCTAAAGTTTGGTTTGCCTTATAATTTTTTTCAGCATGCAATGATTTACACACTTCATTAAAACGAACGATGTCTTTCAATAGTTTCCAAAATTTAGGGCGAAAGATATTACGTTTTTGAGCAAATAAACTAAAGAAGGTGTGGCCATTATATTCAAATCCCGTTTGCTCATTATGCACACTAAAACTCATTTGCGTTTTCTGGCGTTCAACACCTAAACGCTCAAGTAATTTTTCAAAATACGGGTAGGTCCGGTCGTTAAATACAATAAAGCCTGTATCAACAGCGTATTCAACGCCATCAACCTTTACGTCAATGGTTGCAGTATGGCCACCTATGTAATCGTTTTTCTCAAATACGGTTACATCGTAATGTTTGTGCAAGAGGTGCGCACAGCTTAAACCTGCTATGCCTGATCCAATAACAGCCACTTTTTTCAACGTGATAATCCTTTTGCAAGCTTCAGCCACAACGGCGTAGGAAGCATTCTTAAAAATTTTAAAATGAAGGTAAAACGATGCGGAAAATGCACTTCTTTGCGCCTTTTCGCGACACCTTTAAAAATATAGTTTGCCGCTTCTTCTGCGCTGACTGCCATTGGCATAGGAAAGTCATTTTTTTCTGTCAGCGGCGTTTTAACAAATCCGGGGTGAACTAGCGTGACATCCACATCGTTTAAATCAACAGCTAAGCTGTTAGCTAAATAACTGACTCCCGCTTTAGAAGCGCCATAAGCTTGGCTACGTGGTAAAGGCAAGTAAGTTACACTAGAGCTCACTATAACGAGCTGCCCACCGGGTTTTATTTTTGGTAACAATGCCTCAAGACAATAGCCCATACTAAGTAGATTGGTGGTGATCACACGCTCGAACAAACTACTATCAAAATTACGTGCATCATCAATGTATTCACAATTCCCTGCATTTAAAATGACACGATCAAATTGCGTATATGCCACTGTGCTCGAACGTATATCCTGAAGGTCTGTTGCATCAAACTGGCAAGACTCGATATTTTGGTACTGACTTAATTTGGCAAGCTTTTCTGTATTCCTACCGCAAGCAATAACTTGCTCACCCTTGTCTGCATAAAGCTTTGCCAATGACTCACCAATACCAGAAGTTGCGCCTGTAATTAATGTCGTCATTATGCACTCGCCCTTTTATCGATAAATTTTACAGCAGAACCAAGCACTGGAATATGCCTGTAAAGCATAGCCCCTACGTCAAAATAATCGCGATGCTCAATAATTTTGTCCTCATTAAATTTTAAGCGGCTATGTCCCTCAACTGAAATTGCTTGGCCTTTTTTAAGTTTTGGATGACGATACTGCATGGTCCAATAAATAAACGCGTTTTCCTCTTTACTATAGGTATTTTCAATAACAAATTCGCAGGAAATCACATTAGCATAAAGATTTTTAAAATAATCACGCAGCGACTCAAGACCATTTACCGCATGCAAGGGATCTGCAAACTGAATGTCTGGGTGATAGATATCATCCAATAACTGTAAATTATCTTTATTGAGTGTTTGATAAACATTAATAAATCTATCAAGGGTCGCCTTTTCCATGTCACACCTTAAATGCGTTTAACGCTCGCTCTCGCGCTGCTTTATGATCAACAATTGCTGGCCAATAACTGCTCGACTTACCCTGTTTCGCTAAATAGTCATGCGGAAAATGGATTTGCTTGGCAGGAATTTTTTCCAGCTCTGGTAAATATTTACGGATAAATTCACCATCTGGATCAAATCGCTCACTTTGAGTGATTGGATTAAAAATTCGAAAATACGGCTGAGCATCACAGCCTGTGCTTGCAGCCCATTGCCAGCCGCCGTTGTTAGATGCTAGATCACCATCAATAAGGTGTTGCATAAAAAAGCGCTCACCTCTACGCCAATCAATTAGTAAGTGTTTAGTTAAAAAGCTCGCTACCACCATACGTAAACGATTATGCATCCAGCCAGTTTGAAGTAACTGCCTCATAGCGGCATCAACCAATGGGTAGCCTGTTTTACCTTCGCACCATGCTTGAAAGTCACCTTCATCATCACGCCATGCCACAGCGTTGTATTTCTCGCTAAAGTTGTCGTATTTACTTAGGTTTGGATAAATCGCCATAAGGTGACGGTAAAATTCACGCCAAATCAGTTCGTTTACCCAGCAAAACAAGTTACTTTTGCTGCTGCGTAATACATCAGGATGACGCTGTTGAATAAGTGCTAATAATTGCTGAACGCTGACAATGCCAAGAGCTAAGTAAGGACTTAAACCAGAGGTGCCTTTGATGCTTGGGATATCGCGTTGCTCTTGATAGCTTGCTAACTTTTCTTCAATGAAACGTGCGCAAACGTGGCTTAGCGTTTCATCATCAACAGGCCATTTATCTGAGCTACCGTCTGTGGCTAACAACTCACTTGACTGCCACTCAATAGGCTCGAACATCTGAGGCGGCTCAGCAAAATAAAAATGGGTGTCTTGATAAACTTTAAGCCATGCATTTTTAAATGGCGTAAAAACTTTAAACATCTCACCGCTTTGATTTTTGATACTCCCAGGCGGCGCAATTACATCACCATCGTAAGCATAAAAGGTAATGCCTTTACTGTCAGCATGCTGTAAAAAAGCTTTATCACGGTTAACTTCGTTAAGCTCATATTCGTTATTGGCATATACATTTTTTACTTGGTGTTGATCGCAAAATAACGCTAATTTTTCTACGCATCCAACGTAATCTTTCGCATCAATAACATGTAATTTAATACCTTTGCTGGCTAAAAGTTCACCTAGAAAACGAAGCCTGCGTTTTAGTAAATCGAGCTGAATTGCTGCTACATCATGCGCTTGCCATTGCTTTTCGGTAATAAAAAAAACCGCATGCTGGCAACCATTTTCGATAGCCTGATACAAAGCATCGTTATTAAAAAGGCGCAGATCGCGCCTAAACCAAAATAATGTATTCATTAAATTCCGTAGCGTAATTTTAGTTCGTTCGGATATGGATCGAGGTAGACTTGTTTGGCTAGGTACTCATTTGGATGCACTTTTAAGTGATGCTTTATCAGTGTAAGTGGTACGTAAAGTGGCACTAATCCTTGGCGGTATTCATCAATTGCATCGCGCAGTTCTTGTTTTTCAATCTTAGAAAGCGATTTTTTAAAATAACCTTGCAAGTGCATTAATGTATTGGCGTTATTTTTACGTGATGCTGGCTTTTTAAGGGCTGTCATTAATCCCAATATGTACTCATCAGCTAAGGTTTGGATGTCTTCGCCATCAAAAGTGCCAAGCAGATTTCCCAAGTTCCGGTAAGCTTCATAGTTATGTGCCATTAATAAGTACTTATACTGGGCATGAAATTGAGTCAACCTATGAACTGTAAGAGGCTGCTCGCTCAACGTTTGCCAGTGCTTGTAGGTATAAACACGCATTACAAAATTTTCACGTAAATGCATATCGTTTAAACGGCCGTTTTCTTCACAAGGCAATAATGGGTTATGTGCCATTATTTGCTCTGCAAAAAAACCAACCCCTTCTGAAGTGTTACCCGTACCAGCTTCGTTATAAATTTTAATGCGTTCCATTCCGCAACTAGGGCTTTTCGCACAAAACACAAAACCACTTAATTCTGCGGTTTGCTCTGTCGCAACTCGTTTACCGTACTCAGTTAATTTAGGGCCAACATCGCCAGTGCCATCAGGGCGGCACACTTTGATGGTATCGCCAACACGCACTTGACGAATTGTTGGCCTAGGTATAGGTAACCCTACCGCCACTTCCGGGCAAAACTTTTTATATTCAACATGGTTAGCCAACTCATCCATGCAAAAATTAGATTTCTTGTGTCCACTGTCAAAACGCACTTTGTCGCCTGCTAAGCAAGCGCTTAAACCAATTTTAATTGTTGATTGCTGCATATAAACCCTACTAATAGATAAGATTACCAATTGGGTTGAGTAATTTACTAATACCTTTATTGAAGTGAAGCGCACTGCTAACGACTGTAAAGCACAAGCACCCTTCAATCGTTTTTGGCGTGTGATTGTGGCGACCATCTAACATCATAAAATCACCTGGTACGTAATGTCCGTCTTCATCACTGAACTCACCATCTAATAATAAAGTTAGCTCAAAACCCGTATGTGTGTGCTCAGGAATTTCACCACCGGCATCAATGTGCAACAGGCTTGCCCTTAATGGACCATCATCTAAATCAATGCGTGAACGGGCAAGTTTACCTATTTGCATAAAATTACTGTGGCCAATGCGCGTAAGCGCTCTGGGTAATGTGTAGCTTTTATCTTTAACATCAACAGAAACCTGTGCTTGCTCATACACTTCATCAATTGATTCATCTGCAGTAATTGCATCAAAAAGGCTTATGTCTAACATGTCATCCGAATCGGTAGCGACCTCGGTAAATACACTGTCAGCATTTTTTGCCTCAAGAGCGGCTATCTCTTTTTGACACACTGGGCACATTTCAACATGAATAGCGACTGCAACACTCAAGGTGGCAGGTAGATTACCCTCACTAAACTTGGCAAGTAATTCGTTGCTTGGATGGTGCTTAATCATGGTGTTCTCCCATTTCATTGCGTAACTTCTGCAAGGCTAAGCGAAGACGAGACTTCACTGTGCCTACGGGAATGTTTAAGTGCTCAGCAAGTTGCTCTTGCGACATATCTTGAAAGTAGACTCCGCGCACGACTTCACGTTGTGCAATCGGTAATTTATCAAGATATTGTTTGATTTGTTTATCTTCTAAATGGTCACTGAACTCGTGTTGCCCCGGCTGGGCTTCATCAATTAACGGCCAAATATCTTCACTGATACACTCTTCTTTACTACTTTTCATTTTTCTGAGCATATCGAAAGACGCATTTCGCATAACTGTATAAACCCACGTTGTCGCCGCACCTTTTTCTTTGTGATAAAGATGCGCTTTACGCCATACAGAAGTTAACGTTTCTTGAACTAACTCCATCGCTTGAGCTTCAGAACCAAATTGCTTTATTCCAAAACGTTTAATTTTTGGCGAGAAATATTGGAAAAGTATTGCGAACGCACGCTTATCGCGGTGCTCGGCAACAGCAAATAAAGCATCAGCAAGCTCTTTGCTTGGTGTATCTGGCATGGCAGAGTATTGACCTATGTTAGGTTTACAACCTGTGTTAAGTTGTTGACTTACCATCTTTGTGTCATCCAATTATTGTCGTTTAAAGTAATACGGCAAAAAGTTGAGGTTAGATCACATTAATTAGTAAATTCGTTGTTAATTAGAGTATGGAGGAAACTTAGCAAGTTTTCAAAGTTAGATTTAAAAGCAAGTTGTTGTTTTTTAACTAATGAAATAGGCAAAATCTCAAGCCAACGGGCAACAACCCAGGCAAGGTTATCAAATTGTGGGGTTTTATAAAGGCCTGCTAAATCTGGCTGATTTGCAAACACAGCGCGAAGCGTGTGGCTTAGTAAGGTATTTTCATCGTTGATTGGTGTGTTTATGTACCACGAAGGTGACGAAATTCTTTCGATATCAGCATGACGTAACTGCTGCTTATCCTGATTAGCATTATGAATAGATACCGCATGCTCAGCATAAACATCAATTAATAATTGGCCGTTATCATCTTGATTGAAATCGGTTATTTGCATTAAACAACCTATTTCGGGCAAGTTAAGATCTGTGTCATGTTGGTAAGTGCAAAGCACAAAACCTGTATTATCTTGTACAGCTTCTTTGACCATCGTTAAGTAACGTTGCTCAAATATTCTTAGCTTGGTGAACCCTTCAGGTAAAATAAAAACCGGTAAAGGAAAAATCGCACGCTTCATAAAGTCTACTATTCTAAAACCACATGCCTTTAATTACGTGCGCTTTTAATCCGCCGATCAATATTTCATGAAATCTTAATATCTACTTTATACTTTAGAAGTTAAACCATTGTGCAACGTTACGAAATAATTCGATAGATGCATATGCACTGAGTAAACTCAAAACCGGTGCAACCATAAGTAAAAATAAGCTGATTTCACTACTCATTATCTTGCTTCCTTACTGTTTGTTTGTTGCTTTTGGAGCTTGTGCAACTTTTAACTCTTCTTCTTTCGAAGTAATTGCATCTTCACTCATGTAAGTATCTAGTAACTTTTGAGCATCAAACTCAATGCTGTTCATTACGCTTTGTTTCAGTTCGTTACTTGCTTGCTGAACATAGCTTTTAACAGATTGTGTAATTGTGTTGCTGATATCTAATTCAAAGTCAGTAGCGCTTGCTTGAGTTGACCCTAATACAAGTAACGCAGCAGTAGTTAATTTAAGTGAGTTATTCATAGTGGTATTCCTTGTCTCTTTAAGTAATTAGTCGTAATTACTTAATCAAAGGTTGTGCCACTCTGAAAATATTTTTTAACCCATTGATTTTCAATAACTAAAATATTAATCTATTTTTTATTCCTATTCAGTGGTGGTTAATAAAACCAACTGATTTAGATATTTTGACCAATATTTAGTTAAAAAATAAGCGTTGCCAATTTCGGCGCACACTTGTACACTGAAACTGTTTTAAACACGCGTATTAGTAAATAAATATGACAAAACTACTCCCTTATTCACGCCAAGAAGAACAACTTAACGTGCTCACTCACGGCATGGGAGTACTCTTTGCGATATATGTGCTGTGGGATTTGATTTCACAATCTAATGTCGCATCGGCGACAGTGAGTGCCATCGTTTATGGATCAAGTCTACTGGTATTATTCTTAGCCTCTACTTTATATCATGCCAGTACTAAAGAACGAATTCGTGCTATTTATAAAAAATGTGACCACTGTGCTATTTACCTACTTATTGCAGGTACTTATACACCCTATTTAGTTATTACTTTATCAGGGGCATGGTCAATTGCCGCTTTAGTGTTTATTTGGTCTCTAGCTTTAGGCGGTGTTATTTATAAATTGCTAGTAAAAAACGGTAATAAAAAGGTCTCTCTCGCCACTTATTTATTAATGGGCTGGTTTGCATTGGCGCTTGTATATCCTCTTTATTTAAACCTTGATTTAAGTGCATTATGGTGGTTATTAGCAGGTGGTATTGCTTACAGCTTAGGAACTTTGTTCTACAGTGCTAAAACCCGCCATTTCAGCCATGCAATTTGGCATGTATTCGTGCTAGTTGGCTGTGTCTGCCACTACGTATCAATTAGTTTATATGTTTATTAATCCCACTGATGTAGGCGCATATTAATTTTAGTCTTATTAAATGTTACGCCTTCACTGAGTAGTTTTTGTCGTTGCTCAAGATGTTTACAGCTGCCCTCAGGAAAGGAAATTTTACCTTGGCTATTTACCACCCGATGCCACGGGATGCTTGAGCCTTCAGGCATGAGCTTTAATAGCCGCCCTACCAATCTCGAATTGTTAGGGTATCCAGCAAGCTTTGCTACTTGCCCATAACTTGCTACTTTTCCCTCTGGAATTGCACAAATAATGGTATAAATTAAATCCTCTTTACTAACGTGTGTTGGTTGCTGCACGACTATACTCCAAATATTGTTTACTGATCTCGCTAAAATCTTGCCAAATAGCTCTAGCAACAGGACCATGATGGACAGAGTGCTGTCTAAATACGCGAATTTCTGCGCCAAACTGGTGTTCACGGTCAGTAATTTTAATTTGCTGTAATAAACCAGCTTCTATTTCAGCTTTGCAGTGTTGTAAACTAATCATTGCCCAACCTGCACCAGACAATAAAAACGACTTAACACTGGTTATATCATCAATTTTCATCAATGCAGCTCCCAAGGTATAAGAAAGCCTATCACTGTCAAAGCTCAAGTCGCTTTCAAACATAGCTAAGCAAGGGTAATTTTGAATATCCGCAAAGCTGATTTCATTTGGCACCACATCAGGAGCACTGACAATACCAATATCAAATTTACCAATTGGTAGACTCTCAAAATCCCCTGTTGCATGAAACAAATCAAACCAAGGACCAATTCCTAAATCAGCCTGATGGCTGTTAACCTGCTCAAGGGATACAAAGCGTTTACCCGAAGAAATACTAAACTCTGTACTGGCAAAGCGCTTAAAGGTTTGGCTAATCACTTGGTTATAGCTATGTTGATGACAAAGCTGTTCATAACAAATTTTGTAATTTGCCTCATTGCCTAGTGCAAGTTCTTTAGCTAATGATCTTAACTCACTGTTTGCATTCATCAATTGGCGCGCTTCTCGGTAAAAAATACGGCCTTTTTCAGTTAAATGTAAACGATATTGACTTCGATCTAGTAGCTCAAAACCTAGTTCCGACTCTAGCTTCTTAATAGCCAAAGTTAGAGCAGGTTGGGTCTTATGCAATTTTACTGCGGCTTGACTCAAACTAGAGCTTTGCACAATAGCATCTAGAACGATTAATTGATTTAAATTCATTAATGGCAAACTATATAAATAAAATTAATACTGTTTCTAAAATTTAATAATTTTTATTTTATATCTTTGCAGCGTATCCTGCAGCAAATTTATGCTTTCTTATCTATGGAGAAGACAATGAGATTGGCACCCGCCGTGTTAATTAGCAGCATGTTTCTGTTACTTTCGGCATGTTCAGAGCAAGCAAAACAAGTTGAAGCAGAGCCGGTAGTACGCCCTGTTAAACTTTTTAATATTGGTAATAATTCAGAGCAAAGCATTCGCAGCTTTCCTGCTGAAGTTGTTGCTAACCAAGGTTCTTACCTAGCCTTTAGAGTTAATGGTGAGTTACTTGAGTTTCCAGCTCTAGCGGGCCAACATGTTGAAAAAGGTGAGCTTTTAGCAAAACTCGATCCCGAAGATTTTCAACTGCAATATGATGAACGCAAAGCTCGCTTTGAACTTGCTGAATCTCAACTTGACCGAGTCCAAAAGCTATTTAACCGTTCAATTGCCAGCCAATCTGAGTTAGATCAAGCGCTGGCCAATAAACAAGTTGCAGAGTCAGCGCTAAAAATAGCCAAAACCAATCTAGATAATAGTGAATTACGCGCACCGTTCGCGGGTACTGTGGCAAAGGTGTTTGTTAAAAACTTTGAAAACATTCAAGCGAAACAAAACATCTTACGCCTTGAAACACGCGACCTAATGGACGTAGTAATTCAAGTTCCCGAAAAACTTATTGCACGAATCGATAAAGACGTTGACTATCAACCTGAAGTTGTCTTCGATGGTTACCCAAACAAGTCATATCAATTAACCATAAAAGAGTTTGATACCCAAGCCGACCCTATCACTTTAACCTACAAAGTTGTGTTTTCTTTACCTGTACCAGAAGACTTTAATCTACTTGCAGGTATGACTGGCCGCGTTGATATAGATTTAAGCAAAATCACTAGCTCACAATCATCTTACACACTATTGCCTGTTGAAGCGGTTTTTTCAGAGCCTACCGAGTCTGAAAATAACAATAGCTATGTGTGGCTGTATGACCAAAATACTGGCTTAGTACATAAACAAGCTGTTGAAGTTGGCCAGTTACATCGTGATGGTATTGAAGTGCTATCAGGTATTGAGCAAGACCAAATTGTTGTTGCAGCAGGCGTGCACTCTTTAGAAGAAGGTATGAAAGTGCGCCCATGGCAAAAAGAGCGAGGCTTATAATGAGCTTCGCTGCACTTGCTATTGAAAGAAAAGTCATTAGCTGGATGTTTGCGCTGTTTTTACTGATTGGTGGAACAGTCGCTTACTTTGGCTTAGGACAACTTGAAGATCCTGAATTCACCCTAAAAAAAGCCATGGTGATCACGCTTTACCCGGGCGCGTCACCACAACAGGTTGAAGAAGAAGTTACCTTTCCTATCGAAAATGCAATTCAACAGCTGCCGTATGTTGATTACGTAACGAGTATTTCATCAACAGGTAAATCGCAAATTACCGTGGAGATGAAAAGCAATTACCGTAAACAAGACTTACGCCAAATATGGGATGAACTGCGTCGTAAAATCAACGATCAAGCAGCGTCAATGCCATCAGGGGTTTATCCTAGTAAGATTATGGATGACTTTGGTGATGTATACGGTGTGATGTATGCGGTAACCGGTGATGGTTACTCTTATGATGAACTCAAAGATTACGTTGATTATCTAAAACGCGAACTTGTTTTGGTGGATGGTGTAAGTAAAGTAACCGTAGGTGGTGAACAACAAGCCCAAGTGATGGTTGAAATTTCAACTCGTAAACTAGCCCAGTTAGGTATCTCACCCAATCGTATTTACCAGCTTTTACAAACACAAAACAGTGTGTCGAACGCAGGTAAAGTGCGCGTTGGCGATGAATCAATTCGCCTACATCCAACAGGTGAATTCAAAGATGTAAAAGAGCTCGAAAATCTACTTATCTCTAAGCCAGGTGAGAATGAACTTATTTACTTAGGTGACGTTGCTACCGTTTTTCGTGAGTATGCAGAAGTCCCTAATAATATTATTCGCTATAACCAGCAGCAAGCATTACTGGTAGGCGTGTCGTTTAGCTCTGGTGTCAATGTAGTTGATGTTGGTGCAAATATTGAGGCTCATTTAGCGTCACTTGAATATCAACGACCACATGGCATGGAAATTAACAGCGTTTATAACCAACCTGCCGAAGTTGAAAAGTCAGTAAGTGGCTTTATTATCAGCCTACTAGAAGCTGTTGCCATTGTTATTATCGTACTCTTAGTCTTTATGGGCTTTAAAAGCGGCGTATTGATTGGTGTAATACTCCTGCTAACGGTATTAGGTACCTTCATATTTATGAAGTTGTTTGCTATTGATTTACAACGTATTTCGCTTGGTGCCTTGATCATAGCCTTAGGTATGCTGGTTGATAATGCTATTGTAGTAACCGAAGGCATATTGATAAATCTAAAGCGCGGACAAACTAAACTGCAAGCTGCAACTAATATTGTAGATCAAACCAAGTGGCCGTTATTAGGTGCTACGGTTATCGCTATTACAGCATTTGCGCCAATTGGCTTGAGTTCAGATGCCAGTGGAGAGTTTGCAGGAAGCTTATTCTGGGTATTATTTATATCGTTATTACTGAGCTGGATCACAGCCATTACCTTAACGCCTTTCTTCGCTGATTTGATGTTTAAACAAGCAACTGAAAAACAGCCGCATCATGATGAAGACCCTTACCAAGGTGTTATTTTTAATGTCTATAAAGGCGTGTTACATACAGCAATGCGGTACCGTAAAACCACGCTACTTCTAATGGTTATTATGTTGGTAAGCTCAGTTTATGGTTTTAAATTTATTAAACAGTCGTTCTTCCCTGCATCAAATACACCTATGTTTTATGTTGATTATTGGCATACGCAAGGCGCTGATATTCATACCACAATGGATGGTGTTGCAAAGCTTGAAAAATTCTTACAAGCCGACCCTCTGGTTGAAGAAATAACCACAACGGTTGGTCAAGGCGCACCGCGTTTTATGCTGACTTACGCACCTGAAAAATCATACCCAGCTTATGGGCAATTGATTATTCGTGTAAAAGACCGCGAAGCTGTTACTACCATGATCAAAAAAGTACGTGATTATCAGCACGAGCATGTACTTGATGCTCAGCTTAAAGTTAAACGTATGGAAATTGGCCCATCCACTGATGCAAAAATTGAAGCACGTTTTTCTGGTGCTGATCCTGTGGTACTTCGCCAGTTAGCAAAAGAGGCAAAAGACATTCTGCATCAAGATGCAGGGGCATTTAATATTCGTGACGATTGGCGTGCTCGCTCTAAGTTAATTCGTCCGCAATTTAACGAGCAAAAAGCCCGTCGTTTAGGGATTGCTAAATCTGACCTTGATCAGCTGCTGTTAACTAGCTTATCGGGTAAACAAGTGGGCGTTTATAAAGATGGCACACAAATGCTACCTATTATTGCTCGTTCGCCTGCTGAAGAACGCTTAAACGTTGAAAGCTTGCGTGACTTACAAATTTACAGCCCTGTGTTAGGTGTGTTTGTACCGGTGACCCAAGTGGTTGATGATTTTGTTGTTGAGTGGGAAGACAGCTTGATCATGCGACGTGACCGTAAGCGTACCATCACTGTGATGGCCGACCACGATGTTATTGGCGATGAAACTCCAGCGAAGCTTTTTGCACGTGTTCGCAAAGACATAGAAGCTATTGAGCTGCCTCGTGGCTATGAATTGCAGTGGGGCGGCGAATATGAGTCATCAAGCAAAGCGCAAAAAGCTATTTTCGGCTCATTGCCGCTAGGTTACTTAGCTATGTTCGCTATAACTGTACTGCTATTTAACTCGGTTAAAAAGCCTTTAGTGATTTGGGCGACAGTGCCGCTGGCTATTGTTGGTGTATCCGCAGGTTTATTACTAATGAATGCTGCATTTAGCTTTATGGCACTACTTGGCTTACTGAGCTTAAGCGGCATGCTCATCAAAAACGGCATTGTCTTAGTTGACCAAATTAACCTTGAACTCGATAGCGGCAAAGACCCTTACAAAGCGGTGTTCGACTCTGGGGTGAGCCGTGTTCGTCCTGTAGCGATGGCTGCAATTACCACCATTTTAGGCATGATCCCACTGCTATTTGACGTGTTCTTCCAGTCAATGGCGGTAACCATTATGTTTGGTCTTGGTTTTGCCACAGTACTGACACTGATTGTTGTGCCTGTGCTCTATACCATGCTGTTTAAGATCAAAGTACCTAAACAGCGTCATGCTAATTAATACAGATTGACTCTCAACCAAAAGCCCTAACATCAAATTGTTAGGGCTTTTTCTTTAAAAAGTGAACACTCTAGTTAAGTTTTAAAGTGGAAGGCTAATTAACGTTAGTGTAATTAACGTCACATTATTATTCTGAAGCCTATTTTTTCAGGCTTAATGTACCGGTGCGTTTTGTACTGCTACGCTTAGTTTGATTTGGTTTTGATGAGTGAGAATTGCCAGCCTTTGATCTTGATTGACCTTGTTTGGCATCACCTCGTGCCTTTTTCACGTATTTAGAGAAGTCGCGCTTTTTTTCTTCTTCATTGCGTGGTTTTTGCTTGGCACGAGCTTGAGTAGGTTGTTTATTTTCATCAACTGAACGCTCTTCCGTTTTACCTGAGTCAGCAATTGAGTTATTGATCTCAGCCATTTCTTGTTCGGTTAAGTGACGCCACTGCCCGACTTTTAAACCTTTTAGGGTCACGTTCATAATTCGTGTGCGCTTTAGAGTCACCACTTCATAGCCTAAATATTCGCACATACGGCGTATTTGGCGGTTTAAGCCTTGTGTTAGCACTATGGTAAATTGCTGTGGGCCCGTTTGTTTAACTTTACACTTTTTAGTGACAGTATCGAGGATAGGAATCCCGTTTGCCATCTTATTCACGAACTGGCGGTTAAGCGGTTTATCAACCGTCACTACATATTCTTTTTCATGATTATTACCAGCGCGAAGAATTTTATTAACGATGTCGCCTTCGTTGGTTAAGAAGATTAACCCTTCTGAAGGTCTATCTAAGCGTCCAATAGGGAAAATACGTTCTGGGTAATTAACCGCTTTAACAATATTGCTTTGGATTTTTCGCTCAGTCGTACAAGTAATACCAACAGGTTTGTTATAGGCGATATAAACCAGCTTAGGTTTTGCTTTTAATGGTTTACCATCAATGAGTACATCATCGGCGTCACTGACTTTTACGCCCATTTCAGGCAAGTTGCCGTTAACAGTAACACGACCTTCTTCAATATATTTATCTGCCTCACGGCGTGAACAAAAACCTGTTTCACTGATAAATTTATTTAATCGCTTTAACTCTGTCATGGCACACTTCTGTCTGGATTTTAAAGCCGCTAGTTTATACCAGAAGACTTTACCAAGCTAGGTAGAATCTAGGCTCTTTCACTACACTTTTAGTGTAGTGCTGCGTTTTTAGGCTTTTCGCTCAATAAACTATGTAGAGTATCAAAATCGAACGCGTACTCGGTACTTTTTCTGTTTTGCAATAAGAAAGTTTCAAAAGGGATAACCGACCAGTCTTTGATGTTTCTTAGCCAGTTGTAACTTTGAATATTGTGCTTTGTGATCACCCCAAGCTGAAATTTAATCGCATCATGATTTTGCCAATAAGGGTTACCATTATGATGATCGACCAAGCTAATTAATGCCCATGCACCCATCATAAAATGCCCGCCAACACTGGCTGTGAGTTTTTGCTGTTCAATTAAGTTTAAATTATCGTCAAGCCAATCAATGCCACCAATAAAATAGACTCTATCTGTCTTACCTTTTACTGCTTCAAGGGCACCTTGTGCCATTAAATCAGAGGCACACCAAATCACATTAGTATCAGGGTATCGTTGTAACAATCGGCTTACTTTATTCTCGGCTTCTTGCTTATTCCAACCAGCATACACAACTTGCTCAAGCTCAACATCTTGTTTTCGTAGATAGTGCACGAGCCCATCACTGCGGGTGTCAGATTCAGTGCCATAATGACCATTAATCGCAACGAAGTGAGGCGTTTGCTGCGTATTTATTGCCTCATCAAGTAAGGCTTTGCCAAGTTGCTCACCCGCTTTAAAGTTATCGTGAAATACTTCCCCAAGCCAATACTTAAAGCGCTGACGGGGTTTACCCACTTCGTCTCGCTCTACGCCAACAATCGTTTCTTCAAGGGTGATAAATTTCACTTTGTGTTGTTCAAGCAAACTCATTGATTGCTCTGCGCCACCTGGGTAATTGATTAAAATGGCGTAATCAGGTTTAGGGTTATATTGCAGGTATTGTTTTAGTTCGGCTAATTGAATGTGGCGATTTCCACCACCGTAAATTGTTGTGAGAGAAACATTATTTTGCTTGGCAGCAACCTGCATCACATCAGTCACTTTTTGCCAAAATACATCGCTTTTAACAGAGGGATTAACTAACAGCACAGAGAATTGCTCGCCAGCATAAAGTGGTGAATAGCAAAGCAATGTAAAAACCAACAAACAAATTCGCATTACCACTCCGCTTTGTTTTTCTTTGATTGTAGTATATGAGGAATTATCTAGACAATTTCCGCCAAATAAATTCACACGGACCATGTGTAAAATACTGGCTATACACTTTACAAAAAAACAACTGAAAAACAAGCACAACAGCAATTACCAACCAATAATCTATGCGATCAAAATTAAGTGCTGCGGTAGGGTATGCGACTTTAAAAAACAGGATAAATACGACTGTTTGCATTAGATATAACGTCAACGACATACGCCCTGCCTGCTGTAGCAACAAGCAGTTACTAGGTGTATTTTTAACTACTTTTATAATGATGTGGCAATAACAAATGGCCACGGCTAAAGCAGCAAGCCAATTAATCGGTTCCACAATCGCGTACATAAATACACTGCTGCTAGGGTCTATCATCAACCTTACAACTGTTAAACCAATAGCCGCTGGAACAATCATGTTAAGCTGAGCTTTCGTTAAGCCGTCAACAAATACCCCTTGTTTATATAGATAAACGCCCACCAGCATTAACCCTGCAGCCATCCACATAGTGATCAGTGGCACAGCAATAAGCATTATAATAAACATCAAAAAGTTGCTGACGAATCCTGCGAAGTAAGAAGAATAAGCCGCATCATACGCCATTAAAAAGCTCTCAGAGCTTCGCGTTACAGGGGTAAACTCCGGCTCTACAAAGGCAAGTAAAAATGAAATGAAAGCACCAAGGAATAAGAACAATATGCCCATACGCAGTATTTTTTCTTCATCTTGCTGGCTAAATTTAAGGGTTAACCAGCCTGCACAGGCATAAATAAACAATATATCACCAGCCCATAATAGAAAGCCATGAGCAAGGCCAATACAAGCCAAAACTTGTAGCCGTTTATGTTGCTTCTCGACGTTTTGCCAAAGCTGCCATTGAATGACTAAAGATGCACCAAATAATAGGCAAAATAAACTTCTAAAGCGCCCATCAATGAAAACTGTATTTACGGTGTAAATGAGTGAGTCTGAAAAGGGTGGCGCAGCACTTGGGGTATAGTCGTACTCAAATAGAGCAAAGCTGTAGATGTTCATAAACATCAAGCCGAGTACCGCAATACCCCGTAAAACATCCATATTTATATTGCGCATAAATCCCTTATAAGTTTTGTCTGCAGCTATCGCTCCAATTTACTGCATTTTCGTATATTTTGGGAAGATCTGCACTTTCAATACTTAAATAGGCAACGGCCTGCTCAAGCGCCCACCAGCTGCCGGTTTCGTAAGCTTTGACAGTTTCAAGTATGTAATACAAAATATTTTTTTCTTGCATTAAAGCAGCATGAATTTCGTCAGGAAACGGCAATCGATCCAATAGCTTTTCCATAGGCTGATCTAATATGGCATCAAGTAACGAAAACAGTCCCGTTAAAAAAGCCTCACCCGTTTGCTGCTTAGCAACACGCTGAGCTATTAATTCGCAAAAGCGTGCTCTGACAACACAAAGCCGAGTAAGCTCGGCTGGTTTTGATTGGGCACTGTGGGCGGTGATAATTAAGCTCACAAACTTTTTCAGTCGTTCATGGCCAAGATAAACTAGCGCTTGTTTTAAAGAGCCAATTTTACTCTTGATAGGAAACACGCCGCTATTTATTAAACGCAGCAATTTATAAGCAAGTGCGGTATCTAACGAGAACAAGCCAGCAATTTCGCTTATGTTTGGATCTGGGCGCATTACTTCAGCATAAATTGATAATACGAGTGCGTAGTTGTAATCAATATCGCGATGCTGAATCATTTTGGGTTTTGCAAAGAAATAACCTTGGAAGAAGTCAAAGCCCATTTTATAGGCTTTGTCGTAATCATCAGCTGTTTCAAGTTTTTCGGCTAAAAGCTTTATTTTTTTATGTTCTTTAAGCTTGTTAACAACAGGAGCAATTTCTTCAAAAGGAGTTTGCTGTACATCAAACTTGATAAGACGAATAAGTTTTAAAAAGCGATCCCATTCAGGTTGATAGACAAAATCGTCCAATGCCAACTTATAATTGTTATGAAACAACTCACGACAATATTCGTAATTTTCGTCGGTAGGTTCCATGGTTTCTAGTAACTCAATCACCACATCTTGAGTTGGCAGAAACGCGCAAAGGTCCAGCTTCAAAGACTCTGGACCTATATTAATTAATGCTTTTTTGCCCGACGTAATATGACGGGTACCTAAATTGAGCTGGTTTTCCATAATAAGTCGAGCCGTTGCCGTACTCTCTGACACATCAGGAAAACTATTTTGTAAACTATCTCTAAATAGTAGCTCATAGGCGACAACTTGTTGACGACGGTTAAAGACCGCTTGCCTAGCAACAAATACAGCCACTTTACCTACTTTTTATATTTTATCTCACACTAAGTAATTAATAGCTGAAATTGACAAAAAAGTCACTTAATTACCATGAATCACGCATTTTTTATTGATATAAGCCTGATAAATAGCCTTCTGCCACAGATTGCCACGTAAAACGGGCATTTTTGGCCTGTTCACATATTGAACACCATTTATCTGGTTGTGATTTCTTAAGCTCAAGCGCATCGCTAAAACTAGTAACAAGTTCGTAGCTTTGTGCTGCTAAACTCTCACCTTGAAAACTAAAACCACTGACAAGATGGTCGACAGTATCACGTAAACCGCCCACGCTATGGACTAAACACGGCTGCCCTGCTCGCATAGCTAACATTTGACTAATACCACAAGGTTCAAATGAACTTGGCATTAGGAATAAATCACCTAAATGGTACATGTATTCACCAACAAAATGTGCGTACCCTTTTAAAAATAGCAGGTTTTCTTGACGAGCCATAACCGATGTCATAATTTGCTCAAGTTCAGCATCCCCAGAACCTAAAATAATCATGTAACCGTTATGCTGTTTTAAGCGCTGACACAACTCATCTAACACGAGCCCTTTATCATAAGGCTGACGAAGTAGCAGTGCTTTTTGATCTGTCAAACGACCAACACTTGTTACTAATGGCCCGGAAAACGGCTGAGTTTTAAATTTAAGTAATCTTTGATGAGCTATGTAATAGCTTGAATCTAATACAGGGCTTTTTGCCATCCATTGAAATAATGCATTTTCAGCATGCTGATAAAGACTCGCTAAACTAATGTCGTCAAGCTTCATTCCAGGGTATTCGCAGCCATTAAGAATGCCCACTACGCGGCCTTGTTCATAGGCAGCTTGCAAGTCAGCTTCAAGACCCTCCCCTCCAAAAAAACCTTTTTCAGCATCACTTGGACGCAGTACTTCTTGGCAATAAGTTGGCGATACAAGATGTACTTTATCAACCAAGTTAATTGCAGTGCGCATTGGGTTAAAGCAATCAAAGTAACGCGGATCGCATAATTTTTCGCCGTTATAACCTAAACCTGGGAACCAGGCTTCAAGGCTTGAGCTGTCGCCTTTAAAAGGACGTATCCCTTGCAATGCAAGGTTATGAACTGTGTAGGCTAAGAATAAATGCGCTAGTTTTCTGTAGCGACTGTCTGTTTTTAGTAATAAAGCAACACAGGCACTATGCCAGTCATGTAGATGAACTACATCCGGTGTGCGAATAATTCCTTGTAGCAAAGCTTCACATACAGCGGCGTTAAAAAGAGCAAACTTACTTGCATCCGTAGCAAACGGACGGCCGGGTTCATCATTACAATAAACAGCACCGTTATGACGGCTAAATTCCCAGTGAGATATAACTAGTTGTGTTACACCTTTTTCACTTTTAGCTAGTTTCCACACATCAAGCTTTTGCATTTGTCCGGCAAATGGCACATGCACTTCACCAATATGATGACGCTCTAAATGACTAAAGCCGTAATCAGGTATGACTACATCAACACTCAGTCCTTTTTCTACTAAAGCTTTAGGACAATCTCTAACAACATCCGCTACACCACCGACTTTGGCATTCGGTAATGCATCATTCTCTGCAGCTACCATCAATACATGCATGCTTTGCAGTACTCCATAAAACTGTTATACCAATCAGCAATAATACTTAATTAAGCAAATTGATATTATTCAAATATAAATAAAGGAGGGACATGCCCTCCCTTTTTCATTTAGCGCGATTGCTTAAGCAAGTCGTTTATTATCTTGCTCTTGTTGTTTTAACTTTTTTGCAAGTTCATTCAACATATCACGAGTTACCAGCACAATCCCTTTTTTCGAGACTCTAAAGCCATTTTCTTTGTCGGCCTTGTGGTCGTAACCAATTTCTAGGCCCGCTGGGATCTCACAGTTGCGGTCAATAATAGCACGCCTAATTCGGCAGTTTCGCTGTATTTTTGCACCAGGTAAAATCACTGATTCTTCTATTTCACAGAATGAGTGAACATAGACATTCGAGAACAGCAGTGACTTTTTAACTTTAGAGCCAGAGATAATACAGCCACCCGATACTGTTGAATCAACAGCCATACCACGTCTGTCATCATCATCAAAAATGAATTTCGCTGGCGGTAACTGCTCCTGATAAGTCCAGATTGGCCATTTTGGATCATAAAGGTCAAGCTGAGGCTCTGGCATTACCAGCTCCATGTTGGCTTCCCAGAATGAATCAAGCGTACCAACATCGCGCCAGTATGGCTGACCATCTGTGTTAGAGTCTCTAAACGGATATGCAAACACGTTATGCTCTTCGATGATAGCTGGGATAATATCGTGACCGAAATCACGACCAGAACCTTCAGTTTCTGCGTCTTTTTTCAATTGTTCAAATAAGAACTCAGTATTGAAAATATAGTTACCCATTGATGCTAAACAGGTCCCAGGCTTACCTGGTACAGACGTTGGCTCAGCAGGCTTTTCATCAAAACGACGGACACGATTGCTTTCATCAACCGTCATTACACCAAATGTATCTGCAGCTTCTTCGCAAGGTACTTCAATACAACAAACCGTCATATCAGCACCTGTCTCAACGTGTTTTGCCAACAAACCGCCGTAATCCATACAATATACGTGGTCACCAGAGAGGATCATGACATATTTAGGTAGTTCATGACGGATGATATCCATATTTTGGAATACCGCATCAGCTGTGCCGCAATACCACTCGTCACCATATCGCTGAGATGCTGGTAAAATCTCTACAGATTCACCCAGCTCTTTCTTAAAGTGGCCCCATGCACGGTTTACGTGACGAATTAACGAGTGCGACTTATATTGAGTAGCAATACCAACTCGACGAATACCTGAATTAATACAGTTCGACAGTGGAAAGTCGATTATTCGGTGTTTACCACCAAAATAGACTGCTGGTTTAGCACGCCAGTCTGTTAATTCATGTAAACGTGAGCCTCGTCCCCCTGCTAAGATGAGGGCATACGTTTCTCTGGTTAAACTACTTATGTATCGGTTTGCATAACTTGGCATAACTCTCTCCGTCTTAAGCTAGCTGCTTTTCTTCTGTGTGTTTTGCTGTGCACTAGTATCCAGTAATGGCTCCAAATGCCAGATGTCGTCACTGTATTGACTAATGGTTCTATCGCTCGAAAACATGCCACTGGCTGCAGTATTCAAAATACTCATCTTGGTCCAGTGAGCAGTGTCTAAGTAGGCTTGTTCAACTTGCTCTTGCGCTTCTACAAAGCTGGCAAAATCATGAGCGACTAACCATGGATCGTGCGGGCTCTTAATCGCCGCGATAATGTCGTCAAATAAATTAGGCTCAAACAAGTTGAAGTGACCGCTCTCAAGTAAGTGCATTACCTTATAGAGACTGTCAGTTTGGTGAATAATCTGCTCTGGATTATAGTGCGCTTTGATATCATCAATTTGCTCTGCACGTGCACCAAATAAGAAGAAGTTGTCCGCACCCACAGCATCACGAATTTCGATGTTAGCACCATCTAACGTACCTATGGTCAAAGCGCCGTTCATCATGAACTTCATATTACCTGTGCCAGATGCTTCTTTACCTGCTGTAGAGATTTGCTCAGATAAATCCGTTGCTGGGCAAATGGTTTCCATTGCTGTTACATTGTAATTTGGTAAAAAAGCAACTCTTAAATACGGTTTAGCAAGCGGATCTTTGTTGATTACTTCTGCTACGTTATTAATTAATTTAATAATTTTCTTCGCCATGTAGTAACCAGGTGCAGCTTTACCACCCAATAGCACACAACGAGGAACAATGTTTGCTGTATCGCCCTGGCGAATACGGTCGTAAAGGTGAATAACGTGCAGTACGTTTAATAGCTGACGCTTATATTCGTGAATACGTTTAACTTGCACGTCAAACATCATTTCGGCGTCAAACTCTACACCACAGCGGTTTTTCACTAACTCAACAAGGCGTTGCTTATTGCTGTGTTTTACAGCTTGCCATTGTTTATGGAATTTAGGATCGTCATATAAACGGCGTAACTGGCTAATTTTGCTAAAGTCAGCAACCCATTCATCACCAATGTGTTGATTAAGCAGTTTAGCCAACTCAGGGTTACAATGTGCTAACCAGCGACGTGGTGTTACACCATTGGTTTTGTTGTTGAATTTTTCTGGCCATAGCTGATAAAACTCATTGAATAAGCCCGCTTTAAGTAGCTCAGTGTGAAGTGCAGCCACACCATTAACCGAATAGCTACCCACAATCGCTAAATACGCCATGCGAATTTGTGGCTCTGGGCCTTCTTCGATCAGTGACAATGCACGTTGTTTTTCAACATCACCAGGCCAAGTTAAAGCAACTTCAGCTAAGAAACGCGCATTGATTTCATAGATAATTTCTAAGATACGCGGTAATAATCGGGCAAATAATGATACTGACCACTTTTCTAATGCTTCAGGCAGTAAAGTGTGATTAGTATAAGCCATGGTCTTAGTAGTGATAGACCAAGCATCTTGCCAATCAAGCTCATACTCATCAACCAAAATATGCATAAGCTCAGCTACAGCAATACTTGGGTGTGTATCGTTTAATTGAAAAACATGGTAATCGGCAAAGTCAGAAAAATCTTCGCCATGTTTACTAACCCAAGTATCAATGATGTCTTGTAAGCTCGCTGATGATAAGAAATATTGCTGACGCAAACGCAGTTCCTTACCGTTCTCACTACTGTCATTTGGGTAAAGTACCATTGTAATTTGTTCGGCTAAGTTTTTACGAGCTACCGCTTCTGAATAACTACCTGCGTTGAATTCGCTCAAATCAAATTCATCAGTAGCTTCTGATTTCCATAAACGTAGAGTATTTACAATATCGTTCTTGTATCCTGGAATTGGTACGTCATAAGGCACTGCTAAGACATCGTGAGAATCTAGCCATTGGCGGTGCTCACGGCCATATTTATCAGTATAGCTTTCAACATGACCAAAAAATTTTACACGCTTTGATTGCTCAGGCGCACTGAGCTCCCAAGGGTGGCCTTCACGTAGCCAATTATCTGGTTGTTCAATCTGATGACCATTTTCAATAGCTTGATTAAACATCCCATATTCATAACGGATACCATAGCCAATCACTGGCAATGCAAGGCTTGCACAGCTATCTAAGAAACATGCTGCTAAACGCCCTAAGCCACCATTACCAAGACCGGCATCATGCTCAGCTTCTGCAACTTGCTCAAGTTCTGTACAGTACTCTTGTAATGCTTTAGCGACTTGCTCGTCTAGATCTAAGTTTAAAATCGCATTACCAAGTGCACGCCCCATTAAAAACTCAAGTGATAAGTAAGCTGTTTTACGGCGCTTTTGCTCATGAATTTGTTGTTTAGTAACACGACAGCGGGCAACAAGCCTGTCTCTAATAGTTAAGGCTAATGCATGGTATAAATACAGTTGTGATTTACCGACTTTGTCACGCCCTAAGGTGTAATAAAAATGGCGTGATAAATCATCGTCTAGGGTACTTTCATCAACTATAGGCGCATCCTGCCAGCCCTTTACAACACATACTTGATCGGCATTTTTAGCCATGATTTAGATCCTCTGAATTGGCGGTAAAAACCCAGCTGCTCATAGCAGCAATCTGTTGTTCCTTATCAACAAACTGTGTTGACATGGGGTGAATACTGGTCAGTGCTAATCGCCACTTTCCTTTTTCTAAACTAGGAAGTTGGCAATTTACCGGCTCTGATCCTGCATTTAAAATAATCAATAAAGCTTGATTTGTGTGCTTGTCTGTCAGGCTGTAGATCAACACTTGACGATCGCCTTGATGCCAATCATCTTGTTGCATATTAGTGCCTGATTCTGTAAACCATGCGACCTCATAACGTGGGTCATTATCGTGAACAAAAAAATGGTGTTTAAAAATACTGAACTGCTTACGAATGCGCAGTACATCGTCAATAAATCGGGTTAAAGGGTGACTAAGTTGTGAGTCTTTCCATGCAAGCCAGCTTGTGCGATTGTTTTGACAATAAGCGTTGTTGTTACCACCTTGTGAGTGTGCCATTTCGCTTCCTAAAGAAAGCATAGGTACGCCTTTAGAAAGTAACAAAGTTAGCAGCATATTTTTTTGTTGTTGTAAGCGTAATTTGCTTACTTGTGGGTCATTGGTAAAACCTTCGGCACCACAATTAAAAGAGTGATTGTCACTGTGGCCATCCCGATTTTGCTCACCATTAGCTTCATTATGTTTATTTTCGTAGCTGACTAAATCAGCAAGCGTGAAACCATCATGACTAGTGATAAAGTTGATACTATTGAGAGGGCCACGTAAGTTATGTTCAAACAAATCGAACGAACCATGTAAACGTTTTGCTAGCTCACCAATAACACCCTGTTCTTGTTTCCAAAAGCGCCTTATAGTATCGCGATATTTATCATTCCATTCACGCCAAGGTGAGGGAAAAGCTCCTAATTGATAACCGCCAGGACCTATATCCCATGGCTCTGCAATGAGTTTAACTTGGCTAAGTATAGGATCTTGATTGATAGCTTGAAAAAATGCATGTGCTTGATTAAAGCCATTGGGGTTACGAGCTAAAATCGTCGCTAAGTCAAAACGAAAACCATCTACTCCCATTACTTCAACCCAATACCGCAAGCTATCAAGCACAAGTTGTAAAGTCCGAGGCGAATCAATATTTACCGTGTTGCCGCAGCCTGTATCATTAATGTAATGTTTTGGTTTCTCTGCAACTGTACGGTAATAACCGAGATTATCTAATCCGCGAAGTGACAAGATAGGCCCATCAGTTCCTGCTTCAGCGGTGTGGTTATAAACCACGTCTAATATTACTTCGATATCAGCTTTGTGTAGCGCCGTCACCATTTCTTGAAATTCACAAATATCATCATTAACTAGATAATCTTTATGCGGCGTAAAGAAATTAAGCGTGTTGTATCCCCAGTAATTTTGTAAGCCTTTCGCCGTTAAAAACTGCTCGCTTATAAAAGCATGGACAGGTAATAATTCTATGCAAGTCACACCAATCTTGCGCAGGTGCTCAATAAAACTTGGATGGCTTAAACCTAAAAACTTACCTTGCAAAGATTTTGGGATCTCTGGGTGACGACAGGTTGCACCAACCACATGGCATTCATAAATAACCGTTTTGCCCCAGCAATGATTTGGTTTTTTCCCAGCGTAAGGTGTTAGTTCCCGTACCCGTGATTTAGGCATATCAATCGCGTTGTTAACCTGGCTTAATTTCCCAACAGGCATTTGCCCATAATGGCGTTCACTCCAAGTAAATTCGCCATATATATCACGTGCGTAAGGGTCCAATAGCAGTTTGTGATTATTAAAAAATAGCCCTTTTTCAGGTGCATACTCACCATCAGCCCGAAAGCCATACAAAGCACCACTTTTCAGAGGACTCACTTTTAGCGTCCATATCCCGCCTTCGTTCATATGCATCGCGAGAGTGAGAATCTCAGAATGACCACTACTGTCAAATAAGCACAACGACATATGTTGCGCTTGAGGGGCGTACACAGCAAAATTAACGCCATTGCCAACAACAGACGCACCTAAAGGAGAGCTCACCCCGACTTCGAGTTCGACACTATGACTCATCGCTCACCTTCTTCAGGTAAATAGTTGCAAGACCAGGCAAAGAGATACTAATACTTTGATTAAAACCATGACTTTCTATAGCTTGGCTTGTAATGATTTGTTCGGCGTGACTGGTAACTTCAACACCGGAACCAAAATAGTCAGTTTTGTCGGTATTTAAAACGACTTGATAAGAGCCCGATTTTGGCACGCCAATGACATAATCGTGATATACCTGTGGAGTTAAGTTACAAATCACCACCACAAAGTCTTTCGCTTTTTTTGCATAGCGAATAAAGCTAAACATACTTTGCTCAGCATTAGTGCTATCAAGCCATGCAAACCCTGCAGGGTTGGTGTCTTGCTCATACAAGGCTGGGGTGCTGGTGTAAACGGCATTCAATTCTTTGATAGTTTGCTGCATACCACGATGGCTCATATGCTCAAGCAAATGCCAGTCAAGAGATTGATCGTGATTCCACTCTTTGCGTTGGGCGATTTCTGCACCCATAAATAACAGTTTTTTACCCGGATGCGCCCACATAAACGCATAATATGCACGTAAGTTTGCAAACTTTTGCCAATCATCTCCTGGCATTTTTTCTATTAATGAGCCTTTACCATGCACGACTTCATCGTGACTAAGCGGCAAAATATAGTTTTCGCTGTAAGCGTAAACCATTGAAAAAGTCATTTCATGATGATGATGCGAACGGTATATCGAATCACGTTGCATATAATGCAAACTGTCATTCATCCAACCCATGTTCCATTTATAACCAAAGCCTAAACCATCATGATCAACTTGGCGTGTAACCCCTGGCCATGCTGTCGACTCTTCAGCCACCATCATTATGCCTGGATTTTTTGCATAGCAGCGCATATTTACTTGTTTTAAACACTCAATGGCGCCTAGGTTTTCTCGACCACCAAATTGGTTTGCAATCCACTGCCCTTCTTCACGGCTATAATCCAGATAAAGCATTGAAGCAACAGCATCAACACGTAAGCCGTCAATGCCAAACTCATTTAACCAATACATTGCATTTGCAATTAAAAAGCTGCGAACTTCTGCTCGGTCATAATTGTATATATACGTATTCCAATCTGGATGAAATCCTTGTCTAACATCAGCATGCTCGAATAAATGGGTTCCGTCAAAACGATGTAAACCATGAGGATCGCTAGGAAAGTGCCCGGGTACCCAGTCAAGAATAAGACCGATATCGGCTTCATGACACTGTTCAACAAAATAAACAAAATCTTCAAAACTGCCATAGCGGCTGGTCGGTGCAAACAATCCAACGGGTTGATAACCCCATGATCCATCAAAGGGATACTCACTGATAGGCATTAATTGCAAATGCGTAAAACCAAGCTCTTTAGTGTACGGAATAAGGTTATCGGCAAGCTCACGCCATGTTAAATAGCGCTCCCCGTTATCTCTTCTTTGCCAAGAACCCGCGTGCACTTCATAAATACAGACTGGCGCATTAACACTGTTACGTTTTGCACGATTAGCTAACGCTTGTTCAGAAAGCGCCACCCCAGTATTTAGCTTTTGTAAGACTGATGCTGTGCCAGGTGCTTGCTGCATTTTGAACGCGAACGGGTCTGCTTTTTCAAGGACTTCACCTGTCAATGTTGTGATGGCAAACTTGTAACATTGATGTTCTTTTAGATCTGGGATAAACAACTCCCAAACACCACTAGCTGGGTGAAAACGCATAAAATGGCGATTACGCTGCCAGTAGTTAAATTCACCAATCACAGAAACACTGCTAGCATTCGGTGCCCATACCGTAAAGCGTACTCCATCGACACCTTGTTGAGATACAAAATGAGCACCAAAATGTTGATACGCATACTCTAAACTACCTTCATTAAACAGATACATAGCCTGTTCATCTAAGGTGCTATCAAAACTGTACTCATCATGTTGTAGATGGTTAAATTCATCGCTATAACTGACATCTAGTTGGTAGTCAGGCTTTGTTTTTGACTTGATATTAGCAATAAATAAGTGACTATTACCTTGTTGCTGCGCAACGATTTTTTCTGTACCAAGTAAAACCGTAACACTACTAGCACCAGGCAAAAAACAACGTATGTCATAACTTGAGTCATCACTTTTATGAGGCCCAAGAAAGCTGAAGGGGTCTCTAAAACAACCACTGACTAATGCATCTATCTGTTTTTGATAAATAATAGGTTGTGCATTTTGCTCTTGACGAACTCGACTTCGCATTATTGATTCCTTATCGAGATTAAATTGGCTAAGAATGACTGTTGCGCTTTAATAATTTCCGCCGCTGGACGCGATAATAAACGCCGCCAATTTGGGTACTCTTTGTCTGTACCGGGGATATTTACAGGCAGTACTTGCTGGTCTAAATCATCTATTTGAATAGTAAATAGCCTTGCTGATGCTGCTGCTAAAGACGATGCCAGAGCTTCATATACCAAGAAAGCGTCTGCATCTAACGATAAATATTGTTCTGATTCGCGCGCTATAAAGTTTAGCATGCGTTGCTTTTCAAGGTTTCGCGCATCAAACAGAGCCCTTGCTTGCCCTTCATCTAGCAAACCATATTGTTGTTTAATGGTAATATCATGGCCAATCCACCAACCTTTAAAAGGTGGAACGTCATGGTTTGCTATCATTAATAAGCTTTGAGGAGCAAAATGCTCAGCGGCTAAAAACTCGCCTTGATAATCTTTTTCGAAATAAAACAGTCCATTAGAATATATTGCGCTCGCTTTTAGAGCTTCACGTACTTCATTCGGTACAACTCCTAAATCTTCACCAATCACCACACATTGATTAAGGTGAGATTCAATTTTAAGCACCGCTAATAAATGCTCAAATGGATAATAGACATAACAACCATCTTGCTGTGAATTATTTTTGAAGCACCACCAAAGTCGACGAATTGCCATTACATGGTCAATTCTCAGACCGCCAACGTCTTCCATATTGGCTCGGATAAGCGAACGATAGAATGCAAAGTTGTCCTTGCTTAACTTTTGCGGATTAAGGGCTGGTAGCCCCCAGTTTTGGCCATGCTCAGCCCAAGGATCTGGTGGTGCGCCGACATGCGCACCTTCGGCAAAAAGTTCGTTTTGGCTTTTAAACTCACTACCATCACCTGCACACCCAACAGCTAAATCATTGATTAGGCCAATAGCCATACCACTATCACGGGCTGCTTGTTGGCATATATTTAATTGTGAATGCGCTTGCCATTGTAAGTAACTTGCATAATCACGATCGCCAACCAGCATGGTGGATAGGCTACGCTTATGCGTATCACAAAAAATCGCGAACTGTTCTTTTCGATCTGGTGAGGCAAACTCGCAAAAATGCTGATACAAACAACTAAATACTTGATATTTGAATTCACTGACCGATGTGTAATCGATGTAAGACGAATTGGGTTGCGGCTTATCTGCTAATAATTTAGTAAGTACCTTATTATTTTTGGCGTCCTCGCATTGCGATACAGCAATATATAAAGGATTTAATAAAGCTCGGGAATTTGGGCTATAAGGGCTTGCTCTTTCTGGGCTATGCACAAATAATAAATGCAAGGGATTAAGTAGCACATAATCCATATTTTGTGCTGCTGCTTCTTGAATCAGCTTTTCTAAATCCGCAAAATCACCAATACCTAAACCATCTTCATTACATAAGCTATAAAGCTGAATAGATAAACCTAAACGCTTTTTATCATCAATAGAAAAACACTCTTTTGGTACTACCCAAAGTTGGCTGTGAGACTGCTGATCTGCAACAGAAATTAGCGCATCATGATATCCAATCGGCATGTCAGGAACCGGTAAAGCGAGTTCGAGATAACGTATGCCATTTAAACCATAATCTCCGAGTACCTCTAAACCCTGTAAGTTTTCACGGGTAAAGTAAATATTTAACGAAGGAACGCTTAATGTGCATGATCGTGATAACAAACGTTCATCTAAGCGTACTTTCAAAATAGGCTGATGTGCCTCAACAATACTTGTTTGAGGCAACAAATTCAGCCAAGTACCTGCATCTAATGCAAAATTAAGTTGCTTAATTGCATCTTCATCTTGAGTATCGATACCACAACAACTAAGTGCCTGCCTACGTGTACTTTCATCGAAAATAACATGTTCGCCAGTGTACTTAGTGTATTCATAGCCTATGCCATGCAGGTAATATAACTGCGAAAGTGACTGCATTAAAACACCTAAGCGCGCTGGGTTTTAACAATGCTGTTATCAGTACCAAAACCGTTAGGAATATAACCATCAGCTTGGTGATCATTGTCCCATGTTTCGCCGTTAATTAAGTAGCGGAAATGAAATTCTTGATCTAAAGGTAAACGCTGTTTGTATTTGAAAACTTGTTCTTTTTTATTGAACTTCATTGGCACTGGTTGCCAATCTGTAAATTCTGCGACTAATTGCACATCATCAGCGTCAGGGTGTTGGAATTCAAAGGTAACTTCGGTTTCGTCTTTAGTTTTAAAAAAACGTTTACTTAACATAGTGGGCTCCAATTCAACCAATTGGTAAATTAATCCTTGCCACAGTCCCGCACTAATAAATCATTGAGCGGAAACTGTGCGTTGCAGGTTTTGCTATCTTGCTTACAAAAACATCAAGTTCGTGTTAGTAAATCAAACCTATATTTACGCATTATGACAGTGCAACTGTTTATTTTTTGCACCAAAATAGTGCGTAAAACATACAAAATTACAACAATCATATTGCTATATTATTACGAGCAATAACTGAACCAAGTTGATGGTAAAATATACTTTATTTTCAGCGTCATTTTTATCAGCTCTCTACATAACTTATAAAAAGTAGATAACAATTTAGGTTGGGTAAAGTGAATAAAATTGAAGTGATTAATTAGAGTAAAAGCACCAAAAGAGACACTACTTCACTCATCAAAAAACATTAGCTAATTATTTCCAAAAATGAAAACTTGTTTACGCCACACTGTTTTTATAAATAAACCAACAAAATAAGTAAAAATAAAGTTTAAGTTCTTAACTACTTACTATGCTACTACCACATAAATTATTAAAAAATAAAATTATAAAACAACCGTTAACTTCAACATTGTCCAATTAACGTTTTTAAAAATTATCTCAGTAAAAGTGTAAAAACAATAAGTATAAAAGCGTAAATTAAAAGCTGAAAGCCATTCATCAAATTATAGTACGCATTGCTAAACCTGCAATGTAATAGCAATTTATTCTGACACGGAAATCTATATTTACAGAGTCACCTCTATCAAAATTAATAACACCACCTGAAACTCTATAGATAATAAATAAAACTAAAAACCTATGGATAAAATAATTAAATATATAAACTTTAAAATTTAAAAACAAAACAACCATCACGATATTGGGTACAAATGTAAAAATTTAAAACCTTTTAGTAACCAGATTTAAAAACTAATAACAAAAATTGTTTTAGCAACACAAACAAAATAGTATAAAAGTTATAGGAAAATCACCCTAATGCAACCTTAAAGTTGTATACACATAACACTAAACGCTATGAATTTTCACATTAAGCACTCATCCAAACCCCAAAGTATGAGAAAGACTTTGTCTATCTTAATCACAAACAATATACTCAATTCATTAACTGGTGAGGTTTTATAGTAAAACAAAAACACCAAAACGGTAGTAATTTATGGCTAATACTCTTCGAATTTTATCTATATGTATTATAACTCTAATAGCTTTTATATACGGCTTTAATATCTTTTTGACTAAACAAGTCAATGATTTAGTTTATGCTCCTAAAGGCATAGACATACATACCTTCGAACAAGGGCAAGTAAATGTTGTTGCTGCCCCTTGGTATAATCTTGTTTTAAGTGGACAGAACTTAATTTACAACAACGACATCGCTTATATTGTAATTAATGTCACAGCGGATTCTGTAATTACAACGAGTGCTTCAGACCTTGTACTTGCTACGCTTTTAGCACCTATTAACATAATCATCTTGCTGTTATTAGCGTTAGCTGTAAGTTGGCTAGTAAGTTTAAGATTCAAAAATAAAATAGAAAATCAAAGACTTGATTTTCTTAACAATCAATTTATAGAATTGCTCAGTGGCCTAAATATTGCCATCAATTCTCATCATACAAAACGTACTCAACTTGAACAGTTACAAAATAACTTTCAATCTCTAAGTACATATATCACTAATTACACCCGCGAAACTGAAGTCAGTATTTATCAAGATAAATTGACCCACCTTATTGATCGACATGCTTATATAGAGCATCTTGCCAAACAGCTAAGAATTGCGGAAGTTAATAAGTTTAGCTGCGCATTATTATTTATTGATTTAGATGGATTTAAACAGGTTAATGACTCTTTTGGTCATAGCTTTGGAGATGATGTTTTAATTCAAGTTGCATCTCGTTTAAGTAGTGTTTTACGCCATCATAAAATAAGTAACATTTCACCAATTAGTCAATTAGAACAAAACCTAGCTCGACTTGGAGGTGATGAATTTTCTATCTTCATTAACTTGAAAGATAATAAAGGAAAGGCATTAGAAGTTGCACAGAATGTGTTGCATGAAATTGAACGCGACTTTGTCTTAGGTAATAAGCTGATAAAAATTAGTGCCAGTATTGGCATTGCTGTTTATCCCGATAGTGCAGCTACTCCACAAGCATTATTACAAATGGCAGATGTGGCTATGTACCGGGCTAAAACTGACGGCCGCGGAATATTTAAGGTGTATTCACCTGAAATGGGCAAAAAAATTCGCCGCTACCACTACTTGTTAGAAGAGATGCGTCTTGCGATTTCCAGTAATAGTTTTCATCTATCTTTCCAACCCATAGTCCACGTAGATGACTGTGCTATTGACTACTTTGAAGCGCTCGTTAGGTGGGAGCACCCAGTTGAAGGTTTCATTACACCAGATGAGTTTATCCCTATTGCTGAAGAGTCAAACCTGATATTGGAACTCGGCGATTGGATCATGCTTGAATCATGTCGGCAAATGTCAGCTTGGTACAATGCCGGTATGAATAAAGTTTCTATTTCGGTTAATTTATCCGGCGTCCAATTAAAGCATTACGACATTTATGAGTGGGTAATGGAAAAGCTTGCTAAAACTGGGCTACCAGCAAAAGCGCTAATGCTAGAAATTACCGAATCAACTTTAATCAAAGCAAGCAATAAGATTATAGAATCATTAGAAAAGCTTCGAGGGGAAGGGATCACTATTGCAATTGATGATTTTGGTACAGGGTTTAGCTCTTTAAGTACCCTTGCAGACTTACCTATAGATGTGATCAAGCTCGATAAGTTGTTTGTGTCACAAGCTAACGATAACCTTAAGTATAATGAAATCATGCATTCGGTTAGCGAGCTTGGCCGCAAACTCGGTTTGAAAATCGTTGCCGAAGGGGTTGAAGAACTCGCTCAATTTGAGTTAGTTAAATCGATGGGCATTAACTGTGTTCAAGGCTACTTAGTTAGTCATCCTGAGTCATCAGTTAATGTTGGCCATAAAGTCTTGCAGGATAACATTAACTTTGTGTCTGTCACTGGGACAGGGGTTTGGAATATACAGCAGCCGCTTTAGTAAGTTATAATGAACACATTATTCAAAGCCACTCCCTTGTTAATGTTAAAAAAAAGCTTACTTACGGTATTAACCTTGTCAGTCACCGTCATCGGATTGTTGATTGCTTCATCCATTTACACCCTGTACAGCAAAAAACGTTTAACTGTAGATCCGAAACTGAGAGAAATTTCAGGGATTGAATTTGATAAATTTAACCGGCTTTGGGCGATTAATGACAGTGGCGATCAGCCAAAACTCTACCGCCTTAATGAAGATGGTTCAATTGCAAAAGAAATTTTGGTAACCAATGCTAAAAATATTGATTGGGAAGATATGACGCAAAATAAATTTGGTCACTTCTTTTTAGGAGATTTTGGCAATAATAAAAACGACAGAAAATGGCTAACCATTTATAAAATAGAAAATCCTATCGACATCAAAAGCGACACCACAGAAGCAGAGATAATCAAATTTACTTACCCAGAGATGGATGGCAGCCCTATTCAACCTGATCAACGTAACTTTGATTTAGAAGCCTTTGTAGCGCTTGGCCGACACCTATACCTATTTACTAAAAATCGTACTGAACCATTCGATGGTATTACGAAAGTTTATAAAGTTGGTGATCATGCTGCTAATTTTGATGCTGAATTGATTGATTCGTTTCAAACTTGCACCACAATGGAAAAGCTATGTTGGATCACATCTGCGGCCCTCAGCCCAGACCGGAGCAAATTGGTTCTTCTTGATTCCACCAGCATTTGGTTATTTGAAAACTTTCAAGGCGATAAGTTTTTCTCAGCCGATGTATCACGTATTGATTTAGGTATCGTAACTCAAAAAGAAGCTATCACCTTTTATGATGACAACACCATTGTCTTTACTGACGAAGAATTTAAAGGCATAGGTGGGAATGCTTATGTCATAAAACTCGATGAAGTCGAAAAAAAAGTCATCCGCAAAGCGCCCAGATCCAATCAATAGAGAAGAAGCATTATTTAGAGAGTGCTTTTTCAACATCAACGCCTAAAATCAGTACGCCTATCTGATGTTTTTTTTCATCGAATATAGGCACGCTGAACTGTACTTGAAAATGTTTAGTCGACTCATCAAACTCCAAGGTATCAATGTAGTAGTCATCATCTTGCTGATACATATTTAAAAACTTAGCTTCATCACCCTGCCAATAGTCGGTTGTGACTGCACTAATAATGACATTTTTACCTTGTTTATCTGTGACAATTATTTCAGTAATGATGCCTTGCATCTGCCTTTGCCACACTTGTAAGAATTGTGAACCTTCAAGCTTTAGGTAGCTTTCGGCCATAATCGGTTTATTATCAATAACCTGCTGTTCCCACAGATTATCAAACTGCTCTAACTCTTCACTCGAAATTAGTTGCCTGTTACTTTTTTTTACGGCTTGTTGCACCAGCTCTGCATTAGCTAATACTTTTATTTGTTCAAAAAGCGCTCTCACTAAGGATTGTTTTTCGATTTTTGACAATACAAAGGGGCTTTGTGAACAGCTACTTATGTGGCTGTTAAAAGCATTTAAAAATTCAGGAAACTCCTCAAGCGTTTTATTTGCAGCAAATAAGCCCAAAGGCACATAACGGTAGAATGTTTGCTTATATTCATCTGGCTTTATTTGTAACTGCACAGCGTTGAATTCAAACTCTTCTAAATCAAGCAGTATTCTGTCTACCCGCTGCTTTTTGAATACTTTGATAAGCTCTTGGGTAGTGTTGACTTCGACTTCTATTTTCCGATTAGTTAATTGATACCAATCAGCCTGATGGCTGCCTCTTACGACTCCATAACGAAGATCGTGTTCGGCTATCGAAGCCGAATCAGCATGGGTAAACCAGTACCAGTTTTCTAGAAACATAGGGGCTGAGAGCTCACCATATTGCTGCATTTTTGACAACAGGTTCGCAGTAAAATAACCATCAAGTCGATTTAACTGCACTTCTCTTTTTGCTCTTAACCAAGGTAACTTCTGTAACTTAAATGGCACATTGATTTGCTTAAAAATACATTCAACATGAGTTATTGCATTGTGAGGTGCATTAAGGGGCAGATTAGTGCCTAACTGAAAAGGCTGAGCCACAGTGAGTGAGAGCAATAATGAAGCAAGCATCAATACAAGCCTAAATAACTAAATAGAGTTATTATAGACAATAGAAGCAATTTTACCTGAAAAAGGGTTAACGCTTAAACTTTGTCTCTAAAATTACCGATGATGTGGTTCGCTCCACGCCATCCAAGTTACCAATGTCATCTAAAAGGTGGCTAAGTTTTTCTAGGTTTTGCGCTTGCACAACGGCAATCAAATCAAATTCACCACTAATTGCATAGAGCTGTGAAATAGCATCAATCTGCTTTAACTCAAGGTTAGTTTTGGTAGTGAGTTTTTGCTTAACTTTAATCGAAACATGCGCCGATACCATTTGGCTCAAATAGGCATCACCATAGTCTACACTATAGCCTTTGATTACACCTGTTTCTTCTAATTTTAACATTCGACTTTGCACTGTTGATCGCGATAAGTTAAGCGCTCTAGCAAGGTCTGAAATACTCGCACGAGCATTGGTTCTTAAAATAGCTAATAGTTTTTCATCTTGTGCAGTTATCAATTTGGCTACTCCGTTCGTTAATTTGCTTTTTATTTTAGTCATTTTTCACAAAATAGCACTGCAAATTTAAGTCTCTAACCCAGATAATAAGAAAAATAGATAAGAAAAATAATCTCATCGTGCTTAATTAGGCAGGAACGGCTTAACTGACCTATTTTTTGCAATTTAACTTTTTTCATACTAAGCCAGATTTAGGTGCAATAAATGCAAGTAACAAGAGAACTTTTTAACGACGTAATGGTACCAAACTACAACCCATCAGAGGTTATTCCTGTTCGCGGTGAAGGCTCACGTGTTTGGGATCAAAACGGTAAAGAATTTATCGATTTTGCAGGTGGTATTGCTGTTAATTGTTTAGGCCATTGTCACCCGGCTCTTGTCAATGCGCTTAAAGAGCAAGGCGAAAAAATTTGGCACTTATCAAACGTTATGACGAATGAGCCGGCATTGCGTTTAGCTAAAAAGCTAACAGACGCAACATTTGCAGATAAAGTATATTTTGCAAACTCAGGTGCCGAAGCCAATGAAGCAGCATTAAAGCTAGCACGTCGTTGGGCATTAGATGTCCATGGTGAGCAAAAGAATCAAATCATCGCCTTCAACAAAGGTTTCCACGGTCGTACATTCTTCACTGTTACTGTCGGTGGCCAAGCGGCTTACTCTGATGGTTTCGGGCCTAAGCCAGCTGCAGTCGATCACTGTGACTATAATGACTTAGCTGCTTTTGAAGCGCTTATCAGTGACAACACTTGTGCCGTTATGATGGAACCTTTACAAGGTGAAGGCGGTATTATTTCGCCAACTAACGAGTTCGTTAAAGGCGTTCGTGCGTTATGTGATAAGCACAATGCATTACTTATTTTTGATGAAGTACAAACTGGTGTCGGCCGCACAGGCGATTTATATGCATATCAAGGTTTAGATGTAACGCCAGATATTCTTACGACTGCGAAAGCATTAGGTGGTGGTTTCCCAATTGGTGCAATGATCACAACGGCTAGCATTGCAGAGCATTTAAAAGTGGGTACCCATGGTTCTACTTACGGTGGTAACCCACTTGCTTGTGCAGTAGCAGAAGCTGCTTTTGATACTGTAAATACAGCAGAAGTACTAGCAGGTGTTAAAGAGCGTGAACAACTTTTACGTGACGGTTTTGCTGCAATCAACGAAAAATACGACGTGTTTAGTGAAGTACGTGGTAAAGGTCTATTATTAGGTGGGGTTCTTAACAGCAAATTTGAAGGCCGTGCACGTGACTTCCTAGTAGCAAGCACAAAACATGGTTTAATGAGTCTTGTTGCTGGTACAAATGTTGTTCGCTTTACACCGTCTTTAGTGATTCCATTAGAGGATATCAAAGAAGGTTTAGCTCGCTTTGAAAAAGCGGTTGCAGACGTTGTAAACGGTTAATCCTAGTTGGCGCATGCTTTAAGCATGCGCCATTGGAGTGCACTTAATGCAAGTATTACGTCCTATAACAGCAAATGATTTTGCTGCGTTAAAACAAATTGCTGTTGAATCTGGTCATGGTTTTACCTCTTTACCGGTTGACGACAATTTACTACAAGAAAAAATCGAACGCGCTGAACGCAGTTTTGCAAAAGACATTAATAAACCACAAGACGAAACCTACTTATTTGTTTTAGAAGACAGTGAAACGGGTGAAGTTATAGGTACAACGGCTATTGAAGCTGCTGTGGGTATGTCAGTTCCTTTGTATCATTACCATCTAGGTAAAACTGTTCACCATTCACGCACTCTCAACGTATATAACACCGTTGATATTCTAAGTATGTGTAACGACTATACAGGTTGCTCTGAAATTTGTACTTTGTTCTTACGTGAGCAAAACCGCAAAGGTTTAACGGGTCGCTTTTTATCACGTTCGCGCTTCTTATTTATGGCGCAGCACAGTGAACGTTTTGCTGACACAATCATCGCAGAAATGCGTGGTGTTAGTGATGAAGACGGTCACTCACCGTTCTGGCAATGGTTACAAGAGCACTTTTTTAGCATTGAGTTCCCACAGGCAGACCATTTAGTTGGTTTAGGCGATAAAGTATTTATCAGCGAATTAATGCCTAAGTACCCTATCTATGCCAACTTACTGAGCAAAAAAGCACAAGCTGTGATTGGGAAGGTCCATGAAAAAACAAAGCCAGCGCTTAAACTTCTAGAAAAAGAAGGGTTTGAGCACCGAGGTTATGTAGACCTATTCGATGCAGGGCCAACTGTTGAAGCAAAACTTGGCAATATTCGCAGTGTTCGTGAGTCACAAGTTTGCCCTATCACCATTGGTGAGCTTGCCCATATCAATGAGAAAAGCTCAGATACATTAGCTATCTGCAACCAAGGCGTGAATGACTTTAGAGCAACATTCACCAAACATGCTCATTATAACCACGCTAAGCATACGTTAATCGTCAGCCAAGAAGTGGCAGATGCACTTAAATTGAAACAAGGGGATGCAGCACGGTTCTTCCGTTTGTAACCACTTAAGGAGTTTAAAATGAGTGTAACAACTCAACTTATCGATAACCAATGGCAAGCAGGCCTTGGTCATGATTTTAGTTCAATCAACCCAAGTAATGGCGAGGTTGTTTGGCAAGGTAAAACAGCCACGGCTGAACAGGTAGCCGATGCTATCAAAGCTGCCCGTAATGCTCAGCTTGACTGGGCTGATATGACCCTTGAACAGCGCATTGTAATTCTTGAAAATTTTGCTGCTGAACTAAAAGAGCACAGTGAAGAGTTCGCAACCATCATTGCCCGTGAAACAGGCAAGCCATTATGGGAAACACGTACCGAAGTAGGTGCAATGACGGGTAAAATTGCCATTTCAATCAGGGCCTATAACGAACGTACGGGCACTACAGAAAACCCAATGCCGGGCGCTAAAGCATTTATACGCCATAAGCCTCATGGTGTTGTTGCAGTATTTGGCCCATACAACTTCCCTGGTCATTTACCGAATGGTCATATTGTGCCTGCTATTTTAGCAGGTAATACAGTTGTATTTAAGCCATCAGAACTAACGCCTCATGTTGCTGAGTTCACTTTAAAGCTTTGGCTAAAAGCAGGTTTGCCTGCTGGTGTGATTAACCTAGTACAAGGTGAAGTAGACACAGGTATTGCGCTTGCATCTCATCAAGATATCGATGGTTTATTCTTTACTGGTAGCTCTAATACAGGCCATCTATTACATAAGCAATTTGCAGGTCACCCAGGTAAAATCTTAGCGCTGGAAATGGGTGGTAATAACCCACTAGTCGTAAAAGATGTCGCTGATGTAAGCGCGGCTGTTCACGATATTATTCAGTCTGGTTTCATTACTTCTGGCCAACGTTGTACCTGTTCTCGTCGTTTATTCATTGAGAACTCAGCAAATGGCGATGCAATTTTAGAAAAATTAATTGCTGCAACAAAACAAATTAAAGTAGCCGACAGCTTCAGCGAAGATCAACCATTTATGGGTGCAATGATCAGCGAAAAAGCCGCATTAGGTATGGTTGCAGCTCAGCAACAGTTACTTGATATGGGAGCGACTTCTCTTGTTGAGCTTAAGCATTTAGAACCGGGTACAGGTTTTGTAAGCCCTGGTATTATTGATGTAACAGCTGTTGAAGATATGCCTGATGAAGAGCACTTTGGTCCTTTGATCAAGGTTTACCGCTACACAGATTTCGATAGCGCGATTAATGAAGCGAATAACACCTCATTTGGTTTATCTGCTGGTTTATTAAGTGATGATAGTAATGACTACCAACATTTCTTAAAACGTATTCGTGCCGGTATCGTTAACTGGAACCGACCAATTACAGGCGCATCAAGCGCTGCACCGTTTGGTGGTATTGGTGCCAGTGGTAACCACAGAGCGAGCGCTTATTATGCTGCTGATTACTGTGCGTACCCTGTTGCTTCTGTTGAAGCCGAAAAAGTTAACTTACCACAGACCCTTGCGCCGGGCTTAATTATTGAATAATTGATTGGCGGCTTCGCCGCCTTAATTGAAGGAATTAAACATGCACACAGATGTAAACGCCCTATTTGAAAACCTATGGGAAAACTATTTATCAGTTACGCCTTCGGCAGTAAAAGTACATGAGCTATTAGGCTCTACTCAAAAAGATGACGTGATTAACGATCACATCGCTCTACGCACTTTTAATCATGAAAAAATCGGTTTAGAAAAGCTAGCTGCGCACTTTTTAGCAGTTGGTTATAAAGAATGCGGCGAGTACCATTTTGAGGCAAAGAAATTGTACGCTAAGCACTTTGAACATTCTGATCCAAAACAACCTAAAGTATTTATCTCTGAACTACTTGTTGAGCAATGTTCAGAAGAATTACAAGCTATCGTAAATGATATGGTTTCACAGATTGACGAAAGCGATGTAACAGCGGATAATTTCCTCTATTCAGGTACGCATTGGCAAGTAAGTTCAGAAACTTACAAAAAGCTATTAGAAGAGAGTGAGTATGCAGCGTGGATGTCGGCGTGGGGCTACCGTGCTAATCACTTTACAGTAAGCATCAATGAGCTTGCTAAATTTGATGACATCGAAAGCGTAAACCAGGCACTTAAAGATGCAGGTTTTGCATTAAATACATCTGGTGGTGAAATTAAAGGTTCACCAGAAGTTTTACTTGAGCAATCTTCAACACTTGCTGATGACAGTGAAGTTGAATTTAGTGATGGCGTTGTAGCTGTACCTAGCTGTTTCTATGAATTCGCTCTGCGTTATGCAAAACCAGATGGCGAGCTATACACCGGCTTTGTTGCTGCATCAGCTGATAAAATATTTGAGAGCACCAATGCTCGATAATTAAGTTTTTAATTAATACCCGAGCCATATGAAGACACCAAGGTTTAACAGTCAGACAAATCAATTCCTTCAACAAATGGCTTGGGCATTTATTCTTGTTTCATTTTTTGCCATAACATTTTTTAGTACTGATACTAAAGCAAGTGAGAAGCGCAAACTAACCATCCTATCCCACTCCTATTTTGCTAATGAGTTTGATAAAAGAAACATCAACGAGCATTTTCTTAAAGTTATCAAACCTGCTTTAGGCGATGAATTTCATCTAAGTGTACAATTTACGAATCATGCTCGATTAATTAAGCGTCTTTCAAGCAAAGAGCCTAGCTGTACTTTCAATGCAATAAAGTCAGCTGAACGAGCTGAGCACATGCTGTTTTCAAAAGTACCCACTTTTATGCACATGCAAAGACAGCTTTTCGGGTTAAAATCAAATATAGACAATCTTCCTTCCCCTGTTTCTGTTACCTCTCTTTTAAAAGAGAAGTATATTTTCGGAATTATTGGTTCCTCGAGCTATCAACAATTAGATTCATCTTTTGAAAAATATCGCTCAAAAATTGCTAATATCTATGGTGAAAATCCATTTCTGCAATTAAGTAAGCTACTTTTAAATCAACGTATTGACTTTATCGTCGCATATCCTGAGTCTCTATATGCTCACTTAAACGAAGATCAATTAAAGCTGGTAAGTTCTCGTCCAATTAGTGAGTATCCTGAGTTTACTAATGGCTATTTCACATGTAGTAAAACGGCTGAGGGCATACATGCTATTAGATTAATGAATACATACATGATGACGCCACCTATGGCGGAATATCTGTACGCCATTCATAAAGCCAATAACCTGTCAGCTGATCTCGAAGCAATGCTTAATGTTTATAAAAGAAGATACAAAATATCCTTCAAAAACAACAGTTAATTGATTTATTTTCGCTTCATGAATTTCCTAAAAAAAAAGCTTGCACAATAAAAAAAGCAGATATATTATCTCGCCGCTTCTTGATGATAGCCAATCCGAGTACATTACAAACACTGTTTGTAGCAAGGCGATAGAGCAACTATCCAAGAGTGAATTTGATTGCACATAACAATAAGTGCGTTTAATGACACTCAACTGACTCGGACTCCCATTTTCCCGAGCTGTTGCTTAATTGCCGGAGAGTAAAATGGCTATTTCTACACTAACACAAGATTTAACAACCAAAGTACCTGCAGCTGCGGTTGCTGCTAATGAGTCAATTGCACAACCATCAATCCAACTTCTTGAACAATTAGTTACACAACATGGCGCACCTCTAATGGTGCTTGATTGTGAATCTGTTCGTCATCAATACCGTGCATTAAGCCGTGCTTTACCAGGTGTTGTTTTACACTTTGCACTAAAGCCACTTCCTCTGGCGGCGGTTGTTCGCACTCTTTTAGAAGAAGGTGCAAGCTTTGATTTAGCAACGAGCGGTGAAGTTGACTTAGTAGCAAGTCAAGGCGTGCCAAGTGATCGCACTATTCACACACACCCTATAAAGCGTGATCGTGATATTCGTGATGCACTTGAATACGGTTGTAACGTATTTGTGGTTGATAACATCAATGAATTAGAAAAGTTCATTGCTTACAAAGATCAAGTTGAATTACTTGTGCGCTTAAGCTTTCGTAATGCAGAGTCATTCGCTGACTTATCGAAAAAGTTTGGTTGCAGCCCAGCAATGGCCATCGAAATCATTACTTACGCGCAACAATTAGGTATTCGCATAAAAGGTTTGTCGTTCCATGTTGGTTCACAAACAGCGAGCCCAGCTAAATACGTAACAGCAATAGCTGCATGCAACCAAGTAATGAATGAAGTAGCTGACTTAGGATTACCAGCGCTTAGTACGCTTGATATTGGTGGTGGTTTCCCAGTGCCATACAGCAAAGACGTGCTGCCAATTGATGAATTTTGTGCGCCAATTAATGATGCGTTAGCACTGTTACCAGAGACAGTTCGCGTGATTGCAGAACCGGGTCGTTTTATTGTTGCAAGTGCTGTAACTAGTGTTGCATCGGTAATGGGCCAAGCAGTTCGTGAAGGTAAGCCGTGGTACTACTTAGATGATGGTATTTATGGCTCATTCAGTGGTTTATTATTTGATGAAGCATCATACCCAATAGAGTCGTTAAAACAATCAAACGAGCGCGTAGAATCAGTATTAGCAGGCCCTACTTGCGACAGTATCGACGTAGTGAGTGAGTCAATCATGCTACCAAAATTAGACAATGGTGATTTAATTATCAGTCGTATGATGGGTGCTTACACATTAGCAACCGCGACAGATTTTAACTTCTTCAAGCGTGCAAACGTTATCATTCTCAATGATGTAGTACAGGTTGACGCACTTACTGGTTAATCGTTTCCTCGACTAAAAGCATGTAAGGCAACATGCTTTAAAACTGAAAATGCAGCTGCTCATTCCAGCTGCATTTTTTTTGTGTATTTGTTTAAAGAAAGAGTGGTTTGTAATCGTTTTCTAACTGTTCAAACGACAAGTTGCCAATAAAACGACCAAAGCTCAACCAAGTTGCTAAGCCTCGTAAGTCTTTAAAGTGTGGTGGAATAAATTTAGGATCTTCAATGACACCTAAATCATGTAACTGTGATATCAATCTAAAATCATCAATTGAGATTTTACCGACCAATAATAAGTGCAATTGATCAATGCGACCTAATTGTATTGCCACACGAATAAGGTTATACACTAAAACGAAACCTTTGATATAGGCGATATCTTTGGTAAAAGGTAATCCCGTTGCTGTACTTCCTCTAAACACGCGTTGAGTGAGTGTATAGCTGTCGTCTTTACTTAAACCTTGAGCTATATAGTCGCGATAGATATCAACAAACTCAGCACCATCAATGACTTTCGTAATACCTTGAATACGATTAACTAATTTTGCTAAACGTCGAGGCGTCGATTTTAAGGTAATAATTTCGGTCAACACAGCAAGCCCTTCTTGGGTGACCGTAGAGCTAGGTGTGCCTTTACTCAAACAGGTTAAATAAGGCTGTGATAAGCCATTTTGGGTCGTACCTACATGGATCCAGCCTTCATGCACTTCTAGAATATCAAGCTCACGCTGGGAAAACTTAACATCTTGATTAAGTTTTATATTATTTGCACCAGCTGCAGCATCACTGACAATACCGTCACTAAGAATGACCTCAACATCGATACCTGGCATCGTTTGAGACACTTGTGATGCGAGAATTTTAACTGCATCTTCGGCATCTATATTTTTTGGATCATCAGGCAATATATCGGCATCAAGCATACTCTTTAGCGGCTGCTCAAGCATGGTTGCAAGCTCAGAAAGTGAAGGCTCTCCAGCATGAAATAAATCTTTAGGATGACCAAACAACTCAACAGATAGATCATGAAACTCCGGGGTACCACGATACTCAATCATACTGAGTACGGTTTTATATTCAGTACACATCTTGCTCATGTATTGGGCGATTGGATTTAACTGCCCTAATTGGCTGATGATATCGCGATTTAAATCAGAAAAACCTCGGCGCAATTCGCTTGGTACAAAACCAAGGTCACGCTGTTGGTAATAGGCTTGATCAATCGTAGGGTTTTTCTGGCATTTGTGCTTAAAAAACTCTTCTTTGATTTGTTTATCCCAATTGATTGCATCAAGGATACGAATGGGTGTTTGCAATGCAATTAATCGGTCTGATAATTCGCGTGTTTTTGCTAATAATGCCTTATCAATCATGCTCTAGGCTCACTAAAAAATGAGCCTAGAGCATAGGCTAAATTTACATAATTACAAAGCAAAATTAATCAGTTTTTAGCTAAAATTTAGCCTGCTTAGAAACTAATTTTCCATCGCTGTATATAAGCAGATTTGGTACCGAATTAATGTCATTTTTGATAAATAAATCATTACCATAATCGATTGAAACGGGCATGGTTGCAGAGAATTTATCAACATATTCTCGCACTGCAGTTTGATCGGTCCACAACTGACTTACTTTAACCTCGACATCAATCCCTTGCTCCGCCAACTTATTAACATGTTGCTGTGCTAATACGCACTGCTTTGCCATAGCAGGGCGAGTGTCGGCCAAGTACCAATCACACCACGTTGCGGTGAAAAGCACTACTTTTTTGCCTTTATTCGGAATAACCAAAGGCGTTGCTTCACTTTGCTTTTCACCAAGTAGCCGCGCTTTTTCAACTTTGCCATTGTGTGATAACAAACGTAACGTGTTATCAAGCGCTTTATCAGCTTCGTGACCTTGAAAAATCACTTTTTCATCGCTATCAATTAGCACATGAAAAGGGGTACCCATAAATTCATAGTGTTTAGCAACCTGAGCTGTGAGATCAGTAAATAATGGCATGCTAAGTGAAAAACGTTCTTTAACCTTAGCAACAGAGTGTGCATCATCATTGAGGTCGATATTTATCGCCACAAATTGAATTTTATCGCCATATTGTTCGTAAGCATGCTGAAAATGCGGCATCTGCTCCATACATGGCTTACACCAAGTTGCCCAAAACTTTAAATAAACTGGTTTTTTGCCTAAGAAACTTTCAAATTTGACGATTTGCCCTGCTTCATTTTCTAAAATAAGCGTGTCTGTATTCGCTGATATTCTTTGGCTTACAAGCATCAAGCCTGTCAGCAATATCATGAGGAAAAACTTATATTTCATAGTACGTTCCTTAAATAAAACCAAGCGTAAGCGTAATGTAAGCCAAAATATTGTAAATTTTCGACATCTGCTGGCTAAATGCAGATTTAATGATTTATCGCAAAGTAGAGGTTAGAAACACTCAAAACATTAAAAATAGCACTAAACTTTTTATAGATATGAAACGTATTGCACAAAAAAGGAGTCATCATGAAAAATGAGCTAGACGGTAAATTAATTCTTTCTGTATATGAGAAAATCATTCAACACGGTGAAGATCATGAAGATGGGAAGCTATACGAAGGTATTTGTGCTTTTTCCGATATCGATGGTTATACCGTATATCTTAAAGGCAGTGGTGTGTTACTTCGCTTTGGTTTTCACAATACCTACCACCTTGACTACCAACATGAAAAAAACAAAGAAGACTTTTTAAAGAAAGTGCTATATATCGCAGAGCAGGAACCATAAATAGATAATGAAACGACGGGTAAAAACTGAGTCAAAGCAACAGCAAGCGTTTATCAACCAAGTTATTAATGAACTTAAAAATAACCCTGATAAGTTAGATATCATCCGCGATAATCTTAGCTACTATCGAGAACAACAGTTCCTCAAACGTGGTTTTCTGCTTGCTATTGAGCGATTTGACTGGGTGTTTGAAGCAAGTAACGATGTAGACCAAATCTGTGCGCAAATTCTAGCCGATGATTACATTGGTAAACGTTTGCGCCGCTATCCCTTGCTATACAAGGGCGTATTGGAACGTACCTATTAGCTTTGCCCACCGCTAAAACATGATCTGTCCGGTAAAAAATGCTAGGTTAGCGCCATTTTGAAATAACGAGAACTGGACATGTCAAAAACTATAAACTCTCACAATACCCATGAGGGTGGCAATAATGGGTTGTTTAACCGATTTTTAGCCACCGTTGAATTTTTGGGTAACATGCTACCCCACCCTATCACATTATTTGCAATGTTCTGCGTTGCTATTATTGTTTTTAGCGGCATCGCCGATTGGTTTGGATTAAGTGCTATCGACCCACGTCCGGAAGGCGCTGCGGGTCGCGACCCTGATGGTGTTATTGAAGTTGTCAGCCTACTTAGTGCAGAAGGCCTCCAGCGTATCGTTACCGGCCTTGTTACCAACTTCACCAGTTTCGCACCACTTGGCACGGTACTGGTTGCTTTATTAGGCGTAAGTGTCGCAGAGCACTCAGGTTTACTCTCAGCTGCTATGCGTGGCATGGTGATGGGCGCATCTAAAAGGCTCGTTACTTTTATGGTGGTGTTTGCTGCGATTTTATCAAATACGGCGTCAGAGCTTGGCTACGTGGTACTTATTCCATTAGCAGCGATGATATTCCACAGCCTTGGTCGTCACCCACTTGCCGGTCTTGCTGCCGCATTTGCTGGTGTTTCAGGTGGTTACAGTGCCAACCTATTGCTAGGCACCATTGACCCGCTACTTGCAGGTATCACAACACCTGCAGCACAAATGATTGATCCAAATTACCAAGTTGGCGCAGAAGCAAACTGGTATTTCATGATGATCTCTGTATTTTTAATTGCCATTTTAGGCACTTTCGTTACAGAAAAAATCGTTGAACCACGCCTTGGCAAGTACAACCCTGAAGAAGCAAGCAATGATTTGCCAAAGAATGACATTGCTGGCCTAACCGATAAAGAAAAGTCAGGCCTTAAGTGGGCGGGTGTTTCACTGTTAGTGGTGTCATTATTACTTGCTTGGACAATTGTTCCTGAAGACGGCATTTTACGTAACCCAGAAACAGGCCTTGTTGCACACTCGCCATTTTTAAAAGGCATTGTGGTATTTATCTTTGTGACTTTCGGTATTCCGGGCTTTGTTTACGGTCGCGTTGTTGGCACTATGAAGAACGATAAAGATGTCATTGATGCCATGAGCAAAAGTATGAGCTCAATGGGTATGTACATTGTGCTGGTTTTCTTTGCCGCGCAATTTGTTGCTTTTTTTAAATGGACTAACCTAGGCACAATTTTAGCTATTAACGGCGCCGCTCTTTTACAAACACTGAACCTAACTGGTCCTGAAGTATTCGTGCTATTCATTTTAATGTGTGCATTGGTTAACTTAAGCTTGGGTTCTTCATCAGCACAGTGGGCGGTAACTGCACCTATCTTCGTACCAATGTTAATGCTAATAGGCTACGCGCCAGAAACCATTCAAGCTGCATATCGAATTGGTGACTCGGTTACTAACCTCATCACACCAATGATGAGCTACTTTGGCTTGATACTGGCTGTAGCAACTAAATATAAGAAAGACATGGGTATTGGCACACTGGTTGCGACCATGCTGCCTTACAGCATGATCTTCTTTGTTGGTTGGGTCGCGTTATTCTACTTATGGGTATTTGTTCTGGGCTTCCCAGTTGGCCCTGAATCACCGATTTATTATCAGCCTTAATCTCTTCTCAAAGAGGTGTAAAAAAGCCAAGCTAATGCTTGGCTTTTGCTTTCTAACGGCGAGCCCGATACTGATAGCATCTAATAAGCACTAGCAGTAACAATAATGAGATTAAGCTCAGAGGTAGCGCCCCCCCACTTGTTTTATGCTCAACACTCACTCGTTTATAGGCTTTAACAACGACATTAAACTTCCCTTGAGTTATTCCGCCATCACCATCAGAGATAATGAAGGTCACTGTATCAGTGCCCTCAAAACCCACATTTGGAGTATACGTAATAGTACCATCATCATTGATTACTACTGTCCCATTATCAGCTGATGCAGAAATAATAGTGAAATCATTATTATCATCATCAGTAACATTAGCCAGTATGTCGATGTTAATTGGGCTTTGATCATCAGTTGTTACATTAATAATGGCACTCACTTGCGGTGCTTTGTTTTCAACGACCTCAACGGTCACAGCTGCAAATGCTGAGCCGCCATTACCATCAGATACGCCATAGTTTATTGTTGCTGTACCTACATGTTCGGCTTGTGGACTAAAATGCAGTTCATTACTAATAATACTGACTTCACCAATATCAACGGTTGCCGACGTAAGCGTTAATAAATCACCATCTGCATCTGTATCATTGACTAACACATCAAGGTAGGTGCTGATATTACGTTTTACCGTAATAACATCATCCGTAGCTACTGGCTGAGTATTATGCGTATCTAAAGTTGCGATACCACTTGGATCTTCAATTGCACGATTAACTTGGCCATCGGCATCATTTGGACCACCATCTTCAATAGTCAGCTGAACACACCAGTGACCTTCGGTAAGTCCTTCTGTGTAAAGCACATCTTGTGGTGGTGGGCAGAACCCTTCAGCACCAGGCGCTGATGCAATACGATTACGACTATCGACTACAAACTCTGTCCAACCTGTTGGCATCAATTTACGATAGACAGCATTGCTTGGTATTGGCCTAAACTGTGCTATCACTACACTGACAGACTGACCCGCAACCGGAATTTCATTTACATTGAAATCAAACACGCCATTTATGTAGTCAAACCCATTATCAGCTTTTGCACCTAATCCGTTATGTCCGTATTTAACTGCATCGCCTTCAGTAATACCGGTGTTGCTACCTGATGCTTTAAAAGCAACGTTACCTAAGCTCAAATGAAGTCCAGGCTCTGTCTCCATCAAGAAAAATTCACTTTCGATCAGCTTTTCTTGAACAACATTGCTAGCAAGCGAGCTTGCATCTAGATAATCTGGAATACCGTCGTTATCACTGTCGCCATACCCTTCTTCATCATCATTGATACCATCAAAGTCTGAATCAATGGCTGATAACTCAGGTAATGAATCAAGCACTGTCAGTGAAATTTTCACTGTATCAGTTTTGTCACCATCATCAACGGTTACCATAAACTCATAAACACCTTCAGCAAGTAAACTTGGGTCAAAGCTAAATTGATCATCGATGGCATCTGCATCGATGATTGCTTCATCAGACACTTGCCAATCAAATACATGGGTATCGGCTAGGTTTGCATCTGTAACAAATGCACTGATAGTTACTTCACCTGCTTGTTTATCAATTAGACGCGTACTCATACCTTGCTGAGCTGCAAATAACTCTACGCTTGGCGCAACATTTCCCTCTGCAATTGTTAGTGTGTGTGAACCTAACGTACCCACAACAGCATTTTTAGGTTCTTTAAAATGAACAGTTAAAGTTTCTGTGCTTTCTAACTGTTCATCTTCAATAAGGTTAACTATCAATTGAGCTTCGCGTTGACCTTGTTTAAAGATAAATTCACCTTCAGATAAGTCATGATCTTCTCCTGTAATCGCATCACCTGATACGGTAAATGGCACAACAACAGGGTAAGTTACTGCATCACCATTGAGAATCGCTTTAATTATGACGTATGTTCCTTCAGTTGCAGTTTGATCTTTACTGAAATTAACTTGCGGGATTACATGGATCAATTGCGTAGCTGAAACTTGCTCGTTCCCTTCTCCTGCACTCCAAACAACGGTATGTGTTCCAGGTGCAAAGAAGCCTTTAGAACTTGCCGTAACACGCACTGGATTACCCAATGCATCCATTGCAACTGCTGTTCCCATATTCACCTTAGTGAACAGCCCTTCTGAGGCAATCGTTTTATCTTCAGGTGCTGTGATAGTTATATCTGTTAAGGTTGAAACAACGTTTACAACCAGTGTTACATCTACCACTTCACCACTTGCATCTTTAATTTGATAAGTAATGATCACCTCTGCGTTTAAGCCAACAGGCGCCAAATATTCAAGCTTATTATCAACAATTCGAATACTGCCAACACTTGCAAGCGCTTTAACTAATGTTAGTGCATCACCATCAACATCAATGTCATTCGCTAACACATCAAGCACTACATACTCATTTAAGTCTGCATTGACGGTGAAGTTATCTGGTGTAGTAACAGGTGCATCATTGACTGGATTCACCACAATCGTCACTGTTGCTATTTCAGAGCTTAAAACACCATCTGATACGGTATAGCTAAAGCTATCTGAGCCACTAAAATCTGCATTTGGTTGATACATAAAACGATTAACATCCATTGTTAACGTACCATTACTAACCGGTGCGACTAAATTGAATGTCAGTGCATCGCCATTTTCATCAAAATACCCAAGTGTAAAGGTGATGCTCTCGTCTTCATTAGTACTTAGTTGTTCACCAATCGCTACAGGCGCAACATTAGCAATAATAACTGGGCTTGTCGCACCTGATGTAAAGGTCTCAGTATTACCGTGGCCATCAATGTAAGTAACAACAACCGTGATTGTCGTGCCGATATCTGCATCGGTTAGCATGTATTCTGACAGTGTTGCACCTGTAATTAACACCCCATTGCGCATCCATTGATAGGTAAATTCTCCCACACCATCTGGATCGTCAATAGTTGACTCAACGCGTAAGGTTTCACCCTCTTTTGCCTCGCCACTGATACTGATACCACCTGTTGCTTGGTCATTAAAATCGGCCACTGTGATAACAAAGGTTTGTGTATCAGTTAACCCTTCTGCATCAGTTACTAATAAAGTAACAGCATGATTGCCCACATCATCATTACTTGGTGTACCACTTAACTCGCCTGTCGCAGGATTAAAATTAAGCCAGCTTGGCAGCTCTGTAGCACTCAATTTATAGCTATCAGCACTGTCTACATCATTAACAACAAGTACATAGCGGTACGCTTCATCCTGTGTTGCTGAAGTGATTGGCGCCGACTCAATCAATGGTGCATCATTGACAGCAAGTACGGTAATAGTCACTGATGCCGTATTCGACTCTGCACCTTCATTATCAAGCACTGAATAAGTAAAGGTATCAAAACCAACATAATTGCTTACTGGAGTATAAGTAACTGTACCATCTACATTATTTATTACATTACCAAATGCCGGTTCAGTAACAATCTTAACTGAGTCCTCATCTATGCTACCATCAACATCAGAATCATTGCCTGTTACATCGATGATAACGCTCTCATCTTCATCAATTTGTATTACATCATTATTTGCCAGCGGCGCATCATTTACAGCTGTTACTGTGATGGCGACATTTGCATTATTTGACCAAACACCCAAATCATCTTTAACACGATAACTAAAGCTATCTTCACCATTACTATTAGCATTAGGCGTATAGCTGATCATGCCGTCTACAATTTTTGTACTACCATGTTCTGGCTCGGTAACAACTTCAAGGCTTGACTTATCAAGCGAACCATCAATATCTAAGTCGTTGCCCAGTACATTAATGCTATGGGCTGTATCTTCGAGCAATTGAGCAACATCATCGTTAGCGACGGGTGCATCATTCACACTATTGACCGTTAATTTCACAACGGCGATATTTGACATTAATGATTGGTCATCTTTAACACTATAACTGAAGCTATCGCTACCAAAGAAATTAGCATTTGGCATATAGCCAATAGTACCTGAGGTACTATTAACGCTAACTTTGCCGTTTGCTGGGGCTTGGGTAATTGTCACATTATCAATTGTTAAATCGCTATCTACATCAAGGTCATTGTCTAAAATTGACAATTCAATCGAGGTGTCTTCATCAAGCTCAGCTGCATCGTTTGTTGCGATTGGGGCATCATTAACTTCACCTACTTTTACCATTACGCTCGCCTGATTAGACATAGCTCCAGATCCATCTGCAACACGGTATGTAAATGTGTCACTGCCATTAAAGTTTGTGTTTGGGGTATAGAGAATGCGCTTGTTTTGTACACTCGCTTTACCATTTTCTGGCGCTGTGACAACTTCTAAGCTAGATAAATCGAGTGAATCACCTTCATCAATATCTGAATCGTTTAGTGCGACATCAATTTCAATTGCCATGTCTTCTTCAGTTATGGCCGTATCAATCTTAGCAAATGGTGCATCATTAACCGAATTGATGGTAATTGACACTGTTGCAATAGCTGAGCGTCCATTATCTAAGTCATCGACAGTATAAGTAAAAGTATCAGAGCCATTAACATTTTCATTCGGTGTATAAGTAATAACCCCATTCGCAGTATTTAAGCTTGTTTTTCCTAGTGTTGGCGCTGTTACCACTCTGACACTGGCAGGGTTTAAGCCACTATCAACATCTGAATCGTTCTCTAAAATATTAATAGCAACACTGTTGTCCTCATCAACACTTACTTTATCATCATGCACATCGGGTACATCGTTTACATTCACAACTCTCAGTGTAAATTCCTGCTTAATCTCCTCTTTACTCGCATCTGTTACAACAAGCGTAATATTATACGTACCTACATCATCATTAGTGGGTGTGCCACTTAGGGTATGCGTTTTAGTATCAAAGGTTAACCAGCTAGGCATACCAAGGGCTGTATAAGAAAGACTATCATCAGCATCCACATCCGTTGCCGAAACGATATAGCTGTATAACTCATCTTCGGTTGCAGTTGTAATTGGTGTTGATGAAAATTCAGGCGCATCATTTACATTCTCAACGGTGATAGAAAACATCTGAGAATCTGTTTCTTTTGCACTATCCGTGACGATTAAACTAACCGTATGCATGCCTACATCATCATTACCTGGCGTACCAGTAACTAAACCTGTCGCAGCATCTATGCTTAACCAACTAGGAAGCGTCTTGGCTGAATAAATTAGCATATCGCCTTTATCAACATCAGTTGCACTTACAGTATAGTTATAGATGCTGTCCTCAATCGCAGTTGTAATAGGTGTTGATGAAAACACTGGAGCGTCATTTACGTTTGAAACAGTTAGAGTAAATGATTGTCGTGCCTCCTCTTCACTCATATCCATGACAACAACAGTGATCTTATACGACGCTACATCATCATTAGTAGGTGTGCCTTTAAAACTGCGAGTAGCTTCATTAAAAGATAACCAACTTGGAAGGCCAAGCACTGTGTACGAAAGCGTATCTCCTGCATCAATATCTGTAGCTGAAACAGTATAATTGTATAACTGCTCTTCAACTGCGACAGTATCAGGGGTTGACGTAATTACCGGCTTATCATTTACATTAGCTACTGTAATGGTAAATATTTGAATATCAGAAGCACCGGCCGAATCAGTTACTTTAATTGAGACATTATGCTCACCAACATCATTATTGCTTGGTGTTCCAACAAGTAAACCTGTAGATGTATTTATCGATAACCAGCTAGGTAATATTGAAGCGCTAAATTTATATGTTTCGTCTTTGTCAGCATCGGTGACAGCAAGTTGATATGCATAAGCTGTATCTTCAGTTGCAAGTACTAAGGCTTGTGAAGTAATCGTTGGTGCATCATTAACAGCAGTAACAGTTATAGTGCCATTTACAGGTGTGACAGTGTTACTGCCATCAGATAGTTTAAACGAAATACCCAATGAGCCAGAATAATCAGCAGCTGGCGTATACGAAAGGCTTGCTAAACTTGCGTTAACATCGACTAGTGAGCCACTCAATGTGAGTGTAGCTGTTTCAATATCGTAGTCTAAGTTGGCACTACCACTTGCAGTACCCGCAAGTTTGCCTGATGTATTGTTTGCAAGAGTGATGGTAAGAGTAACATTATCGTTTTCTTTATCAGTTATTATATGCCCTCCAAAGAGTAAGTTTTTATTGCTATCTTCCTTGGTAGTCATAGAGAAGCTGTCAAAAATTGACTGCTCATACTTCATCATAGAAGCATTACTGTCGTTATCTGTATCTCCAAATGAAACTAGTAGTGTATCGTTGTCATCAATTGCGAAAGAAGGAAAAGTAGTTCTCTTAGTTGTTATTCCGGCTTTACCAACATGGTTCCACGTATTTCCCGTCAACTGCATTACAGATACATCTCCACCGTTGACATAATCATTCACAGCAACAAAAGGAATATTGTCACTATTTGCTGCTATTTTTGGCCCGAAACCACTGCCGCCCAAAAGATCACTGTTACCAGCCAACTCCCAAGTTTGACCATTAAACCTATTGACAGATATGAGTTGAGATGATTTTTTTGAAAAAGCAACGTATGGAACATCATTAATAATAGTGAAATCTAATCTCATTACATTCGTCTCAAAATTTGCAGAGCCGACCTGAGTCCAACTATTATTCTCGAATTTAACTACATTGATATTATTTTGATTAATATCTACTTTATATGCCAAATAGGGCGTGTCCTTACTATCAAAAGAGAGCTTCATTTGCGATGTAACCCCAGATGCAATTGCGGCTTCACCCACAGTGGTCCATTCTGTGCCATCCCATTTTTTCACTGTTGCAGTGTTATTATTTAAATAATCTTGGTAAGTGAGGTATAAATTATCAGCACTGTCAAAAGCAATAGAAGCGTGATTTGCGACCCCTGCGCTTACGGCCTCTCCCCCAAGTACTGTCCAAGAGCCATTTTTAAGAGTCTTTACAACAACCTTATTCTCAAACCCTGAATCTTCATAAGCAATAAAAAGCTCATCAGAACGATTAATAGCTAAACTAAGATTACTATTAACCGAGCCCTCAGCGAGATTAGTGTTACTTATGTTTTGCCAAGTCCTGCTATCATATTTCTTTACTGCAATTCCATACCCTGCTGGTTCGAGATAATAAGTAAAAGCTGAATATACTACACTGTTTCTATCAACAGCTATGGCGGTATCACTTATCCGTTCTTTTGCAAAATTTGCATCACCAACATATTCCCATTTTGCGGCTTTAGATATTTTAGGTGCATCATTTTGCGGTGTAATAGATATAATGAAAGATTGATCTATAATCGGTGCAACATCATCCTCCCCACCATCTGCAAGATCGAACTTAAAGTTATCAGAGTTTGTTTCAGTGCCATTGTGTTTATAATAAAGTTTTGAATCATCCAGTGTTTGCTGTGTAAAAGTACCATTCAACGAAAGCTTTTCACCCGCATCTAAACTGCTATTATCATTGGCATCGACAAATAAACTGCCATAAGTAGGTACTGATTTAATCGTGTATGTTAACCCTGTGCCGCTATCATCAGGATCTGAAGCCGATAAGCTCTGAGTATTAATTACTTTCGTTGCACCTTCATCTAATGAAAGGCCCGTATTAATATCGATAGAAGGGGCTTTATTGGGTACAACAACTGAATAGGTCCCCACAATTGCAGAGTTTGTATCTGTGCCATCCGTTAATGAAAACGTGAGTGTGAATTGACCTGCACCATTTGCAGCCTGTATTAACTCAATACTTTCAAGCGAAGCATTAATATCTGAGACTGTTCCTGAAAGTGTTAGAACGCCTGTGCTAGAATCATAATTAAGTTCTGCGTTACCACTTGCAGTACCTGACAATGACCCGAATTGCGTATCTGAAATCGTAATTGTGAGGGTAACGTTATCGTTTACAGCATCCTCAACGATTACATTTTCAAATAACCTAAAGCTTGATGCTCCCTCCATAATGCTCTTAGAATGATTGCTAAAAGAAGCATTTTCCTTAGTGATTACAAAAGGTCCACCAACCTCTGACTTTAAGTCAATAGCGTAGATAATGTCGCTTGAATTAAGTACAGCTCTCATTGCGAGGCCGAAATAATATGATTTTTCCGGTGGGGCAATTGGCCCTTTTAAATTCCATACCTCTCCTTCAAAAGCATATAGTTTTCCTCGGCCATATGTGCTCTGTTCATTAAATGCAATTAACACGTTGTCGTTTGAGTCAATTAATAGATTTAATTTTCTCATTGCAGAAAGGTTTGATGTATCGCCAACCGAAACCCAGTTATCCTCTACAAATTTATAAACCTTTACAGGACCCAAATATGTCGTAGAGTTTATAAATGAAATATAGAGTGTGTCTTGGCTGTCAAACGCTATTTGAGGATCTATCGCTGGTTGAGTCCCTAAAGCAGATGAGCTTAAAGTTATCCATGATGTGCCATTAAACTTTCTTACCTCAACAGAGGCAGGACTTACTGTTTTATTATAAACGACATACATTTCATTTTTCGAATTAAAGGCAATTTCAGGGCTTTTAGCATTTCCATTACTTGCCTGCGTACCTACATTAACCCAACTATTATTAGCCCACTTTTTCACGTATACGGTTGAGTTATCATAGGCAAGATATAAAATATCATTATCATCAACCTTTAAATCAATGTGCTCTATTTTTGTGCCGCTAATTTGGCCTGAGCCAAGCTCAGTCCAATTACCATTTACAAGTTTTTTTACAACAATTGTCTGCGACGAACCAGTGCCAGATATATAAGCAATATATAAATTATTATTTTGGTCAAAGACAATATCTGTTTCGCCATACGCATCAGTAAGCGTTTCCCCCCCATCAATTGATTCCCAAGCACTATCCACATATTTATAAACATCGGCTCTATTGTTGAAAGTATTTTTTAAAATAATATAAGGGACTTCATTATTATCTAAAGTAATATTTGGATATAGAGAATCATCCAAGCTTAAACTCCCTAGTAGCTGCGATGGATTCTCATAGGAAAAACTAGGGGCTAAATTCGATTTAGTGACATTCAAAATAGAGTTTTTTACCACATTGTAATCAGACAATGACCGAGCATTTTCTAATGTTTGACCATTAAAAGTGATGATTTGTCTAGTCAGTACAATTTGAGTCTGCTGTTCAACAAGCCCTTTAACTGTTTCAATGCTGTCACTTGGCTCAACATCGAGTGTGAAGGTCACAGTAGGTGCGATAATTGTAATCGGCATAGCCAATATAGTCATAGGCGAAATAAGCGCTATGAGGTATAGGTATTTAATAATTGTTGATAGCATGACGTCGTGTTCCTGTAGAAATTTCAAGCTGGTAGTAAATTCATCTAAAATGGTTTACTCGTGTTTCAGCTATTCCTTGAGGTAATTAAAATGTACGCCCCTCGCATACATCGATAATGGGTTAGTCGAAATAATATCTTGCGCCAATTGAGATCATCGAAGCATCATTTGCATCTAGCGCTGCATGGTCGTAACTTAGAAAAATCTGGATATTTTTAAAAAGATCAAAACTCGCTTCAATTCCAAAGGTGGCACTGTTACCACTGCGTTTTGCTTTAAATAACTGTGAAGAGTTTGATTGGTATTGGTAATCTTGGTGCCAATCTAAATATCCTATCTTACCAGTCAGCGATATTATTTTGGTGATTGGCCACGACGCTAAAATTGATACCTGAGGCCCCTTTGCTGATTCAGGGTAAATTCGTTTTATGGCCGTGTGAAAGTTGTCTAAATCGGTGACTTCGCCTGTAAAGCTGAAATGTCTCTCACCGAAATCTACATAACCGACTTGTAGTGAATAAATTGAATTGAATTTATAACCGATTGCAGCTTGGTAACCTGTATCCGAGTCTTTAATCGAAACAGAATCAATAATGGTCCCTTGTTCACTTAATGATGATGTTAAGTCTTTTGTGCTAAGGTCTGTGGAAGCTGAACCTATTTGCCCAGATACAAACCAGTGAGTTTGCTCGGCTTTACTATGTTGACTACATAATAATAAGCCAGTAAATAGCATGATTGTCGAAAACTTAAGTTTCAATCCATTATAACTAGTTAAAAAGTATGACACTTTCAAAGTGAGACCTCTTTATAAGATTAATTGTAATTGCAACAAATCCACTGTTAATTACGAACATCCACTTTGTACATATCATTTACATTAGATTAAACTCCTAGCCATTCTAATGAGAAAATTCTGATTCAATATGGGTATGTGAAATTTCTGACAACCTTTGTTATTAGTTCTGAGAAAGAACTTTTGTATGATCTGAATAGCAATTAGGGACTAGTACAGCTAAATTCCCCCCCTTCGCTATTTAATACTTTTGAGCGAGAGTTGATTTTTTAATGAATAACAAGTACATACCGTATTTAACTGCTTGCATAATGATGACGTGTGTGTTTTGCGCGAGCAGCTATGCAAACCCAACTAAGCAGCTCGAAACCGCATTTGCAACCTCGTTAGTTTTAACTGATGGTGACAGTATTACCTTGGGGTTTGGTGATTTTGATCCGCAAACATTGTTTAACTCGCAACATGCTAGTAAAGATGAAGACAGTATCGCACTTAGAAAAAAACTCAAACTCTACAGCATTCCTTATACATGGCAGCTTGATGAGCCAATTTATCAGCACAAACTAAGTTTGACAGGTAGAGTCAGCTATTTAAATCAATCAGATTTTATCTCACTGTATGACAATGTCGCTGACGACTATATTTCAGAAACGGTGTATAACAGCATGATCGGTGTTAATGCAGAGAAAGCGCTTGGATCTAAATGGTCATATCAACTTGGCTTTAACAGTCACTACTTACATTACAACAATGATTACGAGTACAACTCGCCCGAATCTAGACGTAATATACAGCCTTTAGCTGATAATCTTTACACCAACCTAAATAGTAATGCACTAGTACTAAATCCAAATGCGACCATGATTTATCGCCTGCCAAGGCACTGGGGCTATTACGAATACAAACTTAACTTTAATTACTATTATGGCTGGGCCTTGTCTCATCCTGACGGAATGAGTAATGCAGCTCCTGAAACTTGGCGTACACTCAATGGAATTAAAGCTAAGTTTAACATGTTTAAAATAGGCCTTTTTGAGCAAGCTTTTTATATTAAAGGACAGCGAATTGATTTAGGTGGTGATGGTCGTATTGCATTTTCTACAGATCACTTTTATGAATACGGTATCGGCTTTTTATGGGACAGTAGAAAGTGGACGTCATGGTTTGACAACTTTGGCATTGGTATCAACATTCACAACGGTAGTAGCCTCGATGGTGCAGCTATAGTCTTGTACTTTAATGAAATTTAAGTCTATTTTTTAAAGACAAAATTTTTAAACAGACTATATTCTTAGACATAATTAAAATTCATGGAAGATTTAAATGAAACATCACCTCGCAATCGCTTGTTCATTACTTGCCTTAACGGCTTGCGATAATCGCCCTGAACAAACAGCTAAAACGCTACCTCTGCAAGTGAGTGCTGCAGATACCATTTATTATGGTGGCGATATTCTTACAATGACTGGCGATGAACCAGAATATGCACAAGCAATCGCTACCCAAGGTGACAAAATCATCTTTGTGGGTGATAAAACTAAAGCCCTTGAGTTTAAATTTGGCAAAACAAAGCTGATTGATTTACAAGGAAAAACCTTGATGCCAGGCTTTGTAGATGGTCATAGCCATGTCTACGGTGTTGGTTTGCAAGCCATGGTAGCCAATGTATTACCTAGCCCAGATGGTGATGCCAATAGTGTTGAGCAAATCGTTAATATGCTTACAGCCGCACAGAATAACCCTGATTACACCACATTTATTGAAAAAACCGGCGCTATCTTAGGCTTTGGTTACGATGATGCTGAGCTTGATAGATACCCGACTAAAATGGACTTAGACCGCGTTAGCACCGAAAAGCCAGTGATCATCATTCATACCTCGGGGCACTTAAGTGTTGCAAACAGTAAAGCTTTAACTCTGGCTGGCATCGACGAAAACACAGAAAACCCTAAAGGTGGGCTAATTCGTCGTATGGCGAACTCACAAGAACCTAATGGGGTGCTCGAAGAAAATGCACACTTTGGTTTACTGTTTAAACTCATGCAGTCGTTTGATCCTGACTTACAAGATTTAATGCTACAAGAAGGACAAAAGCTCTACACAAAATACGGCTACACCACAGCGCAAGAAGGCCGAGCAACTCAAGAAGCCTATGATTCGATGGTAAGAGCATCAAAGGCTGATAAATTCGTGATTGATGTGGTTGCGTATGCTGATATGGCCACCAGCAGCAGTTTTATGGACTCAACCTATAACAGTAAACACTACACAAATCATTTTCGCATTGGGGGTGTAAAACTTAACTTTGATGGCTCACCGCAAGGGAAAACTGCTTGGTTATCTCATCCATACTTAAAAGCACCTGAAGGCCAAGAGCAAGGTTATGCAGGCTACCCTACTTTTAATGATGAACAAGCTTATCAATATGTAGAAACGGCCTTTGCCAATGGTTGGCAAGTGATGACACATGCAAATGGTGATGCCGCCATTGAGCAATTTTTAGATGCTGTTGAAAATGCCAATAACAAGCTTGGTAAAAAAGACCGCCGCCCTGTACTTATTCATGGTCAAACTATTCGTCAAGATCAGGTAAATCGCCTTAAAGAGTTGGGCATATTTCCATCGCTCTTCCCAATGCATACCTTTTATTGGGGCGATTGGCATGTAAATTCGGTGCTAGGTCACCCCCGTGCCGATTTTATTTCACCCACTCATGCTGTTCGCAAGCAAGGATTAATGTTTAGCACCCATCATGATGCGCCAGTGGCTCTACCAAATGCACTAAGGGTATTAGATGCAACGGTGAATCGCACTACTCGCACAGATAAAGTATTAGGTCCTGAACAACGTGTTTCTGTGTATACTGCACTACAAGCAATGACGACATGGCCGGCGTATCAACACTTTGAAGAGACCTCAAAAGGACAATTAAAACAAGGGATGCAAGCTGATTTAATTATCCTTGATAATAATCCGTTGAAAATAAAGCCTGAAGAGCTTCATAACTTACAAGTGTTAGCAACCATTAGCCGTGGTAAAACCGTTTACCGCAAAAATTAAACTTAATAGAAGGAATAACATGAAGAGCTTCATATTATTAGCGTGCGCTACTTTACTGTCTTTTTCAGTATCGGCAGCACAAACGACCGCTACACAACTGGATATTCTAAATCTAAAGGCCCAGTCTGAGCATGTATTAACCTCAGGGCAGCCCAATCAAACCGATTTTGCCAAGTTAAAACAACTCGGTGTTGAGAACATCATTAACCTACGTGGTGATAACGAAACAAATTGGTCTGAGCAAGAATTAGTGACTGAGCTTGGCATGAACTATTACCATATTCCTGTGCAATCTAAAGCTGATATTACGATTGAAAATGCCACTAAGCTTCAGGCCTTACTCAATGAGCATCAACAACAAACCACCTTACTTCACTGTGCTAGCAGCAACCGTGTTGGCGCTCTCGTTGCGCTATACAATGCCATAACCTTAAAAAAGCCAATTGATGAAGCTGTCGAGATTGGTAAGCAGTGGGGCTTAAAAAGCCTTGAAGGGGTGGTAAGAACTAAGGTAAACGAAGAAGTTGGTCAGCCATAAGCTGACCAAGTTTTTATTATATTGCTTCAGCTATAGCTGCCATGCATAGCTTAGCTTAGTGAAGAAGGTGCGTTGATCACGCTCAAGACCTTCCAACGAATCGTCTTGGTATCCTTTATCTGAATACCCTAAATAAAACAGTGTTTGTGAGTTAATCTTGTACGAATACACTAACTGACTACCATAATCGCGGTTAGTTTGGCTTACATCAAATCGATAAGCTTCGTTGTTTCGATCAACATCTTCAAACTGCAAAACGAGTTTCAGCATTGAACGCATATTAAATTTATAATAAACGCGTAGATCCGTTAAGTTAGCAGTATAAACACGCTCATTTTGCTCGTTATCTAGGTAGCTGTAGCTGTGCTCCAACTGAACCTGCCAATGATCGTTAATATCCCACGTCATCTCAGGTTCAATGCGGACCATTGTACCTAGAGCTGCATTACTGTAGTCAATTTTGCTGCCATATTGAGCATATAATAAGAAACGGACATCGCGGATGGGTCTAAAACCGCCGTAGATATAACCTATGTTTTGATTAAAAAACTCACCGGCATAAAATTCATTACGATGGATAAAGCCAATTTCTGTTTGCGATTGCATCTTACCTTTAAAGGTAAAAAAGCCATCGTATTCTTCTTCAAGTAAGTCGCCATTTTGCGCCCAAGTTTTATCCCATTCAGCATTATAGCTGTACTCAGTGATTGCATCATCAGCATCACGGTACCAGGTTTGCCCACCACCTAATTGTATTTGCTCGTAATCAACTTTAGCTTGGTAACCTAAGTCTGAGCGGTATTCTTTACCTATATTTTCGTAATTAGCATAAACTTCGTAATCACGCTTAGTTCTAGTAAATTCAATAGCATAAGCTTGATCTGATTGATTTTTATCAACGCCATAATAATCAACTAAAAATTCTGAGTTAGTGGTATCTGTGCTTGCTACTTGATACTGCAAACTATCTGATTGATTAAACCAGTAGCTGCCATCTAGAGATAACACTGTATTATGGTAATCATCATTTTCACGGTGAGTGCTCATCACACCAATTGTGCCTTTTTGGCCGATATCAAATTGATATCGTCCCGCAACTGCTTGTGTTTTATCTGCTAGATTAGCAAAGCCCGAACCTTGGTTAGTCGGAAGTAAGACACTGGTATTCTGATCGTCAGCGTACATAAAGCCGTAGCTGTGCGCGCCGGTTTTACCTGTTAATTTTAAACCTACATCAGGTTCAGCAATCATTCGCGTATATAAAAGCTCTAGTTGGCTGGTATTAAAATAAGAGGCGCCATCTAAAAAGAATGGACGCTTTTCAGCGTAGTAAATTGAGTAAGTAGTATTTACATCAAGTTCAAGTGAATCGGCCTCGACCTGCGAAAAGTCAGGGTTAATGGTGGCATTAATAACCGCATCTTGCGTCACACCCCAACGTAAGTCCAAGCCCGCTTCAGTATCAATATCGCCATTTTGCCAATCACCAGGCACTGCGTCTTTGGTATCATGGCGAAGCGCAGTTAAAGTTGGCGTAAGCTGAATGTTTTGGCTTTCAGTCATGTTGGCAAAGCCTGTTAGTTTATCAAACTGACAAAAGCTACATTTTACATCTCTGTCAAAACCAACATTCGACATTTGATAAAATACATCACGCGGGTAATTACGCCATACAGCAAAACTCCACGTTAACTCAGCTTGATCTTTTGGAAAGCGAAGAGCAGTGAACGGAATACGCATTTCAACCACATAGCCATCGTTATTAATTTGCCCTGCACTATCCCAAATGGCATCCCACGATGGGTCTTCCACCCAATCGTCAATATCCGTCATGCGCATATCCCCTTGCGCACCTAGTGGATTTACATAAAACTCATAACCAGTTCGTTCATCGTTGAACGTATCAATCATCAAGGCAACATTGTCATCTTGCCAAAGCGTGTCGCGGTCACGAAGTGCAGCACGAATTTGTGAAGGGTCATCATCTTTTGCAATAAAGCCAACATACAAGTATTTACCATCTTCATACATATAGGCATCAGTTTGTACAAGCGGTGTGCCTTTTTCGGTTGGTTCATTTTGATATTTTAATGACACTTTTGTGGCTTCTTGCCAATGCGGTTCATCCATTACACCATCAACGCTGATGGACTCTTTTATATGGGCAAGGGAGAACTCTGCTTTATCAAATGCATTGGCATAAAAAGGCACACAGACAACACCAAGTAAAAAAGTAGGGGTGATTATTTTTTTTATAATTCTTTTTAAGTACTGCATAAACATCCATTTAGACACTGACGCGTTAGAAACGCTACTTGACTGATTTCAAAGCGATTGTAATTCAGCATGGTACATTTGTTAATCTAATTCTGCATTTAACACCATAAAAATTAACAAAATACTCCGTTCGTACTATATATAGAGCCAAAAAAAGCCCCATTGCCAAACAGCAATGGGGCTTTTTGTAGAAAATTTATTACTTTTTAAGGCTTAGTTTATTGCCTTTCAAAGATTTGCGAACATTTGCGATGCGTGAACGGTTTTTCGCACGAGCCTCGCCAGTTGCCTGACCTGAAGGCTTGTTTGTGCGACTGCGGCGTAAATGTGATGGCTTTTTAACTATTTTATCAATCAATACATCACGGTTACTTACTTCGTAACCAGGTAAAACAATACGCTTAATACGCTGACCAATTAACTTTTCGATATCGAATAACGTGTTTTCTTCTTCACGGCTCACAAATGAAATCGCTTGGCCAGGTTTACCTGCACGACCGGTACGACCAATACGATGAACATAATCTTCTGCAAGCCAAGGTAGGTCGATGTTAATCACACGTGGTAAACCTTCAATATCAATACCACGGGCAGCTACTTCAGTGGCTACCAGTACGCGAACTTTACCTTCTTTAAATTCACGTAAAGCACGGCGGCGATTACCTTGTGTTTTATCGCCATGACAAACAACTGCAGGAATACCATCAAGATTCAGCTCTTTGACAAGCTCATCAGCGGTTTCTTTCATGTTTACGAAAACAAGTACCTGCTGCCAATTTTTCTTACCAATCAATTCAGATAAAAGCTCTTGCTTACGACGTTCTTCAACTGGATAAACAACGTGTTGCACTGTTTCTGCAGTACTGTTTGTTTGATCTACATGAATGACTTCAGGCTGCTTTAAAACTTTACTTGCAAACTGTTTAATTGCAGCTGGAAAAGTTGCAGAGAACAATAAGATTTGACGCGCTTCATCACAGCCATTGATAATATTTTGCATATCGCTGATAAACCCCATGTCTAGCATGCGGTCAGCCTCATCAAGCACTAAATGCTTCACTTTAGCTAAACTAATGTTACCCAAACGAAGTTGGTCAAGTAAGCGGCCAGGTGTTGCAACTACAATATCGACACCCGCTTTTAAGTCATTAGCTTGGCCTGCAAGATTAACCCCACCAAAAAGACAAACAGTTTTTAATTCCGTGTATTTGGCAAACGCTTTAAAATTATTGGCTATTTGCTCTGCTAATTCACGAGTAGGCGCTAACACTAGGGCACTTGGCGCATTCTTATCACTAACAGCAGATTCTGATAACTTTTGAATAATAGGCAATGCAAAAGCAGCCGTTTTACCGGTGCCTGTTTGCGCACTAACAAGTACGTCTTTGCCTTTTCTTACCGCAGGAATTGCACTACGTTGAACGGGAGTAAGCGTTTCGAAATTAAGCTCTTCTAATGCCTGTAAAAGCTCAGAAGAAAAACTAAATGATTTAAAATTCATGCTGTATAACCTGCGGCCATCATATCAAGGGTCGCAAATTATACAGAAAAAAAATGACTTTAGTTAGTTATAACTTAACTAAAGTGCCTTTTAATGCCACACCAGCGATAAATGTACCCGCACCACATTGATATTCGGTTTGGCTAACAAACTCACGTTTCTTGTAGTACGACTGAATATTTACAACCGCATTCATGCCTTCACGTACAGCACGCTCTTGTAATGCTTTTAAAGCACTAAGCATTACCCATTCACAGGCTTCACGGTCCGTTTTATTAAACGCGTTGGTTTTCTTATTGGTGATAACTTCACCATACTTAGTTTTAATGGTGTTATGACTTTGATCAGCAAAGTAAAGTGGAATATCTAACAGTGCTTGTTTCGCTTTACTGGTTTCAAGTAATGCTTGTATAGGTAGGGTTTGTATATCATCACGTGCAAAACTTTTTACTGAAAACAAACAAGCAACTAAAACACATGCAAGGGTCAATAACTTCATTTAAAAATTCCTTCTATAAAACTTCCATGCAACACCAAAACCAACCGAAACATTATAATCTTGCTTCACGAGTGGGCTTGCATCTTGTTGACTGTCAGCAAGGTGATGATATTTAACAAAACCACCTAACCAATACTTTGGCGTGTCAAAATGTACCCCAATTGATACATCAGCACCAGAAAAACCTGAACGGCTTGAGTATGCTTGGCGAGTTTCATTGCTATGTAAGTCACTCACCCCATAGTAGTAATCAAGGTATTTATCGGTAGCAAAGTTGATATTGCCACGAAACGCTAATGAAAATTGTGAATCCGCCTTTTCGATGATCGGCACTCGATAATACACACTTGGTCCATAACGCCAACCAATATCATCAATACCAGAGAAATCCGTTGCAATGGCTTTGCGTGCAAACAGGCTTAAATACAAGTGCTGTTTAGCGTTTGGTTCACCTATTAGGTAGTAATTAAGTGAAGGCCCTAATTCAAACACCCAATCTAGATCATCCATACCTTCTCGGGCTTTATTGTCTTCACTGTCAACCGCAAGCCCCACATTGGCAGATAAATCTAAATGAAGATTTTCTTGTTGCCACAAAAAACCAGTGAAATTGTTGCGGTCGATGGCCATTTTATCGCTTTGATAACGAAAATAAGGCACAGGCAATAAGTAGTGCTCACTTTCATCCGATCCCAAATAATGTGGGATATCAGCATAAAACAGGCCAGCGCCTAGCTCCATTTTTGCAGCACCTTTTTCTGCACTATCTTCTGCAGCATAAGCATTAAAAGTTAGAACAAATAAAATACTTAAAATGCAGCGGTTGATCATGCTTGCCACTTTTTAAAGATTAACGACGTATTGATGCCACCAAACGCAAAATTATTACTCATGATGTAATCTGTTTGTATTTCACGGCCATTACCCTTGATATAATCTAAATCAGCGCACTCAGCATCGACATCAGTTAAATTGATAGTAGGTGCAAACCAACCATCATTCATCATGTTAATACTTGCCCATGCTTCAATGGCACCACACGCTCCTAAGGTGTGACCTAAATAGCTTTTTAATGAGCTAATTGGTTTCTTCCCAAGGGCATTGAAAGTCGCCAGAGATTCCGCAATATCACCACGGTCCGTTGAAGTACCATGGGCATTTACATAGCCAATCTGACTAGCAGTAAGCTGTGCATCATTCAGTGCCATTTCGATAGCTACTTGCATTGTTTCTGCAGTGGGCTGCGTGACATGTTGACCATCTGAGTTACAACCAAAACCGACTAACTCAGCATAAATAGTCGCTCCACGGGCAACAGCGTGTTCATACTCTTCTAAAATGAGTGTGCCCGCGCCTTCACCAATAACGAGACCGTCACGATTTTGATCAAATGGCCGTGGCGTGCTTTTCGCAGCATCGTTTTTGGTGCTTGTAGCATATAAGGTGTCAAATACCGCGGCTTCAGTGATACACAACTCTTCTGCACCACCAGCAACCATGGCTTTTTGACGTCCATACTTAATGGCTTCGTAGGCATAACCTATCCCCTGAGAACCTGATGTACAAGCTGAGCTTGTGGTGATCACCCGACCTTTTAAGCCAAAAAAAACGCCCACATTCACTGGTGCTGTGTGAGCCATCATTTGGATGTAACTAGTTGCCGTTACGCCATTCATTTCACCAGTTTCCATCATTTTCGCAAAAGCTAATAATGGTGGCGTTGACCCCGTTGACGAACCAAAGGCAATACCTGTTGAACCATCGGTTAGACTTGGGTGTTCGAGCAGACCAGCTTCTTCTAAAGCAAGCTCAGTGGTTCGCGTCGACATCATAGCAACGCGCCCCATTGAGCGAACTTGTTTGCGTTTGTAGTGGCTTGGTTTACTAAAATGAGTAACAGGTGCGGCTAATCGAGTGTTTAATTCTGGCGCAACATCCCAGTCAGTCATGTACTGAACGGCATTTTCACCTTTTTGCAAAGCTGATTTAAATTCGCCCCATGTATCACCTAATGCGGTAATGGCAGACATGCCTGTAACAACAACGCGCTTCATTACACCATACCGCCGTTCACAGAAATAACTTGGCGTGTGATATACGCAGCGTCATCTGAACATAAAAATGACACCGTGCCAGCCACTTCATTAACTGAGCCCATACGTTTTAATGGGATCATTTTTAGCATTTCATCAACTGGTAAATCGTCTGTCATTTCGGTTTCGATTAATCCAGGTGCCACACAGTTAACGGTGATCTTACGCTTAGCAAGCTCGAGCGAAAGCGCTTTTGTCGCACCAATTATGCCCGCTTTCGCTGCACTGTAGTTTACCTGCCCGCGATTACCAGCAATCCCTGACACTGATGCCATAGTTACGATACGTCCACCTTTACGACCTTGCACCATTGGCATCACGGTTGGATGAACCACGTTGTAAAAACCATCAAGGCCGGTACGGATCACCTTATCCCAGTCATCACCTTGCATTGCTGGAAACGCCATATCATTAGTGATACCAGCATTACAAATCACGCCGTAATAAGTACCATGCTCAGCGATATCTGCTTCAATTTGTTGTTTAGCAAGCTCTCTATCGCACACATCAAATTGCAATAAGCTTGCGTGGCGACCAAGGACACTAATTTCTTGACAGGTTTGCTCGGCTTCAGCCACACCACTGCGACAATGAACAGCGATATCAAAGCCATCGTTAGCTAATCTAAGAGCGATTGCTTTGCCTATTCCGCGGCTTGAGCCTGTGACTAAAATACGTTTTGTCATTGATTTTCTCTTATAAACTGCATTGGGTCCTGTGGTTGAAACACATTAATTTTAGCTTCTGCTAAGCATGTTTCATCGCTGTGAATTTGACACTCAAATACACTTAACCCTGATTCTTCTTGATATAATTTTGTGACCGATACTTTAAGCGTCTGCTCGTTTTTAAATACCGGGGCATAGGTTTTATATTTGCGCGTACCAATTAAAAAGCCAATTTGAACTTCATCCCCTTTGTCCTTTGCCAGCGCACCAGCGTAGGCCGCGATAGTTTGCGCCATATATTCACAGCCAATATAACTAGCAACTCCATTTAAGCTCTCGTCATAAAACGGGCTGTGTGAACTAATATCAACTTCGCAGCAACCTGACTCTTCGCTGTAATTACTGAGACGATTGAGCAAAATCATTGGTTTTCTGTGAGGGACTACTTGCTCAATTTTATAATGATTCATTTAGATGTCCTAATACTACACTGACATTATTGCCACCAAAGGCAAATGAATTTGATAAACAGTGATTAATTTCTGCTTTTTCTGATTGCGTTATTAAGCCAATTTCAGCTAAAGAGTCATCCTCAGTAACCTGATTCCACACTAAATCATTAAACTCTGGATAAGCTAGGTATAACCAACATAACCCAGCCTCTAAAGCACCTGCGGCTCCTAAAGTATGCCCGGTTAAATGTTTAGAGGAGCTCACCTTGGTATTTTGACCAAACACTTCACTGATTGCCAAAGATTCCATTGCATCATTTTGCGGCGTTGCTGTCCCATGAGCATTTATGTAGTCGATATCTGATGGCCTTAAATTCGCGTCTTGCAATGCCATTGTCATAGCTGCGATTGCACCAGAACCATCAGCAATCGGAGCTGAAATATGATGGGCATCAGAGCTTTCACCACCACCTAAAAAGGCGATACTTTGTTTTGTATGCTGCTCTTTACTCATAACAAATAACGCTGCGGCTTCACCAATATTAATGCCTGCTCTGTCAGCGCTAAATGGCTTACAAATTTCATCACTGATAGAAGATAACGAATCAAAACCATTGATAGTGAGTTGACACAAGCTATCTACCCCTCCACAAATCACCACATCGGCTAAATCGGCACTAAGTAAGGCGCGAGCACTAATAAGCGCTTTGGCACTTGAACTACACGCAGTTGAAATACTATAACAGGGCCCGTTTGCAGCGAGCTTTTTGGCAATGTAATTGGCCGGAGCGACGAGCGCTTGGTCGTAATAATCAAATCCCTCTGGCCACTTTCCCTGCGCCGCATGGGATTTTCGGCCTCTTTCACCTTCTTGAATGGCTGCAGTACTGGTACCAATCACCACAGCAATACGGCTGCTCGGAATGTTTATGCTTGCTAATGTGTCTGCAATTTGCGCCAGCGCTAAATCGATTAGCTGATAAAATCGCATTGATGCTGTTAATGGCAACTCATTAACCAAGCCGACAAAGGTTGGACGCTGCTCAAATGCAAGCGACGTCACCTCTGTGAGTGTTTGTTTAGGTTGTAAGCTGATACTTTGCATTGTCTGTTGGTGACCAACCCCCAATGCACTAACAATACCTAAGTCGTTAAGCCAAAATGGCATAATCAATTAACCCTTTGAAATTTAATTTTGTAATTTCGCTGATAGTTTACAAGTTCTGTTGCACCGTCTAAATAGCGAATTTCACTAATTAACTGCTCACCCTGATATAAACGTCGCGTCGTTCCTTGTTCATCTAGGTTCAAGCCATAAAGCTGAGAGTTCAGCACAGTAACAGGCCAGTGCACAAGCATGATATCAGCGAGAATATAACGAGGATCAACAGCGTTGATTGGGAGCATTTTTTCGCTTTTAATTGGCCCAAGTGGCGCTTTTTCTAATTGAAAAATAGGCATACCTTGAGCCGTCATAACAGCCAAGTTGATACCTGTTTCACTATTTAAACTCAGCTGCGCTAGTAACGTATACCGCTCATCACCATGGCGTACTTCAAGCACTTGCTGCCAATTATCAGCAACTAATGACGGAGGTGGATCAAGCAAGTAAATTCCTGCATTTGGCGCTAAATCAACGCCCGTTTTTACAGCAAATTCACTGGCACAACTAGCCACTAATATGCTCAAACTTAAAAGCAAAGAGCGTGTTAATCGCGACATAATTCAACCAACGTATTTAAGCGTTTGTTGCTTTGTTTTACAAATGGGTTTTGTAAATCCCAAGCATAGCCTGCAAGAATAGCACTGATCATCTCGCGAATTTGTTGGTTTTTCTCACTGTAAAAAATCACGTCTTGAAATGAGCCATCATACCAAGCACTGACGTAGGTTCTAAAGCAATTAACTCCTTGTTGCAAAGGCTCACTGTAATCGTTTTTGAAATCAACTTGCTCACCACGTAAGTAGCTATCAACTAAAGGAGCAACCAATGAGGCTGATTTTAACGCAATCGTCACCCCAGATGAAAACACCGGATCTAAAAATTCACCTGCATTACCAAGTAGTGCAAAATGCTCACCATACAAGCTCGACACATTAGCAGAATAGCCTTTGATAGCACGCGCTTCACCTATAGCTTCTCGGTTGGCTAATAACTCACTTAAATAGCTGTCTTGCTCGATAAATTCATTTAAGCCAGCGAGGGGGAGTTTATCTTCAAGCTGCTCTGGTTTACCAACTACACCAATGCTTGCCGTACCATCACTAAATGGAATCAACCAATACCAAATATCTTTATGCTCTGGATGAACATTAATTAAGATTTTTTCACGGTCAAACTGGGGATCGCTAATATTATCTTTAAAATGGCTGAAAAAAGCCCAGCGTACAGGGAAATTTGATGCTGACTCTAAATCAAGTAAGCGAGGTAATACTCTGCCAAAACCACTGGCATCAAGTACAAAACGCCCTTTAATTTGATAGCTTTGCTGGTTTTCATCTGTAACATCAAGTAAAGCGCCATCTTCACAATCGGTGTACGCAAACACGCTATGCTGGTAACGTATTTCAGCCCCCTGCTGCATGGCACCATCGGCTAAGCATTTATCAAAGTCCGCACGTTTTACCTGAAAAGTCGTGCCAGGGCCTTCGCTAAATTTTTCGGTAAAATCGATCGTTGTGTGGTCGCCCCGACGCTGAAACGCCGCACCATTTTTAAACTGAAAACCAAGCGATTGTGCCTGTGCTTGCACCGCTTGCTCAAGGTCTGCCTCAGCTAAAAAGCTCATGCACTGAGGTAATAAACTTTCACCAATCGAAAAACGAGGAAAGGTTTGCTGCTCTAACATCACCACATGCCAACCTTTTTTCACTAGTAAACTGGCTGCCACTGCACCTGAAGGGCCAGCACCAATAATAACAACATCAGCCTGTTGAACTTGATTATTCACCTATTATTTTTCCTTATTTTTAGGTAATGCAATACTGAGCGGCGCAAGGATATAGATACATACTAACCCCACTAACACCGTTAGTCCGAAACTGAAAATAGCTGGTGTTTTCGAAACGGCCAACATGCCAAATACCCACATCGATGAAGCCGCTGATAAACTAATTGCAAGCACATTGCTAGGACTTAAATTATTAACTTGATAAAACACCAAATAATCAATTGCCAAGGCTAATATCAATAAACAGCCTAACAGATTAAAAATCGATAGCTGAGATTGCAGCGCACTGCAGAGCAGCAGTACTGCAGAAGTTGTTAGTATAAGCACTAAAATTTGCTTACATGCTGTTTTAAAACCAAATTTAACGCTAAAAAGTAATAACGCAAAGATCATCGCAATGGCCAGTGTCACCAGTAACGAATTTGAGTAATGGCTTAAACCTTCGCTTATCATCGCAACTTTATCGTAAACAATTAAGTCTGTAGAAGCGTTGGCCAAACCCTTAAGCTCGGATTTATTTACACCGGTTACCATAAACCAGCTTGCGGTGAGTGTATTGTTTGAGATCACTTGGTTAGCGATTAACGGCGCTAATGGTGAATTAAGTGCCGCGTTTAAATCAAGCATTGATGTTGAGAGCTCAACAGGCGTCCCTGTCATTTGGCTAACCACACTCATGGCTTGCTGGGCCGAATGTAATTGCTCGTAGTTTTGTTTTTGCAATTGCTTACTAGGCACTAAGTCACTAAGCATCAATACGTTACCATTGAGCCCAGTTATTTTTGTCTTGAGTGTTTCTTGTTTTTCTAGTAATTGCTGCGCATTATCGGCAAATAAAATCATGATTTGGCCATTATCTTTTCCTAATAAAGACATATGCAACGCTTCGTTTTGCATTAAATCAGCAGGACTTGCATTTAACAGCTTTACATCATCATTAATCACAGGGGGTTTTAGTAAGGCAAAGGCACTTAGAAACACTAACATCAGCATGCTGAGTGCAACGCGATAATGCGTTAATCGTTTTAAATAACCACTTAACATGTTTGCTAATCGATGAGCAGCAGCGTTAATGGTTAAACCAGCTTGCCAATAGGGAAATAAGATACGGGTGCAAAGCCAAGCTGTAACTAGCCCTGCAACAACAAATACGCCTACTTGACTGAGTAACTGTACTGGCGAGAAAAACAAACTCGCGTAACCGAGTATAGTGGTTAGTAACGACAAGAGCAGCGCCAGTTTGAGCCCTTGGCTAAAACCTTGCGGCTGCTCGGTTAAATCAAGCATGCCATGAAATGCATAATCAATGGCAATACCAATCAGCGTCACTGCAAACACCATGGTTAATACATGCACCTGACTAAAAATACTGATCAGCGCAATGGTGCCACCAATAGCGGCGCTTATCACGGTTACAGAGGCCAGCCACAATGCATTTATCGAGCGAAACACCCACACCACCATCAAAATAAGCGCCAGCAAGCTCACCGAACCAAACAAGGTCATTTCAAATTTGGCTTGCTGCGCATTTGCTGCGGTATGAAATAAAGCACCGGCATAGCGAATTTGTGTATCGGGATAGCGGCTTTCAAGCTCAGCGATATAGGTAACTATCTCATTGCTCAAAGCTATTGATTGATTTATTGAAAAGGCATTGTCAGCACTTTGCACGAATAACATTAAATACTCATCACCTTGATAGTTAATGTTAATTCGGCCATCTTGCAGCTCAAATTGCTGCATGTGCGCCATTGCCTCGGATAAGAACCCCGCTGTAGCAAGCGTAGGGTCTTGGTTGATAGTACTTGAAACAAAAGGATCAGCGACTTTACTCAACTGATTAAAGTAATACTGTTGAAAGCGATTAGCATCGCCAATCGCTTGCTTATATTCCTCGGAAACTAAATGCCCTGCGTACTGACCGTAAAATGCTGCCAACTGGGATATTTCTGGTAACTTAAAACGAGGCTCAATGTGTTTGCTCGCCAGCCATTGATGTAATTCATCATAAGCTTTTACTGCATTCTCACCACGAAAAGAAAAGCTCAACTGCTGTTTGTTAGCTGAAAAAAAGTGTTCTTCGACTTGCTGTAAACGCGGTTCTGACTTTGGCAACAAAGCCAAAATATCATTATTCAACGTAGGCTGTTTTAGAATAAAAACAGCCACTAAGGCGCTAACTAATAGGCTCAGCCAAGCGAGCGTTAGGCCCCATGCTTTCACTGTTTTTGCTCATTGTGAGGATAAGCAAAGCGTAATACAGTAAAGTTACCATTTGCTTCTTGAAGACGCACACGGCTCACTTGCTCTGCTGCTACACATAATTCGAACTGACTAAATAGCTGCTTTAGCAGGTCATCTTTAGGTAATAAAGTCTGACAACCGGGCTCTGCATGGTCTGTCATCGTAAATTGCTCAGCAAGCGCCACTTCATCATGCTTTAAAATTGCTTGCAGTAAATTAACGTAAGGCTCAGCGCCTTTTTGTAGCTGCGGCTCATCTTGAGCGTTAAGGGTATATACTTGCCCTTGCTTAATTAATAGCGTGCTTTTAACCGGAGACTCAACCTGCCAAGTGAGGCCATCTTCAGCAAGTTCAAACGAACCTGTTGATATAAAAGGTTTACTAAATCCTTTAAAATGCTTCTCTTGGCTAAATGTGCCTTGCTCTGTCACTGCGCTTGATGCAAACACAGGAAAAAAAACTAGCACACTCAGTAACAACACGCTTAATCGCATTAAATCACCTTTTGAAGTTTTTCATGTAAAACAGGCGGCGAAACAAACTGCATTTCTTTTTTCTCTATATCAACCGCAACTTGGATAGTCGTTGCTTTGGTTAACTTTTTACCTGTAGCGCAATCAGTGATTACGTAATCGATACGTAATCGTGTTTCATATTCTTTTAAGTACGCATCAACGCGGATTTTTTGTGTGAACAATGCTGAGCCGACGTACTTAATATGCATGTCAATAATCGGCCACGCATAGCCAGACTCTTGCATTTGCACATAGTCATAGTCAAACAAACGCAGTAATTCGCAGCGCGCGACTTCTAAATAGCGCGGGTAATTACCATGCCATACCACATTCATTGGATCGCAATCATGAAAAGGAATTTCAATCTCAACATGAGTGCTCAGCAACGAGCCACGACTATGCATATAAACTCCAACGTTTTGTTTGAATAGCGTCAACCGTATAGCGAAGAACAGCTTCTAGTGGACGGTCTTCATCAAGCAGCGGGAAAAACTCGCTAATGTCTTGATACATACTTTGTACATCACTAGTTAAACTAGCAAACTCAAGCTCACCACTGTTAATACGTAAACGTAGACCTTGAATACTCGCGAGCAAGGTACTTGCAACCACTTGTTCAGTAAGCTGCAATATACGTAAACAATCTCGCGCTGCTATGGTTCCCATACTCACTTTATCTTGGTTATGACACTCGGTCGAACGAGAAAACACACTCGCTGGCATGGTCAGTTTTAATGCTTCAGCAGTGTACGCACTAGCACCGATTTGCACCGCTTTAAAACCATGGTTAATGTAACGGCGCTCATCGTTACTTGCCGATAGATTAGAGGGTAACCCATTGTTATAGCGTGTATCCACTAACGATGCTATTTGTCTGTCAGCTAAGTCTGCTAAATTTGCCACAGCCGTTTTCATGCTATCCATCACCATTGCAATATGGCCACCATAGAAGTGACCACCATGCAGCACGTGTTCACCTTCACCATCAATAATTGGATTGTCATTCGCCGAATTTAGTTCATTTTCAATCATTTGCCTAAACCACGGCAAACTATCTTGAAGAACACCAATAACATGTGGGGCACAGCGAATTGAATACCTATCTTGCAAGCGGTCAGCGTTACGCGGGTGCTCTACATGGTTTAAGTCTCCACGGATCCATGCAGCTACTTGCTGTTGCCCTGGATGTGGCTTCACCGAAAACAAAATATCATCAAAGTGATGACTGTTACCTTTTAATGCAAGGCTTGCAAGGGCTGTTATACGGCTGGTCAATTTAACTAAGTAATCTGCTCTATCATAAGCAAGACATGCCAAAGCTGTCATCACGGCCGTGCCATTCATGACTGCCAGCCCTTCTTTCGGGCGCAGCTTTAATGGCTTTAAGCCAAGTTCTTGCATCACCTCTAGACTGTTTTTAATTTCGCCTTTGTAATACACATCGCGCTCACCAACCATGGCACCGGCTACATACGAAAGCGGGGTTAAATCACCACTGGCTCCCACCGACCCTTCTTGCGGAATTACCGGTACAATATTGTGATTTAAAAAGTCACGTAATAAGTTCAACATATCCCAGCTAACACCAGAATACCCCTGTGAAAGCGAGGTTAAACGGGTCGCTAAAATAGCGCGTCCTTGGGCTAGATTAAAAACATCGCCAAGGCCACATCCATGAAAACGAGTAAGGTGCAGTGGTAATTCATTGACTAAATCAAGTGGCACTTTTACGGTTACCGAGTCGCCATAACCTGTGGTAACGCCGTATATCACGCCATCATCTTCAAGCAACTTATCTAAAAACGCTACGGCGCTGTCTATTTTATTCGCAAATTGACGGTCTGATGTTAACGCTACAGCACCTTGCTCTAATGCAATATGAACAATATCTTCAATCGATAAACGCTGCTCGCCAAATACGGTAGTCGTGTGCTTTGACACCTTAGTTCTCCTTGTTTTGACCACGAGACACATGCTCGTCATTTTGCCAAAAATCATAAAAATTAAACCATTGATACGGATAGGCCGCAGCGTAAAAACTGAGCCTTTGCGCATAATCACTGACAATTTGTTGTAATGTTTGTTGTCTCGTTTTACGCGGTAAAACGAGCTTGTCGGCGTATTTTTCAAAAATCACGCGGTAAAATATTTCGCCATTTGGCTTTTTATCTTTTAAACAAAACAGATGAAACACCGGGCAATCTAACAGCGCAGCTAAAATAAATGGCCCTTGTGAAAAAGGGGCTGGCTTACCTAAAAAGTCAGCTTCGATTACTCTTCCTGTAGTGGTGGTACTGGTTCTATCACCGACAATCACCACTATTTCACCCTGCTCGACTTTTTCTTTAAGCATAATCGCCATATCTGGGCCAAGATCGGTTACTTGAATGAGGTTTACCGCAACATCCGGATTAATACTTTTCAGTAATTTATTAAACTCAACGGCATGATGAGTAAACACCAATACATTAATCGTTTTACTGTTTCTGTGTTGGCTAAGGGCCCTACATACCTCTAAGTTGCCAAGATGCGAGCCGATAAAAATAGCCCCTTGCTGTTGCTCATCAAGTTGTTTAAAAAGCGCTTCGTTAGTGTAAAGAATGTTATGTTGCTGTATTCGCCCAAGCCAAGCATCTATTTTGTCAAAAGCGCTGTCTGCAAAGCAGCAAAAATGACGAAAGCTGTCACGCCAAGTAACGGCTTTACTATTACCATTCACCTTACGCGCTTGAGTTAAGAATGTATGTGATGCTTGGCGGGCAGTTTTGCCTGTTAAAAACAAATAAAACACCACTGGAAACAGCACCAGCCACAAGCCTTTACGACCAAATACGCGATAACACACAAGCAATATCTGCATGCCAAAGCGATTGCCACGTTCTTGCATTTTTGACCAGTGCTTTACAGCCATTAGCCAGCCACCTTACGCCAAAGTAGCTTAGGTGAGCGTAGCAACATGCCAAAGAATAAACGCGTATGTAGCCAAGAAATTCCCACGTTATCGTGTAAGGCTCGAAAGTGAGATACGCCATTTTCAGGGTAAATGACCTGGGTTGGCAAAAACGTGACTTTTACACCTTGCCAATAAAGCCTGACCAAAATCTCGATATCAAAGTCCATGCGCTTGCCAAGCGGTTGCTTTGTCATTAATTGTTCAACAGCTGCTAATGGATAAACCCGGAAACCACACATTGAATCGACAATATCAAAGCTTAGGGTCTCCACCCAAACCCAAAAATGGGTGATATAACGGCTCAAATAACGGTGCTTAGGCACTGAGCTGTCATAAATTGGACAACCGCTGATCACTTTTTTCGGTGATTCATTACTCAGTTCAATCAACTTACTAATATCTGCTAACGAGTGCTGACCGTCTGCATCAACCTGAATAGCATGGCTAAACCCTTGTTGATAGGCAGCCAACAACCCAGTTTGAACGGCCCCACCCTTACCTTGATTTTGAGCATGGCTTATCAAGGTTAAAAAGTCGTACTGAGTGTCAAGCTCTGCAAATACTTGCTTGGCATCTTCGTCACTACCATCATCAACCATGATAATTGGCAGCTGTAATTCTTTTAGCTCATCGAGTACAGCAGCAATAGCATGTGTATGATTGTAATTAGGAATAACAATACAAAACTGGTTCATGGCTTAATCACAAAATACAATTCGACCAGACGCATGCTGGCCTTTGTCTGATTGATAGCTAAACAAGCACTTACCTTTTGCATTACGCTCAAGGGTTAGGTTTACCGTCATATCAGGGGTTGTTACTACCTGAAACTTTAACACTTCTAAATCTTGTACAAGTTTGCCAAAACCCAAATATTGCTGAGCATATTTTACTGCCCAATCCAGCTGTACTACGCCTGCTAAAATTGGCGCATCTGGAAAGTGGCCGCGAAAATAATCTAAATCAGCTGCAATGGTTAACGCTAAACTCACGCTAGTTTCAGTTTGTGATAAAACGGCCACCTCTGGGGTTACGTTATTCAGGCTTGGCAAAATACTGCTCCAATGTTTTTAAACTTAATTTAGCTTGGCTGTTAAAAGGAAGTGCATCGATGTAGCGCCATTTACGTGGTAAGCAAATACGTTCAAAGCGGTTTGAGAGGTGCGCTTGTAATGCGCGGTTTATTGCTAATTTACCGTGTTGTTCAAGCTCTTTATTAGCTTCATCACTGAGCACAACCACCGCACCAATTTGTACACGCTTGGCTGGAATAACCACTACTTTTACTTCTTTTACCCAGTCATGGTTTTGCAGATAACTCTCAAGCTCATCTAAATTTAAACGTTTTTCTTCAATTTTTATCGTTCTGTCTATACGGCCCAACAGTTTAAATTGACCATTTTTATGAACGAGTGCTCTATCATCTAAAGGAAAGTTCGATTGCTCTAAAATCGCAGAATCTAGCATCAATCGCCCTTCATGATTTAACGATAAAAAATTACCATTAAACGGCTGCCATGGTACATCGACCGCCGCCTGCGTAACTTGTCGATAAGCAATACCGCCAGTCTCTGTACTTCCAAAGACTTGGGTAGCAGGGCGAGCTAACTGATTAAATAAAGTTTCGGCATGCTCATTATTGAGTGGTCCGCCAGAGGAAAATAACCACTTAATTTTGTCGCGTTCAGGTATTAACACATTATCAGCACATAAACGGCCAAGCTGTGCTGGGCTTGAAACGAGCACAGCATATCGAATGGTTTTTAACCTTTGCGCGATATGTTCTGGATACTGAATTTGCTCGCTATCAATTATATGACCCTTAGACAACGGCCAAAGTAAACGGAACAATAAGCCATAAATATGTTGATGCGATACGGTCGCTAAAAACGTAAATTGACGTGGTAAGTCAAATGACATTGATAATACTGCGAGTTCTCTATTTAATACCCGCCACGGTTTCACAATCGGTTTAGATTGTCCTGATGAGCCTGACGTATAAAATATAACAGCAGTGTTTGTTGGCCATTGTAAACGGTTAGTTTGCAAAGGCGTGTGACCAAGGCTTTGTTCAAGGTTGGTAAATAACACATCGTCATCGATATTAGTTGCATCACCAGCAAAAAAAGCAGACTGCGCAAGCAATAAACTTAATGTTTCATGCTGACCATTAGGTGGCAAAATGACATTATGACCACTACAGGCTAAAGCAAATAAGCGCACTGCAAATTGGTAGGTATCAGGATGGAATAACACTACATGGCTGCCAGTTTTCAGCGCTGTGAGCTTACTTTGATAAGCCGCAATATCAGCATAAAACTGTGTTTGTGTTATTGGCTGCCCTGCAACAACAAATGCAGCGTCTGGGTGAAATTTCAGGTTACTCGCTACCATTACTTTTAACCTTTTGTCTTACAAGCCATTCCACAAGGCCTAAGAGAGCTATCAGAATATAGGCTATTAATCCGTTGTACAGAGTCCATGTCTTTAACGAAGTAAATAGGCTAGTGTATAACGCAATACTGCCATTAATAATAAAAAACGCGCACCATACTTTAGTAACTTGGCGCGTGTAATTAACCCCTTTTTCATCAAGATCAGGCTCTTTAATTCGAGCAAAACTCTCAATGACTGTTGGGCCATTTTTCAGCGAATAAGCAAAGGTGATTGCCATTACTGTATTTATAATGACTGGGTAAAGTTTTAAGCCCAGATCACTGTTAAAAAACTGCGTTGTTGCTAAAGCGATAATTGCCAAAATAGAGGCGGGTTTTATCCATGGCATAGATTTGAGCAGCTTTTTGCTAAGCAAAAGCCTTAAGCCGACCAATACCATCAGTACCAAGCTCACTTGCCTTAATGAGATATGCTGTAATCCAAAATACACAATAAACGGGTATAAAGATAAGCACACTAAGAGCAGTGTTGTGGTTATCGCTTTGAGCATAATAATGTTTATGAAACGAGTTTTTCTACTTCGTTTACCACATCTTGCACAGTACGCACTTGTTTAAATGCATCTGGCTCAATTTTTTTGCCAGTGATTTCGCGTAACTTTACAACTAAGTCAACAGCATCAATGCTATCAAGATCTAAGTCTTGATACAGGTGCGCATCTAGGCTGATATCATCAGCATCAATCTCAAATTCATCTACTAAAATGCCCTGTAAAACGTTGTAAATGTCAGCAGCGGTTTTCATGCTTATTCCTACTTCTAAGTCTGTATTATGATTGGTGTTGGTTAATAAATTCTGCCAGTGCATCTACTGATGCAAAATGGGCTTTTGTTTGTTCTGAGTTTGCGTCAATTTTAACGTTAAACTCTTTTTTAATGGCTAAACCAAGCTCAAGCGCATCGATGCTATCTAGACCTAAACCATCAACAAATAGAGGTTGGTCATTTTCAATATCATCCACGGTAATATCTTCAAGATCTAAGCTGCTAATGATTAATTGTTTTATTTTGTTCTTTAGTTCAGTCATAGGTGCCTGAGTTCCTCTGAAAAGTAATGTTGCAAATCACGGGTTAATTGTCGTGCTTGCATAGCGGGTTGTTCATTATTAAGTGTGTCATTAAATGTAAATGGGTCACTGGCAAAGCGCATTTCAAAATGCGCTTTTGTTGCTGCGACGCAATACCATGGTGTGCCTTTGGTCAAAGTACTTGGTTTCATACTAATCAGCACTGAGGTAATAGGGGCTTTACAGCGAGCAGCAATATTCGCAGCGCCACGCTTAAATTTTAACTGTTCACCAGGGGTTGTGCGGGTGCCTTCAGGAAAGATAATCAGGTTATTTCCAGCAGCAAGTGATGCTTCACATTCGTTTAGTAACTCTTGTGGGTCTTCATTACTAATATAACCTGTGCCCTTAATTACACCGCGCATAAATGGATTTTTAAATAGGTGTGCTTTGACCACGCAGTCAGCATTTTTAATGACAGATATCAGCACCACAACATCAATTAATGAAGGATGATTGGCAAGTACAAGTTGCCCTTTAAGATCATGAAATCGCTGTTTATCATGCACCGAAAAATGGATAGCACCAGTGTAATGCATCAAGGCAACAAAAAATTTAAAACTATAATGAACCGTTAAACGCGCTTTTTGCTTACGTTTTGCTTGGCAGGGTTCAAATAAGCGTTGGATAGGTAAAACCAATAAGGTTAGAAGAATACCGCCAAAACCAAATACAGTAAAACAAAACCCCGTTGCCAATACACGCCAAATTTTATTCAACTTTATATAAAAGTTAGTCGCCATGGTACTGTAGCATCCAAGCTGATTGTTGATGTGAAAGCAGCGATTGTGTTCCTTTGCTTGTTAAAGCAGCTGCCAATTGCAAACTCAATGGTAAACATGAGTCACTTTGCGTATGTTCTGATTCAGGAAGTTTTATTAATTCAAAATACGGCTTACCGATCTGTGCTTTTGATAATACAAACGACACACTATGAGCAATTTGTTGCTCATCGCTAAATGGTAAGTATTCATCGGGTAATACGCTTTCGGCATGGGCTATTAAAATTTGCTGCTCAACACCAATATGAACACGTGCAAAGCCATCGATCATGGCAGAAATAATACTGTCTTGCCCACCTGCGATGGCATTCATTGGTGCTTTATTTTTTGCAATAATAGAGAACAACCCGGTTGCGGCATTGTGCACACTCAAACCAAATGCGGTAGGAGAAAGAGGCTCTTGTTCAACTAGTGAATGTAATAGATTCGCCGTTTTTGGTAAGTCGCCATGACGCGATGAAAAATTTACGGCGAGCTGCTCGTGATTCCCTTGTGCTTGATGCATAGTATGAAGAGCCATTTTCATGAAAGGGCTTAAACGGCGACGCTGCATAGGTGCAACCCAGCTTAAATCAAGGTCGAGAAGATCGAGGTGGCTTAATCCTGCTACTTGTTGCTCGGGTGCAACCCATAAACACAGATTATCAACAACAAATTTCACAAGTATTATTCTTATAACGCCAAACGATTGCTAATTTTACCTATTAGCTACAAAAAAGTAAAACAATGGTGCTTAATTACAAAAGTAATTAAGCACTCATTCATTTTTATCGTAAAATGACGTCTTTTTCAGCTAAAAGTTGTGCTTTTTCGCCTACTATATCAGCAATATCAAGTTCGTTAATATATGCTAACCCTATTTTTTGTTGCTCATTTGATAGTGGCACATAAGGTAGACGGAAAACAGGGTTCACCGCACCTGTCATCATCAGAGCAGTATTTATCGCAATTGGATTAGGCTCGCAAAACAACCACCCCATTAAAGGCTGTAATTTTGCGTTTAATGCATCATTCTTTTCATTCATCAAGTGACGGAATAAGCCTGGAATAATATTAGATGTAACCGAGATAACACCGTGGGCTTTATGAATGTGTCTTGCATCATGCGCTTCATCGTCGTTACCTGACCAACAAGCAATGCCTTGCTGTTCATAATGAGCAATTCGCTCATTGCCACCGCACTCTTTTACACCAATAAAGTTTTCGTGCTTAGCGAGTGGTTCAATGATATCGGGGGTTAGATCTTGACCTGTACGACCTGCTACGTTGTAAATAAACGCAGGACCAATATCTAGTAAACGATTAAAGTGTTCTTTTACTCCGGCCAAAGACGTACGCCCGTAATATGGATTGATTTGTAGCGCAGCATCCATCCCTGTAGCAAAACCATACTCGGTTGCTTTAATCGCTTCACGGGTATTGTTACTACCCGTATTACCTACAATTAGTAAACGATCTGAGAATTTGCTAACACTATGTGCAATCAGCATTAAGTGTTCTTCCCAATTCATTAGTTGGCCTTCACCTGTGGTACCGCCCACAATAATGCCATCAACGCCAGCTGCAATTTGTTGCTCAACAAGGCCGTCATAGCAAGCAAGGTCAATTTCACCATTCGTTAAATATGGTGTTTTTATAGCGGTGATCAAACTTGCTTGTTTAATTGTTTCTAGGTTGCGCATAACTTTTTTAATGTTTGGAAAATTTGCGCTAGTTGTATCATAAACACAGCCATTTTCCGAGTAGTGAGCTGTAATAAATAAAAATACTTGAGAAAAAATCAAAGTTAAGCCAAAATCAAACACTGTATATATTAACAGTATTTATAACGAGTATTTGACAATGCAACTTTCTAAATTTTTGGCAACCTACTTTTACACTACCGAAGAGCTGTGTCAGACCCTATCAATTGATGAGGAAACCTTATCAGAATGGCAGCAAAGTAGTTTATTTCCAAAGCCAAGTTACTGTTTGCAGAGTCAGTTAGAGTGCAGTTCATATTCAGGTATTTACCAATGTGAAGAATATCAAGACTACTACCCTCGTGGCGCGGCGAGTTGGGGGCAATTAATTATTAAGCACGACATTACTTCATCTTGCCAAGCATTTAATTATTTTGCCCAGCAATATTCAAATCATCTGAGTAAACTGGCCGAGCAAGGATTTGCAATAAATGAAGAGTTGTTTGGTAGTGAAATTGAGGAACATTTACAACAAGTATGGCAACAGTTTTTATGCAGCAAATATGGCGTCCTCACACAAAATGGCTTAGTTGAAGAAGCAGTGCAGCTAGATGTCGCTAAATTACTTATTGATGATATTACTGAGCTACGCACTAAAATCGGCTTAACTTTGGAGGAGCGACAAAGCTTACATAAAGCTCTCAAATTAATGAACCGCGCTTTAAGTTATGGTACTGGAAACGAGGGTAAAAACACTCTAAGACATCGTTATATAGATAACGTGGTCACTAAATACGACCTATCAATAAAATAACCCGATTAATTTGCCACTCTAAAATGAAGCAAAACTGAACGACCGGACAAAGTTACAGCAACGTTTAAATTGTTACCGTTTAGTTAATACAATTTGCTACTTTTGTTTTGTAGGTTTTCATATTTTTAATCGTTAGATTGATCTAGTTGAGTTACTTAAGTTGCGAGTGCAATACACATTAACAATGAACAGTGCTCTTCTCTTCTCAACTAATTAAATCATAAATGAAGGATTGAAAGATGAAACCTTTTTCAAGGCTTGGTCGCATAAATGCGACCTACTTGGCTATGCTCGGCTTGAGTTTAGCGCAACCAGCAATGGCACAAGATGTTGCCATCACTAAAACAAAAACAGATGCGCTTACCTTTACACTGATTACAGGTGACAAAGTATCTGCGGTCGTCAATAAAAACGGTGAGTTAGGTGGTATTCGTTTACTCAATGCAGATGGCTCTGATGCAATTACGAGTATTTTTAAACGTGGTAAAAGTACTTATGTTATCCCAACGCAAGCACAAGCCCTTGTAAATTCACAATCAATTGATATGGAATTATTTAATATCAATAAACTTTACGAGTCTGGTTATGATGATGCATCTACTGATGTACTGCCTATAATTGTTGAATATCGCGATGGCAGCCTTGCAGGTACGGCAGTACCAAAGACATTTGCAGGCATATCATTGACTAGCGAGATAGAACTTATCGACAGTGCAGCATTCGCAATTAGTAAAGATAAAGCCGCTCAAGCTTGGCAAACGCTAGCATCAAAAGCTGATGTAGAAGGTATTTGGTTAGATGCTATCGTTCATGCTCATAAAGTCTCAAAGTCAGAGACATTAACACCGACAGTACCTTTAACCGGCGCTTATGGTGAAGCAGCCATTAACTACAATGGAGCAGGTATTAAAGTAGCCGTTCTTGATACAGGCTATGACACTGAACACCCTGATTTACATGGACGTGTAGTTGCATCTCGTGATTTTACATATTCAAGTAACGGTGTTGACGATATAAATGGTCACGGTACACACACTGCTTCAACCGTGGCTGGTAATGGTCACGAATCTGATGGTAAATGGGTCGGTGTTGCACCCGGTTCAGAGCTTATAATCGGTAAGGTACTTGGTAATAATGGCGGCGGTTCAACACTAGGAATCCTAAATGGGATGTATTGGGCTGTCATGGATGAACAAGCAGATATTGTTAATATGTCTCTCGGCGGTACGGCAACAACTTGTAGTGGCCCACTCGTTGACATGGTTGAAGCTCTTAGCGAGAAGGCATTATTTATTATCTCGGCAGGTAATAGTTTTACCCGTGAAACTATTGGTTCACCGGGCTGTGCTCCAAGTGCACTAACCGTTGGTGCTATAGATCGTGACGGTAATACAGCTTCGTTCTCTTCACGCGGTCCATCACCAGATGGTCACTCAGCAAAACCAGATATTACCTCACAAGGTGTGTCAGTTGTAGCAGCTGCATCGGGTGGCTTAGGTGATACTGCATACCGAGTTTACTCTGGTACATCGATGTCAGCCCCCCACGTAGCTGGAGGAGCAGCTATTGTCATGCAGGCCCGCCATGATTTAACACCACAACAAATAAAAGATGTACTGACTTCATCTGTAAAAATAACCGATTCACATGTACTTGAGCAAGGCGCAGGCCCGATGGATATCAATCGCGCGATTGATCAAGCCATCATTGCCCCACCTAACAGAGAACTTGGCTTTTTTAAGCATACTGAAAACGATGCTTTTACTGAAACATCAGTAACCTTAAAAAATATCTCGCATAAAGATATCACCCTAAAATTAAAACTCGATTTAATTGGTGAAGATGGTAAAACACAATTACCAGCGACACTGGCAGGACTAGCTGCTAAATCAATTACAATACCAGCCAATGGCGAAGCGCAAGTACCAATGTGGATCGACCCGTCTGTTGCATTGAGAAACGGTGCATACGGAGCGATTACTGGTCGTATTACAGGTACTTCAACAAGCCAAAGCAATGAGCAACTTATTGTTCCCGTCTCTTTTTGGATAGATCAACCAAAAGTTTCTCTCACAGTCAACTTAACTGACCGTTGGGGTAATCGTGCAAGTGCTCCTTCAAAGGTGTATCTAATTAATGAAGAAGATGATTGGGGTTCACTTGTCCGACTAAATGGTGGGAAAGCAGAAGCTGAAGTACCTGCTGGTTACTATACTATTGTGGCTAATATCATGACTTACGATAACCCTGACTCAAATTCAGGTCTCGTTGATTCAGCAGCGCAAATGGCCGTTCTAAATAGAAAAATTGATAGTACTACAGTAATTGATTTAGATGCTCGAACAGCTCAACAAGTAACCTTCAAAGCTGAACAACCTCTTGCTCCTCAAGGTTATTCTTTTGGTTTCACCTATGTCCTAGACGATGAAAAAGTAGCGAAACTAGCCGGCATTGAAATGGCACCAGATTATGTAAGTGATATGTTTGCATGGTCTCAAGGTCATGATGATCGTTTCCGCTCATTTGTCACTACACGCGCACTTGCACCAGAAACAACGGTAAAAATGCAAAATGGCGTTGAGCTTGACTATATTAAGCAAGGCTTAGCACTTTCTTTTCATGGCGAAGGCTCTGCTGAAGTAGTACCAGTAGGTGATGCAGGTTATAGCACTGACTGGAGTCAATTTCAGTTAGAAGGTAAAATAGCCCTTATTACTAACCCTTATTATCTAACTTCTTACATGGTTGGTAACGCGATGAAGAATGGCGCCATTGGCGTAATCTTCTATCGTCCATCTCGTGCAGGTCGCTATAAAGGAACCATTACAGGCACACCTAAAATACCTGTAATTGGTATTAGTTCTGAGCAAGGTGAAACGCTTATGACTGAGATCGAAGCAGGTAATAATATGGTAAGTTGGTCAGGGATTGCAGCCGAACGCTCACCTTATGCCTACTCTATTAATCATATTACTGATGGTCGTATTCAATCAGGTCAAATCAATATCACTGAACATAAGATGCATAAGATCACCGCTTCTTATCATTCACAAAATGATGAACGTCCGTCTTGGACTGATGCGATGGCAATGACCAACAGTACAGGTGAGTTTTACTCTACAGGTAGTACACAGATGATCATGCTACCTCATGTACGTGAAGAGTATTACACAGCCACAACGAAGAATGCGTGGACGAATATCGTCATGCCAAATTATCAAATGCAAAGTTCTGGCGCTTACTTTGATGGTCCACGTACAATGACACCCGCAGAAGAAGAAACAACAACATGGTTCAAAGGCCCTCGTGCTGGTAGCTTAGGCAGCAGTGGTTCGCCAATTATCCGCCGAGATACTAACTTACTCCACTTCAATATTGCAGCCTTTGGCGATGCCTCTAATCACGACGGGATGTTTGGCTATATGGGTAGTTCGGCATTCGGTTTAACTTTAGATGGTAAGCCGGTATCCCCTTATCAAGGGACCCTAACTCTTGAGCCTGGCGACCACCAAATTACACTCGAGGTGCGTTCATACGCACGTGGTGTTGGTGAGCGCTCTCCTGTTAAAGACAACCTAGGATCACTATACCAAGGCTTCTATACTTTTACTGCCAATGAGCAGCATCAAGGTATACAACCAGTACTGATACCTATGATTGATTTACCTGTAGACATCGAAAACACGATGAATGTAGGCGAAGCTGCACAGGTTAAGTTATCAGGCTTACTTGATGGTGTTGGCGAAGTTCCATTAGCAGACGTACAGTTCCAATATGCCTATGGTCAAGAGTGTGCAATTACCTCAATTCCTGCATATATCTACTGCCCTGTATCAGACAAGTTCTCCCCAGAAAACTGGGTTGATGCACAGATACAAAATATTGATGGTGAATGGATTGCGACAATTCCAAATGATGGCAACTCAGGTGATTTTGTCCACATTCGTACTGTTGTAAGTGATTATGGCACAAGCACAGCTGAGCAATTTACATTACGTGCTTATATGCTCAAATAATTAGTTAGCGCTAATCAGCAAAGCCGCCTTCGGGTGGCTTTTTTCATATAAAACATGATGCTTAAACACAATATATTCAAGCATGAATAGGTATTAAGAATCTAAATGCTCATACTGCCCGCGATAAACTTCAAAAGTTTTAACGACGGTATGTTGCTCTTTACTTAGATTATCAAACCAAGTATCAAAACGTTCATCATCATCTTGTTCACTTAGTGCTAAATATTGTGCTAACAGCTCAATAATATCGTTGTGACTACAAGACAAAATATCTACATGATTAGCTAAAATAGAATGGTCTTTATCGCGAAGCATGTTCATTACATTTTGATCTAGTTCTTCACGGCTAGTTTTATCATTCACTTCCATATCCTTCTTTAAAATAAGCACGCATACCTAGTTATAACAGCCTTATCGACAATATCCAGCTTTTTAAAGCTAACTGCTTATTGATTGCTCAGCTTGTATAAATTTAAAACAGAACACAATAAATAAGAATTATTTTCATCTTGATATCAATACACAACCACTATATAGTTGATACATTATCACATAACATAGAGTTGAATTATGAAGCCCAATATCCACCCTGATTACCAGCAAGTCGCTTTTCATGATACAGCAGCAGACAGCTACTTTATTATTGGTTCTACTATCAAAACTTCGCGTACGATTGAACTTGAGGGAAAAACTTACCCTTATGTACCAATTGATATCTCAAGCGACTCTCATCCGTTTTATACTGGTAAACAAAAAGCCCTAGCAAGCGATGGACGTGTAGCAGCATTTAATCGTCGTTTCAAAAACTTAGCGAGCAAATAGTTACTATAAGGAAAGAACATGAAAGTATTAAGTTCATTAAAAAGTGCTAAGAACCGCCAGGGCTGCCAAATCGTAAAACGTAAGGGTCGTGTCTATGTTATTAATAAAGACAATCCGCGTTTTAAAGCAGTTCAAGGTAAAAAGAAAAAGCGTTAAAAAAGGTGCCGAGGCACCTTTTTAAAATTAAAGTAAATCTAACTTACTTACCAAATAACAACTCCCAAAAGCCTGGTGGCTCATGTAGCTCATGATATTTTTTTCTGAGCTCATCAATAGATTTAAGCGGCGCCTTAGCAGCTTCAAGGCCATGAGTACTTGCAAGCTGCTTAGCTTGTTTTGCTTGATTTATTACTTTATTCAGCCCTTCTAAAGACGCCGTTTTATGCTGTTTAAAATCAGCAGTTTTAGCTGTCTCTAACAATTCAATAAATTCATCAATAGCTGTATTAAAGGTGGCAAGATCATTAGCACGTACAGAGTTTTTATAAGCAAGTCCCATATTTTTCATATTGGCCTCAAGATCTATACTGGTAGCCGAACCAACACTCGAATAAAACAACAATAAGCTAACGATAAAAAATTTCATAAAACTCTCATATATATAACTATTGCAGCATTATAAACCGAAACTCAGGCACAGCCTAATTCTGACATTTAGATTAAGTTCATAACACATCACTATTATATAAATAAACGCATCAATATCCCCACCATAATTATAGAAACAAAAACAATCCAACATTAAATTTTGAAATGAAAAACAAAACCTCCCCGTAAGTGACTGAAACAAATGAATTAAACTTAATACATTTTGCTACGTATTTTTTATTTGAAATAAACAGGGACAATGATAGAGCAACAACCGTTAACATATTGGAAACGATATTTAACAAAACCCTTCCAGGGAAAGAACAATAAAATAACAGGTGAAACAATGATAAAAAATAATTATTTAGGTGCCAGCATCAAGCTCGCTCTTTGCTCATCGGCGCTTGCCATTTCTAGCCAATCGATGGCTGCTGAAGATCAAGGTGCTAAATCAATCGACCGAATCGAAGTAACAGGTTCTCGTATTTTACGCGAAGGTGCTATAGCTCCAGCTCCAGTAACGGTTATCAGTGGTGATGACTTAGTTAATACCGGCGCTGTTAATATCGGTGAGGCACTAAATAAATTACCAGCTCTTGGTAATACTTTTTCTCTTTCAAACTCAGGTCGCTTTATCGGTACTGCAGGCCTAAACATTCTTGATTTACGCAACATGGGTACTGACCGTACGCTAGTACTCGTCAATGGTAAACGCCATGTATCTAGCTCTGCGGGCTCTCAATCAGTTGATACCAATACAATTCCTAGTGTATGGGTAGAGCGTGTTGAGATCATCACAGGTGGTGCATCTGCAGTATATGGTGCCGACGCTGTAACAGGCGTAGTTAACTTTATTCTGAAAAAGAACATTGAAGGCTTTAGTGCAAGTGTAACTCGCGGTGAGTCTGACCTTAGCGATTACAATAACGAAAAAGCGACATTCTCATATGGCACAAACTTCGATAATGACCGTGGTAATGTAGCCTTTGCTGTTGAGTATTCAGCACAAGATACGCTCAATGCGCTTGATCACCCATGGACTGACGGCTCTTATCGTAGCATGCGTAACACTGCGCAAACTGAAGAAAACAAAGACGATCCAAACTTCCCTGATTTTATCTACACACCAAATGCCGGCTACTATGCAATCAATAATGCAGGTGTTTTCGCGTTAAGTAATGGCTATGTGAACTCATTCAACCCAGATGGCACTTATCGCGAACTCAATATTGGCGACCAAGTCGACGGCTTATCTTGTGCTAATTGTGATTCGTTTAACCTTGCACAATTCAATGAGATTCAACCTGAATTTGAACGTTACAACGTAAACTTTAAAGTTAACTATGACGTTGCTGAAGATATGAATGCTTACTTTGAAGCAAAATACGTTAACAGCGAAGGCCAAAGCATAGGTCAGCCAGCATTCTTCTTCTTTAATCCAAATAACAGCATTAAGATTGACAACCCTTATCTTGACTCTAGTGTTAAAAATCTAATGGAACAAGAAGGTGTTAGCTCTATTATGGTTAACCGTATGATGACTGATTTAGGTCGTCGTATAGAAAACAACACACGTGAAACAACCCGTTTTGTTACAGGCTTAAAAGGCACTGTATTTACAGATTGGGAATTAGATGCATCGGTTGTTTACGGTCAAACAGATCTAGAGCGCGTTAATGGCGCAAATATGATCATGGCGAACTATTACAATGCCCTGGATGCTATTGATGATGGTTCAGGCAACATTGTTTGTCGTAGTGAAGAAGCACGTGCTGATGGCTGTGTACCAGTAAATATCATGGGCTTTGGTGCACCTAGCCAAGAAGCAATTGACTATATCAATACCGTATCAACAGGTACGTCAACAATCACCCAAACTGTTGTAACAGCATCACTTGCAAACTCTGCAATTTATGAATTACCAGCTGGCTATGTTGGTTTTGCTGCCGGTGTTGAATACCGTAAAGAAGAAAGTGAAACTGAAGAGCCAGACAACGCAGTAGGTACGTTCTTTAACGCGCTGGGTGAAGACAAAGGTGAGTTTGACGTAAATGAAATTTACTTCGAAGCATCAATCCCACTTCTTGCCGACTTACCTCTTGTACAAGACTTAGTCCTAGATACAGCGGTACGTTACGCTGACTACAGCACAATTGGCGATGCAACAAGCTGGAAAGTGGGCTTAGATTGGACTGTTAACGACCAATTACGTGTTCGTGCAACACAATCTGAAGCTCTTCGTGCACCAAACATTGGCGAAATCTTCGGTGCACCTAGCCAAACCTTCTACAGTGTTGACGATCCTTGTTTAGCTGATAACTTAAATGATTTACAAAATTCAGAAGTACGCCGCGCGAACTGTGCAGCCCTTGGTGTGCCTGCAGATTTTGAATCAGATTACGATGCACAAACCCTTGAAGGTTTAGTAAGTGGTAACCGAGATGTGAAAGGTGAAGAGTCAACTAGTACGACTATTGGTTTAGTTTACCAACCTTCATTCCTAGAAAACTCAGTTGTTACAATCGACTATTGGAAAATTGAACTTGAAGACGCAATCTCAACAATTGCATCTCAAGAAATTCTTGATCGCTGTGTTGACGCTGAAGGCGGTATCAATAACCAATACTGTAATTTAATTACACGTGATAGCGCATCAAGTGAAATTACATTGATTCAAAACTCGGTATTAAACGTTTCTGGTCAAGAAGCATCGGGTGTTGACTTTGAGTTAGGTTATGACTTTGATGCATTAGAAGGTAACTTCTCTACACGTTTAATTGGTACGTACTTAATTGAACGTAAAGACTATCCTTTCCAAGATCAACCTGAAGATTATATCGAATATGCAGGTACAACTGGCGAAGCGAAGTGGCAGGCAAACCTTTCAATCTCATATAAGCGTGATGGTTTCTTCACTACGCTTGATACTCGTTATATTGATGAGGTAAGCCTTTATACAGACCAAGATCTAGAAGATAACCCGAATCCAAATAGCTTAACTAAATTTGGTACCTATGTTATCTCTGATGCAACAGTTGGGTATAACTTCGAAAACGGTTTTGGCGTTAAGCTAGGAGTTGATAACATCTTTAACCGCAAACTTCCATTCGGTACGATAGGTACTGGCTCAGGAAGTGCGAGTTATGACAACATTGGCCGCTTCGGCTACTTAAGACTTTCTTACGACTTCTAATCGTAAAAAATTTGATTCTCTTAGGGCTGCACTTTTATGCAGCCCTTTTTCATTTAAGAAGTCAAAAACGATCTTATTCCAATCCATTACTTAAAACCTATCAATTCAAGTTATATACTAGGGCAAATCAGTCAATTAACTTAACTTACCCATGCTAAAAACGGTATTTTTCACTATCTGCCTATTTTGCTTACCGAGTGTATTTGCCAAGCAAAGTGTTATTTTTATAAATCCTGGCCATGCCGATACTAATGTCACGGGCCCGTTTTGGTTTGAAGTGTCGCAGATGATGCGTGACGCTGCCAAAGACTTTGATCTCGATTTAACGATTCATTATGCCAACCGAAATCATATTGAAATGAAGTCATTAGTGGCTAAAGCGATTAAAGCAAAGCCAGATATGCTGATTTTAGTTGATGAGAAAAGCGTGCTAACCCAACATCTTTTGAGCATAGAACACACTTCTACGCCGATCTACTTTTTACTTAACCGCCCATCTGAAAAAGAACTAAAAAGATTGATTGATCATGGTATTAATATCACAGGTAGCGTGGTACCCGATAACACACAAGCGGGGCAACTTCTTGCCAATAAGCTGATTGAAAATAGTCAACAAGCTGCTAATGTTTTTGCGATAAATGGCGATTACACCACTCATGCAGCTCTTGATAGGGAGCAAGGTTTAAAACAAAGTATATTAACGCATGATAATACGCACATCACGGCGAAAACTGTTGCCAACTGGTCAGCAACACAAGCGTATCGTCATAGCCTTGGCTTTTTTAGCCATCAACCAACCATTAATATTGTTTGGGCAGCCAACGATGCTATGGCCTTAGGAGCGATTGCTGCGCTTGATGAATTAAACAAACGCAAAGAAGTATTAGTTGGTGCAATTAACTGGCCGCTTCGAGCTGTAGCAGAAAAAATAGACGTCACTATCGGTGGTCATGTTACGCTGGGGGCTTTAGCAGTGGTGAATATTCATGACTTACTGAATAAACACTCCTCTGGACCTATTCATCAAAAAGTGGCCATTTTCAGTCAACATAACGAACAAACGCTTAAACTCGTTGAACAAATTCACAGTGATAACTTGGCAATTAACTTTCGCGTTTTCAGTAAGGCGCATAAAAATGCCCTCCCCTTTAGTGTTGAATCTCTTCTCTTAGAGGCAACAAAAAGCGCACTGTAAAGGGCATTTACAGTGCCTGCCTTCATTTATTGCTGAGCCATACAGCTTGGTATGGGGTTAGCGACATGGTTTTTGTCTGCTCGGTAATTTGCTCACCGCTGATTAAATCACGCCACTGCTCAGTACCAATCAAATTTAAGTCGGCAAGAGTAAGAGTTTGCGTCTCGTCACTGATGTTATAAACACAAAACATACTTTGCGAACGGTTGATACTTTGTCGCCAAAAACCAAATAACCCCTCGCTTAAATGTAATGTATATTGTGTTGCATTAGGGTGAAAAGCGCTTTGTGCCTTACGAATAGCCATTAGGTTTTTCATCGCTTTAAACACAGTACGATGATGAGCATTTTCGTTACTCAACTTGGCAAGTAAATCTGACTCTTGCCAGCGGTGACGGTTAATCGCTCGGTTATGTTGGCTGTTTTCAAAGCGTTCATAATCATTGGTAGTACCGAGTAAGCTATGAATATACAAACCTGGAATACCTTCAAGTGCAAACATAATGGCATGCGCACATAAAAAGCGTGCAACCCCCCATTTATCTGGGCCTTTATGGGTACCTTGCAGCGCATCAAACAATGCGATGTTTAACTCATAAGGGGTGTTGGTGCCATCTGGTGCGGTACGTAATGATACTTTACCGCCATATTTAGCCGTGGTACTGACCATTTCGGCAATTTCACTTTGCTCCAATAACCCTTCGACAGGCCTTAAACCTATACCATCATGTGATGCTATAAAGTTAAAGTATGCAGTCCCTTCTTGAGGGGGTGGCATGCTCATCATCCAGTGCTTTAATGCGGTGCTATCGCCACTCAGTAAGGTATGTAATAGCAAAGGCGGTAATGAGAAATTGTAAATACAATGTGCTTCGTTGGCATTACCAAAATAAGAGAGGTTTTCGCGGTTTGGAATATTGGTTTCAGTGATAATAATCACGTTAGGCTCAAAATGCTCTATCAGGGTGCGAAGTAATCTGATCACTTCGTGAGTTTCTGGTAGGTTAATGCAACGGGTATTCAGCTTTTTCCATAAAAATGCCACCGCATCGAGGCGGAAAATTCGTACACCATTATCTAAATAATGACGAATAATGCTGACAAACTCATTGAGCACATCTGGGTTGGCAAAATCAAAGTCGACTTGATCGTGGCTAAACGTACACCATACATGTTGCAAACCGTTTTTTGTTTCAACCGCTTGTAAAAGAGGCGATGTTCGCGGGCGAACAACTTGAACAAGATCGTCACTCGGGCTTGCTGTTTTAAAATAACTCTTACCAGGCTCTTTGCCTTGAATAAAGTTTTCAAACCAAACACTTCTGCTAGAGCAATGATTGATCACTAAATCAGCCATCAACCTGACATCCTTCGAAATATCGCGGATATGCTGCCAACTGCCTAACGCTTCATTCACTTGCACATAGTTCATTACCGCGAAGCCTTCATCTGAGCTATACGGGTAAAATGGCAAAATGTGTAATGCATTAAGTTCAGGCAAGCATTGGTTTTTTACAAAGCGATGTAAGGTATGCAAAGGCGGCTCTTCAGGCTTAGCAACCGCTTCATCCGTGTTAGCATGGCGAATAATCGAATCACCATAGGCGATTAAAATCATATCTTGCTCATCCCAACGGTTTTTATGTGGCGTTGGGTCACGAACAGGATCATCACCTAACATGGTATCGATTAATCTGTCTGCGAGTTGTTCAAGCGTTGTTGATAGTTCAACCTCGCCGTAGATGCAGGTTAAATGCTGAATAACCCTTTGTTGGAGTAGCTCTAAAGTCACGTGCCTTCCCCGTTAAATATATTCTTTGTTATCAAGCTCTACGGCTTCTTCTAAGCGAGCAAATACATCTGGCATTGCCGAGGCTACTCTGTTCCAACTCGGCACAAATGGTGCTTCCATTGGGTTTTCTAGAAAATGCTGACCCGCATTCATAATATTTTGTGCAAACATTTCAACGGCTTTCTCTTCTTGGTGAATATCCAATGTTAAACCATTCATAAGCGCATCATTGTGATATGTTTCAATAAAGTCGAGGGCGATACGATAATACGTTGCTTTTAATGAACGAATTGTTTCGCTCGTAAAAGTAACCCCTTGAGTAGCCAGCTTTCTGAATAGAGCTTTAGTTATATCAATCGACATTTTCGACAAGCCCGCAGCTTGATTGCCTAGTGATAAGTCTTGATGTTTATGGTCATAGTTATCAGCAATATCAACCTGACATAAACGATTATGCGAGTAATTGCGATACATCTCTGATAACACGCCAATTTCTAAGCCCCAGTCACTTGGAATACGGATATCGTTGAGTACATCGCGACGGAATGAAAACTCTCCAGCTAATGGATATCGAAACGAATCCATATACTCTAGATAATCACTACTGCCCAAGATCGTTTTAAATGAACGCAGTAATGGCGTAACTAATAAACGAGATACACGGCCATTGATTTTGCCTTCTGCAGTGCGAGGGTAAAACCCTTTACAAAACTCATAGTTAAAACGAGGATGAGCAACAGGGTAAATCAAGCGAGCTAAAAGTGCTCTATCGTATGTCAATATATCACAGTCATGTAATGCAATTGATTCCACTTTTGAGGTGGCGAGTTTATAACCCATGCAATACCAAACATTACGGCCTTTACCTAATTCTCGTGGCGCAACACCTAACTTTTGAAGTTCTTTATCAAGGGCTTGTAGACGCGGGCCATCATTCCAAAGTACCTTATGGTGTTGATCAAGCTCTGCAAAAAACTGCAGTGCATGGCGATATTGGCTTTCGTCGGCGCGATCAAGGCCAATGGTTATTTGCGATAAGTAAGGCACATGTTTCAGCTCAGCAATAATATTTTGCAAAGCTGGCCCTTCTAACTCACTGTAAAGCGAGGGTAATATAAGGCCCATTGGGCGTTGTTTAGAAAAGCCCAACAACTCTTTTTCTAGTTCTTCTACTGGGCGATCAGCAATATTGTGTAGCGTAGTGATAATGCCATTTTGATAGAAATCAGCCATGAGATTGCTCCTGTTTTGCTGCAAAACGCGCTTTGATGATAGTTAACGCAGAAACTTCTTGAACCCAACCCGCAGGGGCTGGTTTTTCGCTGAGCTGCCAGGCTTTTTGTAGTATTTGTGATTGAACTTGGCTGCCAGGGTTATTGATTAATATGGCGGTATCGGCCGCCTTTAGCATGGCTACATCGTTTTGACTGTCGCCAAGGGCAATCACAGTAAATGGATTGCGATAGGCTTTTTTAAACTGATTTAACAGCCACTTTTGTGCAAGCCCTTTGTTGTTACCTTTGGTTAAATGGATAAAACGCCCGCCAACAAGCACTTCGTAGCCAGCTTGGCTCATTGCATCTATCAGGCCTTGTTTTTCTTCATCGCTGCCCGAGAAACAAACCGGATCTGAGTACTGTCTTTGTAAAGCCAGTTCACTTTTATCGACGGGTAGCCCTGTTAATTCGGCTATTTCTTGTGCACTAAATTGACTAAATAAGCGTACACAATGACTATAATCACTCGCATATCGTTTAAGATCTTCATGCAATTTATCGGTACTTTGTGTCATAGCGAAGCGCCAATAACCTTGATATTCATCACAGCCAATCGGCTTTACTTTAAAATAGTCTTTCGGGATGTAAACAGCCGCGCCATTTTCAACAATAAAAGGTTGATGATGAGCCAAACCGTTTTGAATATCAGTGACTTCAGCAAAGGTTTTGCTGGTATTAAAAATGACATTGACACCGGTATCATTCAACTTTGCCAAAAATGGTTTGATCACCTCACATTCGTAGCTATCGTGATCGAGCAATGTGCCGTCTAAGTCAGTAAAAATAAGTGGCTGAGCAATTTGGTCAGCGAGTAGTTCCATCTTAGTGATGTCACGCTCTGTGTCGAGCAATAATAAAGCATCTACACTCTGCGCGAGGGTTGCTAAATTTTCACGCGTAATACGCTCAAAATGAGAGATAAAACGTTTTAAACTCTGTTCATCAAAAGTACCCTGCCCTTCGCCTTTTTTGGCGATTAACTTATGCTCCTGCTCTAACCGCCAAGCATACACATCTTCAAATGAAGGCGCTTTTAACATAATGGTGTAATCAGCCATTGCGAATACATTTTGATATTCATTCGCTAAGCAACTATTTACGCAGCGACGCCAAATGCCGTCGGCATCTTCTAGTTGCTCTAATTCATTAACTGGAGTTTGTAGTTGATAAGGTTGCTGCGGTGTACTGGCTACACACCAGCCTTCAAAAAACACGATATCAATCGGTTTTTGGTTACTAGGCCACTGCGATTGTGGCACAGGATCATCGGTTAGCTTGTCAAATTGAGGTAGTGGCACATCCATTTTACCTGCCAACAAAGCCGATAAGGTTTGTTCCATTAATTGCGTATCATGCGTACCCGGTACCCCACGACTCGCAAACAAAGGATGAACATCTTTAGCAAGCTCATTGCGTGCATCACGGCTTAAATAAAAGTCATCGATTGATAATGACACGCTATTAAATTCGGTATTACTATTAACCCAAGTCACTAAAAAATCAGCGAGAGTTGTTTTACCTGAACCTTGGCAGCCGTTGATAGCCACCAACATAGGTTGGCCGGTCATTTTTGCGCTCAAGATATCGTGCGCGAGGGGTATAAAAAACTGCTCACTTAAGTATTGATACTTGAGTGGTAACTGATGCTTCGCTAAAAACGGGGTAATATCCACAACATTTGCCTCTTGCATAATCGCTCCTACCAGTATGACATAGAGATAAATGCAGTTAGTAGACCAGTTTTATAATTCCTTATTTTTTATATAGTTACAAAAAAAGCGCATATTTAATGCGCTTTTTTGGTGCAATATTCCAGCAGTTATTCAGCTCTAATCAGCTTGTTGCACTGCTTTGGGGAGGACAGCATTTAAGATAATCCCCAAAATTGCGCATAAGCTCACACCCTGCAAACTAAACTCGTCACCACCAATATGCATACCACCGATTCCAAACACTAAAATCAGTGCGATTATAGTCAGGTTACGAGGCGCAGTAAGGTCCTCACCTGATTTTACTAAGGTATTTAAACCAACAACAGCAATAGAACCAAATAGTAAAATCATGATGCCACCCATCACAGGAACCGGAATAGTTTGTAATCCCGCGCCCATTTTTGCCACAAACGCGAGCACAATTGCGATGATTGCAGTCCAAAGCATCACTCGAGGGTTGAAGTTACGCGTAAGCATAACCGCACCTGTTACTTCAGAGTAAGTAGTATTAGGTGGACCACCAAAAACCGATGCCGCAGAGGTTGCTAAGCCATCACCGAGTAAAGTGCGATGTAAACCCGGTTTCTTTAAATAGTCTTTACCTGTTACTTGGCTAATTGCCATCATGTCACCAATATGTTCAATGGCCGGAGCAATTGCCACAGGCACCATAAACAAAATAGCTTGCCACTTAAACTCAGGATAAGTAAATGCCGGCACAGCAAACCAGTTTGCTTGAGTAACCGCACTAAATTCAACAATACCTATAAATAACGAAGCAAGGTAACCTGCAATAACGCCAGCGAGAATAGGGATAAGTTTAAATACACCTTTGCCCCAAACAGCAAAAATTAACGTAACCAGTAATGATAAACCTGAAACCCAAATAGCTTGCGCATAAGGAACTAATTGCGCACTGCCATCACCAGCTTTACCCATTGCCATATTCACGGCAACCGGCGCTAAGGCTAAACCTATCACCATAATAACTGGGCCAACAACCACAGGCGGTAACACTTTATGCAGAGCATTTACGCCTTTAAACTTTACAATCAAGCTAAGCGCAAAATAGCAAAAGCCTGCCACCATTAAACCGCCCATTGTTGCAGGAATGCCCCACATTTGTACTGAGGCGATAATGGGTGCAATAAAAGCAAAAGACGATGCTAAAAAGATAGGAACTTGGCCTTTGGTAACCACATGAAACAGTAACGTTCCTAAGCCTGCGGTAAATAAAGCCACATTTGGGTCAAGGCCTGTCAGTAACGGCACAAGTACCAATGCACCAAATGCTACAAACAGCATTTGCGCGCCTGTTAGAATGGTTTTTAACGAAAATGTTTGATGATTTTCCACGTGAGCGCCTTACACTGTGCCAAAAATCTTATCACCGGCATCTCCTAAGCCTGGAATAATATATCCTTTTTCGTTTAAGTGACTGTCTAAAGATGCTGTGAAAATTTCAACATCTGGGTGCGCTGCAAGGGTTTTTTCTACGCCTTCTGGTGCAGCCACTAATACAATCACTTTAATATCTTTACAGCCTGCTTTTTTCAGCATATCGATAGTTGCGATCATTGAACCGCCCGTTGCCAGCATTGGGTCAATAACAAGACTTAAACGCTCATCAATTTTGCCAACTAGTTTTTCAAAATAAGGCACTGGTTCAAGTGTTTCTTCATTGCGCTGAAGACCTACCACACTTACTTTTGCAGCAGGTAATAATTGCATTACGCCATCCATCATGCCAAGACCGGCGCGAAGAATAGGCACAACAGTAATTTTTTTTCCTTTAATATGCTCTACATCTAAAGTTGAACCATCCCACCCTGTGATTTGCACGCTTTCTAATGGTAGGTTTTTTGTTGCTTCGTAAGTAAGCAAGGTACCTACTTCAGACGAAAGCTCACGGAAACTTTTTGTGCTAATACCTTGTGCGCGCATAAGGCCAAGTTTGTGTTGAACTAACGGATGAGTAATTACATGGATAGACATAAGTAGAACCTAAATGAAATAAATTACGCCTATTTTAGCGCAAAATAGTCTTCTCGACTGCAAAAAATGCACACTCACTGCATTAATTTCTTGTTCTGGTCTAAAATCATACAGGACATTGCAAATATTAATTTTTTTGCAACAACACGTATCGGCAATCTTTAACACTTTATTTATTTTTGGCCCTGCAGTAATGAAAACGTTTATCCTTACTTCGATACTACTTTGTAGCTTTTGCCTACCTACCCACAGTGAAACACTCGATATTCAAGTTATGGCTGATTTTGTTCCGCAAGATGATGGTAATCCAAAAAATGAAGCCACCAAGTTCTTACTTGCTGCTGCAACTGAGCTAGGCGATGAAATCAGCCTGCGCTTTATACCTGCAAGCCGGTTAAGAGAATGGCAGCAATTAAGCAAGATGAATAATGCTTGCTTGTATAATAAATTAAAAACCCCTGAGCGCGAGGCCCATGCTGTGTTCAGCCAATACCCAATAATGGCTTTTCCCCCTAATAAGCTAGTGGTATTTAATAAGCCCACCATTCCAGACTCAATCACACTAGTACAAGCTATTTTTCATTACGATTTAACAATAGGCATAGTTAAAGGTCGGTCATACTCAGAAGAGATTGATCAGTTTGTACGTTTAAATGATGAGCATTTTTTCATACTCGATGGGGCAAGAAATGCACCAAGGCTCGGACAAATGTTATTTCAAAATAAAATTGATGCCGTTTTAGAATATCAAACTATATTTAGTAACCGTTATAAACGAGCACAGGATCTAAGTAGTATTCGCTATATCAGCCTTAAACCAGAAAAAGCCGCGGTGTTTGGTTATATTGCTTGCTCACCAACAGAGGTCGGCAAACAAGCAATCGCGCTGTTCGACAAAGCGCTTAAAACAGAAAAAGTACGCACTTTAATTAGTGAGCGCCTAATGGCGCTATTTCATGAAGGTGAAAACACACAAATAGTAAATGCCTTCAATGCTGCGTTTGAGCACTAAGCCGATAAAATCTGCTCCATAACCCAACTTGTGTGTAGTGCAGTTTCACCAGTTGATGGATGGGGTTGCTGAGCATGAAAATAGTTCGCCATGTTTTCAACATGATATTGTTGAATATGTGCAGGGTTATCAATTACGAGCTGTTGTGCACCCTGTGCATTGTTAAGCACAATCGGCTTTTCGTCAAAAACACTAAAGCTAAGCTCGCCTTCACTGCCATAAATCATCACATCATCAAAACGATTTGCTGAAGCAAAGTTCCAACTCCCGGTGCCTGTAACACCAGATTGATGCTGCCAGTGCGCGGTAATAGCATCGAATGCTGAATATAAGCCTTGTTGATTAGCGCATAAACCATGCACCTTATTAAAATCACCTAAAAGGTAGGCAAGTAAATCAAGGCCATGGCTGGCTAAATCGTCAAAGTAACCACCTCGTGCCACGTTTTGATCTGTGCGCCAGTTATACTCACCCGATAAATCAAGGGCGTTAGGAGCTTTACTTAAATGCCAACTAACATGACGAGGCTTACCAATAACACCTTGTTCTAGTAACTGTTTAACTTGATTAAAGCGCGGTAACGAACGGCGATAATAAGCCACAAATAGCGGCTGTTTAGCCTCTTTAAACGCTGCGACAATGTCAAGGCTATCTTGATAACTCGGTGCCAGCGGCTTTTCAATACAGCAAGGTTTACCTGCCGCTGCAACCTCAAGAGCATACGCTTTATGGCTATCTGGCGGCGTGGCAATATATACTGCATCAACACTGTTATCGTTAATTAGTTCGCTTGGCGATGTGAACACCTTTGCGACATTATGGCGTTTAGCGTAATCATGGGCTTTTTCTAGGTCGCGACGTGTCACCCCAATAAGCGCAATACCTTCTGCTTGTTGATAAGCAGGGCCGCTTTTCAGTTCGGTTACAGCACCACAGCCGATAATGGCAAATCGCATTGGCTTATTCATTGTTATTCCTTTATTTTTGTTAGGTACGTTGCAAATTGCTGCTGCATGTAGCCATTTATTTTTGCATGATCAGGGCTCCAACCTGCTAAAAAGCGATAAAAATCGCTCCATGCGTAACACCAAAGCGCTTGCCAACTGCTAACGACATGCGCAGGATTGACACTCGGTTGATAGCGCTTTAGTGCTTGTGTGAAGGTATCAAAATAGCGATTTAAATAGTCATCTGCAACTGATTTTAATGCTGCATCATCTAAACAACTACCTAAAAAGTACATCACATCAATCACCCCAATTCCCTTGCCAACGTATTGAAAATCATAGCCAAGAACGTGCTGGTTTTGTGGCAAAATAGCAAAATTGGCAAGCTTAGCATCACCATGAATTAACGTTTGGTAAGGTGACTCACTCAACGCAGTATCAATAGCGTGTGCCTGCGCTTTTAAGCTTAAATCGCTCATACGCTGTAGCTCATCGGGTCGTGTTGCTAAATGCCAGTAACTACCTCGCGGCCAAAGTCCACCAGCAGAGCTTGCTAAATGAAAAGCATGAAAATGTGCAAGCCAGTTTATAATTGCTTGAATGTCGCTGTATGTAGCACTTGCTTGCTGGTAGCCAAGTGCACTGAAATCACTAAACACCAGCGCTTGCTTACTGCCCTCTTGTATTGCCTCAATGCAGTGGATAGCCGCAGCTTCATGGGGTAATTGCTTAGCGTAACGCCGATACCAATTAAATTCGACTAAGTAAGATTGGCGCTTTCTGGCAAGCGCAAAATCACTTTGTTTTATACGACTATGATTGATCTGGCTAGGCACTTCAATCGCTTTAATTACCGCTGCAGTACCATCCATTTGGCAACGAATAATCTCACCGCAACCGCTCCATACTGATGCCGCTTGCTGCAAACCTGTAATGTTTGAAAAGTGAGATGTAACAAATTGCCTAAGATCCATAACGCTCTGTAATTTATATAAACTGATGGCAATGGTAGGTGAAATTAGCTACTGGCACAACGGCCTATAGGCAATAAAAAACCCGTGCTAAACACGGGTTTTCGAAGATAAAGTCCTAATACTGCTCAGGACTTGCATTGTTGAATTACTCGTTTACCACACTTTTAAGTGGGTTTACTGGCTTTGCATTGTCATCCAGTAAGTTCATATCAAAGTCAAACTCATCAACACGAATCGCTTTTTCACGTTTCTTGTTGTAATCAATCAGTTTTGCGTACTCTTCTTCGTTGATAACACTTGCAACTAGTGCATTATCAAGCGTTTCTGCAAAACGAACGCCCGGCTTAATAGTTTTAGCACGCAGTGCTTTTTTAACTTTCTTAAGTAAATCAAGGCACGCCATTTTTGCTTTGTACGCTTGCTCATTGATGTAATGACCATCACCTTCAATTGGGTTAACCAAGTGAGTGATTTGCGCTTTAAATGCGGTATCCATTTGCGCTTGAGTTGCAAGTTCACGAATTAAATCATCGCTGATCTTAGGCATTTTCATTGAGTAGTTCATCGTAATGAAACGCATAAACTTACGAGTACCACTTGCAGGGAAGTTATCTAAGAACTTATGCAATGCTTCTTCAGCGCTTTGTAGTGCAAAGCGAGTCGCATAGTGGAAATAAGGCGCAGCTTGTTCACGTTCACTGCTTGCTACTTTTTGCTCGTAATATTTAATTGATGCCATAGCAGCGTATAAGAAGCTCATTACGTCACCTAAACGTGCAGATAACATTTCTGCTTGTTTAAGTTTGCCGCCAAGTACCAATAACGAGAAGTCAGCATAAACTGCAAGTTTTGCAGATAGTTTGTGCGCTGCTTTTTCGTATTCACGTACTTCGGGTAGTGACGATTTAGCACCCGCAGTAAACGGTAATACACCTAAACGGAAAGCTCGTAAGCTGTTAGCTACGCTGTAGCCTACTGTTTTACGTAAAATGCTATTGAATTCTTTATCTGCATTTTTGTCTTCGCTGTGGATAGACTCAACCATAGATTGTAGATAAGGATGACAACGCATTACACCTTGACCAAAAATCATTAAGTTACGAGTAAGAATGTTTGCACCTTCAACCGTGATTGCGATTGGTTGTGCAACATAACCACTTGCTAATGTGTTTTGTGGACCATTTTGAATCGCTTTACCTGCTTGTATATCCATTGCTGAATCAAGCACGTTACGACCAATTTCTGTCATGTGGTATTTAGCAATCGCAGTAACTACAGATGGTTTTAAGCCCATGCCTAAACCTTCTGTTGTTAATACACGCATTGCTTCTTGAAGGTAAGTTTTACCTGCGATATCAGCTAGCTTTTCTTGGATGCCTTCGAATTGACCAATCGCAAGACCAAACTGCTCACGTACTGCTGCGTACTCTGAAGCACCTTTAAATGCTACTTGTGATGAACTAACACCAAGCGCCGGTAACGAAATACCACGACCTGCACCTAAACAGCTAACCAGCATTTGCCAGCCACGACCGATGTTCTTTTGACCACCAATGATGAAGTCCATTGGTACAAATACTTTTTCACCTCGTGTCGTACCATTATAAAAACGGATACCCATAGGATCATGACGATTACCAAGTTCAACACCTGGGTGATCTTTAGGGATAAGCGCACAGGTAATACCTAGGTTTTCTTTGCCACCTAGTAAACCATCAGGGTCAACTACTTTGAATGCTAAACCTAATACTGTCGCAATTGGCGCAAGTGTGATGTAACGTTTGTCCCAGGTAATTTCTAAACCTAACACTTCTTCGCCATTGAACTGACCACGTTTAACAACACCAATATCTGGAATGCCACCCGCATCCGAACCCGCTTCTGGGCTAGTTAGTGCGAAACAAGGAATATCACGACCATTTGCAAGACGTGGTAAGTAGTGATCTTGTTGCTCTTTTGTACCAAAGTGAAGCAATAACTCACCTGGGCCTAATGAGTTAGGAACCATCACGGTTACCGCAACCGCAGAACTCTTCGTCGCGATAGTCGCAACGATTGTAGAGTTTGCATAAGGGCTGAATTCTAAACCGCCGAATGATTTAGGAATGATAAGCGAGAAAAAACGCTCTTTTTTCAAGAAATCAAGAATGTAGTCAGGAAGATGAACACCGTTTTGAATTTCAGAATCATCAATCATTGATAATAATTCTTTCACTGGGCCATCTAAGAATGCTTGCTCTTCAGTGCTTAGCTTAGCTGCAGGCACGTCACGAAGTGCATCGAAATCAGGTTTACCTTGGTAGATTGAACCTTCTAACCAAACATCACCCGCATCTAACGCTTCTTGTTCTGTAATTGAAATACTAGGTAATACTTTTTTTAATTTTGTACGTAAGCTCATAATAAACTCATCCGACCAGATAGTAATACCTACATTACGTCATAAAATGAACAATAGATCAATTGGTCCAACCAGTTTTTTTAACATTTTTTTATATTTATTTTTTCTTTGCATGCTAAGCACTTGAATATATTGGGTTTACACGTGTACGCTCAAATACCTTTTTTTATCCCGAAATGGTTAACAACTAAAGGCTGATAACAAAAAGCCCAACTAAAAAGTTGGGCTTAGGTATAAATACTGAAGGAATGGCTTAAAGCTCATCTTCGATGGGGAATAACGAAATAAACCATACTTGAAAACGTCGCCAAGAAGAAGTTTGTGGTTCTTCATCAAACTGCTCATTACTCACTGTGTCGAGCCAAACTAAATCATCCTCTTTAAGCTCGACTTTCCAAGCATATTCGGGCATTTGATTATCAACCCAATGGGCCAAAAAGCGGCTAAGCTTTTTGCTTTCGATTAATACACCCATCTCGGTATTTAAATCAATTGAGCGAGGGTCGAGGTTCATGGTACCGACAAAAATCTTTTCATCATCAAAGGTCATGGTTTTTGCGTGCAAACTTGCCTGTGATGACCCGGTTACTTTACGTCCCGCTTTGCGCTTAATGGCCATTAAGTCACTGGGTTTTAACTCCCACAGCTTAACCCCACCCTTTATAAGATCTTCTCGGTACTTTTTGTAACCAGCATGCACCGCAGATACATCGGTAGCAGCTAAAGAATTAGTGAGTACAGTGACATCAACGCCCTGCTGAGCCCAGTTTGTTAGCAATTTAACGCCCTGCTCACGGGGAATAAAATACGGCGACACAATAATTGCTTTTTGTTTTGGCTCGCCCATTTCTTTAAATAACATTGGCGACATATTGGCCGATTTTTCACTGACGTCGTTCATCACCTTATCGGGATGATCATAAAACAACACAGACTTTTGCCAATCGAATTCTATTTCATCGTGCAATAAGCGTTTTACAAAGGCGCTTTCGCGTAATTGCTCAACGTAATTACTCTGCTGATTTTGCTCAACATAGGTCGATAAGGTTTTAGTGATATCAATAAGTGATTGCTCATCACGCTCACCGTGCAAGTCTTCAACAGGGAAAGACAGCTGATGATTCCAATATAAATCAAATGCCTTTGATGCCTCAGGCACTATCTCGCCAACACTCATAACATCTAAATCAATAAATTCAGAGTGATCTTCAGCCGAGAAATACGCATTACCTATGTTGCGCCCACCGGTGATAAAAATTCGATTATCAACAATAAAACTCTTGTTATGCATGCGTCTAGAAAGCTGGCTAAAGTTGGTAACAAAACCAAGCGCTCTAAAACGACGGTTAGGAAATGGATTAAATAATCGAACTTCAATATTAGGGTGAACAGCCAGTGCAGCTAAATCAAGCTCACTGTCAGCTTGTGACAAGTCATCGAGCAGCAAGCGAATTCTTACCCCTCTATCTGCGGCTTTTAACAAAAAGGCCGTAAATAAAATGGTAGTTTGCTGCCTGTGGTATAAATAGTACTGCACATCAATGGTGTGCTCGGCAGAATCAATGAGTGCTAACCTAGCTACAAAGGCATCGACCCCATCTGCTAAAGGATAAAACCCTGATAACCCAGGATGATTATTACCCACTGCATCTCCTATGGTGCTGGGTGTATCTGCTGCAATGGCATAGCTAGGTTGAATGGACTCTCGTGAAGGTAGCTGCGCACAGCCCGCAGTGATTAAAATAAGTACTACACAAAAAAGTGATTTTGAAGAGTCTATTATCATGGCTTCCTACCAATGACCGTGTGATACACGTATCTGCTTTGTTATAACCCTAATAAATGAAGGGGTTAAAAGCAAATAAAAACTCGTAAGTAAGCGGATAAATTAGAAGAATTAAACGAAGGAAAAATAGTTAAGCAAGCAAGCTTAAGAGCAAGTAATTACGCTACTTGCTCAGTAATATCTGCAATCTCGATCAGTTTGCGATTAAGAATTTTTTTACAACAACCACAACACTTGCCGCACTGGCTACCCACTTGCAGTTCTTTTGATAACTCACGCATTGTCATTGCGCCATCATCAATTGTTTGTTCGATTTTTTTATCAGTCACACCATGACATAAACAGATATACATGAATGCAAACCACTCTCATTTCTCTTGATGGTCAGTATATTAATCTAAACAGTAATAGTTCGCAATAGTGTTATAGGCAATATTTGCATAACTTTTATACCGAAATTTCCAAAATGGCACACAGCTAAAAATTTTCCCTTATGATTTGGGCAGTTAGATCAAGGCGAGTAAAGAAAAAATGTTTAACTTTTTAGGTATTGTTTCGCTCTAGCTATAAGCTATTCTTTAGATTGAAATGCATGCTAGATTTCATGTAATTAGTTTTGATAAATAAGTCATTTTTAATAAAACAACAAAACGAACCCTTTAGTTGGTAATAAAGCAATGCTTTTACTATTTTTATCCAACACTTAATCTGTAACCGAGGACACATGGAAGCGCCTACAGTTGAATTAACTCGTGAGAACTTTAACTCCATCTTTTTTCAGACTTTCATAAAAACGAAAGTGCAACCTGAAATACCTATCTTGAGATGCGCAGTCCCTTTACCTAAAGCGCAGAAATTCAAAGCAAAGTTAATCACTGGTGCTATATTCATCATTGCATGCCTCCTTGTTTGGAAAACACAATCCGGTTCAGGTGCAATTGCCGCTGTGATCATTACTTATCTCAGTTACTTTTTAATTCAGATGTTTATTGCCAATAAGCGTTACTTCATTCATGAATCCCCGTTGTGCGAAATTAAAATAAACCAAGAACAGGTTTACCTGCCCGCACTTTTATTCGATGACAGAAAACCACGAACAATTAAAAGAGAAGATTTACTAAATGTTGAGGCCGTATGGAATTTTACACGCACCAAAAGCGGCTACGATATTAACGACCCACAACCAAGGCGTGCCTATCTATTTTCTGTTATTTTTAAAACTCGCTATGGTGATTCAATACCTTTAAATGACTGGAGCTTAGAACATCCTGAACTCTTCAAGACACTTGTTGAGTATGATTACCCAGTCACTATGATAAGAACAGCCAAACGTGGGTCACCAATAACAGTTCACATAAAATGGTTCTTCCTATTTACTTTTATGTGTATTTTCATCTACTCACTTATAAAATATGTAATTTAGCGGACTTATAAATATGCAATTGGCAAAGTAACTGCGAACAAGCGCTTTGCCTTAAACTTACGCTTTATTGTTAAACAGCATACCAGAGTGATTACTAGAAGTAGGAGCAAACAAAGAGTTTATCATCGTAGAAACATTACTTTTTACGGCAAGCTGGACTGTATTTATTTCTTCATCAAGTTGTTTATTAAGCTCTAGTAACTCACTTTCTCGTTGTTCTGGAGCTAGGTCTTTGTTGCTTTTTAAACTATTAATCTTATTTTGTAATTCCTTTATTTTTACTACTAGCTCTTGTTGTGTTTGTGATGTCTTTGATTGAGCTTCTGATTGTGGATCAGAATCAACGCCTGCTTCTTGTTGTTTAGAGCCTTGAAGGTTTGTTGCTTTTTCACTTGCTGGGTTTAGCTCATTTTTATTTTGCTGATCTAATAATGGCTCTTTTAGGAATGAGGATGTGTACGAAGTTAGCTGCATAGTTTTCCTATCGTTTATTTATTGGCGTTTAACAAAGAAATTTTCGAAAAGAAATCTAATGCATAATTCGTACCCATTAATAAGCCAAACATCTCTAATTCAAACTGCTAGAAATATTCATTTTCAAATAATTGCTAAAAAGTTTAAATTCTTAATTTCACCAAAAACCAATACTAAAGAATTAAAAATTAACTTTTATGCAACCTTTTTTGATCGCATTTTAAACATCTTCCGTAAGCCTTATTGAAATGGACACGTCGTAACGTCCGAACATACAAAGATATAAGGAAGAACGATGAAATACATACTCTTATTAAGCAGCCTACTCCTGGTAACTGCTTGTAGCGATGACGATGATAACAAAGAAGTCATCACACCACCGCCACCTCCTCCAGTTCAAGAATTCACTCCAAGTAAAACCTATGCTGTAACTTTAAGTGGCAAACAAGAAGTGCCAATGAATGATTCAATGCAAACAGCGACTGCAACAGTAGAGCTTGACGAAAGTTTAATGCAATTTCGTGCAACGCTTGATGCAAGCTCAGTCGAAGGTTTTAGCGCAGCACACATACACGACGGCGATTTAGGCGCTAATGGCGATGTTGCTTTTGCATTTGAAGCCACTACCGATGGTGTGTATGAAGTCGCAATCACCGACCTTGATGAAAGTTTAATCGCTGATTTAATGGATGGTGATTGGTACATTAACCTTCATACTGAACAGTATGCAAACGGTGAGCTTCGTGCGCAAATTGTGCCAGATACAACCAGCATCATCACGTTTGTTTTAAACGGCGATCAGCAAGTTCCTATGAATGACAGTGATGCTATGGGTTATGGCTACGCATCTTATGACAGTGCCACAACAGAATTACGACTTCGCGCAGTGACAATGGGTGTTGATGACGCAACAGCTGCTCACATCCACACCGGCAAATTAGGCTCAAATGGTGATGTATTCGTGACTTTAGAGCAAGACGATGAAGTAATGACCGACTGGGTAGTGCCAGAAGGCACCATGATAGACAGCGACACTCTGGCAGTACTTTTAGACGGCGGTCACTATGTTAATGTTCATACGCCTGAATTTGCCGGTGGCGTAATTCGCGGCCAAATCTTAACAGACAACTACGCAGTTGCGACCTTTGACTTGAGTGGTAATCAAGAAGTACCCATGGTGAGCACCATGGCTGATGGTGATGGTTATGCCCTAGTTGATACTACTGACTACAGCGTAGAGCTTACTGTTGTAACGTCAGGCTTGGACGATGCGAGCGCTGCGCATATTCACACAGGTCGTATCGGGACTAATGGCGATGTATTAGTGGCGCTTGAACAATCAATGGATGATAGCAATGTCTGGATGACACCAAGTAATACACAAATCAATGCTGATATTTTTGCAGTGCTTGCTTCTGGCGGTCACTATGTCAATGTTCATACACCTGATAATGCTGGCGGCGAGCTTCGCGGGCAAATCCTAACTAGTAACTATGGCTTTACGAGCTTTAAACTAAGCGGCGAGCAAGAAGTCCCTGCTGTCGAAACTGATGCAAGCGGTGAAGGTTATGCATTAATTAACATGGATAACTATGCTTTAGAACTTGTGGTAAACACAATGGGTGTTGATGACGCGACAGGAGCGCACATTCACACTGGTCGAATTGGCACAAATGGCGATGTGCTCGTTGCACTTGAGCAGTCAACAACTAACGCAGGCATGTGGATGACACCAGCAAATACCATGATCAACGCTGAGATCTTTGAGGTACTTGCATCAGGTGGTCATTACGTTAACGTGCATACACCTGCTAACACGGGTGGCGAAATTAGAGGTCAGATACTAACAGACAACTATCAGCTTGTAACTTTCCCACTTAGTGGTATGCAAGAAGTACCTGCGGTCGATACCATGGCATCAGGAAATGGTTATGCATTAGTTAATATGGATAATTACCATCTAGAATTAAGAGCTTTGACCGAGGGTGTGAGTGATGCAACTGCAGCGCACATTCATACAGGTCGTATAGGCACCAATGGCGACGTACTTGCCGCGTTAGAACAATCAAGCGATAACATGAATCTATGGCAAACACCTGAAAACACCATGATTAATGCAGATATTTTTGCAGTACTTGCATCAGGTGGCCACTACGTAAATGTGCATACTCCTGCTAACCCAAGTGGTGAACTACGCGGTCAAATCCTTACTGATAACTATGTGTTTGTAACCTTCCCGCTAAGTGGTGAACAAGAAGTACCCGCGGTTACAACGGATGCATCTGGCGATGGTTATGCACTTGTTAATACAAACGATTATAGCGTTGAGCTGCAAGTACTTACATCGGGTGTAAGCGATGCAAGTGCAGCCCATATTCATACCGGCGTAGCAGGTGAAAATGGCCCTGTGTTAGCTCCTCTTGTTCAAGACAGTGATGATATGAATCGCTGGATGAGTAGCACTGGCTTAATGATAAATGCTGAGATTTTCTCAGTATTAGCTTCAGGCGGTCATTATGTAAATGTCCATACGCCTGCCAACCCAAACGGTGAGATACGCGGCCAAATTCAATAATTTTATAGAGTCAGAGGCCAAAATACTTGGCCTCTTTAACTTACCTTTCTAGCTCAATTAATTTTACAATAACACCCCTCAGCATCTGAATTAATAAACCGACTATTAAAACCTGCTCGTAAGTTTGCGATTACTAACTCAACAAAGCCATTCTGACTTGAACACGCGAGTCCTTTTGATAATGGCCCTGCATATACAAGCTGTTGATTTTCTGAAACAAGTACTGCGGCAGGTTGAGCGGGTAAAATTTCAGCAACCGCAGATGTTGGTTTAAGTTTTATTACTTTAACACCTTGCTCTGCTGCATAGCTGCTAAGGCTTGTTATGTGCGGTTGTGAACGCGTTGAGCATACACAGGTATTTTCATCAATAATGTACAAGGTATCTGTATTGGTGATGCCAAGCCCCATTCTTTGTTGAAAAGCAGGTAGCCAGTTGGCTGTGGCTAGCTTTTTATCTGGATCAAAGGTGCTAGCTTGTTGAGAGTAAGCAAACACCAAGGCCAATGCCACAGAGGCAACCCAAACCAGGGTTGCCACTATTACCCATTTACTATTTGAATTTAGCAATACCTTGCTCCAGCACATCGATACTTACATCAATTAACTGGACGCGATCGGTGAGTTTTTCAATCATCAGGTTGTCGTTGGCTTGGTTAGCAATTAAGGCTTGTGAATTCTCGGCAATGGCACGTGTATTCCCCGCTTGATTTTGCACTACATGTGCAACCGATTGTGAACTACTTGCGGCAACATTAACCTGCTCTGTCATCTCTGTAATTTGCAGCTTCATCTGTGAGCTAATTGCTGATAACTGTTCGATAAGTGCGACACTACCTTGCATCGACTTGGTTGATGATGCGCTATTTTGCATCAAGCTTTCGAGTGTATTGGTTATTTTATCTGTAGTATTTTTACTTCGTGTTGCCAAATTTCTTACTTCATCAGCAACAACCGCAAAGCCACGGCCTTGCTCACCAGCTCGAGCAGCTTCAATTGCGGCGTTTAGCGCAAGTAAATTCGTTTGCTCAGCAATTGACGAAATCTCATTAAGTAATTCAGAGATATGCGAACATGCACTTACAAGTTGGCTAATGTTTTGGTCTGCTTCTTGAAGGTTATTGGCAAGTTCAGCTGTTTTACTGTCTGTATTCGCTACTTCATTTAGTGCTTCTGTTGCACTTAAATGGAGCTGCTCAAACTGTGTTTGCAGCTCATTACTTTCATGTTCAACATGAGCAAAGCCTTCAGAAACTCGTTCACCCGACTGCGCTATATCCGTCGATAACTGCTCACGCTTAACAGCTTGCTCATGTAATTCGTCATGTACTTCAAGTAATTGTTTAGACTGATTTTTTAAAACACTACTTTGACTTTGAACATCACCTATCACAGTGGATACAAAACCCAGTAAGCGGTTAAAACCCGCCACAGCTTCACTATGTCTATCATCCGCTCTTAAACTAATATTAATGCTGTTTTCGTCGGCCATTATCTGCTCTGTTGTTGTACTTAACGATAAGCCTGAACTGCGTTCAAGATGGAGGGTTTTAGCAATGTAACCCGCTACAATTGCTTCAACAATGGCATATACGGCATGAATAAGTACGGTGCTAAAATACAATCTGTCTGGGTCAAAAACGTATAAACCAACTTCGTTTATCTGTAAAAAGTAAAAGCTCAAATGGTGAACGGCCACAAAAGTAAGTGCTGTAATGAACACTCGCCATTCAACAAACATGATCAATACGGCCATTAAAATAAAAATTTCAAAGTGAACTTCAATGAGGCCGTAGCTTTGTTGGATGTGTAAAAACGAAAACATCATGCAACCGGCAGCAACAACATGGGCTGTTAATTTGCTCGTTGGGTATTTATGGAGCATCCAAAGCGGTAAAGACAGCAGTAATAAACCGGTTACCACACCCGTTATCAAAGTCGAATAGATGAAGCCTAAAACCAAAGACTCAATAAATAAGAGAAGGAACAAATAAGTAAAAAGGCGGCGCACGCTCGTCATAGATAAAGCCTTAATTATTAGATAATTTACAAAAACACAATTAATCGAGCCAATACGGTTTGATGCGAATCATGGTTCACTTTATTAATTGCAATAGTGCTCTAAATTGATCTGTCCCTGCTTTTTCTAGCCATTGAAATATCACACTTTCTGTACATGTAATAATAGCACCTGCTGCCAATAGTTGCTTAATCGCCAGCTCTTTATGTTTTTCATTACGTGATGCGATGGCATCTTCCACTACAAACACTTGATAACCATTGGCAATTAAGTCTAAACAAGTTTGCAGTACACAAACATGTGACTCCGTACCCGTTATCACCACTTGTTTACGGTTAAAGCCAGCCAATTGATTGTTAAATTGCGCTTCTTGGCATGCGCTAAAATGTATTTTGTGATAGCAATTGTTGTCATTTATAAAGGGTAAAAGCTGTTCACTACTTTTACCTAACTTGGTTGGATTTTGTTCGGTAAATAAATAGGGAATATCTAATGCCTTAGCTGCTTTAATCAACTTTTCTGTGTAATTAACAGCTTGATTAAAATCGTTTATAACCGGCTCAAGCCCTGCTTGTAGGTCAATAATCAATAACAAAGCATGATTTTTTTGACTTATAAATGAATGGCGCATCACTTTCTCTGATAAATAACAATTGAACTAGTTATAGCATAGGTTTTAATTTCAATACCAAGTAGACCTTATTACTAATTTAACTTTTCAGAACCGTTATTTACGGTCATAATTGTGCTATATTTTGTTAAAAATTATGCGTAAATAATAATTTAGGGTTAATCAGTCAGTGCCTAAACTTTTTCTTTTGATTCTCAGTCTGCTTTTCTTCACGCTAACTTCAACTGTGTTTGCGCAAAATTACGCTTTGCAAATGCAGCGAATTTCGACTGATGAAGGCCTTACACAAGGCAGTGTAACTAAAATTATACAAGATGATTTAGGCTTCATTTGGATAGGCACCTACCAAGGGTTAAATCGATACGATGGTTATCAGGTATCGCCTTTTGCTGGAGAGTTCATTCTTGATCAGCGGCAAATTACCGCAATGCACAAAACTGAAGACGGAAACATTTTTGTCAGTACCGAATTCTCAGGTGCTTTTTTTATTGATCCTAAAACCCTGAAAGTTGAAAAAATTTACTCTGGCAAACTCGATCCAGAAGATGTTTTCTTCTCGCCCATTTTAGCTGTTACTGAAGATGACAACTTTTTTTACTTCGCAATTGCTCAGCATGTTTATTCATACAACAAACTATCTAAAAAGTTTTTGCATGAATTTTCAATCAATAAGGAAGAGCATATCGTGCGAGCTCTCACCTTACACGACAACTTTTTATATATAGGCACTTCGGATGGGCTTTTTTCAAAAAATCTTGCTGATGAACATATCTCGCATATTCCACTGACAGATAAAACACATACCACAGAAGATAATAAAAACGTTAAATTTTTAAAGGTCGATACTGAGCTCGGCTTACTTGTAGGCACAGTAGAGGGAATGTTCAATATCCCACTAAAGGCCAATCGTTTGACGTTTGATAAGGTAAAACTATTAATCCCTAACTTAAATATTTGGGACTATTCTGTTAGCTCGTTCGGTGAGTATATCGTCACTGAAAAAGGCTTGTTCGAATTTAATCGCGAAACTATGTCTATTGAGTTCATCTTAAACTTTGAACAGAGTAAGTACTTAATGACTGACAATACAATCCAAGATGTGATGGTTGATAAAACTGGGCTGCTTTGGCTTGCATCGCGCTCTCAAGGGGTATTTACATGGTCAACACTGGCAAGGCGTTTCAAGCATATTGAATTAAAAAACAACCAAGTTAGCTTCAATAATAATATCTGGACGGTATTACAAGATCAAAAAAATACGATTTGGATTGGCACTGATAATGGCCTAATGAAGTACAACCAGCCAACTAAAAAGATTACACCATTCTTAGTGAGCAACGATGAGAAAGCATTTCACGGCCAACACGGTATTTATGGTATTGCTGAAGCAAATATTGACGATAGTGACCGCTATTTATGGCTAATGAAATATATTGGCCTTGTACTTTTTGATAAACAAACTGGCAAATTAGCGCCCTTAAAAGGCAATGCAGAAACCATACACCTTATAGAATACGGCCCTAACTGGGGCTTTAGTGCAATGGGCAATGATCAATTTGCATTTTTGGATGAACAAAACTTTTATAAATATAACGGAAAAACAGGTGAACTTGTCACAATTAAAGGATTAAAAGAACAAGTCGACATAGTTAATGCTCATGGTTTTTTAAAGCCACTTCCCGATTACCCCGACGAGTATGTACTCAGTATGTCGGGCAAGTTGTATCGCTACAATGAGCAGACTGAAAAGTTGACACTTATATACCAAACAGAAAACTATAACCCATTAGCGTTCTATACTATTGATGACTGGGTGATAGATTATAATAACACTCTTTGGCTTGGTTCATCAGATGAAGGGCTTATCGGCATTGATGCTAAAACTTATGAGGTTAAACATCGCATTAATATGCAATCAGGGTTGAAAGCTAAATCTGTTTTTGGATTGCAAATCGATCGCTTTGGATTTTTATGGCTGGGTACACAAAATGGCCTTTACCGACTTGATTTAAGCTCTTTAGAACTTGACAGTTATTTTATTCGTGATGGTTTAACCGTAAATGAATTTAACATTGATTCCGACACTACATTACATAATGGACAACTTGCATTTGGCACAACACGTGGCGTACTTTTACTTTCACCGGAGGACTTTTTATCATCCCCTGTTGAGGCTGGCAATATAAATACCGAAATCACCAATGTGTCGTTACTATCGCGTGAGCTCAACTACCACCCCTACAAATATATAAACACGCCTCTTCAGATCACTTCTGAAGATATGGGCTTGGCTGTTACCTTTTCTAATTTTGATACTATTAATAAAGATAAAACATCGTATAAAGTGACCCTTGATGGACCAACGTCACTTGAATACAACAAGCTAACGACCAACGAAGTTTTCTTTACTAAATTGCCACCAGGTGATTATGTTTTATCGGTAACATCGTCAACAGAATTAAACGATGCAATATCTTCAACTAGACAACTAAGGTTTAATGTTGCACATGCACCTTGGTCATCTCCTATTGCCGTTACAAGCTATGTTATTATCGTCTTAGTTATTTTATTTTTCATCTTTTGGCAATATCGTGCTCGTCAACAAATGATAGGACGCGCTCACGCAGAAGTAGTAAAATCACAGCAGCAAACTGAACTTGCCTTGAGTAGCACCAAAAGTGGCGTTTGGGAAATAAACCTTGCAGAACAATTTTTAAGAACGACACGTTTTTCTGCTGAACTTGGTTATGATGAGTACAAAGATGGTATAAACCTTAAAGAATTTATAAACTTAGTTCACCCACATGATCACAATTATGTTACTAACCAGTGGCAAATCTTTTGTAAACAAACTAATAATGAACAATGGAACATTACTTACCGGTTAAAACATAAAAATGGGGGTTGGCTTTGGTACGAAGATATTGGCCGCATTGTTGCAACTGATGAAACTAATCGTCCTCTAAAAATTACCGGTATCTATACCAATATTACTGAACAGCGCGCTAATGCACAGCAGGCGAGTGTGCTCGGAGAAGCGTTCGGACAAATAAATGACTGGTTATTAATTTTAGACAATCAACTTAAACCATTTTCTGCTAATGCCAGCTTTGGTGAAGCATTCGCTACGCCAAACAATATTGCAGAGCTAACTAGCAGCGACTTTATTGCTGCAATTGGTCGAAGCAAATATATTGAATATATCAATGTATTAAAAACACTTAAACCAAAACAGAACTGGAAAACAGAAGCTGTTATTCGCACTCTAAAAAGCCCAGCACATCCCGTTCATATAAGTGTTACTGCCGTGGCCAAAGAAAACCACACAATTAGCTATTATGTGATTGTTATTTCTGACTTAACAGAGCAAAAACGCGCTGAAGACGATTTACGCTATTTAGCGAATTATGACCCACTCACAGGGCTGCCAAATCGAACTCTGATGCATTCAAAAATTAGTCAATGCATAAGTAATGCTAAAAAGCACAATAAACTCGCAGCATTGCTGTTTATAGATTTAGATAAATTCAAACCGGTTAATGACTCATTCGGTCATGCTGTAGGCGACCAATTACTGTGTGATATAACACAAAGAGTAAGCCTGATCTTACCCGAAAACGCGGTTATAGGCCGCCAAAGTGGTGATGAATTCTTAGTCCTTATTAAAGACTTACATTCGCCACAAACTCTCAGTGAGCTGGTTAAAAAGTTAACTGACGAGCTAGCAAGCAAAGTCATTATCGACGATTTTTCAATTAATATTTCTGCAAGTGTTGGTGTGGCTCTTTACCCATTTGATGCAAAAACTGCAGATGATTTAATTAAAAATTCTGATATAGCCATGATGCACGCAAAGCAATCTGGCCGGAACAATTTTAAATATTTCACGGAGCAAATGAATAACCAGCTAACCAAAAAGCTATTACTTGAAAATGCCTTAAAAGATGCCTTTAAAGATGATGAGTTATTTAATAATTATCAACCTATCGTTAATGCCAAAACTAAAAAAATAAACGGCGTAGAGCTTTTAATGCGCTGGAAGAACGAACAAGGTTTTGTATCACCAGCAGAGTTTATCCCTATTGCCGAGGAGATTGGCTTAATTGATGCGCTGACTGAGCAAGCACTTGATAGAGCACTAACAGAGCTGCTACCAATGCTTCGTGCTAATCCACAGTTTTATTTGTCATTAAACCTGTCGCCAACGCACATTTTAAAATCGAACTTAACTGAACGCTTACTACTGATTTTAAATAATCATATGGTTAAACCTGTTCAGCTGCGCCTTGAAATTACAGAAAACACGCTTTTAGAAGATAAAGAGAAAGCCTCAAAGCAACTGCAAAAACTTAAAAATGCTGGTTTCAAACTTTTACTTGATGACTTTGGTACAGGTTACTCGTCACTGACATACCTTAGCCAATTCCCGATTGATGTGATCAAAATTGATCAAAGCTTTGTGCGCAATATCGGCCAAGATAAGAGTAATGAATCAATTATTAAAACCATTCATGCGCTGTCATCAAATTTAGGTTTATATTGTATAGCTGAAGGGGTTGAGACCAGTGAGCAAATCAGCTTCTTAACCGAAATGGGCTGCGAAGATTTACAAGGTTATTATTTTGCCAAACCCATGTTGGCCGATGACCTAATAGCAGAAAGCACGATTCAGGCAGTTATTGATCGACTAAACGCGCTTTAAGCCATTTATTTAGGCATCGGTATAGCTCATCTTTGTTAATTGGTTTAGAGATAAAGTCATCCATGCCCGCCATAAGGCAACGTTTCTGATCATCTTCAAAGGCGTTCGCCGTAATAGCGATAATGATTGCTTCGCCATAAAGCGCAGGGTTTTGTTTGATTTCGTGTGTACATTGATAGCCATCCATGTGCGGCATTTGGCAGTCCATCAAAATAATGTCTGCTGTAAAGCTTTTAAGCTCTTTAAGCGCCTCTAAACCATCATTGGCCTTTTTAATAGTACACAGGGTGTCCTGCATCATCTTTTCCAGCACAATTTGATTTACAGGGTTATCTTCAACAATTAATACGTTAATGCCACTTAGAATTGGCTTGTCTATACTTTGCTCTGCCTTTTCCTCTGCACCACTTTCAGTCACAGGCACGACAATAGTGAATTCACTTCCCTCACCTTCATGACTCACTAAAGAGAGTTCTCCATCCATAAGCTCAATAATGCGCTTACTAATGGTTAGTCCTAACCCAGTACCTCCATATTTACGGGTGGTGGATATATCGGCTTGGGTAAATTCAGTAAATAATTTTACTTGCTGATCCGCTGAAATACCTATACCTGTATCGCGAATTTTTATTTCTAGTGCATTATCTGCCATTTGGCAGTGCATGTTTATTTCACCTAACTCAGTAAATTTGCCAGCGTTACTCAAGATATTGTTGACGACTTGGCTAAATCTGAGTGGATCTAAACGGATATAATCAGGGATATCATCCGCAATACTAAGGTTAAATTGAACCCCTGGCTTAACGCTGGTAGTGCTAAAGATTTTAGCTAACTGAGCAAGTAACGATTTAACCTCAACAGCGCGATTTTCAAGTTTAAGTGCACCAGCTTCAATTTTAGAGAAATCTAAAATATCGTTTAAAATCAACAGTAAGTTATTTGCACTTTGGTGTATCATTGCCAGCTCATCGCGCTCACTTTCTGGCAGATTAGGATTTTCTAACAATAGTTGAGTCATCCCCAAAATACCATTTAGTGGGGTACGAATTTCGTGACTCATATTTGCTAAAAACTGAGATTTAGTGCGGTTAGCCTGATTCGCTAAACGCACAGCTTCGACTAATTCGTTTGTTTTATCATTAACCTGCTGCTCGAGCTGAGAATTAAAATCTGTCAATTTATTATTTAATAATTCGTTTTCATGGTTCGCTTGATGTAAGCGATTAAAATTAAGCACAAGCTTGTTTGCTAAACTCGAAAACTGAGACTGCAAACGACTTACCTCGAGCCAGGTTTCTGGTAAGTCGGTATCAGTGATTGCACGTTCAGGTTCAAATTTATCGATTTGTTCAGCCAACTTTTCAATTGGAGCAATTAACCAGCGACTTAACTGAGTGATAAATACACTAGTTAATAAAATAATGAACAAAACCATTACTAAAGACTGACCCCATGCACTCACAGCAACATTGTTTGCGTGTTTGCGATTAAGCATGGTCATCACAATCCAATTATGTTCAGTAGAGCGAGCTTCCCTAGCGTAATACTGTTGCTCATCTTCCGCATCAAACATTTTAAAACGCGCTTCATCAGCAAACGAGTCTATCTCATCGTCAGTTAATTGTTGTAACTCTTTAAAATCATCCAGGGTGCTAAATACTACTTTATTGGTGGGATCTAAAATCAATAGCTCCCCCTGGTGACTAAATAGGCTTGGTCTGAGGCCTGCAAAATAATCAAACATCAGTGAGCCTTCAACAACCCCTGTAAAGGTGTCTTCAATATAAATCGGAGCTGATACTGCAACAATCGGTAAAGAGCCAAAGCCACGGCCTTTAAAAATTGTTGAGATATAACCAAGTTTATTATTCGGTGCATTTATAAAATAGTCACGATCAGCCACATTGGGGCGTATGTTTGATTGCTGCAAACTAATCGCTAACGATTGTGGGTAAAAATGAGTAACATTGGCCAGTGCATCAGCAATGATCTGCGTTCGAAAGTCAGGATACAAGTTAGCCATATTTTCAAGCGCAATCTGCCGAGGAACACCATTGGCAATACTTCGAGCCGTTAATACCAAGCCTTTTTTATGATGATCGAGGTGAGCATCAATCATCCGTGCAATTTCCTTCGCTTTCTCTTTTAACTGCTCATTTATCTCGTACTCAATACGTGAATAATGGTTATTGGTTAGTACTATTGAGGTTAAAATAACCACCAACACTACCAATAAGGTCACAACATAGTTAAGAATTTTGTATAAAGACGAATAGTGTTTGTGCCATGAATAACGGCTAAAAAAGAAGCTCAATAAATCAATAACAGATAAGTAGATAGCCGCATTTAAACAGTATTTAGCAAGCGCAATGGCAATAGTTAGGATTGGTAAACCTAAAAAGAAATGCCCAAAGCTCCAAAGTAGCGGCAGACCAATCACAAACCAAAACAGCATGCCTCTTAAAAAAACTGGGCGCGATTTTGATAAGCAAAACAACTGCAAACATATCAGTTCTAAGGCAAATACAATGGAAGGCCACGCATGCCCCCAACGGTAAAAAATAAACCCTGTACTTAAAATGAAAGTGATTATTGCAAACCGCCAGCCAAGCAGCAGTAAGCTTAAGATCACAAAAAACTGGCCAAGAATAAATTCTGAGCTATCTAGAAACCAAATTGGCAGTAAATTAACAACTCCAGCAATACAACCAAGCAGTAGTGCAGCTAAAAAGTTAAAATATGAAGACTTATTTTGAAGCAAAAAAGGTATCCTAACTTCATAGTGATACCTTTAAATTAAAAGAAAATTAAACTTTTTGCCACTTTAATTAACATAATGGCACTCATGGCTTTCTATTTGCAGCACACTTTTTTTGATTTTAAAGCGTGAAAGTAATAGCTTTTCTACTTTTAAGCGACACGCTTCATCGTGCTTTTCAACGGTACAATGCTGTTTTAGCACGACATGAGCCCCAACAACGATGTCTTTATCTTGGCGCATTACAGTTACATTGTGTACATTCTGAACGTGCTCAATAGAGGCTATGCTTTGCTCAATATCAGCCACATCTGGTAATTTACTTCTGTTTTCAAGTAAACCTTGAATGCAACGAATAATTACTTTAGCCCCTGTAAACAACACAAAGGTCGCAATCAACATACTCGATATAATATCGACTTCAGCCCACCCAGTAAGATAAATTAAAATACCAGCAAAGAAGGTTGAAACAGTTGAAATTAAATCAAAAAATGAGTGCAAAAAGACGGCATATACATTGATACTAGCTTTACGTCCCTTATATAAAACCCATGCAGCAGCACCATGAAAAAGAAAGCCGATAGCAGAAATTACCGACATCAAATAACTATTAATTTGTAAATCGTGACCATCGTTATGATGAAGGTAACGTTCACCACCCTCATACAAAATAATTAAGCTAATACTTAAATATAAAATACCATTGATCAAACCGCCGGTAAGTTCAGCCCGCTGGTAGCCATCGTTAAAGTTTTTCGCAAAATAAATCGCCATGCTTGAAGCGATAAGTGCAATAAATAAAGAACTGTTATGAACAAACAAATGCCCAGCATCAGCAAGTACAGCAAGCGAATTTGAATAATAGGCGCCAATAATCTGTATAACCATAAACGAACACGTTATAGCTAAAGCAATCAACAAGCGGCGTCTAGATGCTTGGTGTGTTGTAATATCTGTCATGAAGAAGTGAAATACCTATTAGCTGGAAATGCGGTAATGATATAAAGTCTCAATTGTAATACGCAGCGCTCTTAAACGCACTAAAAACTTAGTTAATAGTCTCTCTATGAAAGTTTTTTGCGCAATTTGTTAGTAAAAAGAAAGGAATTAGCAGTTAACAAGTAAACTAAAAACTCACTTGTAAGCTAAAAAACAGTAAGACGTTAACAACACATGTTGTTAACGTCTTTTAATCGAGGCTGATTTAAAGAGCAGTCAATTAAACTTTAAACTGACTTACTAAGTCTTTAAGGTGCTGGGCACGGGACAATAAACTTTGCGTACCGCGTTGTTGCTGTTCTGCATTATTATGGATTTGCATGGCACTGTCTGAAATATCATGTGCTGACTGATTAATATGTTCAACAACCGTACCTTGCTCTTCTGTGGCTGCAGCAACCTGATGATTACCTTGACTGATAATTTCAAACTTCTGCTGTATAGACTGAAGTGCAGACACCGCAACATGCGTAAGTTCAGTGACTTTTTGGCTACTTTGCGTACCTTCGGCAATCGCTTCTTGTGATTGCAATGACGAGCTTTGTAAGCGCGAAATTTGCTCTCTAATTTCAGAAGTTGATGTTTGCGTGCGCTGCGCAAGTGAGCGCACTTCATCTGCTACCACCGCAAAACCACGGCCTTGCTCGCCAGCACGAGCGGCTTCAATTGCAGCATTGAGTGCCAATAAATTAGTTTGCTCAGAAATCGCATTGATCACTTCAACAACCGAGTTGATCTCTGCAGCTTGATTTGCAAATTCACCGATACTTTGATCAACCGTACTCAAAATATCATTTAGTTCATTCATAGTTTGTGCTGTGGCAGCCATACTCTGATTGGTTTGTACGGTTTCTCTTACCGCTTCTTCTGTGTCGCTTGCTGTGCGATGAGCAATATCAGACACCTCATTAATTGTTTGTCCCATCTGTGTAATAGCAGTGGCAACTTGGTCTGTTTGCGCGCGTTGATCTTCAGTGGCAACAAACGTTTTATTGGCAAAGTTCGCAAGGTCGTCAATACCCTCTCGCATTGCTTGCTCAGTGACACTGATTTCATCTACCAACTCGGCTACTTTACCTATAATTGCATTAAAGCCCTTAGCAAGATGCCCTAACTCATTATCTACACTGTCATCTAAGCGTTTTGTTAAGTCACCACCGTGGCCCGCCATACCAAGTAGCTCGTCACCAACACTGCGTATTTTCTTACTGAGCCAATTCGCAAAATAAAGCGTCAGCACTAAGAAGATGCCCGCAAGCACGACACTCACAATAATCGACATCCAAACGACAGTATTAATTGCACTTGATATCTCTTGGCGTGGCTGAATCGCCACAAGAGTAAGGCCAGTACCTTCAATCGGCATAACACCAGCGTAAACATCTTCGTCTGCGAGCTCGACTTGCGATAGTGTAAAGCCAGTGTGTTTACTACTCAGAAAATCTTGTAATGTGCTTAATGAAGCCACACTGGTAACTTGTTTACCAATATAAGCATCATTTGCGTGTGCAATAATTCGCTTGCTATCATCAATTAAAAATAAATAACCTTGCTCGCCAATTTTACGCGACGTGACAATGCTAGAAATATCTGAAATATCATAACCAAGCCCTGCAACACCTAGGCGTTGCCCAGCTATTTCAACTAAAGTATTCACGTATAAAGTGAGGTGTCCGCCCTGCTCACTAACATCTAATGCGAGCGCTTGGCGTTTATCTGAACTGATAAAGTCAAAAAACCAACTGTCTCTTGGTTCATTTTTAGAGATAGACTTAAAAAAGCCTTCTTGCGTGTAATAACTCATTGAGTTTTTACTCACCCAAAACACCGATGAGGCACCGCTTTTTCTTTGTAAGTCTGCAAAATACGCCATTACACGTTGATGAATAGGCGAGCTTTTTTCGCCTTCGGTCATCCAAGTATGCAAAATTTGATTTTCGGCTAACGACTGTGACACAGAGATGGGGTAACGCATTTGAGCATCAACTTCCGCAGCCACTTTACCCACAGCGTCAGGCAATAATTGCTTTTCTGTTTGTTGGTAATAAAGCCGAGAAAATTGGCTGGTATTGATTAAAGCGCTAACCACAGTGACAACAAACAATGCAATTAACACAAAACTAATAAAAATAGTACGCAGCGATAAGTTTCGCATTCAGCAGCCTCATACTTAATGGGGGGGGTTAGTTTCAGATCATCCTTGCGTCCTATTTGAAATTTTAGTTAACAAATTCGTGTTAAGCAATTGCTAGTTAAGCTTTTATTATTGTTTTTTGGTAAATAGTTATCAAACTCAAATATTATCGGAACAAACACCAATTTGTACCGATTTAATAATTAAAGTAATACCTGACAGGCATCAACTAGATCAAAGTAGCACTAACTATGATTCAGCTATTATTGCCATTTTTTGCTTGTACACTTTTGGCGACATACCATACCAGCGATTAAAGGCATGATGAAATGCACTAATCTCTGAATAGCCACATAAAAAGGCAATTTCTGTTACTGACAGATCAGTTTCGTTTAATAATGAAACACTTTTTTGCTGCCTTAAACTTGCTAGTTCTTTACTAAAACTTGTGCCTTCTTTTGCAAGTCGGCGTTGCAACGTTTTTTCACTCATATTAAGTGCTTTTGCCATTGCTTTACTGTTGGTTTGCCCTTGAATTAAATGCTCCTCGAGTAAAATTCTCAGCACCTGAGTTACATTGGTTTGCGTCACCAGTTTCATCTGACCTGATAACACAGGTTTACTATCGGTTTCTTCACTAAAAAATAGGCTATGGGTATGCGAGCCGTATTCAACTTTGCAGTTAAAGTGTTCATTAATTTCACTGTGTGGCTCTTTACGCTTTAGGCAAATTCGCGTTGGGTGCCACTCTTTTCCCTTTACAGTACGCGCTATTTTTAAACAAAACGCCATCGGTGCTTCGTAGCTTAGCAGCGACATATCGCGCTCACCATCACTAAAGTTAAAGCGAAGTTCATACTCACTTCCATGATCGATGAGTGACACATTATGTGTGTCGCCCATTAATTTTTGATAACGCAATATAAGCCGAAAAGCACTCAGTAACTGTGTTGCTTGAACAATAGCCATACCAACCACCGGAATAGCGCGCACATTCATGTTACTGCCAACATAAAGACCTAAATGAGTGTTTGGTAACATCGCTTGCGCCTGCTTCCAAAGCGAACTAACACTGGCTTGTGGGTATCGGGCTGTTTGACTGCTTAATTCTGCTAAAGGAATATTTGCTCCTGCAAACAACTCATTGATTGGTAAGCCCTGCCATTTAAACGATTCAGCCATAGCGCGGAGCCACCAACTTGATAAGGTTCTCATTCGCGTCCCAAATAAACAATTTAATGACCTATATTATCAAGTAAACAAAATAATAAAAGCCTATTGTTAACATGTTATTATCAACGGAGACAGCAATATGGGCACTGTAGCAAGTAAACGCGAGTTCGCGAGTTTTAAAGAGTTTTACCCTTATTACTTACAAGAACACAAAAATAAAGTCTGTCGGCGCTTACATTTCATTGGCAGTTGGTTTGTTTTGGCAATTTTGTTTGCCGCTATTTATCAGCAGCAATATAGCTGGATAATTTTATGCCCGGTGGTGGGCTATGGCTTTGCTTGGGTTGGTCATTTCTTCTTTGAGAAAAATCGTCCAGCAACGTTTACGCACCCTTTTTATAGCTTTATTGGTGATTGGGTAATGTTTAAAGACATTATTGTTCGCAAAGTACCATTTTAGAAAAAACCATGACTATAAAACACACAGTATCAGAGCAAGAATGGAAAGCCCGTGTTGAGCTAGCTGCCGCGTATCGCCTAGTTGCTTTATATGGCTGGGATGATCTAATTTTTACCCATATTTCAATGCGTGTTCCCGGCACAGACAACGAATTTTTGATAAATCCATATGGCATGATGTTTCACGAAATTACGGCATCAAGTCTCATCAAGGTAGATCAACAATGTAATAAGCTGCATGACAGTGAATACCCTGTTAATCCTGCGGGGTTTAATATCCATAGCTGTATTCATATGGCGCGTGATGATGCCCATTGCGTTATTCACACCCATTCACTCAATGGCACGGCGGTGTCTGCAAACAAAGACGGCTTATTGCCTATCTCTCAGCAAGCTGTTGTTGTGCACTCAGGTTTGGGTTATCACGACTACGAAGGCATAGCTCTTAACCCTGCTGAGCAAGACCGTTTAGTGAATGACCTAGGCACGAATAACTTTCTAATGCTACGTAATCATGGCCTATTAACAGTAGGTAAAACGGTCGCTGATGCATTTTTGTTTATGTATGTTTTTGAAGCTGCATGCGCTGTACAAACTCGTACTTCACAAAATACCGAGCAACTCGTACAAGTACCTAGCGCGATTATTGATGGTATCAAAGGGCAAACAGAAATTGCCACTAAGGGACTGGGTGGAGCAATTGCTTGGCCTGCCTTGTTACGCTTATTAAATAGCAAAAGCCCCGGTTACGATGAGTAAGGAAACACCCTACACATTAATAGCATGGCTATAATAGGGCTGCTTTTGCCAAAATCATGCTTATATGACAAAAAACAAATGAACTTTTAAGTGGAGGCTGGTTTACATAATGACACCCTCGCTACTTTAATTGCTAGCACAATAATCAATAATGCTGCCATGGCAATTCTGGAGCGATTTATCAATGTTTGTAATTTATTTAGCGCTCAGCATACAAAAACAGCCTTACTAACATCTGTAAAAAAGCCAAAAGTGACCACTACAATAGTTTAAAAAATAATGATACTTAAAAATAGCTAACCAAACTTAATAACAAAGTTCATCAACCATCTTCATTATTATTTTTTTAATTACTTTTCAAAATCATACCTAAATCATTAGTTGTAATTTTATCTTTGTGGTTAGTCTTGTTTATTAAGATTTTTTCGTCCACTATCAATTTATGGCTTGTTATATAGGGACATATTATGGCCGAATTTAATACAACTAAATTACCTGTGCATATTGCTGAGTTAAAGTTTGCACTCGATAACGTACCCGCATACGTTTATATAAAAAATGAACTCGGACATTACGTTTATGCAAATAAACTGACTCTAGACTTATTTGCATGTTCTGCTCAAGAATTACAATATAAAACCGATACCGACTTTTTCCCTCGCCCAGATGCCAAAAAACTCGCAAAAATCGATAAACGAGTACTCAGAGGAGAGCGAACACGAGAAGAAGTTGAGTTGACTTTTCCAGGTGGGCACACGTTTATTTTTTGGGAAGTAAAAACCCCTATTTTTTGTGACTCAGAGCCAAACAAAGTAATTGGCATTTTAGGCATTGCAACTGACATTACTGAACGAAAATACCATGAACAACAACTCCTCTATGCTGCCTCTACCGATCCCTTAACTGAACTTTTAAATCGCCGCTATTTTTATATTCGCTTATCACTTGCGTTAGAAATGAGTAAGCGCGACCAAAGTTATGGTGCTGTAATATTTATTGACCTCAATAAATTCAAAAAATTAAACGACCAATATGGCCACAATACAGGCGACGCTTATCTTGTTGAAATTGCCAATAGAATGAAAGCCGCTGTGCGCGAGAAAGACTGTTTAGCCCGCATTGGTGGCGACGAATTTATAGTCTTACTAGAAGGCCTAGGTCGTGATGAGCAAACAGCCAAACACAACGCCCATCGCGTTGCTGATAAACTACAAACCGCTATCGAAATTAAATTTATTCATCAAGATATTAACTACAAAGGTTCTGCCAGTGTTGGCGTCACCATGTTTTTAGGCACACAAGAAACAGCCGATGAAATTGTGGCGCAAGCTGATCAGCATATGTATATGATAAAACATACACTTACCGATTAAACGAGCCGTAGGTTTGTACTCAACACAATGAGGCAACTCTAAAACCAGTACCGATTACAAATCATTAGCCTGCTTTGCTTTGTGGTGGTAATCTGAGTGGCAAAATAATTTTAACTGTATTAAGGAAAGTACATGGATCCCATTTCTAGCATTTTAGACCTTTTGTTAAATGTAGAAGTCTTTCTTCTAATTTTTGTTTTAGTGCTACTAAAAAGTAGCGTTAAATTTGTGCCGCAAAATCGTGCCTGGTTAATCGAACGTTTCGGTAAATACCATTCAACCAAAGAAGCGGGCTTAAACTTTATTGTGCCATTTATCGACCGTATTGCCGCTGATCGCAGCTTAAAAGAACAAGCGCAAGATGTGCCTTCTCAGTCTGCTATCACGAAAGATAATATCTCGCTTATCGTCGACGGTGTGCTGTATTTCCGCGTGCTTGACCCGTATAAAGCCACATATGGTGTTGATGACTATGTGTTTGCGGTTACTCAGCTATCGCAAACGACGATGCGTTCTGAACTTGGTAAAATGGAACTCGATAAAACCTTTGAAGAGCGCGACATGTTAAACACCAACATAGTTACCGCGATTAACCAAGCTTCTGAGCCTTGGGGAATTCAGGTTTTACGTTACGAAATTAAAGACATTGTGCCACCAAACTCTGTAATGGAAGCCATGGAAGCACAAATGAAAGCTGAGCGTGTAAAACGTGCGCAGATTTTAGAGTCTGAAGGTGATCGTCAATCTGCTATCAACGTGGCAGAAGGTAAGAAGCAAGCGCAAGTTCTTGCAGCAGAAGCTGAAAAAGCAGAGCAAATTTTACGCGCCGAAGGTGAAGCAAAAGCGATTATCGCTGTTGCTGAAGCGCAAGCAGATGCACTGCGTAAAGTAGGTGAAGCAGCGGATACAGAGCAAGGTCAAAAAGCAATTCAACTCGACTTAGCAACTAAAGCTATTGCTGCTAAAGAAGCGATTGCTCGTGAGTCATCTGTGGTATTACTTCCTGAAAGTGGTACTGATGCAAGCTCATTGGTTGCTCAAGGGATGTCTATTATTAACTCTTTGAATAAAAAGCAACAAAGTTAGGTGAGCTGATGGCATTTTTAGATACTCATTTAGCCGAAGCATTAATGATTATAGGTGTTATCGCGCTAATTGTTGAAGTTGCTGTACTGGGTATGAGTACCTATGTACTACTGTTTTTAGGCTTATCTTTATTTGCCAGTGGCTTATTAATGAATATAGGCTTACTTGATACGAGTTACACCACCGCGCTTTGGAGCAATATAGTGTTTACTCTAGGCTTTGCTGTAGTGCTTTGGAAACCACTCAAACGCATGCAAGATAAAACCGATACTAAGCCAATACATAGCGATTTTGCTGAGCTTACCTTTATCGTGAACGCTGATGTTGATGATAAAGGGTTAACTACGCATCAGTATTCGGGTATTACATGGCAATTAAAAAGTCAGTCTCCCATTGCTGCGGGTAGTACTGTAAAAGTGACCGACAAACAAGTTGGCGTACTTTGGGTAGAAGCGGTATAACTTAGTTAGAGTCAAAACTCTATTTAGTTTTGTAACCGTGTTTGCTATGGTTAGAAGCACTCACGGTTACAAGCAAGGTTGCGAAAATGAACAATAACAAGGCACTGGTTGTAGAAGGTGGCGCAATGCGTGGTATTTTTGCCACTGGCGTATTGGATGCCTTTATTGAAGCCAATTACCAACCTTTTAATCAATGCTATGGTGTTTCTGCCGGAGCCACAAACATTGCCGCCTATTTGTGCGCCCAATACAAACGTAACCATGCGGTGATTACCGATTACTCTTGCCGACCTGAATTTATTGATTTTGTTCGTTTTATTAAAGGTGGCCACCTGTTTGATTTAGACTGGCTGTGGCAAGAAACCATCCGTGATATTCGCCTTGATCTCGACACCTTCAAAAAGCAAGCCAGTGAGTTTTACATTGTTACAACCAATATACAAACTGGACAAGCAGAGTACTTAAAAGCTAGTGCAGCTCATCTTGAAGAGCAATTAAAAGCCTCATGTGCTCTCCCTATTGCTTATCGAGAATTTCCCATTATCGACAATTTACAACTCACTGATGGCGGCGTCGCTGATTCTATTCCAATTCGCAAAGCATACGAGATGGGTAATAAAGAAATCACCGTTATTTTATCTCAACCTCTTGGCTATAAGAAAAAGCCAGCTAAAGCGCCTTGGCTTGTAAAGCGTCTTTATAAGAGAACCCCAGCATTAGCTGAAGCAACCCTCAGACGCGCAGAAAATTACAATCAAAGTATTGATTTTATTACCAACCCGCCAAGCGATTGTAAAATTAATATTATTGCACCGCCACCTAACTTTGCTGTTGGTCGAACAACAAAATCATTTGAAAAACTCAGTGCGGGTTATGAAATGGGCTTAAATGCGGGTGCACATTTTTTAACTCAAATTGCCTAATACCCTATATGAACTAATACACTAAAAAAGGAACAATCTTCAAGCGTTTTCGATGTCATTGGCTATACTTTAAATAGTTATGTTAGCCAAGGATTGACCATGAAACTCCCCCTGCCTTTTATTACTGCCCTCAGGGTTTTAATACTCTCTTTTTTCTGCTTATTTTCATTTTATAGCCAAGCTATTGAGTGGCCGCAACAAGTGCAAACATCACAAGGCACACTTATAGTTTATCAACCACAACCCGAGAAACTAAACGGTAATACTTTAACAGCCCGTGCAGCAATGTCATTTTCGGTTTCAGGCAATGACGCTGTGTTTGGCGTATTTTGGTTTACCGCTAAATTAGATACTGACCGCGAAAATGATACCGTCACCGTTCGCAATATGACTGTCACCGATGTACGCTGGCCTGAATCAAAAGATGCTGGAGAACAACAGTTTACTGCTGTCGTTAATGAAGCAATAAAAGCCAGTCAATTCGAAACCTCTCTTTCGCAACTCACCGCCAGCCTGGAAAGTGCAGAAGCAGCAGAACAAAGTTTAACGCAATTAAAAACCGATCCTCCGGCGATTATTTTCAAAGAGCAATTGTCAGTTTTACTTAGTTTTGATGGTGAACCTAAGTTTAGTAAAATTGAAAACAGCCAATATGAGCGCGCTTTAAACACCGCCATGACAGTGATTAAAGATAGCAAAAGCAAACTTTGTTATCTCACCGATGGGCAATTTTGGTATCAGGCAAAACAAGCCAAAGGGCCTTATGAATATACTCAGTCGCCACCGGCTGAACTTGTAAAAATGCTCCCTAAAGATACGGAAACATCAAGTCTTATTGCGCCACCAGCCATTGTTGTGGCAACTAAACCTACCGAGCTCATTGCAACAGATGGCGAAGCTAAATGGAAAAGCCTAACCGGTGGCGAGCTCATGTATGTGTTTAATACAGAAACCCCATGGCTGCGTGATATGCAAACTAACAATATGTACGTATTGTTATCTGGGCGCTGGTATCGCTCTAAACAGCAAACAGGCCCATGGACATTTGTACGTGGTGATGAGTTACCAGAGAGCTTTGCCAATATTCCACCTGAATCAGATTTAGGTGGCCTCAGAGTTTCGGTTGCTGGTACTGAAGAAGCTGACGAGGCTGTATTAGATGCTAAAGTGCCTCAAACAGCGGCTATCAGCCGTAAAGACACCAGTTTGACTGTGTATTATGATGGCAAGCCTAAGTTTGAACGGATCCCAGGCACGCAGGTTTCTTATGCCATTAATACCGATGCACAAGTGCTGCAAATTAAAGGCAAATATTATGCTGTCGATAATGCGGTGTGGTTTAAGGCAGACTCCGCACAAGGGCCTTGGCTTGTTGCTGATAGCATTCCAAAAGACGACATAGCAAAAATTCCTCCAAGTTCTCCTGTATACAACGTGACATATGTTGATATTTACGAGTCAACCCCTGAAGTAGTTTACGTCGGTTATTACCCAGGTTACATGTGGTCATACCCATATTATGGCGTGCCAGTGTATGGAACAGGTTGGTATTACCCGCCATACTGGGGCGGTGGCTACTACTACCCTCGCCCACCGACTTGGGGCTTTAATATTGGCTATAACAACTGGACAGGCTGGTCTTTTGGCTTAAGTTGGAGCAATGGTTTTTTAAATCTAGGTATGAATTGGAATGTAGGTTGGCCAACCCATTATCGACCTTATCATTGTTGTAATGGCTGGTATGGTGGTGGTTACCGTGGCCCAGTTATTATTAATAATGGCAACATCAATATAGGCAACAAAATTAATGTCGGCCATAAACCGGGGCATCTTAATAAACAGCCAAGACTTAATATTTATAAGCGCGATCAAAGTAAATCTCGTCTTGCCTCAAAACAGCAGGTTAAACGCGATTTAAAAACTGCTATTAGCCAACGCGATAAGGCAAATAATGTTTTCGCTGATCAAAAGGGTAACGTGCTCAAACATGATGCTGATAAATGGCAACAACGTGTAGAGGGTAAATGGCAAACATTACCCAGAGATAAACAGCAACAAATCAAAGATCGGTCACAAAACATTGACCGCCAACAAGTGCAAAATAAATTACAAAGCATAGATAAAAGTAAAGCGAGGCAAACATTGCAGCAACGCCAGCATACGCAAAACAGACAGCAAAATCGTATGCAGCAATTAAATCAAGCAAATAGAGCACGTCAGCAAGGTATGCAGCGCCAACAAATGCGCCGCAATACACAAAGACAAATGCCTAGACAATTGCCTAACCGAGGCCATTAATGTAAAAGTAGGTACAAAACAAGGCCAGTGTAAATACTGGCTTTGTTAACTTGACTAGCGTTAAGCACGCTTCATAACTATTTAAAAGATGAAATACCTACCTAGATAAAAAGCTTCAAAATAATTGCAAAAATTTGCTTAAAACCATTTATCTATTAATTTTAATACTAAGTCCTTACAAAAATTTGCACGCTCATGTTAAATAACTATACCGTTCGTACGCGATTAGCCGTATTGGCTTTGTTACCGGTTACAGTTTTTGTGATCACATCTATTTTTACAATGTCTATTATGTCGAACTTGATAAAAGGCATCGACAGTTTGTATGACGATAGAGTCATACCTCTTGAGCAGATAAAAACAGTATCGGACAATTACGCGGTTAGCATTGTTGATTTATTTCATAAATACCGCGCTGAGCAAATTTCAAAAACTGACTTTCTAGCCGCCGTTGAAAATGCAAAAAAAGTCGCTGACAACAAATGGAAAAGCTACTTAGGAACCAAGCTCACCACAGAAGAGCAGCGCCTAGTAAATATAGTTGAAAAGAACCTCAGTGTGGTCGAAAGCGAACTCAGCACGTTTTTAACCCAAGTTAAAAGTGACCAACTTAAAGCAGTACCTAACAAGGTGTTCGTAAAAAGTCTTTATGATGTGTTTGACCCACTCAGTGAAAGTTATCAAGGACTTATAAACTTACAAATCAATGAGGCTAACAAGTTTAAAAACTCCGCAGATAAAGATTTTGCTCAGGTCAGTATCGCTATGACAGCATCTATCACAGTTTTAATTATTTTGTTGCTGGCTATTGCCTTTATTATATACCGCTCTATTCATAACCCATTGTTATCTCTGAGTGAAACGATAGGTTCTATCTCTGAGAATGCCGACTTACGTCTGCGCGCCAAAACCCATGGTAATGACGAAATCGCCCAAGCAGCACATCACTTTAATGCCATGATGGAACGCATTCATACTTTAGTAAATGATGTAACGAGCGCAACACTCACACTTTCATCTGCGGCTGAACAAATGAACTCAATTAGTGATCAAGTAGCCAGCACAGCCACAGAGCAAGAACATCAATCGGCGATGATTGCAACTGCCATTACGCAAATGAGTAGTGCGATTGAGCAAGTTGCCGCCAATGCATTATCAACGTCAGAAAAAGCAACTCACACAGATAAAACAGCCAAACAGGGTCAGCAATCTGTGCAGGAAAATATTGATGCAATAAACCGCTTATCACATGTCGTTAATGCGAATACAAAACTAATCAATGAGTTAAACACACAATCAACTGATATCAATCAAGTGGTGATGATGATCCAGGGTATTGCAGAACAAACGAACTTACTTGCGTTAAATGCCGCCATTGAAGCTGCCCGTGCAGGTGAGTCAGGTCGCGGTTTCGCAGTAGTAGCCGATGAAGTCAGGCAGCTTGCGCACAACACGCAAAAAGCCACAGCGAGTATTAATGAAATGATTAGTAAACTACAAGCAATGGCGCAGCAGGCAGTGACCGCCATGGGCAATGCCGACGAAAGTGCCAAACAAAGTGTTGAATACGCCGAGCGCTCATCACAATTACTCTCTGAAATTACTCAAGAAATGGCTCTTATTGCCGATATGAACAACCAAGTATCCACTGCAACAGATGAGCAGACCACTGTTGCCAACGAACTAAGTTGTAATATTAATGAATTTAGTAGTAGCATTTCACTGGTTAGCGAAAGCTCGCAACAAAATGCGCAAGCCAGCCAAGAATTGGCTTCATTGGCTTCGAAATTACAACAGCAGGTGCATGTTTTCAAAGTATAATGTAGAGCTGCGCTCAAAAAACAGGGACTTACATTAATGAACAGGGCAGCATTTATATTACTATTAACATTTGTTCTGTGGAGTCTACAAAGCTTTGCGCATGAGCAAATTGTTATTCAGCTTGCAAAACCAAACTATATCGAAGCGGTAAAAAACCAATATATCCACGATATTCTCAACAAAAGCTTTGCTGCAATGGATGCGAATGTTGTGTTGCTTTACAACGTTAAGCCAATGAATAATAAACGTATTGTAGAGCAGCTGAGTCAGAATAAAACAATTACCCTAGCTTGGTTATCTTTGCCTCTCCAGCAAACTGACTCTCTAGTAAAAACAACTATCCCACTCTACAAAGGCTTACATGGCCAGCGTTTACTGATTATCCGCGACGAAGACCAAGAAAAGTTTAGCTCCATTAAAACCCTTGCAGAATTAGCTCCCTTAGTTGGCCTCCAAAAACAGAGCTGGTCTGATTATACCGTGCTGAAAAATAATGGTTTAACAGTTAATGGAGAGCTTGATTATCCAGGTATGATCAAAGCCCTCAAAACAGGGCTTGGTGATTACTTTCCACGCTCAGTACTAGCAATTGACAGTGAACTAAATAGACTAAAACAGTTCAATTTTGTCATTGCACCAAACATCATGTTGCAATACCCCAGTGAATATTACTTTTATTTAAGTAGAGAAAATCAACACATTAGAGACATGTTAGAACAAGGCATGCAAAAGCTACAGCAATCTGGTGAGCTTGATCAACTTTATTTGCAATACTTTGGTGATGTTGAAAAACATTTTTCTTTAAAGCAACGTCATAGAATAACGCTAAATAATAAGGAGTAATCATGCTAAAAGCACTGCTCATCATTATCGTGGCATCAGCAATTTTCGCTGCGGGTTTTATGGCTGGGGTTTACAGTTTACCAATTTTAACTGAGCAACCTGCTCCTGAGGCTGGCATATTGAAGCAGCATCAAGGTCGAGCTCAGTTTAGTGCTGAGTTTAAACCAAATCTTAAAGGTTCAGACCGCTTGCATTATGGTGATGGCATGGTGTACCTAACAAATGATGCTATTTCTATGCAAGGCACTTTATCTCCTGGTCCTGACTATCAACTTTACCTATCACGCAACTTTGTCGATAACGAAGCCGATTTTTTAGCACAAAAAGGCACAATGCAACGTGTTGCAGGGGTGCGTTCATTCAATGGTTTTAAATTAGCTGTGCCACAAGGTATTGATGTCAGCGATTACAATACAGTGGTTATTTGGTGTGAAAGTTTCTCGGAGTTTATTACTGCAGCGCAGTATCAGTAAAAACAAAGCCGCCTTTGGAGAGGGCGGCTTTAAGACGGCAGCTATGGGTGTGAGCTGCCTAATCAAGAGTCATTAATTAAGCTGCATCTTCGGTGCTTTGTGTCTCTTCGCTGTGGCGAATTAAGTAATCAAAAGCACCTAAACTTGCTGTAGCGCCACTGCCCATTGCAATAATGATTTGCTTAAACGGCGTTGTTGTTGCATCACCTGCCGCGTAAACACCCGGTAATGATGTTGCACCTTTGCTATCGATTTCGATTTCGCCAAAGCGAGTCAGTGATAACTCTGAATCTTTTAACCATTCAGTGTTTGGCACCAAGCCTATTTGCACAAAGATACCTGCAAGCTCAAGCGATTTTTTATCACCAGAGATGCGGTCAACATAGCTTAAGCCTGTAACTCGTTTACCATCGCCAACAACTTCTGTCGTTTGCGCGTTTTTGATAATCGTAATGTTGTTTAAGCTATTTGCTTTACGAATAAGAACTTCGTCAGCACGTAGGGTATCAGCAAATTCAAGCACGGTGACATGCTCAACAATGTTAGCAAGGTCGATTGCAGCTTCAATACCTGAATTACCACCACCGATAACCGCAACGGCTTTACCTTTAAATAACGGACCATCACAGTGAGGACAGTAAGCAACGCCATGACCGCGATACTCTTTCTCACCTGGTACGTTCATTTCACGCCAGCGTGCACCGGTTGCTAATACCACTGATTTAGCATTCAAAACCGCGCCATTTTCTAGTGTGATTTGATAATTACCTTGCTTAGTAAGTGATGTCGCACGTTGGTTTTGCATAACATCAACATCGTATTCTTTTACGTGCTCTTCTAGTTGAGCAACTAATTTAGGGCCTTCGGTCGCTTTAACTGAGATAAAGTTTTCAATTGCTAAAGTATCTGAAACCTGACCACCAAAACGCTCTGCAACCACGCCCGTGTTCAAGCCTTTGCGTGCCGAATAGATTGCCGCAGAAGCCCCAGCTGGCCCCCCTCCAACAACAAGTACATCAAACAACTCTTTAGCACTTAATGCTTCAGCTTGGCGTGCTGCTGCTTTAGTATCTACTTTGTTTAGTATGTCGGTAAGGTTAACTGCGCCTTGGCTAAATAGCTCACCATTTAAATATACAGCCGGCACTGCTAAAACATTACGCTCATTCACTTCGTCTTGGAACAAAGCACCATCAATCATAGTGGCCGTAATGTTTTCGTTGTGTGCTGCCATTAAGTTTAGTGCTTGCACTATTTGTGGACATGTTTGACAACTTAATGAAATATACACTTCAAAGTTAAGCGGCCCAGGTAATGATTTAATTTGTTCAATTTCACTCTCTGATGCCTTACTTGGATGACCACCTGTATGAAGGAGTGCAAGGATCAAGCTGGTGAATTCGTGGCCCATAGGCACACCCGCAAATGTGATTTGCGTATTGTTAATAGGTGAAGATACCACCATAGACGGACGACGTACGTCTTGGTTTGGGTTATCTCGCACCGAGAATTTATCGCTTAACGATGCTAAATCGTTTGCTAAGTTTTTAAGTTCTGTTGATTTATTGCTGTCATCCAAGGCGATAAGCAGCTCAACAGGGCTGGTAATAGAAGCAAAGTGGCTTGTTAATTGGTTTTTGATATTCGTATCTAACATGGCTTAGCCCTTGAGTTCAGAATAAATAAGCTAGAAAAATTTTAGGAAACTACCCACCACCCGCTAATGTGCTTAATGTGAGTTGTGATGGGCAGTTAAAGTTACATTTGGATAGCAAAGCGAGGCTTTGCTATCGTTTAATGCTATGGCAAATTAGATTTTGCCAACTAGGTCTAGTGAAGGAGCAAGTGTCTCTTCACCTGGCTGCCATGATGCAGGACATACTTCACCGTCGTGGTTAGCAATGTACTGAGCAGCTTGTACTTTACGTACTAACTCTTTCGCGCTACGGCCGATGCCTAGGTCATGAGTTTCGATTACTTTGATTTCGCCTTCAGGGTTCATTACGAATGTACCGCGAAGAGCAAGACCTTCGTCTTCGATCATCACACCGAAGTTACGTGTGATACGACCTGTAGGGTCACCAATCATTGGAAATTTGATTTTACTAATTGTGTCTGACGTATCGTGCCATGCTTTGTGAGTGAAGTGAGTGTCAGTTGATACTGAGTAAACTTCAACACCCATTTCTTGAAGTTGCTCATAGTAATCTGCAACATCACCAAGCTCTGTAGGACATACAAAAGTGAAATCTGCTGGGTAAAAGAAGAAGATTGACCACTTACCTAGCACGTCTTTTTCTGTTAGCTCTACAAAGTCACCGTTGTGGTAAGCTGTTGCATTGAATGGTTGTAGTTTTGTGTTAATTAATGAAGTGCTCATAGTATTCCTCATTGATGTTTTAAAAATGTTTAATTAACGCAGTCTTGCGTCTGCTTGATTAATACAATAGAGGTGTGAGCGATTAAAATAAAATTGATTGTTTAGATTAAATTGATTTGTTTTTTAGATTAAACAGCTAAAAGTAATAAAAACTATAAAGCCCTCAACCAGTTACATGATAAAGGGCTTTCACATAAAGGAATAAAATTACTTATTAAAGCCGTATAAGCTCTTTGGTTTAATATAGTTAGGCTCAATTCCTTGCTCTTTTGCGGCAGCTAACATCACTTGCTCAATCCAACCGGCATCCATAATATTCATATAGTTACCATCAGGGTCAAAGTTAATGTTAGAGCCCATAACTACCATAAAGGTATCGGTCATTTCAGTATTATCTTTTGGAACTTGAAATTGATGAATCGAACCGCCTGGCTCAAACAAATAGCTACCCGGCACTTGTAAATCATCTGGATATTCTGTGTAGTGCCAACTCCCTGCAAGCGTATATAAGTGCACGACTCCAGTATGGAAATGTCTTGGTAAAACCGTGCCTGGTTCAAATAAAACACGTAGTACCCATACCCCATTCTCAGAATCTAGCATCAATGGGTAAATGTGTACGCCAGGTAAGGCGTTTTTAATTAGCTTTTCATCGTTGGTATGTATTGTCAGTAAAAAATCTTGATGGTTAATAATATCTGGTAATGCCATGAGTGTGCCCTCTTTTCACTTACTATTAATATTTCTTTAATTTACTGGAGCGGTATCTATCCGCAGTTCTTCTTTGCAAAGCCCTTGCTCATACGCCCACTGCAATGCATGTTGCATACCTTGCTGTAAGGTAAATTCAGGCTTATAACCCAAAATACGATGTGCTTTTTCATTACTATATGCCGCACTTTTACGGCTTAGCATACGCATTGTTGATGGGTTGATATCGGTAGTTTTACCGACCAAGTGATAACACCACTCGATAAACCCTGTTAACTTTATTGCTAAGGCGTAGTTCACAACCTTGACCTGCTTTTTCTTTTGCGCCTGAGCCAAGTAATTAAAATAAGTTTGATTAGTCACTTGCTCAGGTCCTGATAGATTAAAAATCTCACCGCTTGCATCATCGCTCATGGCGCTTAAGTAAATGCCTTTGACTAGATCATCAATATAAATAGGTCCAAACATGCCCTCGGGCACCATAAATGTCCCCTTTGCGATTTCTTGTAAAGGGTAGGCTATCCAAGGTCGTGATCCTGGTCCGTATACATCGCCAGGACGAATAATCGTGACATTGAGTTTTTTACTGGCGTGATAGCTTAGCGATAAATGCTCGCTCATCATTTTCGAGTCGTTATAGGCTCGACCATCAGGAAACAAAGGTGCATCTTCTTTAATGTCAGTTTGCAAATCACTGCCATAGACTGCGGTCGACGAAATATGAATAAAACGTTTTACGGTGTTTGCTGCCACAGCTGCATCAAGCAAATTTTTCGTCCAACCGACATTCGCCTGCCAGGTTTGCTTGTAACTAAACGCGTTTGAAACAATTGCCGCTGTATGAATAACTAAATCGCAGTCATTCATTAATGAGCGCCAGCTAGCTGGCTCATTTAAATTACCTGCAATAATATTGAGCTCTTCACAGGGAATTAAATCAACCCCACATACATCGATTCCATGCGCTTTAAAGTAGCGCGCAAGTGTTCGACCAATGAAACCATTGCCGCCACTTATAAAAACTTTTGAGTAATGCATTGTGTGTTCCTCTTAAGTATATTGCGGCCCTATTCACCGTTCTCAGACCAATCAGTTAATACATTGTTAAACTTTAATGACCTCTATTACTTTACTTTTCGCGCAATTGTTTTTACTTTTTACGCCAGCACATTCAAAAAGAGCACACTATGCCCCGATTAACACAAGCACCTGATCTAATTAGAGTATCTGCTCTACACGGCTATATTGAACTGATTGAAAGTAAATTGGTGAACCCTGACGCACTACTATCGCGCGTTGGTTTAGACAGAAAGCAATTACAAGAAGCCAATAACTTTGTGCAGTATCAGCAACTCATCCAGTTGTTAGAAATCACAGCGAAAGAATTAAACCTGCCCTATTTCGGGTTAGAGTTAGGCCGTTGGCAAAGCTTGAACATTTTGGGGTCAGTGGGTTATTTGATGGGGAATTGCGACACCCTTGAAATGGCGTTAAAAAATTTAACTAAGTACTATCATGTGCATCAAAATAGCGCTGACTTACTCCTTGAAGTAGACCAAGACTATGTAAAACTGTCGTTTTTAGTGCGCAGTAGCTTAAAATTGAGTGTTTACCATGGTGCCGACTTAGCTTTAAGTGTTGGGGTCAATTTGTTAAAGCAATTAACCGATGATCAAATAAAACTGCATCGTTTGGAGCTTCCCCACAGTTGCGATGAAAATCCTAGTGTTTATCGTCAAGCCCTTGGGCAAATTCCAACATTCAACTGCGCACACACCGCAGTTGTATTTGATAAAAAATATCTCAAGCTCACTATTAAAAATTCAGATAAACAGTTATTTTCTATACTTAGCCAACAGCTCGGACACCTTCAAGACACGAAACGAGAAAACATCTCTGATCACGTTGAAGTTCTGATCAAACAATATCTACTTCATGAAGAGTTTGGTGTAAATCTGATCGCCGAAAAGCTATCAATGAGTGCACGTAGCTTGCAGCGGCACTTAACAAAGCATGACACAACCTTTCGTGAATTAGTCGATGACGTGCGTTGTAATTTAGCACATCAGTATTTAACTGAATCTAGCCTCAGCTTATCAAACATCTCAGATATATTAAGCTTTTCTAATTACAGCGAATTTACTCGAGCTTTCAAGCGTTGGTATGGTATTCCACCAAAAAATTATCGTAAGTCTCATTCCTGTTAATGGCGTAAAAAGTTAAAAACAAGTCGTTTAAAGCTAAGTTTTCTGTTAACAACTTATATATATTGACTAGCTAGTTTCGCTAATTATTGGTCATGCATGTTAAGAAGAGTGTTTATTACAGGTGCCAACAGTGGCGTTGGGTTCGAGTTAGCAAAGCATTATATTCGCCGAGGTGACGATGTAGCTCTCTTCGGTTTTCAATTTAGCGATAAAACCAGACATGCCTTAATTGAGCTTAAAAATACAGATCAGTACGTTGAATTTTTTGCGAGCAACATTGCCGATTTTGAAGCGTTACAAATCCAGGTAAACAATGCTATTTCAGCGATAGGCAAACCCGAATTAGCAATAGAGTGCTCACAATTTTGTTTTGAGAACAGTGAGCAACCTTGTCACAAACTTGGTTTAGCCAGTCACAATTTTGCTAATGCAATAAGCCCTTACCTTGATATGAATAGTCACCTAGCTTTAACGACTCCCACCACCAATGCAAACAAACTTTCACCAGACCCCAGCTTCTTACTTCTTACAAAGGAGCTACGTCAAAAGTTAAAACCAAGCAATATTAAAGTCAGCTTAATTTGTACTTATAAAATTGACACTTTACTTAAAAACTCAACCGTAACCTCTAAGCAAGTTTTACAAGGCTTAGATAAGCAAAAATTAATGGTGATCTTAGGCTTACAATCTAAACTAACCTATATCATGAGCCGTTATTTACCGAATTGGATAATGAGTTCTGTGATTGATCGCCTCATCAAACAACAACTAATAAGAACAACACGCTAAGGAACAACCATGGACACACATGATAACCTCACGCAATTAATTGAGCATACATGTCAGACGTATGCCGCTCTTCCTGCCTATAACAGTGCAGGTAAAACGCTCACTTTTTCTCAAGTAGAACAACAATCTCGCTATTTAGCACAGTGGTTTCAGCATCAAAGCGGTCTTGTTGCGGGGGATCGAATCGCTATTCAACTGCCTAATATTGTTGACTACCCTATCGTTACCTATGCAGCATTTCGAGCCGGATTAATCGTTGTAAATACCAACCCGCTTTACACTGCTCGTGAAATGCTGCATCAGTTTAATGATGCAGATGTTAAAGCCATTGTTATTCTTGACGCCCTTACCGATAAATTAGCAACGATTATCAATGATACCTCGATCAAAACCGTTATTGTTGCAGCCGCGGTTGCTGAGCCGACATTGCAAGAGGGTCAATTTTCATTAAATGAACTCATTCGCCAAGGTGAAAGGCTCACACCACTTAGCGCTCATCAGGCAAGTCGTGACGATATTGCTGTTTTACAATACACTGGCGGGACAACTGGAGTTGCCAAGGCCGCAATGCTAAGTCATGGCAACATCTTAGCCAATGCCGAGCAAATGAATGAGCGCTTTGATGACATTTTAACGCCAGGCCAAGAAACCGGTATTTGCCCGCTTCCGCTTTATCATATTTACGCCTTTACGGTGAACATGGTTGGCCTATTTGCCATGGGGCAATTTAATGTACTTATTCCAAACCCTCGTGACCTCGATGCTTTAGTGAAGCAAATAGAACCGTTTGAAATTAATTACTTTTCAGGTATTAACACCCTTTTTATTGGCTTGTGCATGCACCCGGGGTTTAAGGCTCTGAACTTTTCAAACTTAAAAATGACAGTTTCAGGGGGCGCAGCTTTAACACATGCTGCAGCTGATGCGTGGATGAGCACCACAGGTTGCACAATCACAGAAGGCTATGGCTTGTCAGAAACCTCGCCCGTTGCCACACTTAATGACTTTAAAAAAGAAGAAATTGGCAGCATTGGCCGCCCACTATCAAACACCACCGTGGAAATTTGGGATGAAAACGACGAGCCTGTTGCTGACGGTGAGTCTGGCGAGATAGTTGTTAAAGGCCCGCAGGTGATGATTGGTTATTGGCAGCGTCAAGACGAAACAGACAAATGTATGAAACGAGGTTTTTTCAAAACTGGTGATGTGGGTCTGAAACTTCCAAGTGGTAATTACAAAATTGTAGACCGTTTAAAAGACATGATTATTGTTTCTGGCTTTAACGTGTACCCTAATGAAGTTGAAAACGTACTTTGTCAGCACCCTGCAATCTGCGAAGCGGCCGTAATTGGCGCAAAAGATGAAAAAACTGGGGAGCGTGTTTGTGCCTACATTACCTTAAAAGAGCACATTGATGAGCAACAAGTGAGTGACTATTGCCGCGAAAACTTAAGTGCTTATAAAGTGCCTAAATCAATCATTTTTATGGAACAATTACCTAAATCGACGGTTGGCAAAATTCTACGTCGAGAGTTACGCCAACAATAAAGCGATCGTTTTAGCCGCCTAACTGGTATAAAATAGTTAAAAGATAAAAGCATACCGTTAGGTATGCTTTTTAATTTAAGCGGTTTTAAGGTCATTATGGAAAAGTTTATTAATCACATTCAACTCGGTTACTTAGGTTTACTGCCGTTTTTAGGCTGCGTTGGCTGGCCACTCATCGCAGGCAGTAATGCTGTCAACTTAGACTTTTTCACTTTTTATAGCATCGCTATTTTAGCCTTTATGGCTGGTAACTTATGGCATGCAGGCCAGCAAACGCATGCTGATGCCATTAAAGCGATCATTCCTATCTTACCTATTGGCTTTTTAAGTTTTTTACCAACAACCTGGACTCTCGCTTGGCTAGCGGCAAGCTTTTGGCTTGTATTATTATTCGAGAAAAGCTCGCCGCAGTGGCAAACCTATCACGTTGATTATCAAAAAATGCGATTTGTTTTAACCTCAGTTGTATTTGTATGCCACATTTTTGTGATTGGTATGAGTATCTATCCTGAGTAGCCCTTTAGCCCTGTTTGCGGTAACATCCGCGGCTCAGTTTCTTAAGGACTTGCTATGATAGATCAATTGCGCGCCAAACTAGACCTCCTCGGCGAAAATTACGTTGAAAAAGGCGCTCACTTTAAAATTAAAGTGATTCCTTTTTTTTGTGCTATCCACATCAAAAAAGATCACAAAAACCAAGGTACTCTAAAGTTATATTCCAATCAGTTGATTGAAATATTTTTAGCTACCATGTTCTTATTATTCGGGTTAATGCTCTTTGACACAGATGCAGGCTTTACGCACGGTCCTATTCATATCGTTATTGCCGTTTTAATAAGTTTTAACTTAATATTTAAGCAAATAGCGATTGAAGGACTTAAAACTCGCTTAGCGCTTTGTCCTGAAATCGCAGTTGAAAAAGCGCAAAAACAAGGCAAATAACAACATGTTTTTAGACCCTAGTTGGCGCATTTTGACGGTAGGGGATGGTGATTTGTCATTTTCGCATTCCATTGCTCGTCATATAAACCCCGCTAAGCTTGTTGCTTCGACCTATGATGATGCAAACACTATAGAGCAAAAATATGCCGACAATGCACTAAGCGCTTTGCAACAACTAAATGTAGCAACACTCACTGAGTTTGATGTTACACAGCCCGATTCATGGCTGCGCTTAGGCGAGGCACGTTTCGATCTGGTTATTTTTCAATTTCCACTTATACCTGCGTTTAAAGGTGAAGCAGCATTCAAAGCAAATACCCAACAAGGTGGTATGAATGTTTTAAACCGCGCTTTGTTGCATCACTACTTAGACTACGCAAGCCAATTCGCATTAGATAAAAATGGCCCAATGCTGTGTTACATCACCTCTAAAGATGTAAAACCGTATCGCGAATGGAATATTGAAGGCACGTTAAATCAAGGACTTAATTGCCAGTATCTTGGCCAAATGCCATTCGATATTAGCGTGTTTCCGGGCTATAAAATTCGCAATGTTGATCGCGATAAACACGTTAAAGACACCAGCGGCATTACCTATGTATTTAGCGAAAAAACTGACCATGACATTACCTCTAAGCTGACTTTACCCGCTTATTTAGGTGATAAACACTGTGCTTTATGCCGCGTTGGCCCTTATATGGCACAAGAAGATGAAGACAAACATTTGTTAAGCAAGAAACATAAACAAATGGAAAAATTTGAACAGGATTGGCAAGCATGGCTTGCACAAAACAACCAGGAGTAAATATGAAATTTGTGATTGTAGGTACCAATTTTATAAGCGACACGCTACTGAGTGCAGCCAAACAAATTGAACAATTCTCCTTATATGGCGTTTGCTCTCGAGAGCAGCAAACAGGTGAGTCTTTCCTTGCAAAGCACGACATTGCAAACGCAAAAGTATTTACCAACATTGAGCAAGTGTGCCAAGACCCATTAGTCGATGCCGTCTACATTGCTGCACCAAATAGCTTCCACAAAGACTACGCTGTAATGTGTTTAAAAGCCGGTAAACACGTTTTAGGTGAAAAGCCTTCTGCTGCTAATAGCACAGAACTTGAGGCAATTATTCAAGCAGCAAAAACGCATCAACGCTTATACATGGAAGCGATGATGACCACCCATTTACCAAACTTTGCACGTTTAAAAAATGCCATCACAAAAATTGGCACACCACGAAAATATATTGGTCAATATAGTCAGTACTCATCACGTTACGATAAGTATAAAAATGGTGAGCGCCCAAATACTTTCTTGCCAGAGTTTGCTAACGGCGCATTAGTAGATTTAGGCATTTATCCGCTATATATCTTACTTGCAATTTGGGGTGCCCCACAAACAGTAAAAGCCAGTGGCGTATTACTTGAAACCGGTGTTGATGGGGCTGGCGACGTATTATTAAATTATGCCGATAAGCAGGCGCTGATCAGCTACTCTAAAATCTCGCAAGGCGATAATTTTACTGAAATTCAAGGTGAAAAAGGCCGTATTCGTATCGAAGCAGTATCACTATTAAAACGCATGCAGTTTATCGGGAACGATGGTACTGTCGAAGAGCTCTCTGAGCCATTTGATGAACACTTTATGCGTCATGAAGTAAGCCATTTCATTCAAGCAGCGAATGCCGGACAAATTGAGTCGTCAGTTAATACCCATGCACTGTCAAAACAAGTCATGGCAGTGCTTGATGAAGCGCGAAGTCAGCTTGGTGTTGTCTATCCTGCAGACAAAAGCTAATAATGACCTAGGGCAGCTATTCTAGTTGCCCTAGCAAACTCAAAATTCCATCCTTAGTAATATTCCTCGCTTGCATAGCAACACTAACACCCGCTTGTTGAACAATATCTAGTGATACTTTTTCTGCCATTACTTTGGCAAAATCGGTATCTTCAATTCGCTGGTTTGCTGAACTTAGCATCGACGACTGATTAGATTCATTGCGTATAGTCGACTCAATTGCATTCATTTTTGCCCCGACTTCAGCTCTGAACCCACCGATACGCGACAATGCAGTGTCAATTCTAGCAATTGCATTTTGAGCCAAGTCTTCGCGGCCTATAGTAATGCCCTCAATTGTTAAAGAACCAGCACTGGCATCAATATCTTCAAATATAATATAACCATCTTCGCCAATTGCTTGGTCTGTTGATGTTACCATCATCGGACCATCACTTGATTCAGCAGATGATGAATTTAAACTCCCTAGAGAGTCCCAACTGGCAGTAATTCGAAACATACCCGAGCCAATCACTGTAAGAAGCAGCGGCTCGGTTACATTATCAATGAATATTTCTTCATTTGAACTACCTGAGCTTGGGTTACCATTCCCCGAGTAGGTAAAGTTCATTCCATTAATAGTTTGACTATTTACAGCTGGGAAATTAAAACCTCCCCCCGTAAATAAATTGCCATTGCTATATGTTTCTGTGCCTTGGTAACCATTTGCTGGAGTAAATAAATTTGCCTCAATTCTAGATTGCACAGACGATAAATCTTGCCCAACTAAATGCTCGCCAGTTTGGGTAAATAGATTTAAATCATCATTCGCACCATTATCATTTATTTGAATCCTGACGTTCGTTGAACCCGCAGGTATTAGGCCTAAAGAAATATCTCCTGAGCTCATCCCTTGCTGAACATTATTAGAAAACACTTCATCTAATACCGGAACATTATCTAAATTCGTCTCTAGTTCAGGCTTAGACATTAATGGTTTTTTACCAAAAATTTCTGTATTTACTACAACGCTATTTATATGATCTCGTAATTGTGAAAACTCTTCATTTAACGCTTCCCTATCTATATCTGTATTTGAGCCATTTGCTGCTTGAAGAGCTAAAGTTCGCATGCGTTGAAGCGTATCTGTGAGTTCTGATAAACCAGCATCAGCAACTTGTCCATAGCTAATACCATCTTGTAAATTTCGAAGTGTTTGTTGCTTCACTGCTAATTGTGTTGTTAATCGATGACTTATCTGTAGGCCAGCAGCGTCGTCTTTTGCAGAGTTTATACGTTTCCCCGAAGCTAATTTCTCATAGGTTGAGGTAATAGATTGCGTGTTTTGCAGTGAACTTGGCGTGCGTAGTCGTGGCGAATTGATCGTCAACATTTTGTCTTCCTTGGCAAAAAGACTAGACGAAGCAAAACTCATACCATTTCATTAGTAACTAAAAGTTTTCAACTTTCCTTGAATTAACCTTCTTAATGAATGTTCATTTGTAACAATATTTTTGCGGTTGTAGGTTATTGCACTATGTTTAAATTATGCATTATTTAATTTGTGAGACTTAGCCTTGTCTATAAGATTTTTATTAAGAGCCGTTTTCGCAGCAACTATTACCCTTGCTGCAGGACTACTCGTCATAATTTTATTGTTGCAAGCAGGCCAAGATAAAAGTTTATACTCTGCCCAGCAGCGCTATGAACTAAGCCATCTTGCACAGCTTTCATCTTCAAATTCGATTCACCTTACTGAACTTGCCCGTCAACATGTTGTGACTTTAGATAAGCGCTATAAAGACGAATACTATAAGCTTGTTGATCAAATTCAAGGAAAAACAACTTGGCTTAATGGTGAAAAGAAAAGTTATGAACAGCGCTTAAAAGCTTATAATGTTGCCGCTGACGACTTAGCCCTTTTACAAAAATCAAACGATTTATCACTTAAACTGATTGAAACAGAAGAAAATGCATTTAGTTTAGTCAGTAATTTGATTGGTCAAGATACTAATAATTTGAGTCCAGCCGAGCACAAAAAATGGGTGCATGCTATCGAGCTTTTAACCAACGATGCATACATGGCCGAAGTTGAGAAAATTCAGCAGCCTGTTCAAGCCTTTTTAAGCTCAATCAAGAAAAAAAGTGCAGCGGATGTAAAAAGCAATCATGACAGTGTCGTCACCCTAAGTTTAATAAGTACAGCTTTAGTGCTCACTATTATTGCCACCTTAATATTGTGTTATTGGCAATTAGAAAAAAAAGTGATTAAAGCCACCCATGCCTTGATCGATGAAGCGAAGCGTATCTCTGAGGGGGATTTATCTTGTTATATAGACCACAAAGCCGATGACGAAATAGGTCAGCTTGCTAGTAGCTTTAACATTATGGTCGATAAGCTCTCACAACTACTTAGAGAAATACACGATCAATCAGAGCAAGCTCAAGTGGCAGCGAGAAGCTTAGATGAAATTTCGCAGCAAGCTAAAACGTTGAATGATATTCAAAGCCAAGCAATTGAGGTTATTTCAAGCTCAGTATACGAAAACTCAACGGCCGTTAAGGAAGTATCACAAAACTGTGCAGAAGCGGCAAGCAGTGCGACATCTGCAAATCAAAAAACTCAAGATGGTCTACAGGTAGTGCAACAAGGTGTTAGTTCTGTTGAATCAGTGGCCGACACCTTAACCAAATCACTAACGGACCTTAATCAACTGGAAGCCTCAGTAAATGAAGTAACTGTTATTTTAAGTGTTATAAGTAACATTGCTGAACAAACTAATTTACTGGCACTCAATGCAGCAATCGAAGCAGCACGAGCTGGTGAACAAGGCCGAGGATTTGCGGTTGTCGCAGATGAAGTAAGGACCTTGGCTAGTCGTACACAAAGCTCAACCCTTGAGATCCAAGAGAAAATTGACTCATTACAATCGGCGACCAATGCCGTGACACAAAGGATCCGCTCAAGTGATGCGCAAATAAAAGAGGCTGTGGTAAATTCAGAAAAAGTTGGCCATATGCTCGATGAAATTAGCGTTCAAGCAAAAGCTATTTCTGATGCCAATATGACCATAGCTTCTGCATCTGAGCAGCAATCTCAAGTGACAGAAGAAATCGCCCGGCGCTTAAACGAAGTTCAAGACACAAGCCGTAAGTCACAGCAACAAACGCAAAGTATTTCAGATTCATCAAGTAAATTGGCTAACTTGGCAAATAACTTAAACGGGCAAATTAATCGCTTTAAATTAAGCTAGTCGCTGAGTATACCAGCGATTAGCGATTAGCTTAAAATCGGAAAGTAACAGATGCACCGATTGTTCGTGGATTAACAACGGCCATATAGCCTTGTGGGTGACGACCACTGACAGGCTCTTGTGAGGTATACGTTTTTCATCCAAGGCATCGTTGATATAGACGCTTACCGACCCTTGCTCGTTATCTTAAGCCTTCTATAAACGCTGTAATGAGTTTATGACTAAACGTCATCAGCAAAAATCAGCCTAAACAAACCATCATTTTCACCTTAAAATAAGCAAGGCTAGCTTCTCTAGATATCAAAGCAATTTGATACCCATATTTCGCTTTATCGAAAATCTGTGTCCGTTTAACGAAAAACATTTCTTCTCCAATAAAACATCAGTAGAATCGCCGCAAACTTGAGCTATTAACTTTCATAAGGACAGTGATGCTGCGCACCATTCCACCGTTTTTTATTGCTGTTATTTGCGTGCTTCTTGCAATGGTTACCATTCAATCTGGAGCCTCTGTTGCAAAGCAATTATTTCCTTTAATTGGCCCTGAAGGCACAACCGCACTGCGCTTAGGTTTTTCAGCAGCTATTTTGTGCCTTGTTTTTAAGCCTTGGCGAGCATTTCCGCCTATCGGGCAGCGCATGCCGATTATCGTTTATGGCTTAAGTTTAGGTGGCATGAACATTCTGTTCTATTATGCCATTGAACGTATTCCTTTAGGGATAGGTGTTGCGCTAGAGTTTACAGGTCCCCTTGCGGTTGCTCTACTTTCGTCACGTAAAAAACGCGACCTATTTTGGGTAGCCTGCGCCATTGCTGGCATTATTTTATTGCTACCCGATATGAAGGGCGAAGACAGCCTCGACCCTATAGGTGTTATTTTAGCCCTTGCGGCAGGAGCGTGTTGGGCGTTTTATATATTGTTTGGCAAAAAGACCGGAAACCAAGGCTCAGGCGGGATGACCGTTGCCATGGGTATGAGCGTTGCCGCGATTGTACTTGTGCCTTATGGCGGCGTTTCACAAGGGGCTGCACTATTGAGTTGGGAAGTGTTACCACTGGGTCTTTTAGTAGCCATCATGTCTAGTGCACTACCATACACACTAGAAATGGTTGCGCTTCGCAATATGCCAGCGCAAGGTTTCAGCATCATGATGAGTTTAGAGCCAGCCATTGCTGCATTGGCTGGCTTTATGATCCTAGGTGAGTTTTTAAGCATGTGGCAATGGCTAGCTATTTTATTAGTGATTACCGCCTCGGTTGGCAGCTCAATGTCGAATAATAAATAAATTTATCAAGGCGCCTCAGGGCGCTTTTTTCATACCCAATTAGTAAACTTGCCTTTTCATATACACAAAACTCTTTGACATAATTTGTTACATTTATTTGTATTAATATATCACCTTCACCTCAAACAATGATGATAACCATTATCATTTATGATAACTTACCCGCGATTGTTTCCTTATTAAAAACAATAACCCTATAAAAATTTGCTAAATAACACGCGGAGATAAAATGAAATTCACTCAGTTGCCTATTGCAACCGCTATTCTTTGTGCACTATACCCTCAAATCAGTTTTGCAGAACAAACGGCTGACGTAGAGGCTAACCTCGAAAAAATCGAAATTGTGGGTATTCGACAAAACCGTATTAGTGAAGGCGCTACAGGTTTAGCACTTGAAATTGATGAAACTCCGCAATCAATCAGTGTGATCTCTGCTGAGCAATTAAAAAATTATTCCGCATTTAATATCAATGATGCTTTACGCTTAGCGCCAGGTATCAATGTTGAAGAATGGGAAACCAACCGTACTAACTATACATCACGTGGTTTCGAAATTAAAAATACACAAATCGATGGGGTTGGCTTACCGAATGACTGGGGTATCGTTACCGGCGCAATGGAAGCATACGGCTATGAAAAAATTGAAGTTATTCGTGGTGCCAATGGCTTACTTACCGGTGTAGGTAATGCATCGGGTACTTTAAACTATGTGCGTAAGCGCCCTAAAAACGAAAACGGCGGCGAATTCGGTGTCTCTATTGGCTCATGGGGTTTTAAACGTTTACAGGCTGATTACTCATTATTGCTGACAGAGTCTGGTAGTTGGGCTGCTCGCTTTGTAGCTGCCGCAGAAGATAAAAAGTCATACCTTGATGGCCTTGAGAACAACCGCGAATTTTTCTCTGCGGTGGTAGATGGTCAGCTTACAGATAACTCAACTGTTACTTTAGGTTACTCATATCAAGACGCAGATACCGATGGCAACACCTGGGGCGGTCTAGTTTATAACTACACAGATGGTTCGCAAGCTAAATGGGATGTCAGCGACACAACCACCCAAGAGTGGACAATGTGGGACACCATTAACACCTCTGCATTTGTTGAATACAACTATGTTTTTGCAAACGCATGGCAGCTTCAAGCAAGCTACAACTTCCGTGGTTTTGAAGAGCAAGACAAACTTTTTTATGCCTATGGCACTATTGATAAAGATACTAACCTTGGCTTAGTCGGTTCTCCTGGTCGTTACGACAGCGAAGTAGATGCTGATTTATTTGAAATTAAAGCATTTGGTGCCTTTGAAATGTTTGGTAAAGAGCATCAAGCAAGTTTTGGGATAAGCCATGCAAAAAGTGATGATGTGATGTATCAACACCCGTTTGATTTTGCAAATACACCAGCTTATGGCCCAACGCCTGCGTTCCCATACGATTTAGATGCGATCCCAGAGCCTGATTGGTTAACGCCAGTTCTGTATTCAGATATTGAACAAAAGCTAACCCGTTACTTCGGCTCTGCTCAGTTAAATATTACTGATAAACTATTCACCGTAGTTGGTTTTAACACTATTGAATTTGAGCGCTCAGGCATGAATGCAGGTGCATCGATTGATAATGACGAGAGCGAGACTAGCCCATATGTCGGTTTTACCTATAAGTTAAACGACGATTTAAACCTATATGCAAGTTACTCAGATATTTATCAGCCACAAGAGCAAACTGATTTCAATGGCCAATACTTAGCACCAACTAAAGGCACTAACTTTGAAACGGGGGTTAAGGCTTCTTGGCTTGATGATGCCCTGATGACAACGTTTGCCTACTTTACTGCTGAACAAGATAACTTTGCACAATACGCAGGCCTGACTGAAGATGGTATCTACTACTATGAAGGCGTGTCTATTGAGTCAAAAGGCTATGAATTTGAAGTCACAGGTAAAATCACCGACGCTATGAATATCGTCGCATCTTACACGCATATTGATGTAACTGATGAAAATGGTGATGACACCAACAAATGGGCGCCTCGCGATGTTGTCGGTGTAACAGTAGATTATGCATTAACAGACGCAGTAGTTGTTGGCTTAAATGGTCGTTGGCAATCTAAAATTGAAAGCACTGATTACAATGTTAAGCAAGGTAGTTACGCTCTGCTAAACGCCTTCGCGCGTTGGAATATTAATGACCAAGTTGCAGTACAAGCTAACGTTAATAATATTACTGATGAGCAGTACATCAATAGCTTACAAACCGTAGGTTATTATGGCGCGCCAACAAACGGTAGCCTAACTCTGACTTATAAGTTCTAAACGCTGATTAGAAGAAGTGTCGCCCGTATGGGCGACACACATCTATTAATTAGGGCAATTACCTAACTCGTAATACCCCGCACTAGTTTGCGCTAAAGTACTGGTATAAAAGGTGTTATAAAGACCTAGGTTATCGCCCGAGCCCACCGCAAAGGCGTAAGAGCCATTCGTGGTTGCGCGGTTTGCTTGCACATGCGCATAGTTGCTTGAGGTAGTTTCAGTGCATTGGTAATCACCATTCGGTGTTGAGTCACACGCATCACCCACACCATCTGCATCACTATCTAACTGTTCACTATTGGCCACCAGCGGGCAGTTATCTAGGCTATCACTGACACCATCGCTGTCGGAGTCACTTGTTTCACCATCAGGTGTACTGTCACACACATTTCCGATACCGTCATTATCGTTATCGGCTTGATCAGCATTCGCTACATTTGGGCAATTATCTATACCGTCGAGCACACCGTCGTTGTCTGCGTCATTATTAGGTTCTGTGGTGGTTTTACATGCCTGTAACGGCCCTGCACAACTAGAATCATCATCAGCTATCCACTGACATTGATTTGTACCCGCTGAATATTCACGCATAGTAAAAGCAGCGGTACCAAACGCTAAATAACAGGCAGAATAACCCTCGCCCCAGCTAATATGGCCTTCGTTGATATGAAGATTGTAATCGCCTGTCACGCCAGCATCGATGACAAAATTAATGCTATCTGTTGATGTCAACGCAGTATCATCGCTTGCGGTGATCACTGCAGTATTATTGCCACCTGCTAGATTGCATTGCTCAGCAAAATACTCAAGCCCATTCACTGTAGCAATCACATCACCATTACTAAAACTGACCACTACGGTACTTAAGTTTTGATTATCATCAATCACCGTGCCCGTTACTGTAGCGCACTGCCCGTTTACACTAGCAGCAATATCACTAAGTACCGGTGCTGTAGCCGCAGGCTCTGGCCCAACGCGTACCGTAAGATTAACTTCATCACCTTGTTTCGCTTCATTATCTGTGGCACTGACACGCACTTCATAAAGACCATCAGTGAGTGTACTTGTCACTCCGTTAAAGGCATTATTCGCATCGACTTGCACGTTGAGTGACTCAATTAAGCTTGGCACACCACCAGCTAGGCTATACACGTTAATATCAACATTGGTTACACTGCCTTCTTGGTCGATTGCGCTTCCTGTAATGGTGAGCTGGTTATTACTGTCTGAGGCATTTAAATTACTAATTTCAGGGCCTGCATTACGATCAACTCGTTTATTATTAGCCGCAAAGTACTCACCTAGATAAGTAGCAAAATTAATACTGTTTGCAGCAACATAATCGCCAGACGCGCCTTGCCCACCCGACCACGAGTGATCCAAATTATTAAACCACAGCATAGCAACCCGATTATCTTGCCAAAGTGATTGCTCGGCAGTGCGTGTTGCATCATCACCTATTGTCGTCGTACCTGAAAGTTGATTAACCCCATAAAGGGCAGCAAAACCATCTGCGTTTTGCTGGTTATAACAGGTATTTACTGTGGTATCGGCAGTACCGTGGCCAATCACCGCTATTTGTGTGGCAAAGTGATCTTTATAACTGCCAGCATAGCTTTCACAGCGAGATACAAAGGTGTTTTCAGAAACCGTTTCACAGGTTGAAATCGCCCCACTTGAACTTGTGCCGATGGTTGGCCCAGCGCTTGGAGCAACCCCTGCAAATACATCAGGCGCTACACAAGCTGTTTGTGCAGCCATTGCCGCCCCAGATGATAAACCTGCAATATACACTTGTTTAGGGTCAATATTACGGGCTGAATCACCACTTAATGCATTGGCTAAATTAATCAAATTCTTATAATCGCCAGAGCTGCGATTGATTGTCCCTTGCCAATATGACCAGCAGCTATAACCTGCTTTATTCATTGCATCAGGGACTGCTATCACCATGCCATGAGCTTCAGCTGCATCTTCAAGGTTAGCCGTTAAGTAGTTATTGATAGGCTGTACACAGCCATGTAGCACCAGCATCAAAGAATGGCCACTGCCTATGCTTGATTGCGTATCAGGAGTGTAAATATGAACATTATTAAAACCGCCAATGCTGACATTTTGTTGCCAACTACCAGCAAAGCTTGGTTGTGAGAAAATAGCAGCACAGAACACTGCGAGCGAAGTAAACGACGCTGATTTTCGTTTACATGATTGTGTTACTTTTTGCATATATCGCCTTTATAGTCATTATCATTGTTGTCTGTCAGTTGATGACTAACCCAATGTAGTAGAACTATCTAAAAAGCGAACTATAACTATAGTGCTATACGTTAATTAAAATATAACCCTAAGATATCACATCTGAATTTATTGCTTTTTACGAAACTAAACCCTATTCCATTTACAAAGCCAACGCAATACGTTGGCTTTGCTTTTACTATGGTATGCGGTTAAAAATTAAAACCTAGAGATACCCAATAACGGCGGCCATCTTCAACATAGCCGTATTCACCTTCGGTAATATCTTTATCAAATAGATTATAAACACCAAAACCTAACTTAATGCTGCGGCTTAAATCATAGTTACCACCAATATCAGCCAAGGTGTAATCTGGCGCAATTAAGCTACTTTGTGACGGGCCTGTTGTCGGTTGGCTTTCTTCACCGCGGTAATGAACACGCAGCCACGTGCCTAGTTTATCAACCGGACGCCAATTAACTGAAGTTTGTAAAATATGCTTAGGTAATTGGTTAAGTGGGCTGCCTTTGTATGCACCGGTTTTTTGCTCAGAATCGGTGTAGGTGTAATTGGCACTTACATCAAGCTCACTGGTAATGTCATAAGATACTGATAACTCAAAGCCTTGCGTAACGGCTTCATCCACATTGACATAGGTCGTTGGCATTGAACCAAACTGGTTTGGTCCATCAGCACACTGAGTGAGTGGGCACGAAATACGGGTAATTTTATCTTCAAACTCGTTGTAAAAAACCGTGCTTGAAAGCGATAAATCACGGCTAGCATCATAGTAGATACCCATTTCGTAGTTTACAGATTTTTCAGGGCTTAAATCTGGGTTACCATAAATATTGCCACCTCGGCTCACTTGCCCCCACGCAGCGGTAGATTGACGAATATTCGGCGCTCTAAAGCCTGTTGAGATACCCCCTTTAACCGTCAACGACTTAGCTGCTGTATACACACCATATAAACGTGGGCTGAAATGACCTGAAAAATTGCCATCATGATCATAACGAAGACCGCTAGTGAGTTTAAACTGCTTCGTTGCAGCCCACTCATCTTCTGCAAATACTGACCACTGCTCGTTCTCAACATGCGTTAAGTCACTAATCCGGTTACTGGTGTAATCGTCCAGCTCTTCTTTTAAATATGACGCACCAAATGCAGCATTATGATTGCTAAATGGTAAAGTCCAGCTTGTTTGCGCATCGGTATTTTCGACATACATTTCGCGAGAGGTATTATCGAATTTATCGTACTTTAAGTAACTGCGTGATGAGCCAAAATCATAAAAACCATTATGACTTAGTGAGTAGCTTTCTTGGTCGTACTCTGTGGTTGATGACTCTGGGCAACCATTACGGCCACAACTTTCACCTTGAGCTAAAGGCGCAACTGTTTTACCTAATGTTTCGTCGAGTTTTTGTTTTGCAGAACCTACTTCGAGCATAATTTCATGGTTATCAGAGGGCGTTAAAATGAACTTAGCTTTAATATTGCTCTGCTCTTTACCACGAAAGCCTGCTTCAAAATCGTCTTCGTCACGCTTTGAAAACTGACCCGATAGCTGCATACCTAATAACTCAGGAATTAGACCACCTGCAGTAAAGAAACTGCCTTGATTGATATCACCCGAGTCACTTGATTCTTGAATAGTGCTGTCTAAGCGTAGTTCACCGTACCATGTTTCTGGTGTTTTACGGGTAATAATATTGATAACACCACCAATTGCATCTGAGCCATATAGTGATGACATAGGACCACGGATAACCTCGATACGCTCAATCGCTGAAATAGGTGGAGTCCATGCGCCTTCAACACCCGGTCCATCACTATTTGGCCGAGTTTCACGAGAGGATTGACGCTGGCCATCTATTAAAATCAAAGTATATTGACTAGCCATACCGCGAAGGCTGATATCTTTTCTGTCGCCTCCGCCTGTGACCACCACACCGGGTACATCGGTCATCGCATCAGTTAAGTCCCGGTAAAAACGCTTTTCAAGCTGCTTACGATTAATAACGCTAATGCTTGCTGGTGCCTCTTTAAGCATTTGCTCGTAACCGGAAGCCGATACGACTATTACTTCCATGTCTTGTTTTTTGTCATCAGCGTATGCAAAATGGGAAATACCTGCTAACACAGCAGCGGTGAGTGGTAAAACAGAAGAAACAACCCTCGTCATAATAATACTCCGTGACTTTTTATTTATAAATGATAATAATTAGCATTTGCATACTAATGAGAAGTCCCGATTTTCACAATTTACGATTTCTTAAAACTGAATTAAGAAGGCCTGAACTATGAATTCCAAGCTGATAAAAACATTACGTGTATTTTCTCGTACTGTTGAAACAGGCAACATGAGTAGCGCAGCTGCTGAATTATCGATGACGACATCGGCTGTCAGTCAACACATTAAGCAATTAGAACAAGAAATCGGACTAAGTCTATTTAATCGCAGCCCGCGTGAGCTCACTCTAACTGAGGCTGGTCAGCTGTATTATCAAAGCTGTTTAAAAATGCTGGCACTTGCTGATCAAGCCAGTACGCAATTACAGAATTTACAAAATAAACCGAGTGGTGAGTTAAAATTAGTGGCTCCCGTGGGGTTTGGGGGTGGGCTATTAAGTGAACCATTGGAGCGCTTAATCAATGAATTTGATGATTTACGTATTCAGTTAATTCTAACAGATGAGCCTATCGATATGATCAAATGCGGCGCTGACTTAGCGATTGCCATTGGCCCGTTAACTGACTCTAACCTTGTTGCTCGTAAGTTAGCAACTTGGCCGTTAAAGCTATGTGCCCATAAAGACCATGCGATTAGCAAATTAGATGAAGCCAGTTGGGAAGATCTTAGCAAGTTTGCGCGTATTGCACATAGCAACGCCGACAGTAATGCGTTTAACCCGTTAACGCTGGCAAGCAAGCCATTACCGAAAGCGAAGATCACTGTAAATAATATGCAAAGCTTAATTAAACTGGTGTGTGATGGTGTTGGCTATGGCGTGTTACCAGAGCCAGAAGTAAGGCATTTACTAAAATCGAAAGAACTGGTTGAAATAGCGCCGGAATGGGCAATGCCTAATTACACTGTTTATGCGGTAACACCAGCCAGAGACAGCTTAGCGGCAAAAACAAAAACCGCCATTGATACTCTGAAACTGTGCTTTAACCATGTGTCAAAGCAAGTCGAATTAGTTGATTAAGACTCAACATGGATAATACCAATTTGCAGTATGCGGATGGGTATTATCCAAGCGCTAACCAAACGCCCACGCACATCATTAGCGCACCAGCAATACGGTTTAACCACTTCACATTGTCGCCTTTATCTAAAAACAGCCTTAAGCTCTTTCCGCCTGTAGCGTAAATCAACATACAGATAAATTCGCTCAACATAATAATGCCCACTAACACAGCAAGCTGTGGGGCAACTGCTAAATCAACATTGATAAATGGAGGCAGTAAAGAAATCATAAATGCCCACCCTTTTGGGTTTGCAATAGCAGTAATATAACCTTGCGAAAACAATTGCCCACGGCCAATTTGTTGCTGTGCATCATCCTTAGGTTTGAAGCTGGTTTTAGCGCGCCACATATTAACACCTAAGTATATTAAGTACGCGCCACCTAGGTATTTTAAAAAGGCAAATAACTCAGGGTAATTAAGCATAATACTGGCAACCCCAATCACCGCTGCAATGGCCACCGTGGCAACGCCTAACACCTCACCGACCATCATCCAAAGCGTACGCCGAATACCCACACTCATCCCTAACGTCATGGCGAGCGTCATACACATACCAGGTGTAATTGAAACAAAGAAAAAGGTCGGAATAAAAACCGCGAGTACTGCTAAATCGAGCATAAATGCAATCACATGTTTATAGCTAAAAAAGAGAAAGCGATTAAATCACATTCACTTAAATAAGCAAACAAACACGCGATTGCTAACAGGGTTATAAAAACATACCGCCCATGCCTATGAATATCGTCTACTCAAATAGACGTCACTTACCAAGGCGCACTCGCGTTTTTATTGATTGGTTAAGCGAGCAGTTAAAACCGATTACGCAGAGCTAAGATGGTTGCTATGTGCGCTTCAGTTTAACTACCTTTAATTACAGACAGCAGAAGTTGATCAATTTCATTATTCACTCCACCAACGCTGCTATTGTTTAAAATTACATAACCAATATTTTTATCTGTCACAGAGCGAGTTAATGATGTCCAGCCTCTATTAAACCCTGCAAAACCTAAACTATTATTCTCAGAGTCTATGACATAGCTCATACTCCATCGCCCTCCTGTATGAGGCTGAGCTTGAATCATATTTGCTATAAGCTGATTTGATAAAATATTTGAACCAATGTAATTACCTTGCTCATTCTTTAGCACTGCCTGATTAAACTTAGCTAAATCATCTGCAGTTGTTATAAAGCCAGCGGCAGCAGTTTCTGTAAAATACACCATCGCTGTTTTGTTGCCATTCTCATCGTAAGGACTAGCCAGCATTGCTGAAGAAACACGGTTGATATCAAACGAAGAATTCGTCATTCCGAGGGGTAAAAGAACGTTTTCAGTCATAAAATTACTGAAAGATTGATTAGTCAGATCTTCAATTAACAGCTGAACTATCGTGTAACCACCACCTGAATAAGACCATTTAGTGTCAGGCTCATGAATAATTTTAACGGCTCCCCCCCCTGTGTTATTGCCTTCTAATGACTCTACAAGAGTAGGTAATGGATCTTCAGCGCTCCATCCATTGTACCCACTTAATGAAAGCCCTGATGTATGAGAGAGAATATTACGTAAAGTTACCTTGTTAGCATCAAACTGAGAACTCGGTATTTTCCAGCTTTTTAAGTAATCATTAATTGGTTTATCAAGTTCAACTTTACCTTGTTCAACTAGTTTCATTGCGCCCCAAACTGTAATCACTTTAGAAATAGAGCCAACATTGAATAAAGTTTTGTGTGTGATTGGAGTTCTATTTTCAGCGTCAGCATAGCCATAATAATATGAACCAACCACCTCTTTCCCTTGAACAATCGATATAGCAACACCACGCGCTTTGCTTTTTTCAAGAATTAAAGGGACCTCTTTATCTAGCACTTTAGAAAATTCTAAACTTTTAGTTTGTTTTGCATGTAATGAGCAAGACGATATTAAAAACAATATTAGAATTATAAACTTATTCATGAGCATCCTTGTTTTGTAACGACCTCATCAAAGGCCTGTTTTAGTTGGCTAAAATTAGCTGGGTATATAAAAACTTAGCGATTTGTATCTTCCCTTCAAGTGCTGTTCACCTGCTTGTTCATCAATGTAAGTACGTAGACTAGTTACACTATCAAAAATAATGCTTGCTGGTAACTGGCCTGATTATTAGTCCACTTCATGACTTTAAATGTGCGCACATGAACAATATTTCCTCTTATTTGCTTACCGTTTATCTACGAATAAGAATATGCAAGTAGGCAATACAAAAATCCCCGCTTAAAGGGCGGGGATTTTTTATAAGAGTAATTTTCTAATTACTGAGTAACGCCTTCAGCGGCAACTGGCTCTGCTGGTTTTTCGTCACTTAATAAGTACTTATCTAACCACTGCTCTTGCTCCCAAAGCACATGCAGCAAGCTCTTACGAGCACGATAGCCATGCGCCTCATAAGGTAACATCACTAAGCGGGCTTCTTTACCTAAGCCTTTTAATGCAGCGTACATACGCTCACTTTGCATTGGGAAGGTACCCGAATTGGGATCTTCTTGACCGTGGATCATCAGCATAGGCTCATTGATTTTCTCAGCGTGGAAAAATGGTGACATAGCCGCATACACATCTTGTGCTTGCCAAAAGTCACGCTCTTCACCTTGGAAACCAAATGGCGTTAGGGTGCGGTTATAAGCACCACTGCGGGCAATACCGGTTTTAAATAAATCGCTATGGGCTAATAAGTTCGCCACCATAAAGGCACCATAAGAGTGACCAGCAATGGCAATTTTGTCTTTATCTGCGACACCTTTTTCTACAAGCACGTCTACCGCAGCCTTGGCACTTGCTACCAATTGTTTACGGAATAAGTCATTTGGCTCTTTCCCGTCAACACCCACAATTGGCATTTTCGGGTCGTCAAATACGGCAATACCTTTTGCAAGATAAGGCATTGGCCCCCAATAACCGATATAGGTAAATTCATACGGCGACTCGCGCATTTGTGACGCAACAGCTTTATCTTTATATTCTAGCGGATAAGCCCACATTAGAACCGGTAACGGGCCTTGAGTTGAATCATAACCCGGCGGCAAATAAAGCGTACCACTAAGCTCAACGCCATCATCACGCTTGTATCGAATTAACTCTTTAGTCACTCCTTTAAATTCTGGGTAAGGGTGCTCAAAGGTCGTAAGTTGAGTCAGGGTTTTATCGTCTAGGTCGCGAATAAAGAAGTTAGGTTGCTCAGTTTTAGATTCGCGAATAGTAATTAAACGCTCGCCTTCGTCATCAAGCATGGCACGTATACGTTCATAGTATGGCGCTTCTGATTGCCAAACGCGTGTTGTGGTATTGGTCTTTACATCATAACGGTCTAAAAACGGAATATTGCCTTGTTCAGATGCACCGTTACCGCGTAAGAAAAGATAACGCCCGCCAACGACTTTTAATACGTCAGCGCCTAAATCATTCTTTTCATATATTGGGTAACCTGGATCTTTGTAGGCATCGTTATAGCTACGCTCAGAAAATAGCACTCGGTTTTTATCTGCATTACGTGGTTGAATAACAAATGTGCGAACTTGTCGGTCGCTAAAGCGCCATTCAGATAACAGAGCAACATTGCCATTACCCCAAGTAATTGAATCAAATCGGCGTTCAACTTTAGCAAATAACTTAGCATCACGTTTAAAAGGTGCTCTTAGGCTATAAAGGTGATCGTGATAAGGCACGTCGGTTTTCATATCGCCGCCGTCTTGTGCTTCTGCCCAAATTACCTCAGCCCCTTGATCTGCTCGCCATTGAAAATCACGGCGACCAGTGCGAACACTGTCATAGCCTTGTGGAATGTTATCAGCTAAAGGCTGCTTAGCAAGCTCTGCTAACGTATAGCCACGCATGCCCCAAATTTGCCAAGTAGCTGCAAATCGACTGTAAGGCACTTGATACGAAAATGGCTCATCAATCATGCCAACCAAAATATTGGTTGAATCTGGTGAGACAGAAAACGATTTAATTAAGCCCGGCTGACCAATCGGTTGACCTTGACCACTGAGCGGAATATAAGTCAGCTGGCTTTGGGCAAAGAACTTAAATTGCGCTTCATCATAAGGGCTTGTTAGTAAGTTTTGATATGTACGGGCAGGCGCTTTTTCACCACTACTTTGTTGAATAACCGGCACAACCTGCGAGCTGTCGTTGCTTAAGCGAGCTTTACCTATATTGACCGCTGCATTAGCAACAATGGCGCTGCTATCTGGCAACCAAGTATAAGGTGTGCGAGTTAACACTGAATTAAGAGGTGTATCACTTAGCTGGCGGGCTTGCTTAGTACTTACATTATAAACCCATAAATTAGCACTCGATGCTTGCTCAACGACAAACGCCAAGTATTGACTGTCGCTTGACCAGCTTGGTGAGCGTAAAATGCCATTTGGCAAACCAGATACAACAATTTCAGAACCGGTTTCGACATGTTTAAGCACTAACGACGTAAACTTATTTCGTACTCGTGAGCGCGAAAAATTAGCAGGATTAAGCTTAATGCCCGCAAGTTTTAGCTCTTCTTTGGCTAAATCTTGTAAGGTATCGATGCGTTTTCTATCAAATAATGCCAGCCACTCGCCATCATTTGATAAATAACTACTCGGTGCAAGCTTAGCGTCAACCACTGCAGCTAGCGCAGGCGATGGAGTTTGATAACCTTGATTAGCAAAACTGGGTGTGCAAACAGCTGCGCCAATAACTAGCGCAAAAAGCAGTTTAAATGCTTTCATGTTCGTTCCTTTTTCGTTTTTATTTTCGATTCTGTAAACAAGTAGAACATGTTTGCAGCATTTCATAAAGAGTTTCGACCCTTTTGGCAGCCAATCAGTGACTTAAACAGCTAAATTACGCTAAAATAAAAGCACTCTATTCGCCACTTTTTGCTAATAAAAATGAAAAAATCGACAGGCAAAGTCACAATTTGGGATGTTGCTGAACAAGCACACGTTTCAAAATCAACGGTGTCTTTGGTCCTTACCAACAGTGATAAGGTCAGTAAAAAAAGTAAAGAAAAAGTACTGGCTGCCATTGATAAGCTTGGCTACGTGTATAACCGTGATGCTGCAGCACTTCGTAGCAAGCGCTCAAACTTAGTCGCGCTGGTTATAAATGACTTAACCAACCCTTATTCAGCTCAACTTGCTGTTGGACTCGAAAAACACATCTTTGAGCTTGGCATGCTGCCAATGCTGGTGAATATTGCGGAGTCTGTCGAAAGGCAAACTCAAGTGGTGAAAACCCTAAAAGAATACAACGTATCGGCGTTTATTATGTGCCCGGCTCCGGGAACTAAGCAACAGTGGCAAGATGATTTAATAAATAGTGGTTTTCCGGTTATTAATATCATGCGTGAAATTCCATTTTCAGCAGCACCCTGTATTTTGCCTGATAACAAAAAAGGCACACATATTTCGACCAGCCATATTTTATCGCAAGGTATTGAAGAGGTAGCCTTTTTAGGCGGCACGGCAGAAATATCTGATTATCATGAACGTTTAAGTGGTTTTTTAGCTGCGCTTGAGCAATTTAATATCACTGACGAAAAACCCGTTATTAAGGCACCGACAAACCGACAAGGTGGCCGTGAAGCCTTTAATACCCTTATAAAACAAGCACCGAATACCAAGGCCATTGTCTGTTTTAATGATGTGATTGCTTACGGCGCGATTGAAGCTATGCGCCAACACGGCCTAGAGCCGGGTAAAGACATTAAAGTTATTGGCTTTGATGACTTAGAAGATTCGCGCTTAATGTTGCCCTCTCTTTCAACCATCGCCATTAATGCCGATGAAATCGGTAAACGCACCTGTCAGGTGCTAAAAGAACTATTAGATAAATCAACACCGCCAGTTCGCACCTTGGTGGATGTTAACTTAAAAATACGAGACTCAAGTCAATGAAAAAAGTGTTAGTGATCGGCTATGTATGGCCAGAGCCTAATTCGTCGGCAGCCGGCACCCACATGATGTCACTCCTGCGCGCCTTTCGTGCAGAAAACTGGCAAGTTGAATTTGCCAGTCCTGCGCAAAAAACCGAACATATGGTGGAACTCAGCGAAGATGGCATTACCACTCAGGTAATTGCATTAAATTGCTCTAGCTTTGATGAGTACGTGCAAGCGTATAACCCTGATATTGTGATGTTTGACCGCTTTATGATGGAAGAACAGTTCGGTTGGCGAGTCGATAAATACTGCCCTAACGCACTTAAGATTCTTGATACAGAAGATTTACAGTGTCTAAGAAATGCCCGTCACGAAGCTCATAAAGCAGGCCGGGAATTCAGCCAAAGCGATTTACACAGCGATATTGCAAAACGAGAAATCGCCGCAATTTTGCGCTCAGATATCAGCTTAATTATCTCGCACTACGAGATGCAGTTACTCAATGACGTTTTCAAAGTCGATTCTGCCCTACTTCACCATTTACCATTTTTGGTTGATTTGCAGCATATTCCCACTAGCACCAAAACATTTGCTGAGCGCAAACACTTCATGACTATTGGTAATTTTCGTCATGCGCCAAACTGGGATGCAGTGTTGTACTTACAACAGATTTGGCCGCTGATCCGCAAACAATTACCCGATACCGAACTCCACATTTATGGCTCTTACCCGCCACCAAAGGCAACAGCGCTTAACAATCCAAAAACCGGATTTTTAATTAAGGGCTGGGCAGATGATGCCTATAAAGTAATGGAAGATGCCCGTGTGTGTTTATCGCCACTGCGTTTTGGGGCTGGTATTAAGGGTAAGTTACTCGAAGCGATGATCATGCATACGCCGAGCGTAACAACCCCTATTGGTAGTGAAGGCATGCATCAAGATGAGCCATGGTCAGGCGCAATCTGTGAAGATGCACAGCAATTTGCAGATGCTGCAGTAGCACTTTATCAAGATGAAGCGTTATTTACTCAGGCACAGCAAAATGGCCAGCAGTTATTGCAAAAATATTATGATAAATCAAAACTTCAGTCGCAGTTAATCGCTAAAATTACCGCCATTAGTGAGTCATTAGCGCAGCATAGACAGCAAAATTTTACCGGCCAAATGCTTAAACATCACACCATGCGTTCGACCCAATACATGGCGCAGTGGATTGAAGCAAAAAATAAGTAATTTTGCCGTAAATAACACTAGACATAGCGGCTTTTGTCGCTAAAATCGCGCTGGTCAATTTAAGCGATATAGTCTAGCTATTAGACTATATCTTATTGAATTTTGGTCTATCCTTAACTGAACAATTTAACCTTTGGTTCAAAACGCCTTTGAAAACCGCAACGTTTACTGAAAAACGAAAATTTATCGTGAAGCTTGGCAAAATGCTTCATAAATACGGTACACCTGCATACCGACTAGAAGCACACTTAATGGAAGTTGCGACTTACCTCGGTTTGAAATCATCTTTTGTTATGTCGCCAACATCCGTGACTTTTGTGATCTGGACTGATGGCCATGAAGAAGAGTACACCCATGTTGCGCGTGTTGATCCAGGCGATCATGATTTAGGCTCGCTGGCAGATACCGATGACCTAGTAAACAAAATGCTAAATGGGGAGCTGACGTTACAAGAAGTCGATAAACAGCTCGATATTATTTACACTATGCCGAACCCATATAATAAATTTATGACCGGCGTTGCGTTTGCAACCTCGGGTGGCGCGTTTGCAATGTTGATGGGTACCAGTTGGAATGATGTTTTTTGGTCAGCACTCATTACCTTAGTTGTGTATTTATTTGTGCTTTGGTCAACGCGTTCTAAGCGTGTTGCACATATGCTTGAACCATTAGTTGCCATTGTATCGGCGATTATAGCCTGTGCTATTAGTGTCTATATTGATGCCCAAATTAACATACGACTGGTGGTACTTTCAGCCATCATTGTGTTTATACCCGGCTTAGCATTAGCCCTCGGTTTAGCAGAGTTAGCAGCTAGGCATTTAGTGTCTGGTACAGCTCGGGTTATGGACTCATTCATGCTGCTGTTTAAGCTGTATTTTGGTGCTTTTATTGGTATCGGTATTGGTTTTGCTATTTTTGGCCAAAGTGACTTTGTGCAACCCGAGCCTTTACCTAAATGGACGGCTTGGCTAGCTATTTTCATGCTATGTAGCAGCCTAATCGTCATTTTTAGAACCAAGCTAAAGCATGCTGTTTGGTCTATTGCATCTGGCTTTATAGCGTATGGTACAAGTATTGGTTCAGCCATGTACCTAGACTACACATTAGGCACATTTGTAGGCGCATTAGCCGTGGGCGTTTTTAGCAACTTATTCAACCGCGTTGTCAATGCTCCAGCCTCCATTGTAGCTATGCAAGGTCTGATCGTATTGGTACCAGGTAGTAAAACCTATATTGGTTTAAACTCACTGATAGAAGGCCAAGATTTCGTTTATGCAGACCATATTGGCCAGCAAACCTTTTTGATTTTCATGTCTTTAGTGGCGGGGCTTATCTTTGCTAACGTCGCGCTGCCACCGAAGAAAAGTTTATAACTTACTAAGCCCGAGTTTCTCGGGCTTTTTTACGCCCTCGTTTTTATAAGCCGACTTTGCTTATCAGCAACAAACTGATATAACTCTTAAGTGCATGTGGTAAATATAAAAAGGATTTATTCAGTGATAAGATTGGCTTGGCTGTTATGCAGCTTTTTCGCCTTTAATGCGTTTGCAGAACCCCAGTGTATTAACTGTCATCAAAGCCAAGTTGAAGACTGGCAAACATCCCATCATTTTCATGCTATGGAAAAAGCCACTCCCACCTCGGTGCTTGGTAATTTCAATGAGCAAACCCTTAACTACCAGGGCCAGCAAGCGCGCTTTTATCAACAAGACCAACAACTTTTTATAAGCATGCCAAACCTAGATGGCAAGCAGACTGACTACCTTGTTTTATACACATTTGGCTATGAGCCATTGCAGCAATACATGTTTGATATGGGCAAAGGCCACATACAACTATTTCCCTTTGCGTGGGACTCACGCAGTAAAACAGACGGCGGGCAGCGCTGGTTTGTACTGCATCCTGAGCAGAAAAAGCATGACCTATTTCATTGGTCGCAAAAAGGCCAAAACTGGAATCATATGTGTGCTGATTGCCACTCAACTGATTTCAAAAAGCAATTTGACCTTAAAACGAATAGCTTTGATTCAAGTTACTCAAGTATTAACGTGAGCTGTAAAGCGTGTCATGGCGATACACAAGCTCATTTAAAATGGGCTGATGGCGATAGCAGCATTGCTGATAAGGGCTTTACTCATAATATTAAAAAGCAAACCCCGCTTTTTTCTCAACAAGCCGATGGCAGGATGCAAAGCGTACAGCCACTTGTAAAAAGCGATCAGGTACAGGTGTGTGCAACGTGTCATGCTCGGCGCTCACAGCTTGATGACCGCAAAGACCCACATAGTTTTTTACAACACTTTCAAGGCTCATTACTCACTCCTGAGCTTTACCATGTTGATGGTCAAGTATGGGATGAAGACTATGTATGGGGTTCATTTTTACAAAGTAAAATGTTCAACGCGGGGGTAACCTGTAGTAACTGTCATAACCCTCATTCGGGTAAATTAAAGCTACCGGGCAATCAAACCTGTACGCAATGTCATAGTCATGAGATGTTCGATACACCAAAACATCACGGCCATAAAATGGCAAGTATGGGTAGCCAATGTGTCGATTGTCATATGCCCGCGACCACCTATATGCAAGTAGACGCCAGACGTGACCACAGTTTTCGAGTACCTCGCCCAGATTTAACATTAAAAACCAATGCCCCTAATGCGTGTAATAGTTGCCATGAAGATAAAACACCACAATGGGCCGTCGCAAAAATGAAAGACTGGCATCCAAATTCAAAACATCTTGGCACTGCGCATTTTTCTGAGGCGTTTTATGCGGCAGATAACCGCCTGCCTAATGCGTCAACTATGCTGACTAAAATAGTGCAAGATAAAAATTTTCCTGAGATTATCCGTGCATCAGCACTGAGCCGTTTAGCAGCAAGTCCCGATAATAATGCCGTTCTTGCGATTGCTCGCTCAGTAAAAGACAGCGAGCCCTTAAAGCGTCAAGCTGCGATTGAAGCAGCGATGCCGCTTGATATAAACCAGCGCTGGCGCCTGTTAAACCCATTGCTTGATGATGAGCATTTACCAATCAGAACCGAAGCCGCAAGAGCTCTGTCGGCCATGTTAATTCAACCGTTTCCGGCCGGTCTTAATGTGCAAGACAGTAAACGGTTAAATGCAGCGCTTGATGAATACAAAGGCCTCCAACAATACCAAGCCGAGCGCGGCTACTCACATACCAATTTAGGTAATCTTGCGCTCACATTACAAGAACCAGAGCAAGCCAAAGCACATTACTTACAAGCAATCAGTATTGAGCCTATTTTTGCTCCTGCTTATGTTAACTTAGCTGATCTATACCGCAATCAAGGCGATGAGAAGGCAGCACAAAAAATCTTAAAACAAGGCTTAACGGTTAATAAAGAAAGCGCCGATATTCATTATGCCCTCGCCATGAGCCTTATTCGCTCCAAACAAAAAGACATAGCACTTACACATTTAAAAAAAGCTGCCCAGTTCGCAGAAGATAATGCAAGCTACCAGTATACTTATGCGCTGCTGCTACAAGATTTAGGTAATATGCCAGCAGCAATATCAGCCCTTGAGCGTGCTTTTAATCTAACACCGAATAACCCTGATATTAGCTACAGTTTGGCGCAGTGGTATGTGGCAGAAGAGAACTACAGCCAAGCGTTGTTTTATGCAAGAAATCTCGCTCGTTTAGTACCTGGCAACCAGCAAGTTCAGCAATTTGTTAAGCAACTAGAAATGATGAATAGCATCAATTAATTGATAGTTAGAGGCTAAGAGAAGCTTTTTAAATTTAGCAAGTATTATATGCTTTAGACAATTGAACTCGATTAATAAATAAGCTATAAGTAGCGAAAGAAAGTATATCTATTCTAATATTTTGTGTAAGGACAGCACATGACTTCTCTTCAATTTACTCCACTTATCCTCATTTTCTCAGCTTCATGCTTTGCAACTGAACAAAAAGAAGTACAAGACATGTCTGATCCACTGGCTGTTTATACACAAGCCGGTACCGGTGCGACAAACAAGGGCCTTAATTTTAAAGTGGGTCAAGCATACGATACAGGTATAGCTACAACTGCTGGCATGAATGTTATTGAAGTCAAAGGTATTTATGGTGATGTGCTTGGTTGGGAAAGCGATAGCAGAACGACAGATTCTATTGACTCATTTCGCTTTCGTAATTTCTCGGTTGACTTAAGCTCAATGAGTGCAACACAGATTGATGCTAACTATAACCTCAATGCCAACCTTGTTGCTGACGAAAGCATGGATGTCTCATATAGCTACATTAAAGCCCTTAAACCTATGGGACGCTTTACGTTTTACCCATTAGCTGGAGTCGGTGCATCGCTGGGTGAAAATACCCTAGAAGATGACGGCAGTCGTGACAGTGGTTATTCCATTATGGGTGCATATGGTTTAGTGGGTATGTACGCAAAAATTACTATTAACGATAAAATTTGGCTTAACTACAATCCATTTTGGCTAACAACTATCGGCGGAAGCGATAACTATAAAGATCACTATTATGGTTTAAACCAAAGCCATATTTTGACTCACGAATTTGCAGCCAGTTATCAAATTAACCCACGTATGAATCTACGCTATTTCGCAAACTGGAACGAAAACCTTGACTTCTTAGATGGCGATCATCGTCTCGAATTTAACTATCAGCTATAAATTAAAATGTGAAGTAAAAAGAAACAACAAGGTAAGGGATTAAGTGAAAAACGTTGTACTAATAAATATGCTTACAGCAAGTTTGCTCAGCACACAAAGCTTTGCATCGAGTTACGATGAATATGCAATAAAACCCGCAGAGCAGCAATTAAGTAATCAACAACAAAAAGTTGATGAACCTATTTCATTTCTTCCTATACCAACCTTTATTACAGAGCCTGCTGTAGGGCCAGGCCTTGGGGTTGTTGGTTTGTTTTTTCATGACAACGAAAAGAAAGCTAAAAAGAAGAAAAAAGAAGGCTCGACCCTGCCACAAAGCATCAGTTTAGTAGGCCTAATGGGCACTAAAAATGGTACCAAAGGCGGCGCTGTTGGCCACATTACGTTTTGGGATGAAGACCGAATTCGCTATCAAGGGATTGTTGGCTGGGCGAGTATAAACCTTGATTTTTACACCTTTGACGAGATTAAACTACTTACACCTTTATCGTTGAATATTGAAGGCCCTGCGGTGTTTCAAAACCTTAAGTTACGTTATGACGACAGTAACTTCTTTTATGGCTTTAAGCAGATATATCGTCAAGTTGATATTAGCTTAGCCGAAAACCCTATCGAAGATTTTCTGCTCGAAAATGATATTATCAAGCAACATCTATCGCTTGATGTAAATACCTCAGGCATTGGTCCGTTACTAGAATACGATAGCCGAGATAACCCGCTGAACCCAGAGCGGGGCTTTAACTATAAGGCCGAGTATTTATATTATGATGAGGCTATTGGCAGTAAGGTTGATTACACCAGTCTAAAGCTTACCGCCTTAAATTACTGGCGTTACACCGATAAATTTAACTTTGCCCTGCGCATGCAATATGACTCAGTAAATAACCGTGGTAAAAAACGCTTACCGGTTTATATTCCACCAAGTATTAGCTTACGGGGTGTATCTGCAACTCGATATCAAGGCCTTGATGTGTTTGTGGCCGAAGCAGAAGCAAGTTATAAAGTCACGCAGAAAATAAAGCTTAATTTATTTACTGGCATGGGCTGGGCTGCCGATAATTTTTCTGATTTATCTAAGGCTGAAACCATTGATACTGTTGGCGCAGGCTTTCGTTATTTAATTGATGAACATTACGGTATTAGCATAGGCATAGATGTTGCGCATGGCCCTGAACAAAACGCAATTTACATTCAGGCGGGTTCTACTTGGTAATCGAAACTAATACTTTTGTTATTATTTTAATAACTGATTAAACCTAAAGATTGAATTAATTTGTTTCACTGCTATTATCAATAGCTCAATAAACATTCAGGGATTGAACGGATGCATAAAAAAGTATCAACCAACCATTATCCATTCAAAGATTTTAAACCACATGGCCTTGTCGAGTTTTATCAACATGAACATACTCTTTTAACGACTGCCATAGGGCCTTTCAACGAAGAGATTATTGACGCGCACTCTTTTATGCAAAAAGATTACATTAATAAACTCACCACTGATTATGGCCAATGGTTTGAATTGGTTGAGTTTGAAAACTCATGCATGGCAACTCCTGGGGCACTCGAAAAGCTGATGGTGTACTTTGTAGAACTGCGACGTAAAGGCATTGCACCAGCAAAAACAGCCTTTGTCATCAAAGAGGGGCTTGAAGGCGGAAGCTTACTTACCGATACCTACTGCAATTTGTATAAACGAGCAGGCATGGTAATGAATGTGTTTAAGTCAAAAACAGCGGCCCTAAACTGGTTAGCAGAAGAGTCTGTTACTGAATTAGCCTGTTAATACACAATTTAGTTTAAAAAGTGTTGCTCTTCTTCACGCAAGGTCAACACTTCAACTCCCTCAGCCGTTACCGCTAAAGTATGCTCCCATTGCGCAGAAAGCTTTTTATCTTTTGTAACTACGGTCCAACCATCTGGCTTAGTTTTTACCTTAGCTGCCCCTTGATTGATCATTGGCTCTATCGTAAAGGTCATCCCCTCTTTTAGTACAAGCCCCGTATTTTTCTTGCCGTAATGTAATACTTGTGGCTCTTCGTGCATTTGCTGGCCGATGCCATGACCACAGTACTCTTTAACCACACTATAACCATGTTGATGAGCAAAATTTGCAATCGCATTACCAATATCCCCCAGCCTCACACCTGGTTTTACCATTTTAATTGCGTGCCACAGGGCTTGCTGGGTAGTGTCTACCAAACGTTTTGCTAAAGGCGATACATCACCAATTAAGTACATTTTGCTAGAGTCAGCTAAATAGCCATTTTTCTCGAGAGTGATATCAATATTCACAATATCGCCTGCTTTCAAAATGCCTTTGTCGCTTGGAAAACCATGACATACCACCTCATTCACAGAGGCATTTAATACATAAGGGTAGTCGTACTGCCCTTTACTTGATGGCCTTGCTTGTAACTGCTCAACAATGTAGCGTTCAACGAGATCGTTTATTTCCATTGTAGTCACGCCCTCTTTTACTAAAGGGTCAAGATAAGCAAATACATCAGCAAGTAATCGACCAGACTCTCGCATCAATGCAATTTCATCTGCATCTTTAATCACAACCTTACTCATCACTTACATCCTTAGCCTTCACATCAGCTTGGCGAAGTTGCTCTTTAATAATATCGCTGTAGGTCATGGTAGGATTAAGCTCAGCAAGCATGCCTATTTTAATCCAATACTCAGATTGCGAGTTAATTGAGCGCACCATCGCTGTACTTGCTTTACGGATTTCTTCGTGTAGCTCATCGCTAATTTTAACAATACCCATCATATGACCTATATATAAAACATATACAGATCGTATTCATATTATATAAAAAAGCAAGGAGAACTTGTTTAATTACAACTCAGCTATCATTTTAACAAGCGCTTGTGTTGTCCATTCAAGCTCATTGAATTTAATATCAGGTTGATAATAAAAGCCTTTTTCACGTGGTCTATTTACATAGACCTTTATCGGCAGAATGACTTTAGCAAAGCCTGAAGGTAAGGTTTCGAGCCTCACTTCCATATAGGTAGAGTCTGTACTACTTGGTGCGCCTACTAATTGTGTGTTTGCAAACAGCTTAAAACTATCCAGTGCATCTAAACAGGCGCTAGCACATTGCCCTGGCACAATCACATAAACCGGTGTAGTAAATTTGCTGGCATTTTTTGGCATTGCTTGTCGCTCTGCTGCAGGTATCTCGACATAATAATGTTCACCCTTTTCATAAGCCGCCTGCATACTTTCGTGGGTCGTCTTTAGCCATTGATACCACGGGCTAGCCTTATCATAGCTTGCGACTACATCACCTAAATAGTCAGTATTACCTTTAGAAGTTCGCCACCACACTTGGGTATTTTTGTGTAACTCATAGCGGCCATATTTAAACTGTTCACTGCCCCAAAGTGCTGAGGCTATTTGCTCACTCCACATCGATGAGCCACCTTGATTATGACGAAGATCAAGCACCACAGCTTTAGCTTGCATTAACTTATCATGTTGCTGTTCAATAGCGCTCAGCATCGCTTGATAATCCGCTTGCTGCTGCTCATTGGGTGCAAAAGTTGGCATGCTGATCCAAGCAATATTCTCTAAAGGCCAATTAAGCTCAATTGGTAACTTATCGCCGTTGTAAGCATTTTTAAGATTTTCACTGACAGTATCAGGCCTAATACGCCAGTTTAACTTTAAGCTGTAAGCAGAGCCGTCGGCTTTTTCGAAAGTGCAGCGCTCAAGAGGCGACAAAAATGGATTTCCATCATCAATCGTTAGTCGCCAACCATGGTTCCACCAACTACCGGGTTGTTCAACTTCTCCGTAATAGCGAAAAACACGCTCAACTAGCAAAGTATCAATTGCTGTATTATCACAGCTCACGAGCTTATCGCCTTTGGCAACTGTATCTAGTTCGCTGTAATACACTTTCAACGCATCACCGCGCCAAACAGTTGAAAAGCCCGGCCAACTTCTTTGTGGCTTTAGTTCACTTGGTAAGGTATCAACCGCTCCCGCATGACCATCTTGTAGTATGGTTCTAAAACGTGCAATAGCTGCAGAAAAACCTTGTGAACTATGCGCTTTTACAGCCAGCTTTAAGCCTTCTTGCTTTGCTTTTTCGAGCTGTTTTACAAACCCAGAGTTACGCACATCATGCATCCCAGGGTGGTTTATAACCGATAACTGATAAGCCGCTTCAACATCTTTGATAGCAAGCTCAGACCAATTAATTTCAGAGTTAGTTACTGTATTAGCCTCATTGGCGCGACATATGTCCACACTAAGTGAGCTAAAGTTAAGAGCTGTAAAGATAAGTGATGAGTAAAGCGCCAAGCGTTTCATAAAAATCCATTTTAAATAGTCATTATGTTCAAAAAACACCCTATTTAATCACTAAGACATTGTTGTGGCAATGAAAAGTACTTCACATATGAATAGATTAAAAAAATTCATCTATCAGGTTTATTTTAATCGTTTGTCGATTTAGATGGATTACTCTAAAGTTAACTCATCAGCAAACGATGCTGCGATTAACGAGGAAACCAATCATGTTTAAACCACTTTTAAAACGACTTGCTCTTAGCTCTTTATTGACATGTTCAGCTTTTGCAATCGCTGATCAAAGTGACTACAAACTAATGGTAATTAGCGACTCAGATTCATCGCAAGCAATTATGCAAGGCCAATATGATGCAGTGTTAAATAGCACAGCTCAAGCGACTGACTCAAACAGCCAATACGAACTTGCATTCAATCGTTGCGCAGCAAGTGTGAAGTCTAAAAACTTCAGTGATGCAGAATCACTTTGTACTGAAGCTATCAAGCTTCTTAATACAAGCGAAGTACGCGGATATAAACGCCGAGAGCTAACTTCTTTCGCTTTAAGTAATCGAGGTATCGCACGCATCATGTCGAAAAACGACACAGCTGCACTGTCAGATTTTTATGAAGCGGTAAAAATATCGGGTAATGATTTAGTCAATCACAACCTAAACCGCGCTAAGAAAAACTTAGCTTTATAACGGAATTGTTGTCACAAAAAGTCTAGCTTGTGTGTTCTCTGGGCTTTTTCATATATCGAGTCATGGCACTTGCGGTGACTCAACCAAATTGTTGTCAAAAGCTTAGCTTGTGTGTTCTCTAAGCTTTTTTATTCCGAGTCATGGCACATGCGGTGACTCAACCAAATTGTTGTCAAAAGCTTAGTTTGTGTGTTCTCTAAGCTTTTTTATTCCGAGTCATTGCACTTGCGGTGACTCAACCAAATTGTTGTCAAAAGCTTAGTTTGTGTGTTCTCTAAGCTTTTTTATTCCGAGTCATTGCACTTGCGGTGACTCAACCAAATTGTTGTCAAAAGCTTAGTTTGTGTGTTCTCTAAGCTTTTTTATTCCGAGTCATGGCACATGCGGTGACTCAACCAAATTGTTGTCAAAAGCTTAGTTTGTGTGTTCTCTAAGCTTTTTTATTCCGAGTCATGGCACTTGCGGTGACTCAACCAAATTGTTGTCAAAGGCCTGGCTTGTGTGTTCGCCAGGCTTTTTTATGCCCGTTATAAAATAACTTGCCAATAAGCTACATCAACCCACTGAGCGAACTTTTTTCCAACTTGCTGGAAATGCGCGACCTTTTGCATATTATATTTTTCATGCAAGGCGATACTTGCTACATTAGGTAATGCAATCCCTGCCATAACAGCATGTACATTTTGCGCTTTTAGCTGAGCAAACAGTGCAGCGTAGAGCTGTGTACCAACCCCTTTTGCATGACTACCAGCATCTAAATAAATCGAAATTTCCACTGAGTGTTGGTAAGCTTTACGTGCTTTCCAAGGTGTTGCATAACAATATCCAATAACCTTGCCATTAATTTCGGCAACCAACCAAGGTAAGCCAGAGGCAAGATTAGCCTGTATCCGCTTTGCTATTTCAACGTCTGTGATAGCATCAACTTCAAATGTAACCGTACTATTGAGAACATAGTGATTGTAAATTGCAGCAATGGCTTTACTATCATCAACCGTTGTATTTCTAATCATGTTTGAAATTCCTTACTCAACAATGATTTATTAATAACAGAAAAGAAGATTTGGGAATACATTTGCGCAAAATAAAAACGCCACTAGACGTGGCGTTTGGGTAGTTTCGACAACAATAAGAAATTGCTTTTAAAAGAAGCCCAGTGGATTTTCACTGTAACTTACTAATAGGTTTTTAGTTTGCTGGTAATGATCAAGGGCGAGTTTATGTGTTTCGCGGCCAATGCCTGATTTTTTATATCCACCGAACGCAGCGTGCGCTGGATACATGTGATAGCAGTTTGTCCAAACGCGGCCCGCTTCAATCTTACGGCCAAAGTGATAAGCACGATTCATATTTCTGCTCCATACACCAGCCCCTAAGCCAAACTCTGAGCTATTGGCAAGTGCTAATGCTTCCTCTTCATCTGTAAAGGTCGACATTGAAATAACGGGGCCAAAGATTTCTTCTTGGAACACACGCATGTCGTTGGTGCCTTTTAAAAGTGTTGGTTGAATGTAGTAGCCACCGTTAAACTCATCTGACAGCTGCTCTACTTCACCGCCAGCGAGTACTTCAGCCCCTTCTTGTTTACCAATTTCGATGTAACTTAGGATCTTATCAAACTGAGCTTGCGATGCTTGTGCGCCGACCATGGTTTCTGTATCAAGTGGGTTACCACGTTTGATTTGTAAAGTGCGGGCAAGAACACGCTCAATAAACTGCTCGTAAATGTCTTCTTGAATAAATAAACGCGATGGACAGGTACAAACTTCGCCTTGATTAAAGTATGCAAGTACAGCCCCTTCTATAGCTTTACTCAAAAACTCATCATCTTTTTCCATTACATCGTTAAAAAAGATATTTGGCGATTTACCACCTAGTTCGACCGTTGATGGAATAATATTATCAGCAGCACATTTTAAAATATGTGAACCTACCGGCGTTGAACCTGTAAAGGCAATTTTAGCAATTCGAGTACTGGTTGCGAGGGCTTCGCCAGCTTCTTTACCATAACCGTTCACAATATTTAGAACACCTGCTGGTAACAAATCACCGATGACTTCAAGCAGCACTAAAATTGATGCAGGTGTTTGTTCAGCCGGTTTTAAAACAACACAGTTGCCCGCAGCAAGAGCTGGAGCAAGCTTCCATGCAGCCATTAATAATGGGAAATTCCAAGGAATAATTTGCCCTACTACACCCAGAGGCTCATGGAAATGATACGCAACGGTGGTTTCGTCAATCTCACCAATAGAGCCTTCTTGTGCGCGAACACAGCCTGCGAAATAGCGAAAGTGATCGGCCGCTAATGGCACGTCTGCCGCCAGAGTTTCACGAATTGCTTTACCATTATCCCAGGTTTCTGCAACCGCGAGCATCTCTAGATTTTGTTCAATGCGATCGGCTATTTTTAATAAGATATTACTGCGCTCTGTGACTGACGTTGTTCCCCACGCTGCTTTTGCATCATGGGCTTTATCAAGTGCCAGCTCGATATCTTCTTTTGATGAACGAGGTACTTTACAAAACACTTTACCGTTCACAGGGCTGATGTTTTCAAAGTATTCTCCTTTTACAGGGGCAACCCATTGGCCACCAATATAATTCTCGTATTGCGCTTTAAAATTAACTTTTGCGCCTTCACTACCTGGGTTTGCATAAATCATAATGTGTTCTCTCTTCAAATTGTTGTGTTTTATTTAGCATTGACTAAATTACGCGGTAGGTTATTGTTTAATGAACCGCTAGCTTTTGAAGTTAGCTTAGTTAATAGAAGTACACTTGATTCCTAGTCCAGACTTTTTGACTATTTGTCCAGAATTTAGGGCGACAGCGAGGCAACAATGAACACATCAGTTAGCAGCAGAAGTTTAGATAAGAAACGGCAACGTATTGATGTGCTTATTGAAAATAAAGTAAGTTTTGCTGGAGAGCATGCTGAATTAAGTATTTACGACACCTATTTAGATGCGCAAAAAGTAGCGCTGCATTCCACTGAATTATTATTTTGCGGCATGATCAGTGGCAAAAAAATCATGCATGTTGCTGACAGTGATTATCATGAAGAGTTCTTGCCAAACCAGTCATTTGTACTGGCCCCAGAGCAAGGTGTATTAATCGATTTTCCAAATGCTTCGCTCAACCAACCAACAACCTGTTTAGCGATTGAAATTAGCACAGACAAAATAAGCCAAGTAGTTGATATACTAAATTTTAACCAGAAAATTACACAAGATGACTTTTTCCAATATCAAACGAAGCTAGTCCATACACAGCATAACCTGCAAACCCAACAACTGCTTGAACGGATGATTACTCTGTTTAGCGAAAATGAACAACACCGTGATTACTTAATTGATCTATCACTCAATGAGTTAATAACCCGCCTATTACAGCAACAAAGCCGAGATTTAATGATCGCAAGCTGTAAGAAAGGTAAACTTGCCACTCCAATGAGCCATGTAATTAGCTATATAGAACAACATCTCGCAGAGAATATTGATATTGATGTGTTATGTAAGATAGCGTGTATGAGCCGCAGTAAGTTTTATCAGCAATTTAAGCTAGCATTTGGTGTCACCCCAGCTCTTTGGCAGCAGCAATTACGCTTACAAAAAGCATACAAATTGCTCGAAAAAGGTGAGGCTATTAGTCAGGTTTGTTATCAATTAGGTTTTAATAACCCGAGCCATTTTAGTCGTGTGTTTAAACAAGCCTTTGGCGCAACCCCTAAGAGTATCGCTAACCATTAAACCTAGGATTGCAACGAGTATAAACCCGATAGGTCAATGCCAATAAAATACATATAATACTTGGTACATAAAGCGCCGAAAAGCTAAATTTTGCAAATAACCATGCACCTGATAAGCCACCTAAAATAAAGCCGAAGATGATTAGGCCAAATAGCTTAGCCTTACGCTTATCAAGCTCCTCACCTCGGAAAAAACGACCAAACATAATACCTAAATCAGTAAAGATCCCTGTCACATGAGTGGTACGAACGATTGCACCACTGTAGGTCGTTGCCAATGCGTTTTGTAATCCACATGCCGCAGAAGCCAAAAAGTGCCCATAACCAGAGCCATTAAACAATAGCCAAAGTGCGCCTAATAAAAGCCCTGCTTCGATTAATAATGCGGTGTCGTAGTGACGACCTAATTTAAGTGCAGAGCTATGCAGTAAAAACCCTGCAATACCAGAACCTACTAAAAATGACAGTAATACGCCTAATAAATGTAAAGCATCAAGGCTATTGCCATGCATTAGATCTGCGCCAAGCAAAGTTGCAGTTCCTGATAAATGTGATACAGCTTGATGTTCAAAACTAAGTAACCCAACTGCATTCACGCAACCGGCTACCAACGCCAAAATAAATGCCCCAATCTCAACCCACTTTGGTAACTTAGAAATCACTCGCTACTCGCCTTTTTTTGCTCTCTTACTCATTCTTTTATGGTACGTTAATTTTTATGACTAAAAACACTTTTTTTCGACTCTTTATATGGTAATTTACAATTAAGTAAATCGATTAAGAAGCTATAATGACAAAGCCAAAAAGTTGGACGCTGAAAAGTATCGCCAAAGAGTTAGGTGTTTCAAATGCTACCGTATCAAATGCGTTTAACCGTCCGGATCAATTATCTAAGGCGCGCCGTGAAGAGATCTTAGCTGCATGTAAAAAGCTAGGCTATTTTGGTCCCAATAAAGCGGCGCAATCATTACGTCGTGGCACCTTTAATATTGTTGCCCTAGTGCTACCAGACAGTGTTGAATATATGGTATCAGATCCGGTTGCAAGTAGCTTTATGCGTGGTGTGTCAGCAGTACTCGAAAAAAACGGCATCAATCTTTTATTATTTTCAGGTAACAACGATAACCTAAATAGCGTGGTTGATTTTGTTGATGGTTTTATTTGCTACGGTCGCCCACGTAATAAGCAACTTGTTGAACAATTGAAACAAGTACCAAAACATGTGGTAACTGTCGATTTTAACATCGGTCGCGATGCCTCTGTAAACGTAAACAACCAACAAGCCAGCTTTGATATTGCCAAACACGCACTACAAAATAATGATGATCGGGTTGCTATTTTAGGCCTGCGCTTACTCGATAACGACGTTTTATGCCGAGTTTACGAACATCATGAATTTGAGGCTGGTCAGTCTATCGCTCATCAACGACTGCGCGGTTATCACCAAGCAATCAGCGATGCTGGCGTCACCCTTGGTGATGATAGAACATGGAATATTCCAGAAAGTAGCGAACGCTTCGCTAGCATTGCTGCTAAAGAAGCACTTAGCAGCACCCCACGACCAAATGTATTGTTGTGTATGAGTGATTTAATCGCCCTTGCCGCAATGCGCGAAGCATTAAAAATGGGGTTATCAATTCCTGAGGATGTCAGAATTGTGGGCTTTGATGGTATAGATGAAGGACAGCGATTTGTGCCAAAACTCACAACTGTCCATCAAAATAGCGAAGAAAAAGGCCGCATTGCTGCGACCTTGTTTATATCTAAAGAGCAGCAAACAGCCGAAATCGACTATCAGCTGCAATTGGGTCAAAGCAGTTAAGCTAATAAGTCAGCTAAATTAGTCATGCTTTGCCCGCCATCTCGCTGATCAAGAATCATCACTTCACGGCTTGCAAAGTCGACCTTTAACTCGATTGAGCTGCTATCATCATGCCAGCTTAAACGACATACACTGCCTTCACCTTTAGCAATAAATTCACCATTAAAAGCTGAGTGCTCATTACGCAATTGAATGAGTTTAATCAAGCCTTTAACGACAGGTTTAGCAAGCGCTGCATCAATGTCTTGTGCATTTAAATATGGGCGATTAATATCACGACCTACATTTGTGCGAGCCAGTAATTCCATATCATTTTCACAAGCGAACAGGCCGCCATAATAAACTTGTGGAATACCTGGTGCAAAGAATTGAATCGCACGCGCTAGTAGGTAATCAAAGTCATCTGCGCCCAATGCATTGTAATATGTACAGTTTACTTGGTATAAATCAACGTTACTTGCAGCTGCACCAGTTGCAAGGCGACTTTGCCCTTCACTTTTTTCATGAATGGTTTCTACCAAGTTATCAATTTGCGCGGCGTTTAATAAGCCCGGTTTATCACCCATAGGGCCCGCATCAATGATACCAATGCCATCATGGGTATCGAGAACCGTTAAACAGTTACGCGGCGAAATTGTTAGCCAGTTCAGTAGAGCTTGCGCATCATTGCTAAACAAACTGTGTAAAATAAGTGGTGGTAAGGCAAAGTCATATACCATGTTTACACGCTTTGCGACTTCAACCTGAGTTTGGAAGTGGCTATGAATCTCAGCAATGGTTTCCATACCTGCTTCATTAGCTTGCGCAGAAAGCTTATTTAAATATTCAAATGTTTCGTCAAGCATAAAGCAGTTTGTGCCTGCTTCTTTGATAGCGTAACCAGCAGCATCTAAACGAATAATGTTAACATTATTATCAGCAAATTTGCCAAGTACAGTATTTAAGTACTCGATGCCCGCCGTTGATTTCACATTAATATCAATTTGATTATCGGTAAATGTAGTCCAAAAATCATAGGTTTGGCCATCGCCGCATGCAATTGGCGTAAAGCAGCTACCAGGACGCGGACGATAAATCGCTTGTTGTTCAGCCTCAGACATACCATTTGGGAATACATCATCTTTGGTTAGAAATAAATCCCAAAACTCAGATTGCTTGCCTTTAGCTAATACATCTTTAAATTGAAAAGACTGTGCTGAAACATGGTTAACAATTAAGTCAGCCATTAAATCATAGTTGGCACCAAGCACTTTAATATCGTCCCAGCTACCAAGACGCGAGTCTACTTCGCTATGATCAATGGGATCAAAGCCAGCATCACTGCCATCAATCGGGTTATAAAATGGCAACAAATGTACACCTGCAAACACATTGTTAAGTGGGCCATTTAATAAATTACTTAACTCATCAATACCTTGACCTGTAATTCGGTCTGCGTAGGTGATTAATTGCACTTTATTGTTGATCATAATTGTTAATACCAAGTTGAAACTTAATCGATTAAGATATATCTTTAACCACGACAGCAAATTATTCAAGCAGTTTTTACAATTTTTATACACTAATATATATAGTAAAGGTGCAGACCTTTCGGTGGGGATACAACAATGAATAGAACACACGATCCTTTGCAAACCATTAGATGGCTGACATACATGATGTTTTTTATGTTTGCTATGACATCTGATGCGGTTGGTATGATCATTCCAGAGCTTATCAATGAATTTAACTTAAGCATGACTCAGGCCAGTGCCTTTCATTATGCACCAATGGCATTAATTGCCTTTAGCGGCCTATTTTTAGGTTTTTTGGCTGATAGTTTTGGTCGCAAGCAAACCATAATGCTGGGACTAGGCTTATTTACAATAAGTTGTTTCTTATTTGCCGTTAGCAGCAGTTTTAGTATATTTGTAGTGCTACTTAGCTGCATTGGCCTTGCTATTGGCTTGTTCAAAACCGGCGCATTGGCGTTACTAGGTGACATCTCTAAAAACAATTTAGAGCATACAAAAACAATGAACTTGGTCGAAGGCTTCTTTGGTGTTGGAGCCATTGTAGGCCCTGCACTTGTCAGCTTTTTAATCACCCAACAGGTAAGCTGGACTTATCTTTATGTCATCGCTGGGGTCTTATGCTTAATTTTGACCTTAATCGCTTGGCGTGCAGAATACCCTAAACCTAAAAAGCTTGAAAAGCATGCTAAACCAGCATCACTTGCAACCACAATGAGTATGATGAAAAACCCCTATGCACTTGGCTTTTCCTTAGCAATTGCTCTTTATGTTGCGACCGAAGTGGCTATATATGTATGGATGCCCACTTTACTTAGTGATTACAACGGCCCATGGCAATTACTGGCAACATATGCGCTAACCCTATTTTTCATTTTACGTGCTGCAGGGCGTTTCTTAGCGGTATGGCTGTTAAATCATTTAAGTTGGCAAGCGGCAATGCTGTATCTAAGCTTAGGCATTGCTCTTTGTTATTTAGGCTTAATTTTTGGTGGCGTTGATTGGGCGGTATTCTTATTACCATTATCGGGGCTGTTTATGTCGATGATCTACCCAACTTTAAACTCGAAAGGTATTTCTTGCTTTGCGGTTCAGCAACACGGTGCGGTCGCTGGGGTTATTTTGTTTTTTACCGCCCTTTCGGCTGCAGCGGGGCCGTTATTAATGGGTGTGATCAGTGACTACTTTGGTCACATTCGTTACGGCTTTTATCTCGCAACAGGTTTCGCATGTTTATTGTTTTTAGCCATGCTATATAACTATTTACGTGACCCTGCTGAGCAAGCATTAGCGCAGCACAGCGCACTAAGCCACTAAATAAAACTCTTAAAAATCAATTGTCGAACATAAATTGTGCAAATTTTTCGCTAAAAAACTTGCATTATGTAAAATTATTGTTATCTTTACTTAATCGATTAAGATAGCAATTTAGACAACAAACCATCTGGGATTGAGACGAGGCACATTATGACAACACACAAACATGCCCTTTATACATTAAGCGCGCTTGCATTAGCAGTAAGTCAAAACTTACACGCTGAAGAGCAAGCACAACCAGAGGCTAAAAAAAGCGGCCTTGAAACGATTGTTGTAACAGGTGTACCGCGCCGTACGACAATTATGGCATCAAGTTCTTCAGTTAGCAGTGTTACATTAGCTGAAATTGAAGTATCAACACCACGCTCTACCGCAGAAGCATTCAGAACAATCCCGGGTGTACGTTCAGAATCAACTGGCGGTGAAGGTAACGCCAACATCGCAGTACGTGGCTTACCAGTTGCATCGGGTGGTGCCAAATTCTTACAACTACAAGAAGACGGCTTACCTGTGATGCAGTTTGGCGATATTGCTTTTGGTAACGCAGATATCTTCATGCGCTTAGATTCAACAGTACAGAGTGTTGAATCAATCCGTGGTGGCTCAGCATCTACAGCGGCAAGTGATGCACCAGGCGGTATCATCAACTTTATTTCTAAAACCGGTGAGAACGAGTCTGGCAGTGTATCAACCACTGTAGGCCTTGATTATGACTCAATTCGCACAGACTTTGAGTATGGTACTTATCTTAACGACAGTGTGCGTTATCACATAGGTGGTTTTGTTCGCCAAGGCGAAGGCCCGCGTGAAACTGGATATACATCAAATAAAGGGGGCCAGATTAAGGCGAACCTTACTAAAGAATTTGATGCCGGCTATGTGCGTGTTTACTTTAAGCACCTTGATGATAAAAGTGTAGGTTACCTACCTATGCCTATGTACTCAAATGGCGATTCAATCCCTGGTTTTGATGCACAATCAGATACGCCACATTCAGCACTTTTCACACAAACACTGCGTTTAAATGGTGATAATCAAATTAGCACTGGTGACATGACTGATGGTATGAATCCGGTTGTTACATCTGTTGGCTTTGAAGCTGCTTTTGATTTAGATAACGACTGGCGCATCGAAAACCGTTTTAGAACATCATCTGTAAGCGGTAATTTTATTTCTCTTATTCCAGCTGAAGTAGCAAGTGCAAGCTCAATTGCCTCTAGCATTGCTGGTGATGGCGCATCACTTGTTTATGCAAATGGTGGCTCAGCAGGCCAAGCTTATGGCGATGACGATTTAGCAATGCGCATCCACACATTTGATGTAACACTAAACGACATGGGTTCAATAGTTAACGACCTTAAGTTAACTAAATCGTTTTCTGATGACACAAGCATGACCTTTGGTTACTTTGCATCAAGCCAATCAATTGATATGTCATGGCTTTGGAACTCATATGTTATGGAGCTAAAAGGCGATAACGCAGCATTACTCGATGTGTACGCTGCTAATGGTGATAGCTATTCTGATAATGGCTTATATGCCTATGGCACTCCTTATTGGGGTAACTGCTGTCAACGCAACTATGATACAGAGTACGAAACACGTGCACCTTACATTAACTTAGCAACTAAATTTGGTGACTTAAGCATTGATGCAAGTGCTCGTTACGATTCAGGTGAAGCGCGTGGTAACTACGCAGGCGCCGTAACATCAACTGTTGATATGAATAGCGACGGTACAATCTCAATTCCGGAGCAAAGTGTAGTTGGTATAGATAACGCAAACCCAAGCATTGTTAACTATGACTGGCACTACAGCTCATACTCAATTGGTGCTAATTACCAAATTGATCCAAGCTTTGCGACATTTGCTCGTATTAGTAAAGGCGGCCGTGCAAATGCAGATCGCTTACTATTCGGTAAAGTAGAAGCGGATGGTTCAGTTGCTGAAGCCGATGCGATTGATGAAGTAAATCAATACGAATTCGGTGTGAAAAAACGTTTTGATTCACTATCAGTATTTGCAACAGCATTCTATGCAGAAACTGAAGAACAAAACTTCGAAGCCACATCGCAAAAATTCTTTGACCGCGAATATGAAGCCAAAGGTATTGAGGTTGAATCAACTTACTACGTAGGCGATTGGGATTTCCGTGGTAACTTTACATGGACAGATGCAGAAATCGCTAAAGATGCGTTATCGCCGGAGTTAGTAGGTAATACACCACGTCGTCAAGCTGACCTTATCTACTCACTAATGGCCACTTACAACTTTGACAAAGGTGCAGCGGGTCTGAGCTTTATTGGTACAACAGATGCTTACGCACAAGATAGTAATGATCTTCAGTTCGATGGCTACACACAAGTAAATGGCTTTGTAAGTTACAACTTGTCTGAAAACTTAAGCCTATCGCTTAATGTGAACAACCTGTTTGACACCATAGGTATCACAGAAGCAGAAGAAGGCTCAGTACCAGATAACGACATTATCCGTGCCCGTACTATTAACGGACGTACAACGTCACTTACTTTAAAATATTCTTTTTATTAATCACTAAACTCCCTTGTTTTAGCCCAGTTTTTACTGGGCTTTTTCAGCTTTAATAACCAACTTTCCAGCCTCAATTGAGCAAATAGTCGTAATTACTCCCTTTCTAGTAAAAAAACAGATAATAAATTATCACTTTGTTCTATAATCAACGTGCGCCACAAGTATTAATCCCTTAAAATGATTAAGTATTATTGCGAATTGGTTTAACCATTTGAATTAGGAACATGCATGTTTGTCTCACGCAAAAGCCACTCTTTACTCCAAGATCAATACAACGCGCTATTAGCTGAAGTTGAGGCACTCAAAGCCGACAATCACGTTCTGCGTGATGAAAACGAGCGCTTAGAAGCTCAATTACATCATCATGCTGATGATGCAGATCAACTGTTCCTTGCTAATTTATTGAATAGTTCGATTGAATGTATCACGCAAATTGAGGGCGTACGCCAAACTGTTCTCGACTCATACCTTGTTATTGAAGAAGAAAGCCAAGTCACTTTACAGATCAGTCAACTATTAAATGACTCAAATAATGCGCTGCAGCATATCGTCAGTGAAATGGCGAGTATGGCAGGCAAAATGGGGAGCATGACCAGCAACATTACTGGCTTGTCTGATATGGCCGATAGCATCAATACCTTTGTATCAACCATTTCAAAAATTTCAGATCAAACCAACTTACTCGCGCTTAACGCCGCCATTGAAGCAGCTCGTGCTGGTGAGGCTGGTCGTGGCTTTAGTGTTGTTGCTGATGAAGTACGTACGCTTGCTACCAACACGAATAAATCAGCACAAGAAGTGTCTGATTTAGTAAAAGAAATCATTAACAAAACGGGTGAAACTGTCACCTCGGTTGAAGATATTCAGCAAAATAACACCCAGCTTTCAACAAGCTTTGATACCTTGAACAACGACTATAGTTCGATCATGAATCACTGCAATTCAATGAAAGAAACTATTATTAATGCCGCTACTCGCTCATTTGTGCAAACTGTAAAACTAGACCATATTGTATGGAAAGGTGAAGTATATGCGGTTGCCAATGGTACAAGTAACAAGTCGATTGATGACTTTTCAGATCATACCATGTGTAGACTAGGTAAATGGTATAACTCTGAACAATCAAATGGCTTTAAACAGCTCAATGCTTATCGTCAATTAGAAGAGCCACACCGTGAAGTGCACCGTAATGGTGTTGAAGCGTTAGTGATGCTACAAACAGGCAATAAAGACGCAGCTATTAATCACATTAATAAAATGGAAGCAGCAAGTGAGCGTGTCATGCATATACTTGATCAAATCGCTAACGGCTAATTACAAAAATAATAAAACCGAGCTCAGATGCTCGGTTTTTTGATCTATTTAAGCAAGTTACTCAACTAAACCTTCTTGCAGCACCGGCATTACAGCACTTTGTTGTTCTTGGCGCTTCACATAGCTAAACAACATTAAGCATCCAAGGGCTAAACTTGCAGCTAGCATAGAGCCAAGAGTGGCGAATCTAAAACTATAAAACTGTGCAATAACGCCTGTTGCCCCTGCCCCGCACATAACACCAAGTTTAATGGCGTTCGTGTAAAACGCTGAGGTAAACCCTATTCGCTCAGGAAGCTGATCTTGTAATACGGTTAAGCCAATGCCTGCAAAAATACCGTAAAACAGGCCGTTCAATACTTGCAGCGCGATTAAATGCCACACTTGAGTGGCAAAAAAAACTCCTAAATAAAATACAATAGCACAACAAAATGCCACCGCAAGCATCGAGACTTTACTGTATTTTTTAGCTAGTTTTGCTCCATACAGCATGATAGGAATTTCTAACAGTGCCACGACCCCCATAAACAGTCCTGGGGTATGTTCAGCAAACCCAAGTTCAGTAATGCTATAAAGTGGCAGTGCCGATGAATACATAATATTACCCGTTGAACCAAGCATTATCGATAAGCCTAACAACCAAAATGATAAACTCGCTGCGGCTGCAGGCTCTAAACTGTATTGTGACTTTTTAGTGCTGTAATCAGGAATAAATTTAAATGCAAAGATTAGCGCAATCAAAGCGCAAAATGCAGCGAAGTAAAACGAGTGACTAAACTCCCCCCCTGCAGCTAACATATAGCCCAGCGGAGGGCCTCCCACCCAAGCAAATGAGATAGCAGCACGTAAACGCGAATTAAAGCTGGTAATGTCTATATTCTGTTGACGTCCAGCCCATTGTCGTGCAACCGTCATCATTTGCGGGATTGCCGCATTTCCCATCGCTAGAAATAACACACCTGCGAGTAGCACTTGCCAAAATGCAGTGGCATTTGCAAAGGTCACTAACGCGCACATCATGCCTGCTACAGCCACCATAAATAACTTACGTGCACTTGTGCCTTTATCAGCCATGCCACCCAGCCACTGACTGATAACTAAACCCGTAATGGTTACCGACACCATATAAACCCCCAAATAAATGGGCGGTGTTTGCAGCCCTTCAACTATAAATAAGCTCATCAAAGGGTTAACGAATGCCCCCATTAACCCTGTTAGCATACTTAGAAGAATAAATATTACACCATGCTGTTTAAACAATACTTTCACTAACGACCCCATATCAATACAACAAGTGAATAGATAATTTAAAGGGCGCAAATTATACACAGTTTTAATGAGAACTTCATTTTGTAATACAAATTAAAGTACACGTGAATTTAATAGTTAAAGTCTATTACACTAATAAAAGCGCTCAGCATTACCTAATAAAAAAACTTCACATAAAGACTGCTATAAAATGCAAATGCCTTGACGACTTATGAATAGGTTTATATGAAATTTATTTACACACCTACTCTTATAATCAGCGCTTCAACATTCACTAAAGACAATGATGTAGCTGTGGGTTATACCCAAAACTCTTTTACAACATCCTCTCGTTGCAGCGTATTACTTGAAGACGTTCATGTAATTCAAAACGGCAACGCTTTGCATGTAAATATATTCCTAAGTGTGTGGTTAATACTCGTGGTAAGGATGCATAGGGGTAGCTGCGAGTAAAAATCTCGAAAACTTAATCATTGCCGCTCTGTTTGAGCTAGCAGGTCAATAAAGCAAAACAATAAAAGGCCATGTATTGAACTTTCTGCTTAATTCTCCATCAGAGGTAAATACCTATAGCATTCAGTCAATTAAGTTTATTTATGAAATGGATTACTTTCTCCAAATGCGCTTATTCCCTCACTGTTCTAGCCATAATTATTACTGTACTCATAACCATTGATAATTTTGACAGTTCACAAAGCCTTCCAATTGGCTTCGTTCTATGGGGGATTTCACCTTACCTGTTAATGGCGTGGATGGTTGAACACAGTAAAACAAGAATGACACAGATTGCCTCATTTATTGTCACTATCATTTGTGTCTTATTTGGTATTGTGACCTTAGGTTCAATTTATTTTTCTCATGACGCACAATCAGCGTTGGTGTTTGTTTTTGCTCCATTATGGCAATGGCTGGGACTATTAATACTATGTATTCCATTGTACTTTATGAATAAATATACAAAACAGTCTCAATGAACGAAATAAATCAAAAATTTTATCTAATAGTAAGTATGCCTTCAGACACACTTACTATAAATTTCAAATCGTGATCTGAACAAACAGCTCAAAGGTTGTCATCAAGTAGTTTATAAAAACGTGATGTTACGCCATTTGTCCAACCAAACCCCTGTTGCACTGTGTACTCACCACCACCTGCACGGCTGACTAATTCACACACATTGTACTTTTCAAGCAGGCATTTATCCTCTGCAAAACGCATTTCAATCATGCTCAACCAATTTTTCATAATCGCTTGTGCTTCGCTGACAAAACCATAATCAGTTAAACCTTTTACAGCAAACCATTGCAGCGGCGCCCAGCCATTAGGGCTATCCCATTGTTGTGGAGTACTACATAATGTTGTAACTAAACCACCTGGTTTTAAAAACTCACTCATCAGCTTTTGTTTTACTTGCTGGGCTTGTTGTACAGATGCAGCACCAACAAACAAAGGAACGGCCATTGCCATTGAATCAACGCTGCTTTGCTGATTGAGTCGAATGTTGTAATCACGGTAAACACCTGCCTCAGAATTCCAACAATAGGTATTGATAGTATCTAGGCGAAGTGTAGCAAGCTCAGCAAAGGACTGACTCTGTTGCTCTGCACCAAGTAAACGGTAGAAGCGAGCTAAAGTGTGTTCTGCATTATACAATAAGCTATTTAAATCAATCGGTATGATATTGGTTGTTTCAATACTTTTGAGCTCACTATGATCGCGTAGCCAACGGCTACTAAAATCCCAGCCAGACTCGCATGCAGCACGAATATGCTGGAAATAGCTTTGCTGCTGCTCAGTTGTTAGCCCTTCAGCGTCATGTAAATCTTCTTTTAATGACTCTGGACGAGGTGTTGCCGCACTATCCCAGTAGCGGTTTAAAATAGCCTTATTAGGCATTTTAACAACACGCCTAATGGCAGGCGTTTCAATGCTAAGGTCGTTACAGCCAGTCATCCAAAACTGATACTCTGCTTCAAGTGCTTTTACAGCGTTTGCCAGCCAAGTTAAATCAGCCTCAAATTTATATTTAGCATCCCACAGCATCGCTAACATCAACGCTAAAACAGGAGGCTGTGAGCGTGAGCTATAATAAACACGGTTACCATTCGGAATACAGCCATTACGCTTTTGCAGGTCAATAAAGTTATTTACCATTGCTTCAATAGTTGCTAAGTCTTCAATATCTTCTAAACCAAGTGCTGTAAAGTAACTGTCCCAGTAATAAATTTCCTGAAAACGGCCACCTGGTACAATGTAATCAAATTGCAATGGCATAAGTGAACTTGCTAAATCAGTATCGGCATTTCTATGTAGGTGTGGCCATAAATCAAGAATATATTGCTTAACTGATGTGGAATCTAATGTGGCACTAGGAATAGATTGATCAGCAAATATAAAATTCGACATCACAAATTCTCGTAGTTCATCGCCTTTTAAAGGCCCAACAAGTTGATATAACTCGCACGCACTTTGCCAAGACAATTTTGGCACTGCATCGGCAAACATTTTTGAATCAGCAAACACTTCTGCTAACTGTACGTCTTTAAATAGTTGGCTATTAACGAAATTCATGATAATCCCTTATTTTACGTTTGATGCTTCTAAATACTGTGGCTGTAAGGTGATTCTTTTAAATACTGAAACAGTAATTAATAGCAAGGCTATTGGCACTAATGTCAGATAAAACGCGTGTTGACCACTGAACTTATCAAATACAAAGCCCGTAATAATTGAGCCCGTTGTGCCACCTAATGCAGAGAAAACGACGATTAAGCCAGTCATAGCGGCGTGCTTGTATTTCGCTAAAGAACTAAGCATCACAGAATTAAGTAATGGGTAAATCGGTGCCATAAAAAAGCCAATCAACGGCAACATATATGCAGCAAAAGGCACATCAAAAACACTTTTCACTTGGCTACCATCAACATCATGAGTTAAAGGCAGCACCAACACTACAAGTACACCCATAGCGACCAAACAGCCCATTAATAAACTAAACCAACTAATAAACCTAAGTACTTGCCCTGCCACTAAACGGCCCAGCGCCAGTGCCGCAGCAAACAAGCTAGCAAGTTGAATACTTACATCTACGGGTAATTTTAAAACTTGATTATTAAAAGTAGGTAACCAAGTGCCTACTCCCTGCTCTATAAGTACATACATAAATGCACTTACAACGAAAATGAGCACCAATGGTTGATAGGCCAGCTTTAGCATATCAATAAAGTCATGCAGCTGAGATTGCTGATTTGTTTTTAGTTCTGGTGATTTTATTGGAGCTGCAATGACTGAAACAAACGCTACAGCAACAATCACTGCAAGCAAGTAATATACATTCAGCCAGTGACTACTTTGCGGGTTATCAGCATCTATAAATAACGCAAAAATCCAATAGCCCGATAACACCCCTAGCATAAACACTCCTTCTATAGTGTTTAATAAAGCAGAGTGCTTATTTGCATTATCAGTCACTTGACCAATGACAGAGTAAACAGAGATTTTCATCACAGCAAAGCTGCAACCAATTGCGGCAAATAGTGCTTTTAATACCCAAAACTCAGCAATACTCGGTACAACTAAGCACATAATTGCAACCAGTAATAAAGCACCGAGCATGGCAATTTTATAGCCCAAGCGAGGAATAAATGACGCCACTAAAAATGACACAATAGCAATACTTAAATCCTTAAATCCTTCAAGAACAGACGCCTGTGTTTTGCTTACATCTAAGCTATTTATTGCTTGTAAAATAACAGTGCCTACACTATTGAGCATTAAAGCAAAGACAAAATAGCTGCATGCCAGCGCGATGGTTATTCTTATAGGATTCATTCACTTCAACCTATGATTATTTTTACTCAGTCTAGTTTAGCGAAAAATAAAATGCAAACGTTTGCATTTAAAATTACACATGTCGCTAACATTCAATAGGTTTAGCGCTGACTAGATTGCCTATTTACTAGTTCTATTTCAACAACTTGAGACTCTACCGACTGCCCTGCTAACTGAGCTAACAACTTTTCAACAAGAATGACTGAGGCACGTTGAGTGTTTTGCTTGATACTCGACAACGAAGGATGACTGATATCCGCCATAGCAATATCATCAAAGCCCACAAGGGCAACGTCATTTGGAATGCTAATGTAACGCTCTTTCAGGGCTTTCATCGCACCGAAAGCCACCATATCACTACATGCCATAATGCCATCAAAACAAAGCCCTTTTTCTACCAATAATTGGTTAATTCCTTTGTAAGCAGCGCTACTGGTGATATCGATAGAGAGTACGTGAGGTGTGGCTTTTGCTGCAGAAATGGCATCTAAATAACCACGATGCCGTTCACTAATTTCAGCATGCCCAGGGTCGCCTAAAAACAAAATGTTTTTAGCGCCATTTTTCAATAAGTGCTCAGTCGCTAGGCGACCGCCTAAATAATTATCGCTGCCAACAATTGGGTAACTACTGGGTGTTTTTGGATCGCCCCACACAACTAAAGGAACACCAGCATTCGCTGCAGCTTCAATATTTGCTTGGCTTTTACCTTGGCCGACCACAATAATGCCATCTGCGCGGCGGCTATTGATAAAGTAATTAGCCCAATCATCACTGGCCATAAATGAGTTAGAAAGTAATAACTCTAAGCCAAATTTGTTTAACGCTAAATTTATTTCACCGACAATTTTAAGTAAGAAAGGATCATTAATAGACTGCTCTGTATCACCATCAAGGTTAATAATAACCGCAACAACATTGGTTTTTTGGGTTCGAAGGCGGCTAGCAGCAGTGTTTAAACTAAAGTTATGTTTTTTTGCCAACTGTTGGAGCTTGTCGCGAGTTTCCTTTTTTATCAATGGGTTATCATTGAGCGCACGGGATACTGTCGACGTAGAAACACCGGCTAACTTAGCAAGATCGGCTAACTTTAATTTTCTATCGTTCATGAAACTGAAACACTGCCTTCCTTTAAAACATAGGCTGGCAATATACCACCATTTTGTCTAAATCGCTGCGCCATTAAGCATAATATTTTTTCAGTAAGCATAAACAGGCAAACTCATTCTGTGAGTAAAAAAAGGACAAAAAACTGAAAAAACAAATTGCAAACGATTGCATAAATCTCTATGGTTTATAAAAGCAAGGTGTTAACAATTCAAAATATTCGCTAATACATTGCTTTTAACAACATAAAAAATGGGAACACACAATGACAACTACATACACACGCAGTGCGCTAGCCTCTGCAATTTTGCTAGCTTTGAGTGGCCAGACAGTTATGGCTGAAGAGCAAACTGAGCAACCAGCTAAAGAAAAAGTTGAACGAATTATTGTATCTGGTACGCCAGCGGGTATTGGCGTACGTAAAATTGATGCAGGCTATGCCGTTACCAATATCGATGCTGATCAAATTGTTAAATTATCACCAAAAAGTACTGCTGATTTATTCAAAGCCGTACCGGGTGTGTGGGTAGAAAGCTCGGGTGGTGAATCTGGTGCTAACGTATTTGTACGTGGTTTTCCTGGCGGTGGTGATGCACCATTTTTAACCTTAAGCCTTGAAGGTTCGCCAATTTACCCTGCGCCTACTTTGTCATTTTTAGAAAACTCGTCGTTATTCCGTTTAGACGAAACCATTGAAACAATGGAAGCATTACGTGGTGGTCCAAACCCTGTTGTTTCAAATGGCCAACCTGGTTTAACAACTAACTTCCGCCTTAAGCGTGGTAGTGAAGATACCGAAGGTGTATTCAAATACACAACCTCAGATTATGACTTACAACGCCTTGACGCTATGGTTAGTGGTGAGATTTCTGATGATTTATATTTCATGGTGGGAGGTTATGTTAAAAGCTCTCCAGGTATCCGTGATGCTGGTTTTACATCAGAAAAAGGCAGCCAGTTCACAATTAATATCACTAAAGAATTAGAAAACGGCACCATTAATTTATACACCCGTCAAACAGACGACCACGGTGCTTGGTACTTACCTACGCCACTAAATGTTGATGGTGTTGATGCAAGCTACACGCAACTGGGTACTTTAAATCGCCAAGCGATAATTTACACAGGCGCAAATAATGATGAGCAACAAATCGATTTAGGTGAAGGCCGTGGTTGGAAAGGTCATGTTTCAGGCGGTAGCATTAAGCTTGAATTCGATAACGGTTGGAGCTTCACAGATCGCTTCAACATCACCAAGGGTGATGCAAACACTTACGGCTTAGTACCGGCAGGCTCTGCAACAACGGTTGGTGCAGTGGCTGATAACGGTGAAACAGCAACAGGTGCAGTAACTGGCACAGAATACGATGCAGGCACTGCGGTTCAACAACTTGGCCGTTGGGTGGTTTTAAAAGAAATTAGCGCATTCACCAATGATTTAGCATTCGCTAAAAAGCTAGATAACTTATCACTAGCATTTGGTTATTACACAGCAAGCACATCAGCAAATGACTGGTGGAGCTTAGGTAACACTGCGTATCACGTACTTGAAGCAGGCGGCGAAATGCTAGACGGCATCGAGTGTAATGCAAGTGTTGAGGGTTGTGGTTTTAACTACGATATCAATTCGACAGGTGATGCACGCACCAATGCGTTTTATACAACCGCTCAGTATAAATTCAACGATGACTTTACACTTGATGCGGGTGTTCGTTTTGAAAGCCACGAAGTTGAATACTCAGTTGATGAAGGTCTTGATGGCGTAATCGACAAGTCAGTTCAATATGACGAAAGTAAAACATCGTGGACAACAGGTATTAACTACTCAATTAACGATGACATGGGTGTATTTGCTCGTGTAAACCGCGGTTATAAAATGCCTTACTTCGATGATTTTCGTGATAACTTTGGTGCATACGAAGGTGGCGAAAAGTTAATTAAAGAAGTAACACAAGCCGAGTTTGGTTATAAGTTACTTACCGATAGCACCGATTTCTACGCAACTTTATTCACTAATGAAGTAAAAGGTGACACCTTTGTTCGCCGCCCTGGTGTACCCGCTGAAATCTTAACAAACGAAGCATACGGTATTGAGCTAGATTATAACTACAACCACGAATCTGGTTTCTCAGTTAACTTAAACTCAACGCTTCAAGAAACCGAGATAACAGAAAGCCCGAGCAACGAAGGCAACGAAAGCCAACGCCAGCCAAAATGGCAAGTACGTGTAACACCAAGCTATGACTTTGAAGTAAGCGACATGTATGCCACCTTATACGGCACAATCTCAGCGGTTGATGATCGCTTCGGCGACAACGAAAATACGGTTGTTTTAGAAGGTTACGAAAAAGTAGACATTGGTTTAATTGTTGAACCTATGGAAGGTATTAAAGTGCAGTTAGCGGTTGATAACTTAACTGACGAGCAAGGTATCACTGAAGGTGATCCTCGTAATGCTGACGCACCGAATGGTCGTTACATTATGCCTCGTACTACACGCTTAAGCATTAGCTATGAGTTTTAAACTCACCTAACTCCCTTGGTTGTTATGCAATCAATACTCAAGCCACAGTGTTCTAAAACCTGTGGCTTTTTTGTTTTTATACTTCCAAAAAAAGTTTATTAATTACGTCTTTATCTTGTTCATTAAGCTGTTCTTGTAAAGCTCTAATAAAATCCATTGACGTAGCTGGTCGATTAGGAAATGCGTATTTTTGCCATACTGATTTTAAAGCTGTCACAATCACTGCATCCCCAAATTCATTCCTAAGCTTTGCAAATACAAGAGTGGCTTTGGAATACTGATCGTAACTTTTTGATGAATCTACCAATGCTTGCTTTGTCGAAATATCTAGCCTAGAAGCTTGTTGATATCGTTGAGTTTCATATTTGACTAATGCATCGACAGCTTTTTTTCCGTAACGCTTTTCAATCACCACAAGCTCTATATATTTAGCTAATGATTCAATCAAAAAAGCGCTATCTTCAGGAACACTATTGCCAATATCATGACCAAACCATTGATGAGCCGTTTCATGTACTGCACGTCGATAACGTTGATCAAAACCTGCTCCCTCACTTGGTTTTGCTCTAAAACCGACTTTATTATCAATCAAAATAATTTCAGGTAATGCATACCCAGTCCCACCAAAACCTGTTGAGTCAATCAAACTGAGCTTTGAACCTTTGTACGCATTAAGATTACTCTTAAACCAAGAAAGCGTATCACTCATAGCTTGTAAGTTAACTTTTACAGCATCTTGATCAGCTTCTATTGCTCTTGATTTAGTAAAAACCTGTAACTTCACCCCCTCATAAATTAACTCAGTTGCTCCAAATGGAAACGACATCCAAGCAGGTAAGTTGTTAATTGGCACTGTCGTCTGAAATTTAAAAACGGCTCTTTGTCCTTCAATAATATGCTCTGTATTTTTACCTTGTGAAACGACCTGATAACCTACTGCGGTGGTAACCTTGCTTTTCATGGTAATACGTTCATAGCTATCCGGTACTTGGTATGTAGTATTAAAAAGCTTTGAAGGTGGTGTTTTAACATAGAGTGGAAGGCCATAATCTAATCTTAACTTCTCATCACCTAGCTCATAGTTTCTTTGATATCCAAGCGTCGGTAAAAGTGGAACAGAACGAATATAACTAAATTCAGGCGTAATGATTTGATGCCCTTGTGTGGGCCATAATTTGGCTTGCTTAACTTCAAATTGTGTTTTAAGTTGCCTTGTTTCAAATGGCTTGAGTGCGGGTTTAAACTCGTAAATAGCTTGATTCATCGATGGATAAAATGCGACTTGCTCAGCTCCTTCTATCTTAATATCTGCCCATTGATAAAAGCCTGCGCGACCTATCAATACCTGTTTTATTGGTTTTGTGTGGGGATTAATAAATGAGTAGGTTAAGTTAAATTGTGCTGATTGCTTATAGGGGTAAAAATCTATTTCTGCATCAATATGACTGATTTTAGGCTGAGCTTTATATTTCCAACCAGTAAACATTCTTTCATAGTTTGCTTTAAATCTTTCTCGTTTATGAGAGTTACTTAGTGGCTTTTCTGAAATTAAATTAGCATGCAGCTGCCAAAATAAACTGATAGCTAAAACTGCAGGTGTTAACAGCCAAGCATCTTTACTTTTAAAAGCCCTGCGGCCCAACCCTGTACCACGATGATTAAAAGCCTGACTAACAAGCACAACACTAAGTAATAACACTAGCCATGCGCGAATATAAGGCCAGTAACTACTTAAACTTGCGCGATAGCCCCAAAATTCATTAGCCGGCTGCAATGGTGTCCAAGCTACACTCCAAAACGTGTGTGTTAGCCCTAAATAAGTCATTACTGGAGTAAATTTAAGTAACAAAATGGCCAAAACCACTAAAGATGCAACGAGCTCTGAGCGCATTAAATTGAAAATACATACAAATACTGAAGCAATAATAGCCAGCGGCAGCCCCATTAAAGCTAAAATATAAATATGTTGATAGAAGTCAAAGTCACTGCCAATAAAAAGTTCAGCTAGAGATGCGCCAACTAAGCCAATTAACGAATAAACAAACACCAAACTCATTATTGCCAATAATTGGCTATGTAAAATTGAAGCGGTCTTAATAGGCGCTGCCGCAATTATCTCTGCTACTTTATAGTGCCTAGCATTACAACTAAGTTGCCAACTCCATAGAGCGCTCAGTAAACACCCGAGCAATATATACATATCAAAGGCATATTGATTAACAGCATCAATGCTAGTTGCTTTTATAACACTCATTGGCTCTGCATACTGAGAGGAGGATGCAACACTATTAAACACCAACCCTAGCCATAAAAAAAATAGAATGATTGTTATTGGTTGTTTTAAGATATTTAAAATTGCAGCTTTATATAGCTCAAATAGAATCGAGCTTTGACGAAATGTAGGCTTTACCGTTTGATAGTGAGTGTTAGGCCTAAAATCGGACTCAAGATGCCTTTCCTCCGCTTTTTTTGCCCGTGCATGTGCTTGGGGGTACAAACCAACAGCGGAAGTAAAAATAACCAATGCCAGACTAAAACAAACAAAACGATTAATATAAAAAGGAATATTTTGCGACTCGCTAAAACTTGCTATTACCGTTGTATAAGCAAATGGATCTAACCAGATGAATAACTGATAAAACGTTTCGTTAAGTACATTACTTCCTGCCAAAATTGGATTACCCGTTATACTCGCAGCGAACAAATAAGCTATCCAAATGCTTGCAAAAACGGCATAGATAATCATTGAGCTTCGAAACCTTTGACAAAGCCAAAATGCCAAAGCAATAAGTAAAAAACAGTTTATGAGTAAAACAAAACCACTATAAAAAATTGTATAACCAAGTATTTGCCAACTAAATCCATTATTTTGAAAATCTACGAAACTCATAACCAACGTACTGCTTAATGAAACCATCATTAATAGACTTACAAAACCACCTATTCGAACATAGTTTTTTTGTCTTGAACTTACTGATGCAACAGCAATAATTTCGTCCATATGAAAGAGGTGATCACGTAAGAAAATTGCTGGCGATAATGCTCCAACCAATAAAACCAATTGCATCATGTGTAATGACACTAAATGCAATTGATACTGCTGTAACGGGTCAACATTACTTGTTGCAAGCCCTGAAGAAAGTGAAAATGCAAAACTTGGCGCAATAAGCAAGCACACCCAAACTATTGGTTGACGAAAAAGATACTTTAACTCATTAATTATTAACATAATTCGCCTCTTTGAGATTTTAGTTCAAAGAAGTACTTATCTTGTAATGATTCTGTCGCCAAAACAGCTCCTATAGTTGGGCGTTCTGCGGCATAAACTCGAAAGACAGGCCTGCCATATCGATAACTTTGGCTCAGTACTAAAGCACCTTTGGGCAGTTCGTTTGGCAAAGTTTTTAATGTCCATACTTTACCTTTGAGGTGACTTACTAAGGTATCGATATGGCCACTTTGTATCAGTTGACCTCCTTTAATCATCGCCACAAAGTGACATTGGTTTTCTATATCTTCAACAATGTGTGTTGAGAGCAAAATCAGTCGATTCTTACTCATTGAAACTAATAAGTTATTGAGACTCCCTCGCTCAGCCGGGTCAAGCCCCGCAGTAGGCTCGTCTAAAATAATTAATCTGGGATCACCCAGCAATGCTTGAGCAATACCAAAGCGTTGTTTCATTCCCCCCGAAAAGTGACTGACTCTTTTATTTGCATGTTGAGTTAAGTTTAACGCAGTAAGCAGGTCATCAATCTGTTGCTTTGTCTTTTTAATTTCAAGCCCTTTTAATATGGCTATGTGTTCAAGTAGTGCTCTACACCCTATATGTGGGTAAACACCAAATTGTTGTGGTAGATAACCAAGTTGCTTACGTAACTTTTCAGGGTCTTTTAATATATCTAAGCCACTAAACTGTATACGGCCAGAATTAATAGTTTGCAGGCATGCAAGGGTTCTCATCAAACTAGACTTACCAGCGCCATTTGGCCCCAATAAACCTACCATGCCGCTGGGTAACTCAATGGTTATATCGTTAAGTGCTTGAGTTCCATCAGGGTATGTTTTCGAAATATGTTCAAGTGTTAGCATTTATTGGCTCCTTAATTAGCACAAATCTAGATTAAGGAATGGCAAAGCTCGCTACTATGAAGTAATGATCAATGAGTCAAGTTTGATGATGAAAGCAAATATTCTGCTTTCGTCATCAAAAAAAGAACTTTCATCAAAATGTGGATGAATAAAGCAATAAAAACGTTAAGCTAAATCTATTAGTAACCCTTTATCAGTATGTTACGCCCTCAGTTTCCACATTATTTAGAAATTAGGGTAATATATAAATGTTCGAAAAAACAACAATGTAAAGTTGCAAAAATAAAAAATGAACGGAGTAGATTTTGCTGGCAGCTATTAGCTATTTATCATCAACTAAAAACACAAAAAGCATGGTTGCTTTACTACCATTAATCGCTGCGATACTACTTGAAAGCCATATTCGTTATCTTTCCCTGAGAATTGATTCACCAGGTACTTATCTAACAGTAAATTTACAGCTAATTTTTGAGTGTATCCCCTTCTTAATCGCTCACTGGATAGCATCTCAACACTCTTTAAAGCAAGCTTCATTGTGGTGGTTGTCAGGGTTTATTGGTTATCCAATAATCACTTATCTATTAAGCAACGGCTTGCCAACTTATGATAAATGGCATTACTTACAAGAACAATGTTGGTTACTTTGCAGCCTAGCAAGTTTATTTTGGCTTTCATCCCAACGTTTTAAGAAGAACCAAAAATCTAAATTCACCAGTTGGATTAGCTCATTGTTTACATTAAATAAAGTTGTTTTTTTTATATGTTTTGCCTGGGCGTTTATCATGGCTGGCATACTTAATAGCCATGAATCACCCCTGCTAAATCAACCATTCGCATTGATATTTGATACTCAAAAGCTACTTACAAACTATTATCAATTTATTTGGTATTTTTCTCAGCTTCTGGTCTACGCAATTATCGTTCACGGCATTTTTTTATTTAATCGTTACATTTTAATACGTCAATTATTAGCCAGACATGGAGTGCTCATTTTTGTATCTGCATGCTTAATTAGCATGGTTATTTTTACACCATTACTTGTCGCTATTGTGCTCACATTACCTGTTAATGACTTACCCTCATATGTCGCCAATCTAACTCCGGGAGGCAGCCAAAACATTATCAATAAGTACAATTATCAGTTTATGTTTTTATTTTTAAGTATCTCTACACCCATTATCTTGGCGTTTGAACGCCAACAGCACCACCATAAATTAGAAGAAGTCGCCAAACAGCAAATAAAAACAGAACTAAAGCTACTGCAGCAGCAAATTAATCCGCACTTTTTATTTAATACTTTAAATAACTTATATGCACTTGCATTAACAAAATCAGAAAAGACACCTGATTTGGTATTACAGTTGGCTGACTTACTGAGATATACCGTCTATGAAGGGCAAAAACTATTCGTTCCACTCGAAAAAGAGCTAAGTTACATTAAAAACTTTCTTGAACTGCACAAGATAAGGCATGCAAATAACTGTAGATTCAACCTAGCATGGCCTGAAACTACTCAATCTCTTTCTATAGCACCACTGCTTCTGATCATTTTAATTGAAAACACCATAAAGTACGGTGTTGAACACGCACAAGAAAACGCTGAAGTAACGATAAAACTAACATTAAACGACAACGTTTTAACTTTATATTGCGAAAATAGTATTCCTCGCAAAAGCGATAACGATGATTCAGGTATGGGACTAAAAAATTTAAAGCGCCGTTTAGAGCTGCTTTATCCCGAAAAACATACTTTATTGGTGCACAATCACAATGGACTTTGGCAAACCAACCTCTCTTTGGAGCTTTCAAGTGATTAAGGCAATTATTGTTGATGATGAACCACTTGCTCATCAAGTAATTCTTCATCATTTAGAGTCGTACTCAGATATCAAAGTAGTTTCTCAGCATTTCAGCGCTAAAGATGCTTTGTACGAATTAGCAAAATCAACTATAGATGTCGTGTTTTTAGATATAAACATGCCAGAATTGTCAGGATTAGAGCTCATTCAAGCACTCGCTAATCCACCTCAAATTATCATTGTGAGTGCTTATGAAGAATATGCAATCACGGGCTTTGAACTTAATGTTACTGATTATTTACTCAAGCCTGTATCTGCAAAACGTGTTCAGCAAGCAATAAATAAAGTGCGCGAGCGCATTTACCTGGCTCCTAAAAGCAAATCAATCACCTTAAAAATAGATCGCGAAAAACGCAAGCTTAGCTTAGATACAATTAAATATATTGAGGCATATGGTAATTATGTAAAAGTACACCAAGACGACCAAACGATCCTCGCAACAACAACTCTAAAACAGCTTTTAGAGCAGTTAATAGGTTCATTCACTCAAATCCATAAATCATACATAGTGAATAACAACAGAGTCATAGCTATTACAAACGAGCATGTAGAGCTAGATAATGGTGATAAGATAAAAATTGGCAAATCTTTTAAAGAGCACTGCAAAGTTTTACTTTAGAGAATACTTATCAGGTGTTCTACAAGAACCTCATGCTGTGAGATTGGCAAATGAATTCCTTCCGAAGGACATGTCGTTATAAGTTCAAAGCAATTAACAAAACAGCAGTTGTTACTGTCAGCAACATTTCTAAATTCTTCCACTAAGAGTTTTGCTTTTAGCTCTGCTCCTGCATAAATAGATTGATACGCGCCAACTTCATACACCGCAGGCGGGCTTAGTATCATTATTTTGGGCAATTCGCGGTGCAGATAGTAGTTTTTTATATCTAAAATGAGTGTTTCGAGGGCATTGGCAATATCAGCAGGCGACAGTGCAAAACGGCGCTTTAAATCATTAGTGCCAAGCTGAATAATAATCACATCTAAATGATAAGCCGCGAGGTAGGGTTCGAGGTATTTAATACCCAGTTTATCGCCACTAAAAGGCGGGTCGTTCACCAGCGTACGGTTTGGCTGTCCGGCTTCAATCACTTCATAGCCAGCACCTAATTTAATACCAAGCAAACTTGGCCAGCGCTCATAAGCAGCCAAGCGTTTACCATCAACGGGCGAAATACCATAGGTGTTTGAATCACCAAAACATAAGATATTCATTAGAATGGATTCAGTGTGTAACCTTGTTGTTGCAATTGTGCGTGTGCGGTCATTGCCGACAAAGCCATTTGTACACCCGGTATAAGCTGCTGTTGCTTTACCTTCATGTGCGTTGCAGACTGCCCGCACAAATACACAACAGTGTTCTGTGCTAACAATTGTGAGATCAATTGCTGATTTTTATTGTCGCTGTCAAAGCGCTTTTTATAAAAACTGTTTTCTAGTACATCAACACTTGCGCCGCCATGCACAACTAAAGCAAGTTGAATGTTCTCAGGTTTCACACCATGAGCTATGTGCATATTAATGAATCGTGCTAATGAGTTCATTTTGTTATTCTGCCCCCCTTTTTCTGCTGCATCAGCTACATCAAATGCCACTTTGAAAACCGTTTGATCAGAGATTGGCGCATGGTTTGGCACATCATAATAAAAACCAAAACCTTTAATAGCAGGCTCAGCTTGCTCTGCATGACTAAACGAAGATAATAAGGCTAAAGATAAACCTAACAGTGTTGATTTCATAAAAGTTCCTGTTGTTTTTTACTCTAGCCTACCTTGTTTAAACGCGTTTAACTAGCATCAATATGTTGATGCGCTTTAAAGGTCATGCCTAAGTAATTAAAGGTGTTTTTAAACATCTCGATAAACGCGTTAGGTGCGTGTGAAGATCCTGCGTTTGAGAGCAATGAAAACTGCTTTTCACGAAGTGTTCTCAGTTTAGGCCTGAGTGTTTCATCATCCATGTAATCAGTGATCCGGTCTAAAAATGCTTTAAACTGCGGTGTGGTGTTATACCAATACACCGGAGATGCAACTACCCAATGTTGATAATTCAACAGCGCTTCAAATACCGCATAAAAATCATCATTTTTATATTGCTTATCGTAGCAATAAGGCGAGATAACATAGTCATCTAGACATACCACATCACCACCATATTGCGTTTTATAATCATTAACTTGTAAACTCGTATTACCTTGCTTTCGCGCACTTGAATAAATAATTACCGTATTTGTTATTGGTTTTTGTTGCATGACTATCACTCCTTTTTTATGATGTGCGCAGCGTAAAACCTCAAGCTAACTTTAGGTCAACACCTTGGAGCAAATTATGTCAGATAAGAAACTTATTGATGCAAACCTATCGGTTGGCTTTGTGGCAAAACGCAGTGGCGTAAAAGTTTCAACCTTGCATTTTTATGAGTCGAAAGGACTTATTCGCAGCTGGCGAAATAACGGTAATCAGCGCCGCTATAAACCCGATGTATTACGCCGAATTGCCGTAATAAAAGCCGCGCAAACCATGGGCATAACCCTTGAAGACATTAAACAAACTTTAAGCACTCTACCTGAGCAGCGCACACCCACTAAACAAGATTGGGCAGAACTTTCGAAGCGCTGGCAAACCCAATTAGATGAACGCATTCAATACATGCAGCGATTGCGCGAGCGCGTTAACGGTTGCATTGGCTGCGGCTGCTTATCAATGGCCAAATGCCCTATTTACAATAAAGACGATTATTTAGGTGAAGAGCAAAATGGCGCAGTGCTATTAGAAAGAGACTAATACACTTCTGCTGATACTTTATATCAGTTGCAAGTAATACAGTGACGACAGTGCACTGCAATTAACAATAACTGTTAACCAAAGTACAGCAATAAAACTGCGTTTTTTAGATTTGTGTCTTAGCCATTGCTGCGCAATTAATGAACCTGGCCAGCCGCCGATTAACCCTAAAATATGCAGTGTACGCTCAGGCACTCTTATCACATGCTCGCCATGTTGCATCGCTAACCGTTTATCCCAGCCATATACCAAAAAGCTTATTAAGCTCGCTACGCTGTAAGTGCCTGCAATAAAGTAGGTAATATTAAGTTGCCACGATATCAGCCATAATAACGCTAAAAGCAACAATGAAAATGTAACTAATGTTTTCTTAATCAAAGAATTATCACCTATACTTTGCAAAATAAATTAAATTATATCGGGGCGTTATTATGGCATACCTCAAATCACTTTTACTATCAATCTGCCTATGTTCGCTTTCTGTTATGGCAGCAGAGCAACAACTTGATGACAAGCTAAAAGTGTTTGAGCCTTATTTAGGCACGTGGCAGTCTGACTTTAATGTCGCAGCTGGTAAACCTGCGGTACAGGATGTGAGTATGTGGCAACGCGCGCTCAATGGCACCGCCATTAAAACCATTCACTCTATCAATGAAGGTGAATATGGTGGTGAGTCGATGATTTTTTGGGACAATAAGAAGCAGTCTTTGGTGTTTTATTACTTCACTACGGCAGGTTTTTATACCCAAGGCACAATGAATGTACTTAGCCCAACTCAGTTTGTTGCTTATGAAAATGTGACAGGCAGCAAAGAAGGGATCACCAAGGTGAAATCGACAAGCGAGTTTAAAAACAATAGCTTTGTGGTATCGACCTCTTACCTTAAAAAGGGTCAATGGACAAAACCCGATACCCGTACTTACACCCGCAGCGAAAAAACAGTTAAGTTTAAATAAGAGCTTTAAAAAGGGTAAGGTGTTTATCACCTTACCCTAATCTATATTAATGCCTAAAGTCTGCCATTAACGCAGGGATACCTGGCAGCATACCTACCATTGCCATCACGCTTGTTAAAATAATAAACATTATTAATGGAATGATCCAACGACTCATTGGGGATAATTCAGAGCTTCGCTCTTTACAACCAATTAAGCCCAGATTGTCTAGCAACATAGTTAATGACCAACCAAATGCAGGATTCACTAAAGTCGATGAAAATACCACAATAGCGGCCGATTGCGTGGTTTTACCTTCGCGGGTCATTTCCATGCCAGCTTCAAGAAGTGGGATAAACACACCAACAATCAAGGCTACACATAATACGGGTTGCCAAATTGCTAAATCCATTGGGTAGCCCCAAATACTGGCAATGATACAAAATAATGCAGTTAACACCGCCCCTGCAGGAATTGGGCGCTTAGCAATGGCTGCAGGTACAATGTAGGTTCCCCATGAAGAGGTAAAGTTAGAGCCACCTAACAATGAACCAAAAGTCTGGCGGATTGAAGCGCTAAACATAGTATCGTCAATGTTCATTTGTACTTTTTCAGTGCGCTCAGGGTAACTAATTTTTTGGAATACTTGATGCCCTAAAAAGTCAGGTGACCACATCGCAACCGCAAGCACCGCAAATGGTAATACCACCACAAAGCTCTCAAGTGTAGGCAAACCCAACATCCAACCAGTATTTTCACCCCACCAATACATCGGGTTCATATTTGGTAAGCCCGGTGCTGTTTTAAACTCAAACGGTGCTCCCAGTAAAAATGCGATTAACCCGCCAAGTAAGCAACTTAATGGCACAGCTAACCAACGTTTTTTGTAGTGCTCAAGTAAGGCATACAACACGATAGTCGACAAGATCACAATGAAAGCAATATGGGTCATATCAATACTTTCAGCCCATGCAAATAGCTTTTTAACCTGCGAAATCGTGCCAATAAAACCAAGGTAGAGCAATAAACCGCCACACACTCCTCGGCTAGTTAATCCCGCCAGTAAACTCCCCCCTTTACTAAGCGCGAGTAACAGACCAAACGCCCCTATCAGTAAACCAAAGGCCATTGGGTGACCACCCGCTGCAACAACAATCGGGATCAAAGGAATAAGCGGTCCATGCGTACCCGCTAAGTTTGCTGTTGGTAAAAAGAAGCCCGAAAATAGTAAAATGAAGATCGATACAATTAACAGCTCATAACGCACGTTTTCTAAAATAAAACCTTCACCTAGGCCCAGAGGCGCTGCAAATGTTGCAGCAATAGCACCCACCATTACCACCTTGCCTATGGTGCCTGCCATGGCTGGGATAGAGTCTTCTAATTCAAACCGATAATCACGAAATGGTAAGTTAGGACGCCAGCGCTTGGGCTGCATAATTTGTAATTCGTGTTCAAGGTATTCGTCACGACTCGAAAATTCACTGCTGGGTTTATGAAGAGCTTGATAGCTTTGCTGGTCGGTATGAGCATCCGATCCTTGTTCAGCAGACGCTGATTGCTGCCTCGTATTCATGAGTTCTCCTACTACCTATCTTGAAAAATTGTGTGAGTTTTTATTATGCAGTTAGGGTAAAGCAGCCAACTGCAAAACACGATTAGGCAAAAGGTAGGGTATGAATTTATAAAAATGGGGTTTTTAATAAAAAGTGGCTCTCAAAAAACACTTTAACACTTTGATATTTAATGTTTTTAAAAATAAAAAGGCCAATGAAGAGTAAGGCTCGCTTACTTTTTAAGCACATTAACTATTAGTCTAATAAATTGTATGAATAGCAAACAGCTATGTAAAACCACTTTTAGATTAATCGAATTTGCCTATTTCCCAACTGCTAATATACTAATTTATTAGTACTTTAAATAATGCTAACTCGCCTTTCTCATGGGTTTATTACAAAAGCACTTAAAGGGATGTATGAACACACAGCTCAAACCTTGGCAATTTAATATCATTGTTTGCTCTGTTTATCTGCTGTTTGGCTTGTTTACCATGCAAGTGTTAAAAACACTGGCGGTATGGCCACCTGCAGGAGTCGCATTGGCTGGCTTGATGTTATTTGGTCGCAAAGCCTGGTTGGGCGTTGCATCAGGCACCTGTTTAGTCGTGCTTTTCTACTTTTATCTCAGCGGCTTAAATCCACTCACTTTTAAACACATAGCAATAAATGCCGCGACAACGACAGGAAATACTTTCGCTGCTTTAACTGCATTTTGGCTAATTAACCGAAAACTTAAACAACACACGCTGCTGACGAGCGTCACCAGTTTAGCCAGAGTGTTTATTGTTGCTTGCATAGCGATTGGTGTGATTTCTGCACTTTTCGGTGTGGGCATATACTCACTAGTTGGTATCGAGTGGTTTGATGGCTTATATGTAGGCATATTAAATTGGAGCATTAGCAATGCCCTAGCGGCGATTGTATTCACCCCTGCCCTTTACTTTTTATGGCGAAATTGGCCGCATCCGGTCACCCTTAGTGAATTTTCTAAGCTTCTTTTACTTACTTTGACCGTGGTTTTGTTGTGTTATTTTATTTTTGGCCCTGCATACACAGCGATGACATTACCATTTTTACAACCTGCATTACTGCTGTTTCCGCTGCTTTATGCAGCCACGAGGTTATCACCAACCGCCACCAGCTGCATGAATATGTTGGTGTTTTTTTCAGCTTGGATCGGAAGTAATCAAGGCTGGGGCTATTTTTATTATCATCACCCAAAGTCAGCAGAAGTGACCATGCAGTTTTTCTTTTTATTCACTCTTTCTGCTGTATTACTTATTCAAGCCGTGTTTATTCAACGTAAGAAAGAGCAACAAAAACTGACCACCATGCTCGAACAAAAAGTAGAAGAACGAACCTATGAACTAGAGCGCGCAAAGCATGAAGCATTAGCCTTATCTTTAACAGATTATTTGACACAGCTTTATAATCGCCGGGGCTTTTTCGAAACAGTTAATAAACAGTTTGAGCAATACATTAACCATCAGAATGCCTGTTCACTCTTGCTGTTGGACTTAGACCAATTTAAAACCATAAACGACAAGTACGGCCATGCCACTGGGGACGAAGTAATACGAACCACAGCACATAAACTCATTCAACATAGCAGAACATCGGATATAGCTGGGCGAGTTGGTGGTGAAGAGTTTGTATTATTTTTGCCCATGACAAACAAACACACAGCATTTGCTATTGCAGAAAAGATCAGGGTCGATATTGAACAACAAGACATCATCGTCGACAACAATCACGTTAAATTCACTGTGAGTATTGGCGTAAGCACCTTGCAAGCAAACGATCAGCACATAGAGTCGATGTTAAAACGCGCCGATAAAGCATTGTACCAAGCCAAAAACCGAGGCCGCAATCAAGCGCAGTGTAGTTAGAGTTACGAGTTGCTAGTTACGAGAGTAAAGTTACGAGAAAAAGGTACGAGTATGTAGCAGCGATTTTACATCGCGTTTTTTCTCGAACCTCGTATCTCACAACTAGTCCCTTTACTCTTGCAACTAGCAGCTTAAAGTTATTTCGTCTTTAACTTGTTCAACTCATCATCCTGTTGCGCGACGAGTGCACTGAGAGTTTGGCTACCATCTCCGGCCTGTGTCGATAGCTCAGCTAGTTGCGATGCGGCATCTGAAATTAACGTCAGGTTGCGGTTTATCTCTTCTGTGACTGAGCTTTGCTCTTCTGCGGCCGTTGCAATATGAGTAATTTGCTGTGTAATTTCATCCACTTTGACGACAACTTCATGCAATGCATCGAAGGCAACTGATGTTTCATCCACCGCTGTTTGTGCGCGCACTACACCTTGCTCAATAACTTTAGAAGCATTACCAACTTCTAGCTGTAAGCTATCTATAAGGCCACTAATATCATCTGTTGATGAGCGGGTTTTTGAAGCAAGTGCCCTGACCTCATCAGCAACCACCGCAAAACCACGGCCTTGCTCACCGGCTCTTGCCGCTTCAATTGCCGCATTAAGTGCAAGCAAGTTAGTTTGCTCTGCAATCGTTCTGATCACATCAAGAATTTGGGTAATATCGTTGCTTCGCGCCGCCACTTTTTCAACCGCTTGATTAGCCTCCTTGATTTCATCCGACATGGTTTTAACTTGAGTAACCGCAGACGACAAGCTAGATTCACTGCTCACAACTAGGCTGTTTATTTCATCAGCTTGTTGCGCTGACTGCTCTGAGGCTCTTGCCACTTCAAGCGCTGTTGCGCTCATTTCGTTCATTGCCGTCACTACGCTCTCTATTTCTTGGAACTGAGCTTGAACGTTATGTTTAGTATCAACTGCAACACTTGTCGCCAAATGAGCCTGCTCTTTAGTTTGTGTCGATACATTTTTAAGCTCACCAATTAAGTCGCGTAATTTAGTAAGAAACGCATTAAAGCCTGTTGCCAATGCGATTAATTCAGCATGTGTATCAACATGTAGAGTTTGTGTTAGGTCCCCCTCAGCACTGGCGAGGTTATCAACACGCTGTTGAATTTGTTGTAATGGCGCCACGATAGTGCGGATCACTAAAGTCATAATAACAAAGGCTGCACCAGCAATAATAATACCTGTAACCAAGATTAAACCACCTAAGGTATTAGCATTTTCACTCATGCTATTTGCAAGTGCTTGAGGGCCTTCAAGAGCAAGCTCAGCAGGCACTTCAATCAACAAGTTCCACTGTGTTTTAGCAAGCTTAATTGTAATTGGATAATTAACTAAGTACTGATCGCCGACTTTAAATACGCCACTTTGATTTTTCGCTTTTACGTAATTGTCTAAAGTGCTTTTAGTCACCGCCTCTTTTAGCGGCCTGCCAAGCTTATCTTTGTAATGGCTGCTACCTACCACTAAGTCAAGTGAGCTTAATAAAGTGACTCGAGCTTTACCGTTATACAGCTCTTTTGACAGTTTTTCGGTCATGCTTTGAAACACAGGTAGGGTTAAATCAACACCAGCAACACCAATAAATTCGCTACCTCGAAGAATTGGCACCGTTAAAGACGTCATCATTTCAGAGTAACCAGGGGTGATTTCGTATAGATAAGGTTCCATAATGCATGGCACTTTCGTGTCTTTTACACACAAGTACCACTCAGCTTCACGCTGTCCAAATTCATTTAACGTGTCTACATATTTTTCTGCGACATCTTCAACCACTTGTTGCTCAATGACACCATCTCGATTGCGCGTGAAATAGATTTCTAATGTACCAGCACCGGCTACAGAGTGGTCATAGCCACTGATAAAGTTAGCATCACGACCATCAAATGCATTTGCTTCGAATTGCGAGTAAATAGATGAGAGTATTGTGTTTTTATTCAGTATAGAGCGATTAAGTTCAACCACAGCATCGCGCGTTAGAGTCGCTGCAGCATCAGGGTCGCCTAAAATAGCAGCGAATGAGTAAGGTACTCGATATGCTTCATTGATAAAGCCGGCGACTTGTTCACCATATGCTGTTGCATTTGAGGAAAGTTTCTCTTCCACTTCAGCAACAATCAGCTTTTCAGATTGTTTAGCTAACTCTTGATTACTACTTGAAAGCTGCCACCATAAAATGCTTGATAAAACAAACACCGTAATAAAAATACTGCCTACGGTGAGCCATAACAACTTTTTCGCTAATGCTAACTGCCGCATTGATTCTTCCTGCTATTATTATCATTGATTAACTAATAGTTTAGACCATTTGTTTGATCACATTAGATTAATTGCAAAAAAAGTACTAATAATAAAAAGCATTGCAGGTAGAGAAATTAAACATGCCACCACTACTAATCCAAGTCTTTAATAGTAGGTAACACCAACAGGTTACAATAATGCAGCAACACACATTTGATTTTGACCAAATTATTATAGGCTCCGGATTTGGTGGCTCTGTTAGTGCGCTACGCCTAAGCGAGAAAGGTAACCGGGTATTAGTACTCGAAAAAGGCCTGCGCCGCGACGATAAAGAGTTTCCAAAAACCAATTTAGATATCAAAAACTATATGTGGCAGCCAGAAATTGGCCTAAAAGGCTGCATTCAATTTTCGTTTACCAGCAAAGTCACAGTGCTGCATGGCGTCGGTGTTGGGGGTGGCTCACAAGTTTATGCCAATGTGCACCTTATTCCTGATGATGAAGTGTTTCAATCTCCAGCGTGGACACGCATAAAATCAGACTGGAAAGAAAGCCTTATGCCCTACTATGGACTTGCACAGCGCATGTTAGGCAGTGCCAAAAATACCTATACCAATGTTGCCGATCAAACGCTAAAAGAGGTTGCTGAGCAGATGGGTCAAGGTGACTCGTTCAAAACCGTGAACACAGGTGTGCTTTTTGCAAAACCCGGCGAAGCCTATAACAAAGAGCTACCCGACCCATACTTTAATGGCGATGGTCCAAGGCGAAATACCTGCCATTACTGTGGTAGCTGCATGATTGGTTGTCGCCATAATGCTAAAAACACTTTAATGAAAAACTATCTTTACTTTGCCGAGCGCAACGGCGTAGAAATAAGACCAAGCTCTGAAGTAATAAAAATCACCCCGCTCAGTGCAGATGGTAGCGCCGGATACAAAATCAAAATTAAAGATACCAGTCATCGCAATAGCCATATTTATACCCTGACAACACGAGGGGTTGTGCTAAGTGCAGGAGTAATGGGCACCGTTCCGTTGCTTTTAAAAATGCGTGATAAAAACAAAACATTGCCCAATATTTCAGCTTGGCTTGGGAAGCAAATTCGCACTAACTCAGAAACCCTCACCACCGCTAACAACACCACTAAAAAAGTTGATGATGGTGTTGCCATCAGCTCATTTATTTCGGTCGACAAAGACACTAACATTGAAATTTGCCGGTTTAGAGAAGGTGCCGATGGCACATGGCTATATTTACCTTACGTTCCCATGGTGACAGGAAAAGGTCTAAAGCGTATTACTAAGTTTTTAGTTAACACACTGCGCCATCCAATAAAAACAGCCAGAGTTCTGCGCCCAAAAGGCAAAGCCCGCAGCTCCATTCTATTTTTAGTAATGCAAAAATCAGAGGCGTTTATTCACCTTGAGTGGCGACGCAAATGGTATCGCTTCTTTAAAAAGAGCATAACTGCAGTGCAAAAAGAAAATGATACGCCGCTTAGCGTTAGTTTTCCAAAAGCAGAAGAAGCGACCAAACTATACGCCGAAAAACTTGGCGGTGTGCCAGGCTCAGCCTTATCTGAAGTGCTATTTGGTGTACCGATGACGGCACATATCATGAGTGGGGTCGCTATGGGGACTGATGCTTCCAACGGCGTAGTTGATAGCTCGGGTGAAGTATTTGGCTATCAAAACCTGCGTGTTATCGACGGTTCAATCATACCGGGTAATTTAGGGGTAAACCCATCATTAACCATTACCGCCTTATCTGAATACGCGATGAGCCAAATACCAATATTCGATAAAGAGCGAGCAAGTAAGATTAAGCCAATAGAATTTAGTGAGCCGCGCGAAGGCTTAGTATCAGCGCTCACTGACTCAGGCGATTTAGCAAAATCGATTGCTGAAAAACAAAAAAGCCGTACTTAAAGCACGGCTTAATTTGATCAACAATGATTAGATCACTGATAGTTCTACAGCAATGTTACCGCGCGTTGCGTTTGAGTATGGGCATACTTCGTGTGCTTTATTAACTAGAGCAAGGGCTGTGTCTTTATCAAGATCACCCACTGATACCGCAAGCTTAACGGCAATACCAAAACCGCCTTCGATAGGACCAATTGATACTTCTGAGTTTATGTGAGTATCTGCTGGTAATTTAATTTTTGCTTGGCCAGCAACTAGTTTTAATGCGCCGATAAAACACGCCGCATAACCTGCTGCAAATAATTGCTCAGGGTTTGTACCTTGACCATCATCACCACCTAACCCTTTAGGTGTTGATAGTGCCACATCTAAACGGCCATCATCTGATTTTGCTGTACCTTCACGACCACCCGTAGCTGTTGCTTTTGCTGTGTATGCGACGCTTTGTAGTTCTTTCATGGTTACTCTCCTAATTAAGTGGAAATATATTTTGCATGCAAAATATATTAGATCAGCTTTTTCGGGATTGCAAATATTTTGCATGCAAATTAAAATACTCTTATTAAATTTTGAGGATCGAGCATGAAATACCCACAACTAAAATTAGATAACCAGCTATGCCATCGCTTATATATGGCATCGAATGGGATTGCCCGTGCGTATCGAGATTCTCTCAATCAATTAGATTTAACCTACCCGCAATACGTAGTGATGATGGCGCTGTGGGAAAAAGATCAGATCAGCATTGCTGAACTACTTGAAAAAACCGCCATTGATGGCGGTGCGATGACGCAAATTTTAAAAAAAATGAGCGACAAAGCATTATTATCGATCATCAAAGATAGCCAAGATAAACGCAAACGACTCGTTCAGCTCGAAGCCAAAGGCAAAGCGATGCAAGATCAAGCCGCTGAGATACCGTCGAAAATTCGTTGTCGCTTCCCAAGCATTAACGATCAACAAGCGTTGCAACTGATTGAGTTACTCGATTTAGTAAATGGTGACCTTAATTAACAAAAATTATTTGAAAGTGAATTTGGATTACAACTCTTTTTAATATAATTCTATGCGCTATAGTGTTCAAAACTCATCAATATGGACACCATCATGAAAGCATTTGGATACACCACAGCAACCCCAACGTTATCTGACTCATCACTACAAGCGATTGAATTACCTGATCCAGTTGCCACAGGTCACGATATTCTTGTAACCGTAGAAGCAATTTCAGTAAACCCAGTTGATACTAAAATTCGCGCTAATGTGTCACCCGAGAGTGGCTATAAGGTTATTGGCTGGGACGCTGTGGGTACGATTAAAGCTATTGGCGACAAAGTATCGTTATTTAATGTGGGTGACCGTGTGTTTTATGCTGGCGACTTAACGCGCCAAGGCAGTAATGCTGAGCTGCAACTTGTTGATGAGCGCATTGTCGGTCTTGCACCAAGAAGCCTCAGCAATAGTGAAGCAGCCGCCCTGCCATTAACCAGTATCACGGCATGGGAGTTATTGTTTGATCGCTTACAGATTGAAAAATCTAAGAACAATAAACCAGCCTCTGTATTAGTGATCGGTGCCGCAGGTGGTGTAGGCTCAATTTTAGTGCAACTTGCCAAACAGCTTACCAATTTAACAGTTGTTGGTACCGCCGCACGAGAAGAAAGCGCCAACTGGCTTAAAGATTTAGGTGTTGATCATGTGCTTGATCATAGCAAAAACCTTAACCAGCAACGCCTTGAAGCTGAACTTAGTGAATTTGATTACGTAATTAGCTTAACGCACACCGACCAACACCTTGATAGCATTATGGAAGTGATCAAGCCACAAGGTAAATTGGCACTGATCGACGACCCTGCAAGCTTTGATATTTTAAAGTTAAAGCGTAAAAGTATTTCGTTGCATTGGGAGTTTATGTATACCCGCTCAATGTTCCAAACCGATGATATGATTGCCCAGCATCAGCTTCTTTCAGAGCTAGCCACCTTAGTTGATAACGGCACAATCAAAACAACATTGGGTGAACATTTAGGTAAGATAAACGTAGCAAACCTTATTAAAGCCCATAGGATTTTAGAGTCTCATAAGGCTCGCGGAAAGCTGGTATTGGAAGGGTTTGAGTAACGAGGTATGAGTTACGAGGGGAAAGATACGAGTTGCGAGGGGAAAGTTAGAGAGAGTAAAGTTTCGAGAAGCGAGATGCGAGCATGTAGCAGCGATTTTACATCGCGTTTTATTCTCGTATCTCTCCTACTTCACCCATGTCGCGGCATAAAGCCGCTGCTGACTGTAGGCGTCACGCTTGCTTGGCGCGCGAAACAAAAGATTAAGATTCAAGTTACGAGAGTAAAGTTACGAGAAGCGAGGTGCCAGCTTGTAGCAGCGATTTCACATCGCGTTTTTCCTCGCCCTTTAATAAAAACACGCATCATTAAAGTGCATTACAGCAATTACCTTTCACTATTTTAGTGCCTGATTTTAGGGACTCCCCAGCCAAAAAATATTAACCAATTGATTTTTAATGCTTTTAAATTTAATAAAGGTTTGGCACAGATCTTCCTATAGTGAGTATGAACAGGCACTAACAAGGAGACTAACGTGACTAACTTCTTTCACACTCTTTATCTACTTTGGCGATTAGACATCAGCACATGGCATATGCATGAAGCAAACGATCCGCATAATGTTGCTGATTTGGAGCGTCGCTATGTTAAATAATGACCCCGCATTTATTGAAGCGCTTAAAAAAATTTCGGTTCATCAACTTACAATCACCGAAGCGTCTGAGCAGTACGACATTCCCAAGCGTGTGTTATATAAAGCTGCACGACAGCAACAAGTTAAACAGAACAAACAAAAAGCGTATTTAATTGCCACTCAGAAGCGCCTTCAACAAAGTCTACGTAATGTAGAAATGGAGTTAGCTAGCTTCAGCTAAATAACTTCTGTATGGTTAAAATACACGCACAATAATGATGGATTAAGTATGCACGCAGTAGAAGTAAACTTTGATGGCTTAGTGGGGCCTACTCACAATTACGCGGGATTATCGTATGGCAATGTCGCTTCACTAAGTCACGCCTCTTCGCATTCCAACCCCAAAGAGGCTGTGTTACAAGGCCTTGAAAAAATGAAGGCAATGCACGAATTAGGCCTAGAACAAGGTATTTTTGCACCTCATGCTCGCCCTGACATTAATGTGCTAAGGCGTTTAGGCTTTACAGGCAGCGATAGCCAAATTATTGAAAAAGCATTTAAAGCCGACCCTGTTTTACTGCGAGCTTGTTACAGTGCATCGGCAATGTGGACAGCCAATGCTGGCACTATTTCGCCTTCAGTCGATACTCTTGATGGCAAAGTGCACTTTACGGCTGCTAACTTAAATAACAAATTTCACCGCTCGTTAGAACCTGTCACAACAACGGCATTACTAAAAGCCATGTTTAACGATGAGCGTTACTTTAGCCATCATACACACTTACCTGATCAAGGCTTTTTTGGTGATGAAGGTGCCGCAAATCATAATCGATTATGCGACAGCCATGCAGATGCAGGGCTTGAGATCTTTGTTTATGGTGCAAGTAGTTTTAATAGCGCCCTACCAAAACCCGTTAAATTTCCTGCAAGACAATCTCTAGAAGCATCGCAAGCAATTGCCCGTTTACATCAGCTAAAGCCAGAAAATCAGTTATTTATTCAACAAAATCCTGATGTAATAGATCAAGGTGTCTTCCACAACGATGTAATTGCTGTGGCCAATGGCAATGTACTTTTATGCCACGAACAAGCGTTTTTGCATCAAGCTGATACTTTAAAACAAATTAAACAAGCCTACCTTGGCAACAAGCCACTGCATATTATTGAAGTACCAACCAATAAAGTGAACATTAAAGATGCCGTAAGCAGCTATTTATTTAATAGCCAATTAATTACCTTAAATGATGACAGCATGATGCTGGTTGCTCCTAAAGAGTGTCAGCGCAATCAAGCCGTTCACGATTACATTCAAGAAATGATTTTGGCAGATAACCCAGTTCAACAAGTACGCTTTTTTGACTTGCGCCAAAGCATGCAAAATGGTGGTGGCCCTGCTTGTTTACGCTTACGTGTTGCACTCAATACTGACGAACTGGCAGCGATCAATCCGGGTGTGCGCTTCAGCGAAGAAAAATATACTCAACTAGTGAGTTGGGCGAATAAGCATTACCGTGACTCTTTAAGTAGTGACGACTTTGCCGACCCACTGCTTTTAACCGAAAGCTATCAGGCACTTGATGAGTTAACCAGCTTACTTAATTTAGGCTCTGTGTATCCATTTCAACAAGAATAAATAATGAAACTTAAAGCAGTACACTCTATTAAAGGGGTGTCTAAATCACTCAATACTTTACTGATTGATAGCGTTGCCAGTGGCGCATCAATCGGCTTTATTGCCCCTTTATCATTACAGTCAGCACATGACTACTGGCAAGGGGTCGATGGAGATTTAGCAACTCCTTACCGTAGGCTTTATCTTGCCCTTGATGGTGATACGGTGATTGGCTCAGTGCAGCTTTCTTTGTGCGCCAAGGCCAATGGCGCTCACCGCGGCGAGGTAGAAAAGCTCATGGTACACAGCGAATATCAAGGCAAAGGAATAGCAAAACAATTGATGAATAGTCTAGAGACCGACGCCCGTACATTAGGTATTCAATTACTGGTACTTGATACCCGCCAAGGTGATACTGCCTCATATTTGTATCGCAAACTCGATTATATTGAAGCTGGCACTATTCCTGGTTTTGCGAAAAGTTCCTCCGGTGAATTTGACGCAACGGTGTATTTTTATAAGCAAGTCGCCTAGATCTGCTTTTTATAGCCAATTGATATAACCATAAAGTCGACTAATAAAAATCTTTAAACGTACTAAACTAGTACTGCGGATTTTTATTAGGAGCGATAAATGGCGCTATCAATACAGCAACGGGTACTCTTTCTAGCCCTACTTCCCCCCCTACTCATTGCAATTATGCTGACACTCTACAACTATGTGCAGTCAAAACACAGTGGTGCACAAACCGTTGAAAGTTTTGCCACACAAATGGAAAACGACCGAAAGGCCGAAGTCAGTAACTATCAAAAAATTGCCATGAGCTCGATTGCTCACCTGATCGCGCAAGATGATGGCTCTAATACTGAACAGCTGCAAAACCAAGCAAAAAGTATCTTACGTAATTTGCGTTTTGATGATGCTGGCGATACCGGCTATGTGTTTGTTTATGATGTTAAAGGTATCAACATTGCCCATGGCGTTAACGCCTCTCTTGAGGGTAAAAACCTTTATGATTTTAAAGATCCTAATGGGGTTTATCTGATACGAGAGCTCATTGATGCGGCGAAGAAAGGCGGTGGCTATGTGCAGTATTCTTGGAAAAATACCAATGGCAGTGTAAATCCTAAGCTCGGTTATGCCGCTTTGGTACCAAAATGGAATTGGGTACTAGGAACAGGTTTTTGGATCAGCGGCCTTGAGCAACAAGTTGCAGTAACAGAGCAACGAGTTAATGAAGGTATCGATAATGCCTTTATTAATACTATTATCGCTTCAGTATTTGCAGTTGCAATTACCGCAGCGATTGCTGTGGTGGTATCGCGCAGTATTACTAGCCCTCTTCACACAACCGTACTAGCAATGAACGATATATCACAAGGTGATGGCGATTTAACCCAGCGTTTAATGGTGAAACGAGACGATGAACTCGGCAAACTTGGCAGCTCGTTTAACCGCTTTGCCGATGACGTCGGAAAAATGGTTATTGATATACGCCAATCATCGCAATCGATGAATCAAGCGTCACATAAGCTCAATGAGCTACTTGCCAATATGCACGCAGGTATTAATCGTCAACATGAAGAAAGTGAACAAGTTGCAACGGCAATAAACGAAATGTCAGCGGCGTCAATGGAAGTAGCACGCAGCGCCCAAGAGGCCTCAACCGCTGCTGAACATGCCGATCATTTAGTCAAACAAGCTAACAACCAGTTACTTATCGCTATAAAAGTTATTAACGGCCTTGCCAAACAAGTTGATGAAGGAGCTAATGCGGTCGATCAGCTTAATCAACAATCGAGTCAAATTGGTAGTGTGCTTGATGTGATCAGAAACATTGCCGAGCAAACGAATCTATTGGCACTAAACGCGGCAATTGAATCGGCACGTGCTGGCGAAGCGGGCCGTGGTTTTGCAGTGGTGGCTGATGAAGTGCGTACGCTTGCAAAACGCACGCAAGACAGTACTCACGAAATAGAGGCAATGATTGAGCAAGTACAGCAAGGAACAACAACTGTAAATAGCATTATGCAGTCAATTAAATCAGGCAGTGCAACCAGTGTTAATGAGGCGGGCGAAGTCGAAAAAGCGCTTAATGAAGTACTGCTTTCGGTTAACACCATAACATCACAAAATGCACAAATTGCCACAGCCGCTGAAGAGCAAACATCAGTGTCTGAAGCGATTAATCAAAACATGACGACCATTGTTGATATTGCTAACAAAACCGCCAATGATACCGATGTAGCCACATCATACATGCATGAGCTGTCAGACACGGCAACGCAATTAGAACAAAATGTAAGTCGTTATAAAACCTAACATTTTAGCGTAATTGTTAAGCAGGTAGAAATTCCTGCTTAACAAAAATCATTGGTCTTTTGTAAGTTCTTTAACCAATCGAATAAATCATTATCGTAGCGCTTAAGGCGTTGTTGCTGCTTATGACTGAGACTATAAAATGGCGCAAAGCAGGCATATTTCTCACTCATAATAAGAACTAAACGCAGACCAAAAAGTGAGTAATGATGAATAAACTGCACTTGTCTTGCATGCATATGACGGCATTGTCCAAATAAATTACGGTAATACACGCCATGGCGACACACTGTTAAATTGCGTTTTGAGTTCACTACAAGTAGCGCCAATAACAACGAAACACTGCACAGTAAAAAACTAAAAAATAAATTGCCTAACTCCGACTTACTATGCATATAACCTACCAATAAGAGCATATTAAATACACTTAACAAGACCCAAGTTCTAAGCTCAAAGCGCTTCTCTAAGTCAATAACTTTCATTTTTGTTCCTAGGTTTTTATTTTTCGTTATGGTGTCAGCAAAATGTGGATGAAAAATGGATTTACCTCAAAAACACTCTTATTTGAAATTAAACCTTTAAAAACTTTCATCTCATTACAAAAAAGGTACAAAGGTGTTACCCGAAACTTACTTTTAGTAGTTCAAGTTACATTAAGTTTTAGTTATTACACTATTAGTAAATTTTTAGAACATATAGGGAAGAAATGATGAACTTTAAAACTACATTACTTAGCAGCGCCGTTCTATTTGCACTGGTTGGTTGTGGCTCAGATAACGACAAGAACGACTCGGTTGACCCTCAGCCGCAAACTGCACAATTCACGTTAGGTGTGTCTGACGCACCTGTGACAGGTTTAAAAGCTGTTAATGTTGTATTTGATTCAATCACATTGAAAACCCAAGGTGGTGAAGAGTTCACTTTTGAGACCCGTGAAGATGATGATGAAACCATGCCTGAAATGGTTAACTTGTTAGACTACACAGGTGATGATGTATTTTCTTTACTAGAAGATGAAGAAGTTCCTGCTGGCGAATATCAATGGATCCGTGCAGATGTGATCAATGGTGACACAAACGATTTAACCATGACTTCGCATGTTGTTTACGAAGATGACAGCATTGCACCACTGGTTGTTAAGCGTAAAGGCAACGATGGTGTAGGTGAAATCCAACTTGATGGTTTTACCCTTAACCAAGCTGGTAACGACTTTGTTATTGAGTTTGACCTTAAAAAGTCATTGGTTGATCCACAAAATAGTGATGAGATCTTCTTAAAACCACGCGGTGTTCGTTTAGAAAACCTTGCCGAGTCTGAAGATATCGAAGGTACTGTTAGCGACGTACTCATCGCTAACTGTGAAACAGATAATATCGATATCGCATTAGAAGATGGCTCATTCAGTCATGCTGTTTACCTATACAGCAGCGATGTTGAAATGCCAATGGATAACTATGAAGTTAACGAAGATGAAACACCACTAGATGCACCACTTGCAACTGCTGATGTTATTTTCGATAGCGAAGATAACCAATACGAATTTGAACTTGCGTTCATTCAACCAGGTGATTACCAACTTGCCTACACCTGTGCAGCGCATATCGATGACGTAGAAACTCAAGACGAAGCATTTACGCTTTATCAAGTTAAACCAATTACAGTAACATCGGGTGAAGACTTAAACGTGTCTTTCACAGTTTCTGAATAATATTGGCTTTAATACCAATTCACTTAATTAAGTGGTCTATTTTGAGGCAATAAAAGCTTGTTGGTAACAATGCAAAAATTTCGTTATTTAGTTGTTCTAAATCAGGAATTTTTAACGCAGATAGCGACAGGTTTAATCCCTCAAAATAATTATGTATTATTGCAGATTAGTATCAATACCCCACTAAAAAGCCCGCAATGCGGGCTTTTTGTTTTAAAGTTTATCGTAGCGAGTAATCACTTCGGATATTTTATCCACCACTTTATCTGCACCTGATTTAATGTCTCCCATTATCATGCTGACTTCTTCAACATTTTGTTGAGACTCACCAGACAACGCTTCTATTTCTTCGATAAGGGCTGTCATTTTTGCTGCAATTTCTTGAGTCTTCCCAATAAGACCTGATATTTCACTGGTTGACGCAGAAGTACGTTGCGATAAATTTCTAACCTCATCGGCGACCACCGCAAAACCACGACCATGCTCCCCTGCTCGAGCGGCTTCAATCGCTGCATTTAAGGCTAGTAAGTTTGTTTGCTCTGCGATGCTATTAATAGTCGTTACAATTTCACCTATTTGTGATGACTGCTGCGCTAATACATCTGACAATTCACGAGTTTGATGAACCTGCTCGCTCACTTTTTTTGATGACTCAACACTGCTCAAAATTCGCTGTTGACCATTCGTCACGACTTGCGAGGTTTCCTTCGAAGTGCAGCCAGCATTTTCTGCTGCATGTTTAACTTCTTCGGTGCTGTTAACTCTGGCGGTGACATCAGATGCAAACTTAATAATCTGCGTCACTTTACCCTGTTTATTAAAAATAGGGTTGTAGGTTGCCTCTAAATAAAGCGGGCTGCCATCACGTTTTTTACGAGAAAATTGCCCAGAAAAAATGCGCCCGTTCGCAAGCTCTTGCCAAAAGTTGGGGTTGTTTTGATAAAAGTCATCATAACAAAACAATTTATGATGCTGACCTTGGATTTCAGCGAGACTGTAACCCACAACATTAAGAAAATTATCATTTGCAGAAATAATATGACCATCAGGAGTAAAACGGATCATCGCGGTACTTTTATTAACGGCATCATAAATTGCCGACATTTCATCAAGCTTTTCAACTTCTCTGGTAATTTCTGAAGCAAACTTAATCGCACAGCGTACCTGGCCATCATCACCCCTAACGGGAAAATAAGTTGCACGCAGCCAAATATCTTCGCCGGCACCATTAATGCGAGAGAAAACCCCTGACTTTGCTTGGCCTCTAGCAATATCTTGCCAAAAGGTTTGGTATTCTTTTGAGCTACTATATTCAGGCGCACAAAACTTACTATGATGCTGACCAATAATATCGCCTGCTTGCACTTTCATTGTTTTACAAAACAAATCATTGGCTTCAAGAACAGTTCCATCGGGTGTAAATTCGATATAAGCAATATTTTCTCTGATCCCAGCTAAATACTGCTGACCTTTATCAACATCATGCTGCAACTCATGAATGAGTTGATCTTTATTGTTACTAAACCACATTGAAAAACCAATTGTGAAGGTACTTTAATAAAGTTTATCTCAGTAAGTGATAGATTCACATAAAAAAGTACCTTTTAGCCCTACAAATAGAGCATTAGGCCAGAATAAATTCCGAAACTAACACTCCTTTTAATTGCTCATTATCCACTGTTTTTACAAAGTGAAGACACTTTTTTATATTGATTTAATGAAGCCACTAACTGAGCAATCGTGCCATTATTATTAACAATGAACTGTGACTCATTTGACTGCAGCGCGTGTTTAATTTGCAGGTAGGGTTTTCGCCACTCTTTAATTCCTTCAATTAAGACCTTGTTATGCTTAATAAACTTATGCCATTCATCAACTTGTAATTGCAATGAGCTATCAAGAGCTTTAGAACAAGACTGCTTGTAGTCAGCCACTTTATAATCAAACTCTCGCAGCATTAAGCTTTCAACTGGCAGCACATCAACTAACTTATCAAGGGGAGCCCCATGATGGTATTCATCTCGCAAATAAGCTAAATGATGCAAGGTGTAATAATGTGCAGGCTCTAAAAACTCGCTAAATTTTAGTAAATTAGCAACTTTCTCTTGTGTTACATTGTCGCCTAACAATGCCTTCAATCGAGCACTAAATTGCTGCTTATGCCGACCTCCATGCTGCAATGCAAACTCATCCATTACTGCTAAACGACGATACATATCTCGCTCATTTACTTGCGTTTTTGGCGACCAAAATCGCTCTGCAATCGCATATAAACGAGGCCATAAGCGAGTATCTAAGCTCTCTGTCGTTATAAGTTCGGCCCAGATAGTTGCTTCACCGCCCAACACCCTGCCACTTTTATCTTTACCTTGTTCATCGTGAAGTGAAATATTAAGTGCCGTTAAGCTTGGTTTATTTTCTGACTTGCTTTTCATCTTGTATGGAGTGTTACCCACAAATGCAGTTTGATTACTTTCAATGTTTCCTACAAAAAGCTTTGTAGGCCCCATCCAAGTGTCTATCAATAACTCAAAACCGTGCTCTGATTGCGCAACTTGGTCAGTAATAAAATGCCCTTTTCCTTCTATGTATACCAATGCTGCTAACAAGGATTGAGTATCTCTAAATACCGTCACTTTTCCTTTGACTGGACTTCCTTTTAATCGTTTCAAAGTAAAAACTGAGTGGTTAATTACCTCTTTAGCAGTTACCCTTTTAGGTTTAATTGGATCTGGGTGGTTGCGATAGTGATAACTGGTCCATTGTGGTTGATCAATATAAAAGCCACTCGATAATAACCCATCGAACCCAGCTTCCTGTATAGCCGCGAGGGAATGATGGCCGCGCCAAGATTGCACTAAGGTTTGCTCGGGTAAGTTAGGGTGTAACACTTCATCCCAGCCTATCATCTTACGATTATATTTTGCTAATATATCCGCAACTCGCTGATTAAAATAAGCATGCAAGCCATGCGTATCCGAAAGCTTATGCTTAGCAATAAATGATTGTATTTGAGTATTTTCTTGCCAATCTCTATCATCTATTTCATCACCACCAATATGTAAATAATGATCAGGAAATAACTCTGTCAATTCTTTAACAACTTCTTCAACAAAACGATAAACCTTAGGATTACTTGGATCTAATAAAGGCCTGAATACACCCCAGCGACGCTCTATCTCATCAAGTTTTGTTCCGCTGCCAAGCTCTGGGTAAGCAAGCACGATACTACTGGCATGGCCTGGCACATCAAATTCAGGCACAACTCGAATTCCTAAATTTGCTGCATATGCCACGACATCTTTGATTTCTTCTGCGGTATAAAAAAGCCCATCGGATGCAACTTGGTGTAATTTCGGGTAGCTTTTAAGGGCAACACGCCAGCCTTGATCATCGGTTAAATGCCAATGAAATACGTTCATTTTTGCTGATGCTAGCCCTCGCAATGTCCGTTTTACATCACTAATAGGTAAAAAATGCCTCACGCTATCAAATAACAATCCACGCCATGGATAAGTGGGTGCATCGTTGATTGTCATTGCATTAAGTTGATAAGGTGTCTTTGCTGAAAATAGCAATTGATTAAGCGTTGCAAAACCGCGCAACATGCCAAATTGTGTTTGGCTTTTAAGTGTTATGGCCTTAGTGCTAATAATCAGTTGATAACTTTCATCAACATCTAATCGAGGGATATCACCCAGCCAAGCAGCCACCTCAATTTTTAACTGAGCACTGCGCTTATCTTGCCAAGTAACTGATGAAAAATTTTGTAAAAACGCCGTATTTTCAAATAGTAACTTACTTGAGTTTCTGTACTTTTCATCAAGGTAAACTGATAGATGGCTCGATGTCAGTTGCAGCTGGCCATCAAGATTCGTCACACTTACAGGCATAGGCATCAACAATGGCGGTTTAGCGACGGCAGTGCCTGTCACGCATAAAGCACACATCAATAAACGTAAAAAATAAGTCATTGCTTAACCCTCATTCGCTATTTGGATTGTTGTTGGCACTATCGCTCCTTTTTGAGCAATAACCTGAAGCGCTACTTGTTGTGCGGTACTTATAGCCTGTTGTGTATTATGCGAGTATAAATATGTAGCTAAAAAACCCGCACTAAAGGCATCACCAGCGGAAGTGGTATCCACCACATGCTCAGCCTTTTGTACAGTAAAGCGTTGTATTTCCTTGTTATTGAGCACTAAAGTATCAGCTACACCTTGCTTAATAATCACCAGCTTATTGGTAAATTGTTGATAAAAGCTGACTAATTCTTTCTCATTACATTGACCAAAAACGCCATGATGATCATCGTCAGTCACAAATAAATAATCGGCAAGCTTGTAAGCGGTTAAATAAAACGGAGTCGCTTGCTCAGATTGCCAAAGAACCGAGCGGTAGTTGCTGTCAAAAATCACTTTGCCACCTGCACGCTTAAAGTCATCTAATACGTCGAGTAGTAACTGCCGATTAGCTGTATCTAAAATAGCGAGACTAATTGCCGATAAATAACAATGACTAAAGTGTGTAGTTCTTAACGATTCTATAAAGTTATGTTGTGTATCTAACTGAAAAAATTGTTTGGCAGCGCTGTCACTTCGTGCATAACAAAATTTTCGCTCACCATGACTGTCAGTTGTAATTCCATAACGTCCTAATGTTTTATCCGTTGACGTTTGCACAAACGAAAGTGATAACCCTTGCTGTCGCCAAAGCGTCTGGGCAGCTTGGCTTATTTCATCAATACCGATAGCACTAACAAATTGCGCGTCTGCCTGTGGTGCTAAGCGTTTAAAGTACACTGCAGTGTTATAAACATCACCACCAAAACGAAGTACGTGCTCGTCATTTAATTCCTGCATAGCTTCACCAAAAAATGCGATTTTAATCATGATGCATCGCCTCTCTTTGTGCATTTAAAATTGCTAATGCTTGTTCACTATCACATATTTGTTTTGGAGTAATGAGCGTTACAAATACCGATAGAAGCATTGATGCAGTTGTCGCTGGAATAATTGGATTACTCCAATAAGCTTGCCAACTCGGTATTAAAATGACCGCCATTGATACAATAAATGACACAAACAAGGCTGTCATTGCTCCTTGCCAATTAAAGCGCGGCCAAAAATGTCCGAGTAGAACACATACACATAATCCCGACATCAAAGTGGCAATCATATTGGTGATATAACCAATCACATCATTGGTAAGTAATGCCAATAACAACGCGATACCAATAGTTAGCACCAGGCCAATTCGCGAAAGCATTATGACTTCACTTGCATGCGGCATCCGTTTAAATACCAGTATATAAATATCACGTATAAGCACACTAACAGCCGCAATAGCATCTGAGCTAGCACTAGAAATAGTAGCTGAAAGTCCAGCAATAATAACCAGCGCAGCTAAGCCAAACGGAAGCAGCTCAAAGGCCATGTAAGGGAAAGAAAATGCACTGTTTTCAAGTGATGGGTTTAGTTTGTATGCCGCCATACCAATAATCGCTGGCACGATTGCAAAAAGCAGATATAAGCCGCCTGATAAATAAAACGACTGCCGGATACTTTTCACATGCTTGCCAGAATAAATACGTTGACGAAATGAAGGCGCGACTAAAACACCAATCAACACTGCAAAAAATAACGAAACCCCATGCACTACACCTATTTTATCTAACGATAAAAAGCTTTGATTTAATAAAGGTTGTGCTTCGTTTATTGCGACTAAACCATCTGCCTGATACAACGCGACACCCGCCATCAAGAAAAATCCTATAAACAACACAAGTGCTTGAATAGAATCTGTCCATACAACGGCTACATAACCACCAATAACAACATAAATACTAAAACCAAGTGCAATAAATAATTTAGCACTGAGCGGCGACAGACCTGTTAACCAAGCCAAATACATACCACCACCCAATATATGTGCGCCAAGCCAACCGATACTGGCTACAAAAATAAAAATAGCGATAGTATTTTTAACAAGCGGATTGGCACCGACATAAAACGATACTTCTTCGCTCATTGTCATAAATTCGTATTTTCTGACCGGCGCAAAAAGTTTAGCCAGCAATAAAATCCCGCACGCACCTCCGAGCCCATATATCATGCCAGCCCAACCATTGCTGTAGGCAAAACCTACGGCTCCCATGGATGAGCCAGTTCCAACCATAGTTGCAACAGTAGTACCTAAGGTTAAAAAGAAAGGAAGGTTTCGTCCGCCTAGAAGAAAATCATCACCCGTTTTACTGTTACGACTAACCCACCAGCCAAACCAGATCATAAAAATCAGATAACCTAAAAAGGCCATTAATAATTGCCACTTCATACGACATCCTGCTTCACCTAAGCCTCATTATTATGATTACTTGCTGTTTGGCTTGGTGCTTATAGTTATAATTTCGTTTCGTGCTTTTGACGTTCAACAGCCTTTGCTGCTGAACGCTTTAATGTTTTTTAAGGTGCTTTATAACAAGTCACATCAACTTCGACTTTACAGTCAACAACCAGATCTGCGACTGCGCAAATACGTGCCGGCGGATGTTCGCCAAAAAATTCTTTAAATACCTTATTAAACGACTGAAAATAGCGTGAGTCGGTCAAAATCACTTTTACATGCGCCACATGTTCAAGACCATAACCCGCTTCATCCATAATATCGATGCAGTTTTGAATCGCTAAACGCGACTGCTCAATAATGCCACCTTCAACAACTTCACCATCTTTCATTGGTGTTTGCCCCGAAACCATTAACCAACCACCTGCTTCTATCGCTCGAGCAAAAGGTAAATGCTGTCCACCGGTGCCTGTACCACCTTCAATACCAATACGTCTGATCATGTTATTCTCCAACTGATGTTAAAAATTTGCCCGAGTGTGCTGGCACAACTTGGTCATTAAGAAGTGTTGCCTGCCCGTTGGTCCATACACGATGGACGCCTGAAGCCGGCAATTCGGAATTAATAAATGTGGCGTTATCGCAAATGGCATCGCTGTCAAAAAGAACCAGATCAGCAAACTTACCTAAGCCAATTTCACCACGATCGGTTAAACCATAATTACTCGCGCTTAACCCAGTCATTTTATGGATCGCTTTCGCAAGTGAAAAAATACCGTCTTCGCGAGCGTATTTGCCTAACACACGTGGAAAAGACCCCCACAAACGGGGATGCGGATGAGGGTCACAAGGGAGACCATCTGAACCAATCATGGTTTTATCAAAAGCGAGTATCATTGCTACGTCTTTTTCATTCAGACCATGATACACAGCGCCGGCTGGTTGCAGCTTTTTAGCGGTATCAATTAATGACAACTGCCAATCATCAGCAATCTCTTGTAGTGAGCGCTCGGCCATTTCTGGATGTGGTTGCGACCACGTGATAAAAATTTCAAAGTCACTTGTCACTTGTTTTAAATCTAATGTACTTGAACTAGCGGCATAAGGATAAGCATCACAACTACAACGAGAATGCGCTCCCTGAACTGAAAATCGTTCGATTAACTCAGGCGCGCGTCCCCAGTTATTTTTACCAGCGCACTTGAGGTGAGAAATGATCACCTTAATATCAAACAGCTTTTCCATCGCAAATGCTTCATCCATAGCGTCAAGCACAGCATCAAATTCGGTGCGCAAATGTGTTGTGTACAGCGCATTATGTGCTTTTAGCACAGGTCCAAACGCTTGAACTTCATCAGTTGTGGCAAAATTCGCATTTTTATAGGCAAGGCCGGTACTTAATCCTAGCGCGCCAGCATTCAATGCACTTTCAAGCTGCCGACACATTTGAGTAACTTCGCTTTCAGTCGCCGTGCGCAATAAATCATCCATCACATTATTACGAAGCGTTGTGTGACCAACCAAAGCGGCTACATTGACATTCGAAGGAGCGCTTTGAATTGCTGCTATGTAATCAGCCATGTTGGCAAACTTAAACTCACTGGCTGCACCGAGTAGGTTCATCGGATCAGGAGCGCATCCTTTAACAATTGCAGGGGCTGCACTGATCCCACAATTCCCTGTGATTACGGTTGTGACACCTTGACTGATTTTTGCAGCCATATTTGGATTGCGCAGTACTTCAAGGTCATCGTGCGTGTGAACATCAATAAACCCAGGAGCAAGGCATAGGCCTTTAGCATCAATGACTTCTTTTGCTGACAATGACGTTAATTTGCCAATGGCAACAATACGATCACCGCTAATAGCTACATCACAAGTAAGCGCTTCGTTGCCAAGGCCATCAAATACTTTAGCGCCTTGAATTAATGTATCAACAGGTTGTGAGACGGTGTACTGCATTGCTAATCTCCTATCGGTGCACGGTCCGGTCCTTGGCGATATTGATCAAGCTCATGCTTTATGCGGCGTAATTTTTCGCGAGATTTCTTTTGCGTCAAAATTGCGACTTCACTGGCTAACACATCAACTGCAGCTAACATCGCATATCGCGCGGTGCTTGGCGTAAAAATGTAATCAGATTCGTTAGTTTTGATTGGTAAATGAATCGAGGCTAAATCTGCTAACTCACTTTGCGGACAGATTGCGATAACCTTAGCGCCATACTCTTTTGCAATACGCGCAGTATCAATCAAGTCACGAGCACAACCCGTCAGAGATAGCATCACAACAACGTCGCTCACATCAACACTTGCCGCCGTCATGCGCATCATCACAGGGTCACTGTAGGCATTACTTAAAATATCTAATCGAAACAGACGATTATGGCATTCCTGTGCAACTACGGAACTCCCCCCACCAACACCAAAAATTAAGCTATGGCGGCTATTGGCAATATATAGGGCAGCTTGCTCTACATCGGCTTGTTTAATTAGTCCTGCGTTGATATCTAAAATATCGTGAATTGCTTTGTAAATAGCGGGGATATCTTCTCGCTGCGTAGAACTTTCATTTATAAATCGCTCACCTACTGCTAAAGATTGCGCAAGTTGTAACTTCATATCACGTACATTGCTACAACCTAGCGCTTTTGCTAAGCGGGTAATTGACGCATGACTAACATTCGCTTTATCTGCTAAATCACTAATACTTGCAGAAGCTGCAAACTGCAGATCCGCCAAAATCAATTGAGCGACGGCTTGTTCTGATTGGCGCAAATGCCCTAAGCGCTCTTTTATTCTTGAAACTATATCCAATCGTCTATCTCCTAAAAATAAGTTTCGACCACATCAACTACGTTGTAGCTATCATCAATCACATTGATGTAGCGCCACTTATCAAATGTTAAGCACGGATGTGAAGTAGCAAATGCGACAATATCGCCAACTCGAAGTGTACAATCGAGTGGTACTTTCATCATTGCGTGCTGATCCATCATTTTCTCTATCTTCCAAGTGGGATCTGCTTTACTTACTTGCCCGTTTTGATCAACCAGTAGTGAAGGAATTGGAAATCCCGCATCAAATGCAGCATCTCGCTTACCAAAACCGATAATCACTCGACCCGGTTCAGGTATTGATTGCACATACGCCCAAATTTCTAAGCATGAGGTAAGCTCAGTTTCTAAAGAGCATGCCAATTCATTTCGCGCTAAAATTTGCTGCTGTGCTTGTTCGTAAATACCTTGATCATGAGTGACATAACAGCCCGGACGAAGCACAGCGACCATGTTTTGAGTCAGTTCTTCGGGATGAAATGCCTCACACACTAAGTCGTAGTAAGCTGACCCCCCCGCTGTAATCATCACTTGTTGTGTGTCAAATGCGTTATCAGCAATTAATTGCTTACACGTTGCGACGGCATATTCGAGGAACTGACTTACCGCTTCAGTTTGCGATAGCACTCCCTCATAAACTTCGATGCCAGCCAATGCAAGCGATTGATAGTTAGCTATTTCAGCAACCAATAATGTCAGCTCTTTACTATCAACAACGCCACAGCGCCCTCCCGGCACACCAAGCTCGATCAACACATGAATCGTATGCTTAGTGTTAGCAAAGTACTCGCCAAGCATGCGTATATTATCTAGGTTATCAACCAAGCAATAAAAGGTTATGTCGTTAGCAGCAAGCAACTCATCTAATTGCTGGCAATTAGCACGGCCAACTAATTGATTTGCCATTAGCACTCGTTTTGCACCACTCTTTACAGCGGCATGTGATTGGGCAACTGTTGCGACCGTTATCGCGTAAGCCCCTGCAGCTAATTGCTTTTTAAAAATTGCAGGAGTCATCGTTGTTTTACCATGCGGTGCAAAAAGAACATGGCTTTTTTTTGTATAGTCAGCCATCCACTGAATATTATTTATTAAGCGTGATTCATACAGGCATAAACAAGGCAAACTGACATCTTGCTTAGCGACATTCCAACCTGATGAAGATAGTTTTTGGTAATTACCAAGCCCTTTATTAGCTCGATTTACTGTTTCTAGGTTTGCGACACTAAATTTTTCCATTTCAAAAGCCTGTTTATAAATCAATCAGTTAATGGCGATAGTTTAAAAATCAAACAAAAAATATAACGCTTTTAATGTAATTGTTATTGCAATTTTGTTAAATCTAATGTTAATTAATAACACGCACACAGTCAATACGTGTTACAAATTAACAGAAAATAATAATTACCCTAAAATAAACAGGATGAGGAACGTTAAAAATGAAATCTCAAACCCGTCGCCAACATAAACTGAGTCGCAGTATCACGGCTAATGCCGTTGCTGCTGTTATTTGCGGTTATACCAGCTTCAATGCGATTGCTGCAGATCAAAACTCTTTAACAAATGAAGAAATCGAAACCATTGAAGTCCGAGGTATTGCAGCCAGTAACAAGCAAGATATAAATAACAAACGCTTTAGTACTGGTGTAATGGATTCAATCACCGCTGAAGACATTGGTAAATTACCCGATGTAACGATCGCAGATACTTTACAACGTATTCCAGGTATTCAAATTCGTCGCTCGGCGGGGGAAGGTTCAACCATCAATGTTCGCGGTATGCCGCAAGTGACAACGCTGTTAAATGGCGAACAGTTTTTAAGTGCAGGTTCAATTACCACGTTACAACCTGACTTTACCGACGTACCGGCAGCGCTACTCTCGGGTATTGATGTACTTAAATCACCTCAAGCAGATACGCTAGCAGGCGGTATCTCTGGCACTCTAGATCTAAAAACACGCAGACCATTCGATTTAGAGCAAGGTACTACCTTCTCATTCACTGGAGAGGCCACTCGTGGCAGCCTATCAGAAGAAACTGATCCAAAAGTGGTTGCTTTTGCGGGTTATAACAACGATGACTTTGGGATTATTTTTACTGCTGCTTACGATGAAGGCACGCTTGCTAACTACCGAAACGGTACAATTTTGACATCAAGCGAAGTTAAAGATGAGACTACTCGCGATTTTAACGGTGACGGTGATCTAAATGACAGTTTCTACAGCCAACGATTTTATGGTGTGATGCACCGTGAAACGGAGAGAGAACGTTTAGGCTTAAACACCACAGTTCAATATCGAATTTCAGACGCAGTGACATTTACCGGTGATATTTTTTATACCAACATGGATGATGCTGATAGAAAACAAGGCATGATGATCGACAATGCTCGTGGCGATATTTGGGCGTATTCAGATAGCTTCATTCCTCGCTTAGATAATGACCAAGGTGGTCAAATATATACAGTAAATGATGCAACATTCTTGGCTCGTCGGGTAAGTGCTTATTCAGAGAGCTTAACGAATGATCGCGAATCAACTAACGTAAGTATGCAATTTGAATATCAAGGTGATGGCCCACTTTCAGGCGAGTTTCGATATATTCATGGTAGTGCTGAACGAGGTCATACTGAGAATGTTGCCCACGGTTATTTAACCTCAGGCGCACAACATGGTTTGCTGAAAAATGATGGTACAGGCGCGACACCTGTAAATCCTAACGGTGTTGGTCCTGATTCTGTTGCGGTTGATTTTTCTCGTGGAGGTGAGTACATCACCCTTGGTTTTGAAGAAGGCTTTGGAAGTGATATCAATCAATACAACCTAGTATCTACATATTCAGAAAATAACTTTGAAGAAGAAGCGACACTTGATGTAGCACGTATCGATGGTCGTTACGAATTTTCAACAGAGCATCTAACTAACGTTGATTTTGGTATTCGAGCATCAAAACGCGATGTTGAGCGAGAAACTTATATTCTTGTAGCACCATTTACAACTGGCGACATAAGCGCAGACGTTATGTGGAAAGATTCAGGTGCCTCATTAGGTGACACCAATGGTGATGGCGAAAAAAGTGTTGCAGGTGGTGACTTAACCCTTGGCCATACTAACTTCTTTAGTGATTTACCTGATGGCTGGGTAAACCAAGTTAGTAATTTTGGCCCCGGTGGCTCTAATCAAAGCTTTTACTTAATTGATCCAAAAGTCATGGACGATCCTATGGCTTTCCAAAATGCTATTTATCCAGGTAATAAACGTTTAGCAAATCCATCTCGTACATACCAAGTAAAAGAGCAAACTCAATCAGCTTATTTTAAATTCAACTTTGCTGGTGAGCTTGGTGATATGAGCTATACAGCTAATATTGGTGCTCAATACATTAAAACGGAACTCGACATGCTACAAAACCAACTAGGTTCAGCGCGTCCATGTTCACTGTGTACTGCTAGCGAGAAAACGGGTGAAAAATGGCTAAATCGTGATTACTCTGATTTCTTACCATCGATGAACTTTAACTTAAACCTGACTGAGGATTTCATTTTACGTGCTGGTTACGGCAAAACAATGACAACGTTAGACATTGGTAAACTCGCAGGGGGTATCAGTGTTGGACGTACTCGCGCTGGTGATGTTCTTGCCGCTGAACTTGGAGTAAGTCCTGATTTACTAGTTGCGGTTCAAGGTCGTCAAAATGGTAATCCAGATCTTGAGCCTTGGCGCGCTACAAACTATAACTTATCAGCCGAATGGTATTTCAATGAAAGTGGTTTATTAAGTATCTCTGCGTTCTTAATGGATATTGAGTCTTTTGTTGAAAATGGCACCGTAATGATGGGCTTACCTGATATTGACGGTGTAATTCGTCGTGAAGTACCTGTTACTACCGAAATCAATGGTGAAGGTGGTGAAATTAAAGGCTTCGAATTAACGTATCAACAAGCATTTGATTTCTTACCAGAGCCATTTGATGGTTTAGGTACATCACTTAACTTTACTTACGCACCAAGTGATAGCGCTAACGTTGATGTGTATGGCAAAAGCTTACCAATCCAAGACAACTCAGAAAAATCAGCAAATGCTGTACTGTGGTATGAAAAAGGCCCATTACAACTTCGTTTAGCAGCAAATTATCGTAGCGACCGCTTAGATAGCTTAAGCTCAGTAATGGGTGATGGTGTGATGCCATTTTGGACTAAAAGTACCTTGTATTACGACTTATATGCTGGCTATGAGTTAGCTGAAGATACCAGTATCTATACATCTGTCAGTAATTTAACCGAGGAAAAAGAAGATATTTACGCACAGTGGTCAGATAATGTGATCACTCAAAATATCTTTGAGCGCCGTATTACACTAGGTATTCGTACACGCTTCTAAGGTTAATCTAATTTGGCTCACTTCTGCCCAAGTGATAAAAGGTCTGTTTGGCCTTTTTAATGAACAACGCATCGCGTGGTTTAGCCAAATACTAAAACCAGCATAGCCTCCCCTTGTAGCTATGCTGGTTTTTTCGTTGTTACTATCTGAAAATGTTAATATTATAAGCCTTATCCAAATAGCCTAGGCTTTGTTATGACATCGCGTATTCTAAAATCGATTTTTTACTCATCTTTACTATTAGGCTCTGCCGTATTTTTGCAAGGCTGCCAAGAACAGCCTCAATCTGATCATATTGCTGTGACTGGTGGGCTCATCCAAGGACAACAGCAAGGGCGTTTTATTACTTATAAAGGTATTCCGTATGCTGCAGCTCCTGTGGGAGACTTACGCTGGCGAGCACCACAGCCAGTGCCAAAATGGCAAGGTGTTAAAGTACTTAACGATTACGCGCCTGACTGTATGCAAAAGCCATTTGCAGCAGATGCTGCGCCGCTTACAACAACGCCCTCGGAAGACTGCCTTTATTTAAATGTATTTACACCGACTAAGCACAGTGATACTCAATACCCTGTTGTAGTATGGATCCACGGTGGTGGCTTTGTAAATGGGGGTGCATCGCCCGCGGTTTACTCAGGTGAGAACTTTGCTAAACAAGGGGTTATATTTGTTAGCTTTAATTATCGACTAGGCCGATTTGGCTTTTTTGCACACCCTGCACTTACTCGTTTTGAGAATGACGCATTAGGTAACTACGCATTAATGGATCAAATTGCGGCACTTGAGTGGGTGAAACAAAATATAGCTCAATTTGGTGGTGATGCTTCAAAAGTGACACTCATGGGTGAATCTGCAGGTGGTGCATCGGTTCATGCCATGATGCAAACTCCTGCTGCAAATGGCTTATTCCAACAAGCGGTTATTATGTCAGCTGGCGGGCGAGAGCTATTTAAGCAATTGCCACTTAATAGTGACGAGGACACAGTCTTAAGCGCTGAAAAAATTGGCAAAAACTTTGCCAAGCAACACACCATTTTAGGCAGTGATGAAAATGCCCTTGCAGCGCTAAGGGAATTATCTGCTGAAGAAGTGATTGATAATCTAAACTTGAGCACATTGAACCGACAAATCAATGATGATTCAACTTACGTTGGCGGGCCAATTATTGATGGCACCATTATCAATGCCACGACTGAAGCGCGCTTGAACAAAGGTACATTTAGCCATGTTGCAACAATGGTTGGCACAACAGATATGGACTTAGGCTTTGCAAATTTTGCTTCAAAAGAAGCACTATTCGCAAGCTTTGCCCCTCACAGCACACAAGCCAAAATGACTTACGATGCAAATGGCGACACTCCGTTACCGTTACTCAATTATCAAGTTGGTCAAGATGCTTTAATGCAAGAGCCAGCAAGGTTCGTTGCAAAACGTGTGACAGATATGGGTAATGATGCCTTTCTATATCGTTTTGGTTATGTAGCGCAAACTTTAGATAAACCCGGTGCAGAGCACGCCAGCGAAATTCCGTACTTTTTTAACACTGTGGCAGCTAAATATGGGCATGTGGCCACTGAGCAAGATAAGCAAGCTGCTAAAATAATGCACCGTTATGTCACTAATTTTATTAAATTAGGCACACCAAATGGCCCAGGCTTACCGACATGGCAAGCATATAAAAATGATGAATCTTTTATACTGCAAATGAATAAGTCGGGGACTGCAGAATTTTTACCAGATCCCTTACAAGCGCGGTTAAACATCACAGCAACAAAAGCTGAACAGTAGTAATAATTAAATAAGGTGCTTAATAAAAGCGCCTTATTTTTACCCTTGCTGCTGAACATACTCAAGCGCAGTCATCTTGTGGTATGTCACATTCGGATGAAATACGTGAGTAGGATCAGGGTCAACAACTTCAATCGGTATGCCTTGACTGCGTGCAATATCGAGTGCCATTTGCGTAATATTAACGCTAAAAGAAGTGCCTATAAAGACGATTTTATCGGCATCGAGCATACGCTGTTGCGCCTGTGAAATACGATAAAGTTCAGTGTAGTATTCATCAAATAACAACACGTAAGGCTTAAACGATTCGTTAATCATCGGGCTTTCATTATTGATATTAAACACCTCAAGCAACGAGCTGTGTAGGTTGTCTTCGTTGACCTTTTCCCACGGCGCATTAAAAGCCATCACATCGTCACCTTGATGGTGAAACAGTGTCATTTGATCTAAACGACCATGAATAGCAATAAAATCAGTGTTACCAGCTTTGCCATCAAGACCATCGATATTTTGCGTAATGAGATTTTTATCACTCAACCAATGATGTACCTCATTGGGACCGTGATGGCGATACGTTGCAAAGCGATGATAATACCAAGCTAAAAATTCTCGTGGATTAGTTTCGTACATAGCACGTGTTGCCATTTCCATTGGCGTGTAATTTTTGCTACCAATGGTCCAAAAGCCATCTTCGCCACGAAAGGTCGGTATACCGCTAGCGGCACTCACTCCCGCCCCAGTAATATAGAGTATATTCATAAAGATAACTTTACCTTGTAACCAAGTGCATCGGCCGTCACTTGTTGATTATTGTCCATACCACCAAGACGATACAAACTTCCTTGGTGCTCTAATAAACCTCGGTGATCCATGCTCGCAGTATCGGCTTTTGGCATCACTTGCCACGTGTTTTTATCAATATCAAAGCGCCAAACATGATCACTCGCTAGCGCTGGTTTGCCATCGTACCCCATACCATTATAGTTATATGGATTATCAGAGCCGCCCATCATATAGATGTCACCATTAAAACTGGTTGCAGCCATACGGTAATGTGCAACCCCTGTTGGATGTGGCACGGTACGCCAATCTATTTTTAAAGGATTATCAGCATCAATAGTGCCTTTTAAGCACTGTGCAACTGCAGCAAAAGAACGACGTTTATAAGCATTTGCCTGTGTTTTTACACCATCACACACTAAAATAGTATTACCACTGATCGCAGCCGCTTGGCCAAACACCGGTTGACCTAAAAATGGCGAAGCCTGTTGCCAAGTATCTGTTTGCGTATCATAAACTTGTACTAGGTTAACATTCCCATCATTATGCCAACCACTGACTAAATAGATATAACGCTGCTGGTATGAGAGCGCCACACTGTCATCCACAGGCACGGGCATATTGGCAAGTTGCGTATATGAATTAGAGAGCACATCATAGCGATATACATCAGGTGAAGAGATTTCTTGATGCTCTGCACTCACCGTATAACCACCAAATACATAGGCATGTTTACCAACGCCCACTGCAGTACTCGCCAAGCGACCAGTAAGTGGCAATGTACTCGGCACTGCTTTAGCCGCTTGCCATGCGTTATCGCCAACTTTGAGTACCCACACTTTATTGTGAACATCGGTATGTGCTTTGCCTGAGCTCAAGCCCATAAAACTTAAGAAGTAGGCTTGTTCATCAATAACAACTTTCGCTACAGCGTTGTTAGCGACGGCTTCAGGTAAGGCGGGAATGGTTGCAAGTGCAATAGAAAATAACAGGCTCATAAATTAAATAAATAGCTAAACACATCGCTAAAGAATACCATTTTATGAGCCTGAAAAAAGGCTCGCTATTAGTAAGCAATACTAATACGTTGATTTAAATGTGCCGCCGACTTCGCTTCATCAAGCATCGCTTTAGCATAATCAGTAACTGATATTTTGCTTTCGCCGTTTGCATCAGTAAAGAAGCTATCGCCACCGACACGGTATGGGCCTTCTGAATTACCAGGGTAAATAACCGCTGCGGGTGATACAAACGTCCATAGTGTATCTGTTGTTGATGCTCTAAATACATCAAGCGCCTCGCCTTGAGCAATTGCTTCTGCTTTGTATTCAGCAGGAAAGTCAGGACTTGATACAAGGGTTACACCGGGTGCGACTTCTAAGCTACCTGCACCGCCCACCCATAAAATGCGTGTGCCAGTACCTGCAAGCGCGTTTAGTAATTGCTTTGCTGTGTTTGCAACAATGTCATGGTTACCTAAAGCACGACCACCAATTGCAGCAATAACAACATCACTACCTGCAGCTGCAATTGCGATATCGTCTTTTGTTAAATCAAATTCAGTTACAGTGATGTTTTCTTGAGTTACTTTACTTGCGTCTCTTACTAATGCATTGACTTGATGACCACGTGCGAGTGCTTCTGATGTAATGTGGCTGCCAATCCAACCTGTTGTGCCAATAACTGCTAATTTCATGAGGAATGCTCCGTTGTTTGTTTCAATGATTGCAGTTTACTTGTTCACTAATTACTGATAAATACACTATATAGACACACATTGTTTCATATTAAGATACCAATGGATAAACTCAATTCTATTACTAGCTTTGTCGAAGTTGCCCGTACAGGCAGCTTTACTCAAGCTGCTGAGCATTTAGGTTTAAGCCGATTACAAGTTTCTAGGCATATTCAAGATATTGAAAAATGGCTAAATTTAAGGTTATTTCATCGCACAACACGCAAAGTGAGTTTAACCCTTCAAGGCGAAGAAGCCCTTAGCTATTGCCAGCAAATATTGAACCAAGTGTCTGATTTACAAAGCCGAGCACACAGCCATAACAACGAATTGGTAGGTACCATTAGAGTTGCCTCACCCATTGGGCTTGGACAACATAAGCTGTTTGATGCCATTGAAGAGTTCACCAAACGCCATCCACAGACTCGATTTGAACTTTTACTTTCGGATAGTTTATCGCAGCTTGTTGATGACCGCGTTGATATAGCCTTGCGTTACATCCACCAGCCCGATGAAGGCCTCATTGCACGCAAGCTAATGTATATCGCAACCGCAGTGTGTGCATCTAACGATTATTTATTAGCAAATCAAACGATTAATGAGCCAAGTGACTTAACAGCACACAATTGCCTTATTCATAACAAACAGAATGTTTGGCAATTTCAACGCGACGACAACACACAAAAAGTGACTGTTAAGGGCAACATAGTTGCCAACGATGTGGGCGTACTTCTAAAAGCTGCCAAACAAGGAATGGGGGTTGCTCATCTGCCTTGCGATCTCGCCAATGACTATTTGACATCAGGTGAGCTTGTTAAAGTACTGCCAGAGCATACAACTACGGGCTCTCACTTATGGGCGGTGTATTTGTCGCGTAACTTCCAACAAAATGTGGTGAGAGCGTTCATCGACTTTTTAGCAGAGCACTGGCAACAGGATATCTTATAATCTAAATCTGCTGCAGGTACGTATAAGCAACAAAAAGGAGTCGTAATGCAGCACCTAGAACATGAAATATCTCGTATCATCGAAATGGCATGGGAAGACAGAACCCCGTTTGAAGCAATCAACCAGCAATTTGGCTTAAATGAAAAAAGCGTAATCGCATTAATGCGTGAGCAGTTAACAAGCTCTAGTTTTAAACTTTGGCGAAAACGCGCGGCGGGCCGACAAACCAAACACTTAAAATTACGCCACCCTGATATATCTCGTGGTTATTGCAAAACACAGTATAAGCATAGATAAATTCACTTTATCTTTTGTGAAAACTGACCAACAGCTAAACTGCGACCTCGTGCCGCCGCACGAGCCGCTTCAACTGCAGCATTAAGTGCTAGTCCGTTTGTTTGATCTGCAATACTACTAATACTTCGTACAATGGCAGTCATTTGTTGAGATTGCTTATCGAGCTCAGTCATTTCAGCTGCTGCTTGTTTTATTTGTCTTGCTAAATCATTCATCACGCGGACCATTTCATCTAAACCTGTAGCATCTTGCTGCGCTGCATTATCGTTTTCAGCTGATATATTGTAAGCATTATCAACCGTTTGAAGCTCAGCTAATTCTCGATTTACTTGCTTACTGAGCACAGTAGCAAACTTAACGACTTTATAGAGCACGCCTTGCTCATTAAAAACAGGGTTATAGGTCGCTTCTAACCAAACTGGTTTTCCTAATTTATCTACACGTTTAAATCGTGTCGAAATAAAGAGGCCTTTTTTTAATTTAAGCCAAAACTCGGCATAATCTGTTGAATTAGCTTCAGCTGGTTCACAAAACATGCGGTGATGCTTACCGATAACTTCGTTCTTCGTATAACCAACACCAGCTAAAAATTGATCATTCACTTTTAAAACATAGCCATCTAAATCAAACTCAATGACCGCCATAGAGCGATTTATCGCTTGAACTAAGTCTTTATTTTCTCGCGATGTTTCAATTGTGCGAGTTAGTACACTGGCGTGAAGTGAAAACTTTTCAAAGCCTCGTTGCTTGCTCACAATCGGATGGAAAAATGCTCTTAACCAAACTTGTTGATCCTGTAAATTTAAAAGCTGTACGGCCCCAACCCAGGCTGATTTGTCTAAAATAGCTCGTTTTAAATGAAGGTAATGCCTTGTGGTTTTGGCATTATTAGGCACCAAATCAAGAATAGGTTTTCCTATTAGCTGTATTTCTGTATAACCAAGTTCAGCTAATACTTGTGTATTAGCAAATGTTATACGACCTTCCTTATCTAATTCCAGTGTAAACATTCTATTATCTAATGTATCTATGACTTGAGATACACTAAACAATTCATCCTCTAACTGAGCTATCCTTTTTTTCAATGGCTGGGTAAAAAACATAAAGCATCCCACCTTAAATACTTAAATCATCACAGAGTAGCTTGATAAGGACTACTTAATCTGTACCGTTCGATGATTTTAGCGTAAAAAAGTTGGGTAAATATCAACTTTCAAGACAATAGGAAGTTTCTTGAGGGAAAATAAGAAATGATTTAATTAAATAGCATTAAAAAAGCCTAGCTGTGTAGGCTTTTTGTCAGTGGTTAAGTTGGTTAGCGAATTGTCCAACCGCATCTACAACTTGTTGAGCGCCACGTTGTATATCCTCCATCATTTGACCTGACTCATTTGATAATGAAACACCTTGCTCGGCTTTTACCTTTCCTTGCTCTATAACCTTAACTGTATTTTGTGTAAGAGACTGATTATCGTTAACTACTTCAACAATTTCTTCTGTGGCTTTTGAAGTTCTCGATGCAAGCTGTCGAACTTCGTCAGCAACCACAGCAAAGCCTCTACCTTGCTCACCCGCTCGGGCAGCTTCGATCGCGGCATTGAGTGCCAGCAAATTTGTTTGCTCTGCAATACTACTAATACTTTGCACAATAGCAGCAATTTGTTGTGACTGTTTATCAAGCGCAGAAATTTCTTGTGCGGCTTGTTCCATCTGCTGAGCTAATTCATTCATCACCGTCATGGTGTTTTGTAACACCTCAGCCCCTTGTTGAGCCAGTTTATCAGTTTCTGTTGATGTGCCATATGCAATTTCGGCAGCTTGGGAGATTGCATTCTCACGATTAACTTGCTCAGTGATCACGGTTGCAAACTTCATTACTTTATAAAGCTCACCGAAATCATTAGAAATTGGGTTATATGAAGCTTCAAGCCAAACTTCATTGCCATGACGATCAACACGTTTAAAGCGATCAACAACAAACTCACCGCGCCTTAAACGCTGCCAAAACTTTTCGTACTCAGCAGATTCTGTAAGTTCTGGCTCACAAAACATGCGATGATGCTTACCGACAATCTCTTCTTTTTTATAACCCATACTCTCTAAAAACGGTTCATTTGCGTTAATAACCTTGCCTTCAAGGTCAAACTCTATAACCGCCATAGAACGATAAATAGCATTAATAGTGTCGCGCTGTTCACGAGAGGTAGAAATTGCATCAGTAAGTACAGTGCCGTAAATAGCAAAGTAATTAAGCTCCCCTTGCTCTGTGTGAACAGGATGAGCAATTAATCGCAGCCACTCAAGTTTGCCGTCATAACGGGTTATTTGTAAGTGCCCAACTCCATGCTGTTGATTTTCAATGGCGTTTTTTAAATCTTTAAACTGGTCAGTATTTTGACATTGTTCAGTAATAATATCCTGAAAGGGCGAGTCAATTAGCTGGCTTTGCGAGTAACCTAATTCATCTAAGAAGTTCTGGTTAATATAGGCCATTGTGCCATCAGCACGTAGTCTAAGCACCAGCATCTCTTCATCAATGCCTGAAGTAAGATCTTTTAACGGATAAAGTTCCGCCTTTAACGCATCAATTTCAGCCTGTAATGATTTGCTAAACCACATAAAACGCCCTGATTTCTTATTAACGTGTTGTTGTTCATAAAATTGTAGAACAATTAACACGGGGCGCCACTTTAAAATAAGTAAAAAGAATTAAGAAAAGTGATTTAACTAAGAAGCTTGAGAGGTCAATTTAACGTATTTCTCTGCCAGTTCATCTAACGTTTCGCGATGATTTGGATCTGGCTTAATACAATCGATAGGACACACACTCACGCAAGTAGGGTTATCGTAATGCCCAACACACTCGGTGCATTTGTTAGGGTCGATTTGATATATCTTCGCGCCCATATAGATAGCCTCATTCGGACACTCAGGATCACACATATCACAGTTAATACATTTGTTATTGATGAGTAATGCCATGACAAACCTTTAAGCACGCTGATGGAGTATTGCCTTTAAAAGCTAATCTAGATTTCAAAAAGCAGCGAAAATTGCAGCCGAGTAATATAGATTGCTGCGAATGAAGTTTCTTTGATCTAGATCAAGTTTAATAGTAGTTAAGATTCTCTAATCCGATATTACAGGACTAATGCACTGAGACTATCTATCTAACTAAGTTATGTGATGAGATAAGTGAGAGGTTTTATAACATCTAGAATTTGCTTACTCATACCAGTGGCGATAACAAGCGCCATATAAAAAGTAGAATTTTCTCGTAGAAAGAGGCAATGAAAAGGGTTCTAAATTGGACTAAACCGAGTAATGTCGGGAAAAATAAATTTAGGAGTCCTTCATGAATAGCAACGTTGGCATCTTTTGGTTTGCTGAAAACACATTAGTCTTTAAAGCTCAAAGTGCTATCGACTTAAAGCCAGATCAACTTGGATTTATTGATAGCACGCTGCAACACCAAGTTGAGTGGGAAGATAATAATATTTATCAATTGTTTGGTTTAATGCTAGACAACACTGACTACCACAACTTTCCCAGAGGTAGAGTTGTTTTTAATGCTGAGCAAAATACCTCTTACGTTTATTTAGACAAAAGCTTGTTTAAAAAGCATATAGTTAAAGAGATAAAAGCTAATTTTTCTTTACTAGATACAAATGTCAGGTTTTTTACTGATCCTCATTACAATTGCTTTGGTAGTATTTAGAACAAATAAAATACTACCAAATAACTGAGTAAAGATACGCAGAGCTAAATTGGTGGCACACCTATGAAACTACTTACCAGAGGGGGCTGGTGATTGACTGCGTATAAAAGCCGGTATATCAAAAATATCACTTTGACTAGATACAACAGCTTTAGCTTTTGTTGTTTGCTCTACTTTAGGTATTGTTTCATCTATGTTTTTGGCATGAATTAACTGACTTTTTGCACCAGTGGCTATGATGAGTATTTCAAAGTTATTCGCCAAACTCGTAATTTTAGAGGCACCACAAATAACCACCGCGTTAGGGCTAACTTGATGACGTACAGTATCCATTATGGTGTTGTAACTGCCTAATGAGATCTCATCAACACAATTGATTTGTACAATAACACCTGTACTTGTGCTCATATCAACACTGCTAACCAGAGGGTTACTCAGGGCTTGCGTAAGAGCCATTTGTAAATCGCTTTCATCTGCACACTTTCCAACCCCCAATACAGCATCGCCTTGGGCGTCCATTACTCTTTGAAAGTCACGCAGATCTACGTTAATTAATCCCTGATAACACAGCATATCGATGAGTGAGGTAATTAAAGAATGTAAAATTTGATTACTGTGCTTAAAGGCATCAAATAAGCCAATGTCATTGCCAAGCACCTCAATAAGTTGATCATTTGGTAAAGTGACAACAGCATTAGCGAACTGCTTTAATTCATCAAGCCCTTGCTCAGCTACTTTTCGCCTAAAATCCCCCTCACTGGTAAAGGGTAAAGTAGCAATACAGATTACGGGCTTATTTAGATCTTTGGCTAACTTAGCTATGTACGGACTAGCTCCTGTACCAGTGCCACCTCCTAAGCCAGTTGCGCATAAGAGAATATCGCAGCTTTCGATAAGCGTTAATAATTGCTCTTCACTTTCTTGTGCGGCGAGTAACCCTATTGCTGGGTCCGCGCCAGCGCCATAGCCGTTTGTAAGCTCAGCACCTATCAACACAAAGTCATCACTTTGAGAGTGCTCTAATACAACCTTATCAGTATTTACGCAGTAAAACTTAGTTTGCGGGTTTTGAACCTCATTAAAAATAGTATTGACGGTATTACAACCGCAGCCACCAATACCAAAAACGCCAATAGACAAGCCATCTAAATTCTCAACTAACTCAAACATCATTGCTCCTCATTTTTTTAAAGAGCATAACAACAAGGTGCGTCAATTTTTGACGCAACTAAAAGTCACAAGTTATAAGTGTTTGAAGCCTCATTTAGTTTTTTAATGATTCTGCTGCGTACAGCTTGAGGCTCTATTACCTCGAGCCAATGTGATGCTCTAAACAATTCATTTGTTAATTGCTCTGTGTCCTGAGCATTGAATGTAAGCAGTGATGTTTTAGCATCTAATCTTTTCTGCTCTATTAACTCACCAAATTGCACAAACCCTTGATTCAATGAAGACTGAGACGGCACTTTGATAATCAAGTTAATACTCTCTTGACGCTTTCCTTTATTAATCGCAGATCTTAATGAGCTTAACTGCTCTAAATTTGGTTCACGTCGTATTTTTTGTAGTACCTTCACATTACGAATACGATAAACCGGCATCTGATAGCACTTGTCATGCAGCGTCCCTACCATAAACTGCGCCATGAGAATTCCGTTGTCTTCTTCAAGACCATAGATGCTAAGTTCAGGAAAAGCTAACCAGTGTGCCTGATCATATAAAACGCGATAGATCTCAGCACTAACTAAACGATTATGTTTTATTGCATGCTCAATTTGTTCAACAACCTTGCTGTCGACATTCACCTTAATCGTTCTATTACTTTTTAGGTTTAACCACTCAGGTTTTATGCCATTTAGTCGCTGTAACGCAATATCAGCTTTAGCATGAATTGCTTGTTTAATATCTATAGGAATATTCTGTGGCAGAAGCTGCTCAAGCAGTAAGTAATGCTGAGCAAGCTCAGTACTGAGTATCGGGGAGTTTCCTCGCCACTCTTTACTAATAGACCATGCATAAGGTTTTGTTCGCGTATCTTTTTCAAGGCCAAAACAGCCTTGATCGTATAAAGACTGAAGATCGCGTTGCAACATGCGTGTAGAGAGGTCAATTCCTTGGTTAGATAGCTTAACTTTCAATTTGATAATTGTTATTCTTTGCGGTGTGAAAGGAATCAAACTTAAAAGCAAATTTTGTCGCCAAGATGACATTAGTTTAATCCCTATATACAATTAATATCATCCGAAATGTTCTTCCCTATGACAATTTGGGCATAAAGCAATCGTATTTTCAACTGTATCGTCTCCTCCATTTGCAAGTTTAATTTTATGATGAACCTCTAAGTAAGGAGTACCATCTTTTCGTCTAATGAAAGGTGCAGGTTGATTGCAACCTTGACACACACCATTTGCTCTAATTAAAGCTTCAGCTACAACATCAGGGTTTCTTTTAAAAAAAGTCGTAGTGACTGTTAACTTTTCAGGTTTTTTTGAGGACTTTCTCAACCGCTCTTCTCTAGCTTCTTTACTAGAGTTAAGCGCTTCCTTCACTTGCTCATCAAAGTCATCTAAATGCTCTTGCAACTGATTTTTTTTGGGAAGTAAGCTTTTTAGTATTGAAATGACTTCATTATCAAGAGGACGTTGAAAAGAGTAATTTTGCTTGCAGAAGTGCCTTTGAAAATTACTTCTACGTTTATCACCCGTTGCCTTTGGTAGTAATTTACTTAACTCCTGTTCATCTAATTGAATTAAATTATCTAAATTTGATAGATCTCTTAGTTCAACTCTATAACGAAGCTTACCCACTTTAGTATCTTGTATTTTTACTATTTCATACAAACCACAAAGCTCATAAAAACTCTTATTTAAATTTTGAATAATGAATACAAAATCACCTACCTTTACTTTTTTTAAAGTTTTTTCGCCAGAAACACCATAGCCTTTTTTAAAATCAAAATTGTCTTTATTTTTAGGACCATGATAGGCATAAAAATAGTTTCGCATGTTCAAGTTCTCCTTGTCTCACAATACCATTATATAAACTTGACTTTATTATCTAAGGTAATTGAATTTTTAATTTATACTTATGAAATATTAAAAAACTGTACTTCTTCTCTAAGTTTAAAAAACATTAAAAGGAAAATATATCCCCCACCAAGTAGTTTTATTTTTAAATTTTCATTTCTCGTATAATTTCCTCTAAATTTTCATGCCAATGATTGCTAGCCGCTGTACTTGATTTTACTAAGTGAGTTTTATGCTTCTCGAGCTGTGATTTAATTACGGCAATCCACTTTTCATCATTTGGTTTGGCTTCTAATACTTGTTCAAAAGCAAATAACATACTTGAGAAGAACCACAAATATTTCGCGTATTCTGGATCATTTTTTGATTTAGCGACATACTCACCACTCGCTAATTCAGGGTGAGCGATACATAATGCTAAATACTGCTGATAAATTCCATGTGCTTGTGCTGAAGCCGAAGTATTACGCCCTACCTGAACTTGCCAGAAAGCAATAATCAAAGCCCCTATTGCCACAAATAAACTAGTAATTGGAACCCAATTTTTCCAAGTTTCAATATTTAATAAAACGGCAAAACCTGTTTCAAAACATGTCATCTGTTTACTCCTGCTGGTTTAGTTTTAACGGCTCTATATTTTTTTATTTTTCTTGTGAAAGCTGCTAAATCAATGTCAGCAGTACTAATTGATATTTGTTTGCTTCCATGAGCATGAGAGATTAAACGATCATAACGTTCTTTATAAGGTGCTTGTATCGTTGATCCTCCAAACTCACCAATATTAGAAATAACTATATGTTGATACATATGATATTGAAGAGCAGCAGCCATATTATCGAAGGTGTTTACATCTTGGTTATGAGCAACCACTACAAATAAATCTGTAGTATTTCTTAAATCCGCGGCTAGCTTTATATCTGTCGCGTCATAACAAATAGCCCCACTAATTCTGAAAGGCCCTTCATCATACCCATGTAATTCTAAAATGTGCTGACAAGGCCTATAACCAATAATCCCAAGAGCAAGCTCATCCTGAGTCATGTTTTCTTTACCTTGATCTCTGATCACCCATTGCCTTCCACTTTCTCTATAATCAGGTATAAACCACCTAGCTACATTGACTAACTTTCCTTCATGATTAGTAAATACCAATCCGGCAAAAATAATAGCACCAGTTGTATCAGCAAGTCGTTTAATGAGATCTTGATCATCAATATGTACAGCTACTTCTGCAAAAACAATTAAGTCAGCAAACGGTTTAGTTTTTTCACCTTGAGCTTGTGCTTTACTTTCTAAAGTTTTTAACGTTAGTTTACAAACCGAAGATAAGTGCTCACGGTGCTTAGTCCTATAGACTGGATTATTAAGTTCAGGATCGGAAACACTAAAGTCCGACGACATAGGCAAAAGCTGCTGAACTGTTGCAACCCTTAGGTAGTTACGTTTGCTAGGTCTTGCAACTCTCGTTGGTAATGCGGGTAAAGAAGAAGAGTTACAAATAAGACTATTTAAATAACTCAACCTTTTTTTTAGGCAAAATTCAAATGTTTCTAAGCACTCTATAGAGCGTACATCTAAATCACTCACAAATGTTGATTCGAAGCCTGGCCATTGTAGGCAACGAATTAATAAGTCTGAAAACCAGTCTGTTACTTTAGAATATTCCCCAGTTAAAGTCTCAGGCGAATGCATCATGCCCATGCGCCTTTTGAACCAACTTGTTTTCACACCTTTATAAGCGACGATATCACCTTGCTTCCAGCGGTTAGTTGTAAAGTCTGCACTACCAATTACAGAGGCCCTTAATATAATACCTATCCAATAAATGACTTTTTTACTTTCGCTGCTTTTCTCAATCCATTCTGGAAACTCATATCGAGGGTCCTTAAATGATACACTCCCTTTTCGCTTAGATTCAGCAACCTTAACTGACGGTCTCCACAACTCAGACCATCTTGTAACCGCATCCAATTTAATTTCTATTTCAGCCGGTGTGGCACCCAGTATAGGTGTATTTCCAAAGCTCTTTTGTTGAGTTGCTTTTAATAAACTTAATGCTAACTTTATTAACGCATGCTCAAACTCAAACCCATTTGAGTCAGAATGAATAACCTTGGATAAAAGCTGCTTTTTAGCTCTAGGCTGAGCACTTGATTGAGGGGCTGCCCAATCAAATTTCTTAGTAAGCGCATGAAGAGTTTTTCTTTTTTTAAGCTGTTTCCATATCGCATTCCAAAAGAGGCCGCCTCTCTTTGCGAAAACGTCCAACGCCTTGGCTTTATTTACATCGTCAAAATCACACATTGACTTAATCAGAGAAGCAGCATAAATATCAAACTTTCCCGTCATTTGTGCTGAGATTTCATATAAAGCGCAGTGTTCATACTTAAACTTTGATTGAGCGCCAGCTAAAATAATGTGCAACTCATTCTGGAGAGTCGAATTCGACTTTTCTTTGATAACTGGTTTATTAGTAGCTGCAAGTAACATTAATGCTTGTCTTTCAACAAATTTAGAACTTTTATTAGCGCTTGCAATAACTGCTAATGCATAGTTAGCAATCAAATCAATCACAGAGTTTGGTTTAATTGAACTTGGGTAGATTGACTTCTGAAATGTCAATATAAAATCAAGTCCACATCTAAATATGTCTGCTAGCAAATAATCCATCATTTGCGCTGTAATAGTGTCATTTATTTTTGCGCTATTCGCATAACTACTACGAGAAAAAATAGCCTCAACTACTGGCTCAAATAAATCAGCTTCTGGGTGAATTTCCATTGCCTTTCTCAACACTAATGCAAGCGAAGGATCTTTCATCCAAGCTGTAATCAACTTTTTAGCTAACAGTTCTTCTCCACTACCAGCGTTACTGATTCTGCGTTTATTTCTTACAATGCTTTCTAACCTATTTGCTGCAAATCGCTTTAATGTATCTGGTCGAATATCATGATCGTAATTAGCAATTTGTAACAACGCAGAGTCATTGTGAGAACTTTTTAAAGGAGGTAAATCTATATCTTCAATATCTAAAAAGCTCTCTAAAAGACCTGAAACTGAATCTAAAACATCACGATCAGCTGGTCCACTGAGCTCTCCTTGAGCCATTTCAATCCGATTCGACATACTGCCACTATCGTCTAAATCTGAAAAAAGAGTCACCTTTGTTTTATCATTATTCAGTTTAAGATCAGCGCCACCATGCTTTTTCAAAAGATTATTTATATTTCTATTTAAAGCACGCCTTATAGAGCCTACAGATAGATTTTTTGCACTTATAACTAAACGTAAATCATCCACATAGCGACAATAATCATGGACAAAAATCGAGCTTTGAGGGCTTAGTTTCCTACCGATTAATTCACCTACCTTTTCATCAAATTCGATTAAAAATGCATTGGCAAAAAAACCGGCAGATACCAACCCCTGCGGTAAACCTTGCTCAACATTGCCTAGCTTTAAATCGGCAGCTAGTTTTAAATCGTGCTTTTCCCACTTCCAATCTGAAATACGGTTAAACGCTTCCCAAAATCTTGTGCACTCTGGGTTACCAAATTTTTTAGATATTCTTTTTAATCTAACTATTAATAAATCTCTACAAATTGTGTTGTAGAACTTTGATAAATCCAAATTAACAACGTAAACCTCCTCCGAAGAAGAGGCTTGATTTAAAACACTTCTTCCTAACTCCATTGGTCTTTTTAAGAAGTTTTGATAATCAGTAAAAAACTTTCTGTATGTATCGCTATTTCCCCAACGAAACCAAGCTTGATCTTTGCTTTTCCAATCACATACCAGTCTATTACCGTAGCTATACACCTTATTACTTCTTGCTTGTGCAAAACTCTGATTTTTATCGCTGCAATTACCTTGCTCTGATTCAACCGCATCAGCCAGGCACAACATAGCAGCACTAGCCCATGTTTGATCTCTAATCGACATGTGAGCCAATGGCCTTATAGGTGGGTTTTCTTCTCGTTTATCAATACTTTTAGGATGCCAACCATCTTGATCAATAACCCATGTTTCACTTTTTGCAGCAGGTACCATCTCTAAAGGTTTAAGCTTGTTTCTAATAATCTGCCTTTTCCATTCGCTTACATTGTCCTCAATATTTAAGGCAGATACATCTAACTCCAATGTATCTGCATACCAGTTAAATGCACGAATGTAATTATGTGTTTTTTTCCAAGCTTGAGTGAGCACGACTTCATCAGCAAGATATTCAATCGTTGGTTTTAAAGTACGGTATTTTGGGTTAATTAGTTTCATGGCATCCCTGCATAGTTTTAATTAATATTATTTTCAAAAGTAGAATTATTGAAACTTATTAGTTTAAGAAAAGAACTGTCTGGCTCAGTTTTTTTGTAATATAAAGCTATAGCTATTTAAAGTGAAAATTGACCTCACGTCTCGCAATTTCACTTCTTGGTGAATTTGGTCATATCATTCCAACCTACTTTTTTAACCGCAGGCATAATGAATTTAGATATGATATCTGTTTCGATGAGCTTTCTTTTATCCATAACTTAACGCGTCCCTAAATACTACACTACAAGCCAACAAGGCTTTGCGTACAACTCTTTGATTTAAAGTGTTTCATACTATTTAGTGATGCTATATAAAATATGCTGGATTAGCAAAAATAAAAGGTAAAACTAAAAACGAGAGACACTGTCCCTCGCTTTAATTTAAGGTAAACCTTTTGAGACATACCTCGATTATTTATTTTCCGCAGCAATTTTTATACTTTGCATTAGAGTCGCACGAACAAAGTTCATTTCGCCCTAATTTAGGAGTTTTAGTACAAGACCTTTGTGGCCCTATTTTTACTTTGGCACCTTTGATTTCATCTAGTAAACCAGAAAATAGCTCTCTTATTTTTAAGTACTTTTCATCAAGGTACAAAGCTGCATCAAAGTTTCCAGTAGCGATTGCTTGGCATAGATATTGTTGAGCTAGTTTGTCATCTTTTGGAACTAACTCTCCTTTGTAATAGATTTTACCTAATTCAAACATTGATTTATTACAGCCTCGCATTGCTGCTGTTTGAAAACTCTCAACAGCTTTATCACCGTTAACAAGGCAAGCTTTGCCTGAAGAATATAAAACACCTAACTTTTGAAAAAGAAAGACTGTGTCTTCAGCTTTTTTATGGGTAAGGTATTTATGTGCTTTTTTATAGTCTTCACTCAGGTAATGACACCACCCCAAATAAGCGTAAGCAGCGTAAAATCCCCTTTTTGCTAATGCGCTTAGTAATATTGTTATCTCAGTAATTTGAAGGTTATCTACTTTATGATTGAGACATAAAAGAGCATATTTAAATAGAATTTGATGGCTTTGCTGAGCAATACTGACTTGTTTATCATCAGAGCTAATAACATCGGTTATCGTTTTTTTTGAGCAAAGTTGAAAAGCACTTTTATAAGACTCAGCTGCAAAAGCATACATACTCTGTGCTCGCGCAGTGAAAGATTTATCATCAAAGTCTTCGCTTTCAAAAACTTCGCCCATTTTTTCGTAAAAATCACCTAAGCTTAAATACTCTTTATAGTCACAAGACATTAAACAGTTAAACCATAAATCTTTATGTTCTTGGCCTCCCACATTTATTAACTCGTATTTTGGTATACATTTACCAAGCCCAAAGCTCAAGTAAGCACTCTCCAGCAAGTTTAAAACTTGTGTTCTTGAAACTAACGCCTTACTAACCAATATCTCTTTACTTAACTCCTTATTATGTACTCCATCATTTGTTAACTCCCTAACACCATGAAATAGCTCTCTATCAGCTCCGTGAATTGCGTTGATTTCTGCTAGTTCGTTTATTTGCTCCCATAAGTTTTTACTATTAAATTCATAACTATGGCGTTGAGCATAAAGTAAACATAAGTTCTCAAGTATCCTGCGAAATTTAAACAAACTAACATCAGGGCTTACATTCACCAGTAATAGTGCATTTTTGTAATCTGACGCAATGGACTCTTTGAACAATGCTGCGAATTGCTCATCATTATTTACAAAGCTCATGCTAATACTCCCTGTTTTAAGGCAATGTTATTTTGTTTATTCTTGTGCTGATACTCACTATTACTAATGAGGCTAATTGTATTATCCTTTTTATATCGGCTAGCAAACGTCTCCCAGTTTATCTGGCAGACCTCTAATGCTTTCTCTACCCCTACATCTAATATTAAATCACCATAAATATATCCATTTTGAGTTGAACTATTTTGATAAAAACGCCCTTGAGGGTTAATCATCAAATAAGAAGTTGTCATCGCTTCATTATCTTCTGCCACCATGACTTCTTTTAATGAAGCGTGGCGGTTTACAAAAACAGTAAACTGCTCATCAGAAATTAATAAGTTGTCATTTAATACAGGTAGTACTTGGAAAACTTTCCATTTTTCAGGTTTTATTTCTGCTATTAGCTGCTCGAATGACTCTTGGTAATTAAGGCTATTAACAACGGTGTTTATTTTTATTGTGATGGATGGGTTAACTTTACGAAGATGTTTAACAGCTTTAATTAAATCGTGAGTACCAAAAGACTTATCTTTGCGATCTATTCGACCAATATCTTCACGTGTAGTCATATATTGGCTGTCAAAACTTATCCCGATCATTGAAAACATAGCGCCATAATTGTTTATGAAAGAGTTTGTTAGGTAATGGCCATTAGTAATTAAAGATAAATTAAAGCCAAGTGACTTTGCCTTCATAATCAATTGTGCAAATCGCTTTTTGAGTATTAAAGGCTCGCCACCTGCAAAGTTAATACGCACTGTTTTATAAGGGAAAACCGCTTTTACTTGCTTGCTATTAACATCAAAAAAGTAACAGGCTAACTTTTCAAGCATTAACTCTGCGCTATTATCATTTGCATGTAATTCGTTGGGGCGGTCCCACTTTGCATAGCAAAATTTGCATGAATAATTACATACTTCTGTAACGTGATAATTTATTACCAACTCATCAATCGTCTTATTCATATGAACCTCCTAATACAAGGTTCAATAACGCTGTTTTCACAGCCGCATCTGCTGATGAAAGTTCATTGGTTTCACTGAGTAATGAAAAAAGAATTAAATGATACATAATTTACTCCTAATATCACCGCGGACTGCGGTGACTTCAGGAGGAAGTATCGAACTGTGAAATTCACAAAAAAGGGAAACAACAAATTATTTAAAATTAAACCTGCAAAACCATTTCAATCATTAATATGATGATTGTCACGCGACCATTTAGCTAGATAAGTTGTTAATACAATACACCCATCGAGCATTGAGAAACGATATCAGCTTTACTTATTGCCGAGTGGGATGAGGATACATTTAGTGGATGATTAACTTGAAAGAGGGCGGTCTAACTTCAATCACTATTAAAGGTCACGATAAAAGTGATAAGTGTTTAATCAAGTCTGGGCTGGTAAGCTTCACGATTCATTTACAGCCGTTCAGAAGAACTTAATTGCCGTATAGTTGATTGGGAATACAATTTCTACTCTACTTGTTTGCTGCCAAAAAATATGGCATTGCTGTCAAAAGGGAAATGATTCATGTACTCACTTCCCCCTTAATTGATAAACTATTTTTAGATGCGGCTACTAGATAGGGCACGCTCAACTTGAGCTTTCATTAGTTGGTAGTTTTCTTCAATCGAGCGACCATTTTTTTCGGATGTATCAATCTCGACTACTGGAACATTAAACCATTGAAAGATCTTTTTATAGGCTGTTTCTACACAATTATTTTGTGTAATAGCATCTCCATACCACTGAATACTGCCACATCTAGCCCCTATCCTACTATTTATTGTTTCCGCATCAGCCTTAACAAATATAATGACTTCTGGAAGAAGAATGTTTTGAGAGATATTAAGTGTATCAAAGATATTCTTAACGAGTTTTTCTCCAAGCATGATCGTCTGATACGCTAAAGTTGAAAAAATATACCTGTCGACTACGACATCCTGTGACTTTATTGCTCTGGAGACAGTATGACTTCTCAGAAAGTTATTAAGTAAAAAAAACAAAAAAGCACTCTCTTTCGACTCAAAAGAATCAATGATCTTTCTCAACTCCAGCGCTTCTTCCACTATAGCTGAATGAACAACAGCATTTTTTTCTTTTGCATATAAAGAACTTAGTGTAGTTTTTCCGCAGGCATCAAGCCCTTCAAAAACTATAAATCTTTTCATTAGAATCTCCTAATGTCACCGCATTGTGCGGTGACTTCAAGAGCAAGTATCAAACTGTGAAAGTCACAAAAAAGAAAAAGATTAAATATTTTAATATTTATTGAGCAACATACTATATTCTTCGTACTCTGCTTTTTTAGTGTTGTATAAATTTACTAGCCACTGACCGTGTTCGCTGATAAAAGCACCAGGATTATTAGAAATCAATTTACCTAAAGCCCCAAACTCTCCGTCAATAACAGCTTTTAGCGCTAAATCATATGGGCTCGATTGGTTATCAAGTTCTATAGAATTAGCAATCAACTCCATTGAACTATATTTACCATCACTAAATGGGTATGGAATTTCATCTTGTGACCAATCTATATTTTTATTTATTAAAAAAAGCCTTAAATCTCCGATTCGCCTATCTAGTGCTTGAAAGAGTAATTTTTTAGCCTTCCATTCCTTAGCAAATTGCTCAAAATTTTCAGAATTGACTTTTTCACCGTTTAACCACTTTACGACTAACTTTTTATCTTCAAAAAGCGTGTCTAAAATTACAAGGTTTCGTATAAATATGTGATTACCTGCTTTAATAGGCTTAGGTACATAGTCGACTGACTCAGATTTTATATCGGCCTCATCCAGTAGTTTGGCATTGAGATTTTTATCTTTAACGTAATAATTTAAACGACTTCTTAACCGCTCTGGTAACAAATTACGGTCAATTCCTAATGCCTGACAAGCAACAGCCGCAATACTTGTATTTTTACCAGCCATAAGTATTTCCGTAGCAACCGAGGCGCTGCTCAACAATTTCTACCGTAATGCTTCCTCTAGCGATATCAGTGTAATCAATGTTGTAAGTATCTGCTTTACACTCTTTGGCTAATTTATAAATAGCGCCAACACACATACCTGCCAGATTAGCTTCTTTTAAAGAGGTACTTAAAGAGCTTAATAGCGATGCTTTTTGCTCTAAAAACTCAGAGCAAGCTTCTTTCAAATTAATCCTATGTACAGATTTAAAACCAGTACATTGTCCAGCTAAATGAGCTTCAGTAAGCGATGTTGATAGTCTTTCTAGTAGAGAATGTTGCTGTTCTTTCTTTTCTTTGCAGGCGAGGTCAATATCTATTTTTGCTAAGCATGTAGTGCTAAAAGCCATAAGGGCAATAAAGATACTCCACTTAAACATTTGCACTCTCAACTCTTGTAATTGCCTGTTTATTTAACTCTTCAGTCGGCTCATCATCGAGTTTAAAGTTAATAACACAAGACAGAAATAAACCAATAATTATAAAATCATCAATCCAATATTTGTTGTAACTTAAGATAAAAACAAAAGGTATAACCCATAAGGTAATTACTTTTAGTAAAATATTTACAGAGTGAATGCCTAACAAGCTAACGCTAAAGCGAAAGGGAGTACTAGCGACTTGTTTGTATTTACTTACTAAGTGTGCGGAGCTTTTAATACTTTCAATCCAAAACCACCCCAGCAATAATTTTACAAACAAATTGCCCTGGGTCTTTTGTAAAATCAAAAGACTAATTCCTCCCAAAGTCAAAATAATAATTAACAACATTAAAAGGTGAAAAAGTGAATGTATCCAGCTACTCATTTTTAGCCGTTGCTCAAGTTGCTTAGTTCTTGAGAAAAAGTAGAATTTTGCAGGTGATTTATTAGGATTAAATTTTTCTAGTCCAGACAAGTACTCAAAAGCAACATGATACTTGGCTTTATAAGCCTCAAATCCATCGTCTGTAAACTGAAAATCTTCATTTTCGTCTAGTAGAGTATTTTTCTTATCTAAATACTCTAACGCTTCAAGAGCAGCTAATAAACTTTCATTCGTATTATCAGGCTCTGAGGGGAGCTCAAAGCTAATATCATTCTTAATAGATTCCAGATTTAATCGCCATTGCTTAACTAGCTCATGATTAGATGAGAGCTTATCTTGGCCATTACTTTCTGCTTGGTGATCTTTTTCATCGAGGTGTGTAGGGTCATTGCTACTTTCCATATTACTTACAATATCCATATTCAAACAACTGAAATAGATTACTTTTTAAATGTAAAAACTGCAATGTAAATATGCGTAAGATATTGAATTTATAAATGCTCGAGCATTAGTCTGAAAAACCGATCTCCAAGTTTTCTTTCGTAATAAATTAAAAAAGGAGTAGCACGTAGCACGTAGCACGCTACTCCTCCCCCCAAGCCTCGCCTTACATTCATATCTAGAGCGACCTTGATCCAGCAAAGCATAGAGTAGTGAGGAAACAAATCAAGACACGCGCCGTCTTTGGTGAATTATATGGCTTATGAAAAGCTAAGCACTTGTTATTTAATGAATTACCTTACTGACTTATAGTTTCATAATGTGAAACCAACTTTTATTGAGCATTTAATTTTTAAAAATAGCTTTAAATCATCTGTTTTATCAATTGATTAGATTTAATTTACTCGTTAGAGAGTTAAAGCGTTACTTGATAAGTTCAAACCTAAATAACTTAACATTTAACTGGAGGCTCAATGTCTATCCGCAGCACCTTATTAGGTCTTTTCTTTGCAAGCTTTATTTTTCCTGCTTTGGCTCAAGATAATTGCATTGTGAATATAGAAGCCACAAACGAAATGCACTTTTCTAAAAGTGAAATAAACGTATCTGCTAGTTGTACTTCCGTTACTATAAACCTAAAAAACTCTGGCAAGCTACCAGCAACTTTAATGGGACATAATTTGGTTATCTCAAAAAAAGAGGATTTAGTTGGATTAACAAATGATAGCTATGAAGCCGGCTTCGAGAATAACTATGTAAAGCCAAATGACTCTAGAGCAATCGCTGTTTCTAAAGTTATAGGGGGAGGTGAATCAACCTCGATATCTTTCAAAACGTCGCTTATAAATACAAAAGAAGAATATATCTTTTTCTGCGCAACCCCCGGGACATTCGGCAATAATGCAAGGTAGCTTTAGCATAACTAAGTAAAATACTGGCCGTTTACATATTTATCTCGGTCTCACTATCATTTTTTAGAGAATAGGCTGCTTATTAAAAATGACTAAGTTAATGGGAGTTGTATATGGCTCCCATTAAAATTATCAATATCCCCTACCACCCGTTAAATATAACAATCAATATCCGTTCGATTTTCACGCAACTTTTTTAACAATTTGTTGATATAGCTGTTGACGTAAACTGCAAATCACACTACTCTTTTCTGGAAGCGCTTTCATAAGGGCGGTTTTCAACCTCTTTATGGTAGCGCTTCCAGATTTGAAAAATAATCAATTTCGACAACAATATCATGCTCTAATAGCATGAATAACAACGATAAAGAACGAGGGAAACCTGATGCCAAGCCATAACTTTAAAAGAACAAAGTTAGCTTCCAGCTTATCTTTGCTTTTAGGTGCTAGCACCTGCTTATCAGCTTATGCTGAGCAGTCTGAACACAACGACGACATTGAAGTAATTCAAGTAACAGGGTTTAAAGGTAGTATCAAAGAATCAACACAACTAAAACGCTATTCTTCGGGTGTTGTTGATGCGATTTCATCAGAAGATATTGGTAAATTCCCTGATACTAACTTAGCAGAGTCTTTACAACGTATCACAGGTGTATCGATAGACCGCAGTAATGGTGAGGGCTCTAAAGTTACAGTACGTGGTTTTGGTCCAGATTATAATATGGTAACCCTAAACGGGCGTACCATGCCTGCCGCCTCACTTCCTGCTGGCGGGGGCTCACCAAACTCTCGTGCCTATGATTTTGCTAATCTGGCATCAGAAAGTGTTAAATCTGTTGAAGTATATAAAACAGGAAAAGCAAATATCGCATCAGGCGGTATTGGTGCCACAATCAATATCAATACTGCTCGTCCTTTAGACAATCCAGGTTTGATCACGAATATTGGTGTTAAGGCCATGCACGACACAACAAATCGTGTAGGTGATGATATTACACCCGAAATTTCAGGCATTTTTAGTTGGACAGACGAAGAAGCTAAGTTTGGGGTTTCGCTTACTGCAAGCGTTCAAAAAAGAGATAGTTCGGCTGCAGGAGCTTTTGTAAACGAGTGGCGAACAACAGCTTACGACGGCACGATCCCTCAATCTGCAGATGATATTGTTATCGAAAACGCACCTGCTATGGGACAGTATTATTCAATGCCCTCAGACCTTCGATATACAATTGCGGATCGTGAAAGAACACGTACAAATGCGCAATTAACGTTGCAATACAGCCCTGTTGAATCATTAACAGCAACTCTTGATTATACATACTCACAACAAGAGCTCTTTGAGTCGCGAGCTGAGCAATCTATCTGGATGGATAACTATAAAACGCATTTAATTTTTGATGATAATGCAGTTAAAACTCCAATTTACTATAAAGAAGAGCGCAGAGATTTATCCACACGAGATCTCGGTTTAGCTTTACAAGAGCTAAATCAGCTTAATAAAAATGACTCTATTGGTTTAAACCTTGAATACTTTGTTAATGATCGACTTAGTTTTGTATTTGATGCGCACAGCTCAAAGGCAACGAGTGAACCTGATGCGCCTTACGGCAGTTGGGTAAATGCAGGATTAGGTGCAAATGTTGTTGCCTCTCAAGAAGTTGACTTTAGCCGCAAATTACCATCAATGGTGATTGATTTTGATGATTGCAGCCGTGCTAATTTAAACTGTAATGGTGTATTAGACCAAGATGATGTAGGTACTTCTATTCTTGACTCTAACTTCGCACGCCAAGAATCAACCGTTGATGAATTTCGTTTGCTCGGTAAATATGAAATCGAATCAGGCGTAATTGATTTTGGTATTGAATCACGTTCAATGGAAAGTCATTCATTACAATCTCTTACACGTAATACGATGGGTAACTGGGGGATTGAAAACCCTGGAGAGTTACCAGACGGTTACCTTGATCCTACAAACTTCTTAAGTGAACTAGATGGCTACAATACCTCAGGTTCGTTTGATCAAGGATTCACAGGTAGCGCATCTGAAATTGGTTATTGGGCAGCAAGCCAGTACGGCTTTAATTTTGCCGCTGACGGCGCCTTTGCAACAAATCGTACAATAAAAGAAGATATCCAAGCCGCCTTCGTACAATATAAACATCAAGGTGAGATTGGCGATATGCCATTTAACCTCTTAGTTGGTGCTCGATACGAAACGACTGATATCACATCAACAGCAAATATTGATTTACCAAATGCGGTTGCATGGGAAGGTAACAACGACTTTAATGTGCGATATGGTACTGATAAGCAAGATTATTCTCTAAGCTCTGATTATGACCACTTCTTACCTAGCGTAGATTTTGATATTAACGTAGTTGAAGATGTGAAAATTCGAGCCTCATATAGCACAACAATCGCACGACCTACTTATGATAATTTAAGCTCTGCTGCGACAGTGGGAGTGCCTACTGGACCTAGTTTAATTCCAGGTACAACCAATGCACCTGCGTCGACTGGTAACCCAGGCTTAGTGCCGCTTGAATCAGATAATATCGATGTTTCAGCCGAGTGGTATTACAGCGATGTTAGCTATGTTTCTGTCGGTTATTACAATAAAAAAGTTGATAACTTCATAGGCTTAACACCTATGACTCAAAATTACTATGGCTTACGAGATGTATCTGCAGGCCCTCGCGCACAAGCAGCAAAAGCTGAACTTGAGGCAAGAGGTCTAGCTGTCACTGATTCAAACCTATTCCAAATGGTTGCTGCAATGGAAAATGGGGTCGCTTTTGATTCAATGTCTTATGAAGAGTTTGAAGCCGCATACGATATTTTACCTAATAGCGATGACCCGTTAATGGACTTTACAGCTCAAGTCCCTACCAATAACAAAGACGCCAAGATAGATGGTTATGAACTTGCAATACAGCATTTCTTTGGTGATTCAGGTTTTGGTTTTCAGGCAAACTATACGATTGTAAATGGTGATGTTGACTTCAATGTCGCAGCAGACCCAACAACAACGCAATTTGCATTAGTTGGTTTGAGTGATACTGCGAATTTCATTGCAATGTATGAGAATGATAAATTTCAAGCTCGTATAGCCTATAACTGGCGTGATAAATTCTTAAATAATGCTGCACGTTATGTAAATGAGCCCGCATTTACTGAAGAATATTATCAAATCGATTTTAATGTGGCTTATAACTACAGTGAACAACTGTCTTTCTTCTTAGAGGGAATTAACATTACTGAGCAAGACAACCGTCAACATGGTCGATATAAAGCACAGTTATGGAATTTAGACAAAAATGGGGCTCGCTACAATTTAGGTGTACGTTATAACTTCTAACCTATTACTGTAGAAAATGTATATTACGTTTTGTATATACAGCCAAATGCCTATTCGCATATTTGAGTGAACAACTGGGGCTAGAAACTATTTCGTAAGAAGGCAAAAGTACTGTTAAATTAGTTTAAATGAGTCTCTTTTGTAGACTAATTACGATAAGTTTACTTCCTAAAAGATGAACAATTATTGCGAATAGGTATAAAGCCGCTTAATTGAAGCGGCTTTAACATTTAAAGTAAGCATATGAGCAAAAAAATTAATAATATTGTGATCATTGGCGGTGGAGCTGCCGGTTGGCTTACAGCTGGGTTACTATCCAAAGAACACCCAGATAAAAGTATCACCTTAATTGAATCTGCTGATATCGGTATTTCCGGTGTCGGTGAAGGGACGTGGCCATCGATGCGACATACATTGCAACGAATTGGCATAAAAGAAACTGACTTTTTACAGCAATGTGATGCCTCTTTTAAGCAAGGTTCAAAATTCATAAACTGGCGGGGAAAAGAACAGGCAGATAACTATTATCACCCTTTCATGGTTCCTGAAGGCTATAATGAGTATGATGTTCATGCAGCATGGCAGCAGTTGTTTTCTGAACAAAAATACGCCGATGCAATGAACGTGCAAAGCTTTGTTTGTCAAGCTACCCTTGCGCCTAAACAACTGAATACACCTGAATATGCGGGTGTTACAAATTACGGTTATCACCTAGATGCCCATAAATTCGCACAATTTCTCACAAAACATTGTGTAAATACACTCAATGTAAAACGCATTCTCGATAATGTCCTCCACGCCAATAATAATGCTCAAGGCTACATTGAAAGTGTCACTACACAGAATAATGGTGTGATTAACGGTGATTTGTTTATTGATTGCTCTGGTAGTCAAGGACTGTTAATAGCCAAGCACTACCAGATCCCATTTTTAGATCAAAGTCACATTCTTTTTAATAATACTGCTGTGGCAGCGCACTTGCCTTACGAAAGCCCTTCTCAAGATATTGCATCAGCGACTTTATCCACCGCACAATCCGCTGGCTGGATTTGGGATATAGGATTACCTACTAGACGCGGTATTGGCTATACATTTAGTGATAAATATTGTGACGTTGAAACTGCTGTTGAAACACTAAAAAGTTATGCTGCACAATCTGTTGGCATTCAACAAGCTAACAATATTGAAACAAGAACATTACGCTTTACGCCTGGTTACAGAGAAGTATTCTGGCATAAAAACTGTGTTGCAATAGGAATGTCGCAAGGATTTATAGAGCCACTAGAAGCTTCGGCGTTAGCAATGGTTGAATTAAGTATTAGCATGCTAAGTGAACAAATGCCTGTAGACCAAGTACACATGCAGTTGTTGAGAAAACGTTTTAATAAACGTTTTAGGTACCGCTGGAAGCAAGTCATCAATTTTCTAAAGCTACATTATGTATTGAGTAGTCGCGATGATAGTAGCTATTGGTCCGATAACCACCACCATAAAAGTATCCCAAGTGAATTACAGAGCTTGCTAAAACTATGGCAATATCAAGCTCCCAGCCGATTTGACTTTATAGAAAATGAAGAAATTTTTTCTTCTGCGAGTTATCAATACGTGCTTTATGGCATGGGCTTCAAAACCAAGCAAACAAAAAAGCTTGATAACCATACATATCAGATGGCACAAAAACTCTACCAACTCAATCGCAAGAAGATTGCGCAATACTTACAAAAACTACCCACTAATCGACTGTTATTAGAACAATTACAAAGGGAGTAAGGTGGCAAAATGAGACAACAACAAATTAAACAAGTAGTCATAGCTGGCGGTGGTACCGCAGGCTGGATGACAGCTGCCGCGTTAGCTAAATTACTAAATAAAGATATTAAAATCTGCTTAATTGAATCAGATGATATCGGCACTGTCGGTGTTGGAGAGGCAACAATTCCACCTATTCGTACCTTTCATAAATTGCTAGGTATCGATGAACAAGAATTTATGAGGGCCACACAAGCCACATTCAAACTGGGAATTAGCTTTGAGAATTGGCATCAGCCAAACAGTGATTACATTCACTCTTTCGGTATGACAGGTAAAGAATGTTGGGCTGGAGAGTTCCACCATTTTTGGTTGCATTGGCAAAAAATGGGCAATACCGATGATTTCGCAGATTACTGCTATGAACTACAGGCAGCTAAGCAAGGTAAATTTGGGATTAGCCCTCAAAACCCAATTAATTACGCATTTCATATGGATGCCAGTCGTTATGCTACATTTTTAAGAGCATTTTCAGAAAACCTCGGTGTCAAACGTATAGAAGGTAAAATTGAACGGGTAAATAAACATTCTGATAATGGCTTTATTAAAAGCTTATCGCTGGATAATAACACTGAAATAGCGGGTGATTTTTTTATTGATTGCACTGGTTTCAAAGGCATACTTATCGAGCAAGCCTTACATACAGGGTTTGAAGATTGGTCTCATTTATTACCTTGCGACAGTGCCGTTGCGGTACAAACAAAAGGAACATCAGACCCTCTCCCTTACACGCGTTCTATTGCGCATCAATCAGGATGGCAATGGCAAATTCCTTTGCAAAACAGAGTTGGCAATGGCTTAGTTTATTGCAGCCGCTATTTAAATGACCATGATGCAACTAAATTACTATTAGATAACCTTATTGGAGACACCCTAACCGAACCAAAAATCATTAAATTTAAAACTGGTCGTAGGCGTAAAGGGTGGAACAAAAACTGTTTAGCGCTAGGTCTTGCCAGTGGCTTTTTAGAACCTCTTGAATCAACAAGTATCCACTTGATTATGACCGGTATCATTCGGTTTATGCGCCTGTATCCTTTTGCTGGTGTAACACAACAAGCTATCGATGAATATAATAAGCAATTGAAGTCAGAGCTCGAAAGTATTCGTGACTTTATTGTTTTGCATTATAAAGTTACGGATAGGCAAGACAGTGAATTTTGGCGTCATTGCCAAGCTATGGAAATTCCTGAGTCACTTGCTCATAAAATCGCATTATTTAAAGAAACTGGCCGAGTATTTTTAGATGATGGCGATATTTTCCGTGTCGACTCTTGGGTTCAAGTCATGCTTGGGCAAGGTGTTAAACCAAAACAATATCATTATGTTGCTTCTTTAATGAATGACCAAGAGTTAAGTCGCTTTATGCAAGGCATTAAACAACAAATTGCCCATCGGTTAGCGCAATTGCCAACTCATAAAGAGTTTATTAACAAGTACTGTCGAATAGATGACTGAGCCCACAGTAAAGCCGATACGATTATTGTTAAAATATGCATAATAAAATTTACTGTAAAGCCGCTTTTAAGCGCTCGCTTTACAGTAATTACAAACTGAGTTAGGCCTCTCTTAATGAGGATTTTAGGCGTCAAGGGTTAGTGATAACTAAAAACACTTAGCGTAAAAATGCTAAAAAGTAAAAACCATGACTCAACGGAGAAAATAATCTAACCACTCAACTTTCAGCTCTTAAATTGTCACTATAACTAAAAAAAAGCCTAACACTAACTCATTAATTATTAAATATTAAAATGACTTACCTAGGTTGTTTTCAGGCTAAACAAAATAAACGGTTGACCGTTTGGACAATAGCCTCTAACCTAAATATGGAAGCGCTACCATAAACAACGCAACAACTTTCAAATCATGCAATACGCATAAAGATGGAAGCGCTACCATAACAACTTAAATTTAGCTGCAAGATTTACTTGCATTTGTTTATCAAAGGTTTCTTTACATGACTCAGCTCACGTTACCAAAAAACTCAACAATGCTTAGCAAAAACTTTATCTATGGCGTTGCAACGGCTTCGTTTCAAATCGAAGGAGCAGCTGATAAGCGCCTCCCTTGTATTTGGGATACTTTCTGTGCGACCCCAGGAAAAATAGCTGATAACTCAAACGGTAATTTCGCCTGTGAGCATGTAAAAAAATGGAAAGACGATATTGAGCTAATCGACTCTTTAGGTGTAGATGCCTATCGCCTATCAATTTCTTGGCCAAGAGTCATAAAGTTAGACGGTACCTTAAATCAAGAAGGTATTAACTTTTACATTAATATTTTAGACGAGTTAATGCGTCGAAATATTAAAGCATTCGTCACTTTATACCACTGGGATTTACCACAGCATTTAGAGGATAAGGGCGGCTGGTTAAATCGTGAAACAGCGTATGAGTTTGCTCGTTATGTTGATCTAGTTAGTAAAGAGCTATCTGGAAAAGTATATTCATATGCAACGTTGAATGAACCTTTCTGCAGCTCGTATTTGGGCTATGAAATAGGCGTTCACGCTCCGGGCATCAAAGGCCGTGAATTTGGCCGAAAAGCCGCTCATCATTTATTACTTGCCCATGGTTTAGCAATGAAGGTGCTAACTAAAAATAGCCCAGAGTCGTTAAACGGTATCGTGCTTAACTTTACTCCATGTTATTCCGTATCATCAAGCGAAGCAGACATTGCAGCAACAGCTTTTGCTGATGACTATATAAACCAATGGTATATGAAACCTATAATGCAAGGAGCTTACCCTGACATCATAGAGCAGTTGCCACCCGCTCACAGACCTGACATTCTAGATGGCGACATGGAGATTATTTGCCAACCTTTAGATTTCTTAGGCGTAAATTTTTATACCAGACTGCGTTATGAAGCAAGTGATACAGATTATTACCATGAACTGCCTCACCAAGCGCCGATGACCGATATTGGTTGGGAAATTTACCCATCTGCATTGACCGAATTATTAGACTCCTTGCATCAAAAATATGATTTGCCGCCAATTTATATTACAGAGAATGGAGCTGCTATGGCGGACAAAATGGAGAATGGAGAGGTGAACGATCAAGATCGTATCGACTATTATAATGCCCATTTAAATGCAGTGAATGATGCCATATTACAAGGTGTTGATGTAGCTGGCTACTTTGCATGGAGCTTAATGGATAATTTCGAGTGGGCAGAAGGTTATTCAAAACGCTTCGGAATTGTTCATGTTGATTACGATACACAAGTACGAACAGTAAAGCTAAGTGGTAAAGCATATAGTCAGTTAATCACGCGCCGATAATAAGACAACAATAATGATAAAACACACTCTTCCCATCTACGAAAAAATAGGCTACGCGATGGGCGATGCCGGCGCTAATTTAGTTTGGCGTGGTGCTTTGGCTTATTTAGCCGTTTTTTATACAGACACATTTGGTATTTCTGCCGCCGCTGCTGCGTTACTTTTTTTAGTTGTGCGCTTATCAGATGGCGTGACAGATATAATAATGGGGATGATTGCAGATAGAACGCAAACACGTTTCGGTAAATTTCGTCCTTGGATATTGTGGTCAACTCCTTTTCTAGCCTTGTTTATGGTGTTGTGCTTCACAACACCTGACATAAGCCCAGCAGCTAAGCTATTTTATGCTTATTTCACTTATATAGGGCTCACTCTAGCTTATACGGTAAGTAACGTACCCTACTCTGCTTTAATGGGGGTTATGACTGGTGATGATCTAGAGCGAACTAAACTGTCTGGCTTTCGCTTTGCCGGAGCATTTGCAGGTGGCTTATTAGTTATGGGCTTTTTACCTGATTTAGTTGCATACTTTGGGGAAGGAAATAGCGCACAAGGTTACCAATACACTATGTATGTATTTGCAGCCTTACTCACTGTACTCATGTTAATCACGTTTGTAAGTACAAAGGAGCGCGTTCAACCTGCAACAAAAACGCAAGTTTCACTAAAAACTGAGCTAACTGATTTAAGTAAAAGCTTACCTTTTATCATTCTTCCTTTATTGGCGATCACATTATTTTTCTATTATCGCGAGCTCTACTCCGGTTTGTTTTTTGCGGCAACAATGATTTTTATGACTGTCGTAATTCGTCGCTTACTTGCAAGCGATCATAGTAAGCTAAGTGGCACTCAACGAGATATGGTTGATTTACTTACAAATAAACCATGGCTGATCTTATTAGGTATGGGCTTTTTAACAATGATGTTTAATGGCATTAAATATGGTGTCATTGCTTATTATTTTAAATATTACGTAGGTAATGAGCTTTTAACTGGCCAATACTTTATAGCTTTATTAATCGTCTCAATTTTCGGCGCGTTAAGTACAGGAAAATTAGCTGAGATTCTGGGTAAACGTACTTTGTTTATCGCTTCATTATTACTAAGTGCCTTCTTTACCATTTGTTTCTTTTGGCTGCCAAATGATAACCTCAGCCTGATCTTTGTTATGGGTTGTCTGTCTGAATTCTTCGCAGCCATGATGCCTACCCTGTTTTTTACAATGCTTGGGGATAGTGCAGACTATTCTGAGTGGAAAAATAAGCGCCGTGCCACTGGCCTCATATACTCAGCAGGAACTTTCGTGCAAAAAACGGGGGGTGGATTTGCCGGAGCCTTAGTGCTTGTTGTACTTGCAAGTTATGGCTATGACGGAATGGACGAAACCACCATTGCACACTCACTCGATGGCATGATACTACTAATGAGTTGGCTACCAGCAGCGTTTGCTCTAATAGCCGCAGCACTGATGGCCTTTTATCCATTAACATCTGAAATGACAGAAAAAATAACAGAAGACTTGGCAATTAGGCGTGCAAGTCTGTAAATTAAACAGTTAAGGTTTATATCAAACAGTAATTATGGCAACTATTTATCAGGTATCAGAGCTCGCTGGCGTTTCTTTATCAACCGTATCTCGGGTGTTAAATGAAAATGACTACGTCAGCAAAAAAACCAAACAAAAAGTCCTCGATGCGATGGAGCAGCTTGGTTACAAACCAAATTCAATAGCTCGCTCTCTCGCTTCAAATTGCACTAATAGTGTGGGTATTTTAGTGTCTGAATTAGATGGCGCGTTTTTTGGTGAGATGATGTCTGCTATCGAAGCTCAATTAAGAGCTGCCGGAAAACATGTCATTATTACGCCGGGACACAGTGAAGAAGACAAAGAAAAGAATGGCTTAGAATTTTTAATTTCACGTAATTGCGATGCAATCATTGCTCATGTTGAAGCTGTTAGTGATGAGTATCTAGTAAAATTAAACAAAGGTAAAACCCCTATTTATTTGATCAGCCGCTATGTAGATAAAATGAAAGAAAACTGCATTAGTCTGGATAACGTGATGGGCGGATATTTAGCAACTAAGCACTTACTTGCTCAAGGCCATAAAGATATAACATACATTGCGGGCCCGTTATTTAAACCCGATGCATTTGATCGACTAGAAGGTCACAAAAAAGCACTTAAAGAATACGGTATTACTTTTAATGAGCAAACTCTATTTGTCGGTGACTTTAAAGAAACCGGTGGGTATAACGGCTTAAAGCATTTCTTTAACAACAACATAAAATTTACTGCTGTTGTTTGTGCAAATGATGAAATGGCATCTGGTGTAATGAAATATGCTCGAGAGCATCAGCTTGATCTACCAAAAGACTTAGCTATCGTCGGATTCGATAATGTTCATTTTACAAATTACTTGTACCCAACTTTGACAACCATTGATAACCCGGTAGAGAAAATGGGGATCATGGCCGCCAACTTGGTGTTAAAACAAGTATATAAACAAAGTCTCTCGAATATAGAGCATATTTTCACACCTGAATTACTGATACGCGACTCAACAACACATTTAACTTGAGAGCTTGAAAAAGGCGAAACTAACCGCTTATTTAAATATAACGAATAATATCGATGTATAGATGGAGTAACAGGTGTTTATCGGTGAAGTAGCAAGAAAAACGAATTTATCTGTTAAAGCTATTCGGTTTTACGAAGAAAAAGAGCTTATTGTCCCCCCAAAACGCCAAGGAAAATACCGTGTTTACACCAATGAGCACATTGAAGTATTGAGGTTAATCGCAGAAGCAAAACTGTTGGGGGTTACACTAGCTGAGCTAAAAGGGTTTATAAAATATGAAAACGGGGAAGCAAACTGGGCTGAGATAAGCGAGTTTTTAGTACACTTAAAGGCCCGTTTGCAAGCTCAAATTGAGCAAACAGAACAGAAAATAGCCAAAATCGATTCATGTGTTGGGATTATTAACGCTAAATAATTAGTTGACTCTCCCCTTTAGTGGAGGGTTTATAGTATCTCATGTAGACCTAGAACAAGCAGTACAATCTAAATTAACATTTTCAATAAACTAATCTTTTTTTTGATAACTTAAATTCTAATTAAGGAATAATATGGAAAAGTTAGCAAACGACATTTGGATTTTTGATGGTGAAGCAGTAAAATTCTTCTTTTTACCTTTTACAACTCGAATGACAGTCATTAAACTCGCAAATGGCGATCTGTGGGTTCATAGTCCTATCTATCTAAGTGATGCGTTAAAAACCCAAATAGATCAGTTAGGCTCGGTCAAATACCTTATTGCACCAAATCATTTACATCACCTGTTTTTACCCCAATGGATAACAAAATATCCAGATGCGCAAATCTATGGCACTGATGAAGTCATCAAAAAGCGTAGCGATATCTCATTTGATGCGTCCCTAAATGACGATTTAGCGTGGCAGTGGCAAAATGAAATTAACCAAGTCTTAGTTACAGGCTCCCCTCTTATGGAAGAGTGTGTGTTTTTCCATAAAAGCTCTAAAACACTCATTGTTACTGATTTGGTAGAAAACTTTTCGGGTGATAATTTTAACCCTTTGCAAAAATGGATAGCCAAGGGCGTTGGGATCATCGCCCCTGATGGAAAAACACCTATCGATTGGCGTCTAAGTTTTATGTTTAACAAAGCCAAGACCAGAAAACATTTTGAACAGATGCTAGCCTGGCAGCCTGAAATTTTGGTTATGGCCCATGGCGAGCTAATTGAGAAAAACGCTGTGGATTTTTTGCATAAATCCTTCCGCTGGCTTACTAAGAGTTAAAAGAAAAAACCAGCTTCGTTACATATAACATTCTATATATTTAATGTACCGTATTTATTTGTTTTTCAAAAAATGATTGACTCTCCCGTTAAGGGGAGGCTTTAGACTTGCAATTATTTCCTAATACATAGAGGTAGTAATTGTGAAAAATATACTCATTTTAAACGGAAACCCTAAAGCCCATAGCTTTGCTGATTCATTAACGAGTGCGTATGAGTTTACAGCTAAAAAAGCGGCGAATATCCGCATATTTAAACTCTCTGAAATGGACTTTAACCCTAACCTGATGTTCGGCTATGACCAAGTGCAACCTTTCGAGCCATGCCTAGACACCTTTACTGATGCACTTAAATGGGCCGATCATCTAGTACTTATTGCGCCAATTTGGTGGGGAAGTGTACCAGCTAAACTAAAAGGCCTTTTCGACCGCGTATTTTTACCCGGTGTGACCTTTAAATTCGAACAAAACAGCTTATTGCCGACGCCACTGCTAACTGACAAAACTGCGAGAGTGATCTTAACCATGGATACACCCCAAGAGCTCGCTCAGGAACTAGCAAAGCCCGTAGTAGAACAGTTATGCCGCTACACTCTCGAATATTGTGGTTTTGAAAAGCCGAAAGTTAACTTTTTTGGCTCTGTCATTCTCTCAGATGATAATCAAAAATCGAACTGGAAAACAACAGTTGCTGAGCTAGGTTCTCTATGTGACTAAAGGCTTATGTTTGTTGTGTAAAATATAATATATTATTATTTCTATTAGGCATTGCTGCAATGATTGAGCAATGCCTAATTAGAAGTTAGCTGGATAGGACGCATATGGATTATATTAAAGTAAATAGAGATACATGGAATAAAAGAACTGATCTTCATACCCAGTCTAGTTTTTACAATATACCAATGTTTAAAAATGGGAGAAACTCACTCAATCCCATCGAGCTTGCCCTACTCCCAGATGTGAAAGATAAATCGCTATTGCACTTACAGTGTCATTTTGGTCAAGACACGCTCTCTTGGGCAAGGCTTGGCGCGTGTGTAACGGGTGTTGATTTGTCGCCTACTGCAATTGAGTATGCCAATGAGCTCAAACAAAACTTAAATTTAGAAGCCACTTTTATCGAAAGTAATGTTTACGATTTTGACGCTATCAACCAGCAACTTTTTGATATTGTATACACTTCTTATGGTGTTCTAAATTGGTTACCAGATTTAAATCGATGGGCTGAGGTAATTGCTAACTCTTTACAAGCTGGCGGCACTTTATGTCTGGTTGAATTTCACTCTTTTAATGAGTTATTAAATGGCTACTCTTATTTTCATGACTCTGAACCTACCATTGAAGAAGAAGGAACATACACCGAAAATTGTGATGGTACAAAGTCAAAAACAGTAACCTGGAGTCACTCAATTAGTGACATTATAAACTCACTCATTCAGGCTGGTTTGACGATAGAATCATTCGACGAATACCCATATAGCCCTTATGACTGCTTTGAAGGCTTAGAATATGTTCATGATAAAGGTTACCAATTACTTCACAAAGGACATCAAGTTCCTTTAGTGTTTTCAATTAAAGCAAGGAAGAACGCCTAATTTAGCCCGCTCTTCATTTTTCATATATAGACTTTGAGGAATTAATGGATATTAGCTTAATAAGTATTTTTATTTCAGTGGCAGCTGCACACTTTCTGGCATTACTGAGTCCAGGGCCTGATTTTGTACTCGTTGTTAAAAGTGCGCTGAAAGGTAACCAAAAAAACGCCATTGGCGTTGCGTTAGGTATTGCAACTGCTAATGCTGTGTATATTACCTTATGCTTAATTGGAGTTGGCGCCATATTATCCACCTCAATTGGTTTGATGGTAACGCTCAAAGTTATTGGAGGCTTATTTTTAATGTATATTGCCTATCATGCATTAAAAGCACCTAAAAATGCCTACGCTAACTTTTCTACAAGCACTAAGACTGCAAGTGAATTTTCATTATCATGCTTTTGCAAAGAGTTTGTAACTGGGTTTCTCTCAGGTATTTTAAACCCTAAAAATTTATTATTTTATTTAAGCTTGTTTACTGTTGCACTAACCCCCGAAGTCAGTATTAGCTTTAAAGTACTTTTAGGAGTATGGATGACATTAGTCGTCTTTTTTTGGGATGTAGCTATTATTTATATGTTGTCAAAAACGACTATCAGACAAAAATTCATTAGAGCCGCATTTTATATTGATAAAGTAACAGGTATCGTTCTCGGTGCGATTGGGGTTAACATTCTAAAATCAGTTTGGTCAAAACAGCCGTAAATACTACTGCATAGTAAGGTGCTGTTTATAACGAGGTATTGTAAACAGCACCGATTTATTTAAATCAGCTTTTTTAATTGCTTACTGTAGGTTCGACTTACTTTTAATGTTTTACCAGTAGTTAAGGTTGCCATGTACTCTGAGTTGCGCAATGGCTCAAGCTGTCTTACATAAGTTAAATTGACAATGGTAGACTTATGGATCCGCAAAAAGGCCTCAGGCAGCATATTATTCTCAAGTTCTTTTAATCTAGCTCTCATAACATGGGTTTCGGTTGCAGTATGCACACACATATAATCACCAGCTGCATCAATCCAAAGAATATCGGTGAATGAAATTATTTGAATCGGGTTTTTAGCATCCCGGATAACCAAGTGATCACTATCAAAATTATAGTCTGACTGATTGGCTGAGTGTTTGTTTTGCTCAGCCTTGTTACTCACTTCTTGTTGTAGCGCTATCAACTCACTTTTTTGGAATAACTTTACGTTACTTACAACTCTTTCTATAGCTTCTGCAAGCCTGTCTAGTTTGACTGGTTTTAATAAATAATCGATAGCTCTAACTTCAAAAGCTTGTACTGCATGTTGATGAAAAGCAGTGACAAAAATGACTGCTGGACATGCTTCGGGTTGAAAATACTTTATCAATTCAAAGCCAGACTTGGTGGGCATTTCGATATCTAAGAAGATTAAATCAATTTCGTTGTTATTTATAAGCTCAATAGCATCGTCAACACTGCATGCACTACCAACAATATTAATTTCAGGAAATTGTTCAAGTCGAATACGTAAACCTTCGACGGCGCTGTATTCATCATCAACCAGTATCGTGTTTAGTTTTATCATTTATTATGACCACTCATAGGTAATGTTATACATACCCAAGCACCACCTTCACTTAAGTTGCCCTTTTCTATACGGTGTGACTTTCCGTACATTAGCTTCAAACGTTGCTCACAATTTGCTAATCCTATCCCTCTTTTATTTGTGCTTTCATCACCAAATCCCTTGCCAGTATCAGACACTTTTATATTTAAATAACTCTTAGTTTTTTCTATGGCTATAGTAATGCACATTAGCTGGTTTGAACGCATGCCATGTTTTAATGCATTTTCTACAAGGGGTTGTATCAACATAGATGGGATCAGTAACTCGTTGCAGCCATCTGCAACAGAAATATCAACAACAAGCTTATTTGTGAAACGGCACTTTTCTATATCTAAATAATTGCTAAGAATGCCAATTTCTTCTTTAATTGTTACTTTTTCCAGCGGATCTGTATATAAGCTATGTCGCAATAGATCACACAGTTTCTCGAGCATTTTTACAGCTTCTAAACTTTCTTTCTTCAAAATCAATGTACAAATTGCATTGATACTATTGAACATAAAGTGGGGATTCAGCTGATAGCGCAGCATTTTTAATTGTGATTCTTTAGCTAAGTGTGTGGCTTCTGCTGCTTTTTGCGTTTGTTCTAAATTATCTAAATAAATTTTAATCCCATAATAAAACGCGGTCCAAGTTGAAAGCACTGTTAATGACGCCGACGTCCATGTTCCAAAATCAAACCATGTCATTGGCTGCCAAAAGTTTCCATAAAACCACTGCAGTGTTATCCACTTAATTTGTGTCCAAATTAACGTTGCAGTTATGACAATGAAAATATGAAGTGCAATCTTCAACTTTAGCTCTATAAAGTTGATGCAAGTAAATACTTTTCTAAGGGAGAGGGTAATTATAAACCCACAAATTGTATCAATAATCAAATGCGGGATATGGATAGTCCAAGGCTCATCACTTGGGACTTTAATCATCAATTCGGTTAGCATTGCGTAAACAACCCAACCACAAATCTGAAACAGCCAAAATAAATGGCCGCGAGGGTTACTAGTATTCAAATTATTCAATCCATAAGGTAAAGCTGATAGGCATTACTTGCCCATCAGCTTTACTAAGATTTAGTCAGAGCATGTGAGTAAATAAGCATCTGCATTTGGTTTACTAGACAGTGCTATATCAGCAACAGCTAAGCTGGCAGCCTTTGCTGAAACATTTAACACCTCTGCCACCTTTGTCGTATTATTTAACGCAGATGTACAATTTAACGGTATGGCTAACGTATGCCATTTCTTATCATTCATCAAGGCTTCTATTGATTCAAACGTAATGTTGCGCAAGCAATTTCCTTCATTACACATTACTTGCAATTGAGCCTGATTACTTGGCGCAGTGTTAATTCTCATTTTAAGTTCAAGAAAACCAGATTTACTCGCATCACTCAGTACTTCAGGCTGCTGATAGCTTAAGCTCAAGGTTGCTTTTTTTGCCCCAGCTCGCCAAATGAACTGTCTTGCATCTTCCTGATAAGACAAATTAACAGACTGCATTAACAAGCTGGTACCATCACCACTGGTTGCCGAAGAGCCTGTTGTTTCAATGGCTGCTGTTTTTGAATCTTTCAGTTCCCACACTAAGTTCTCTGAAAGTCCTCTTACAAATAAAGGCTTAGCGTCATCATTTGCCACCTTTTTAGGTGTTGTATCTTCACTTAATAAAGGCACATTAACCGTGTCTTGATAAGTTAATCCATAATCATAAGCAAATAATGGATCATAAGTTTTGTCACCTAGGTTTAATGTATATTGCGTATCATACTTTGGCCATGAAAAGCTTAATTTACCTGAGAAATCAAACTGAGTGTTACCCTTCGCATCTGTCAATAACACATCTGCTACCCCCTCACCTTCTGAGCCCGGTAACCATGCAGCCACAAATGCATCAGATGCATTGAGCTCTTTATTTACCCAAAGCGGTCTACCGCTTAAAAATACGGTGACAACTGCAATACCATCAGCCTTTAATTTTTTCAGTAATGCAAGATCAGCTTTTGTTTTATATTGATATTCAAGAAACTCGATATCACCGAACCATTCTGCGTAAGGTTCTTCGCCTATAACAACAATCGCTACATCTGGCTTAACGGAGTAGTTTCCCGCTTCGTTTAGTTCAATTTGACCACCAGCACTTTCAACTTGCTCCTTTAAACCGGCATAAATTGACGTTGCATTTGGGAAATCGTCATTAGTATTGTCTGTGCCTTGCCATGAAACACTCCACCCACCCGCTTGCTTTGCAATACTATCGGCACCATCGCCAGCAACTAATATCTTGCTTGTTGCTTTAATAGGGAGTATTTGGTCATTATTTTTTAATAACACTAATGACTTACGAACAGCTTCTCTAGCGAGCTCACGGTGCTCAGAAGCGCCTAACCATTCAGGATGCTGTGATTCAGAACGGCTTGATGGTTTACCTCTTGAGAAAGCTCCCCATCTTATTTTCGCTCTCAAAAAGCGTCGAACAGCATCATTAATTCTTTCTTCAGAGATAGTGCCATCTTTCACTTGCGCAACCGTGTTATGATAAAAGGCCTCAAAGTGCTCAGGGACCATGATAACATCGACACCGGCATTAATAGCAGCAGCACATTGCTCTAAATCACAGCCTTCAACAAATTTATGGGCATTCCAGTCGCTAACTACAAACCCATCAAAGCCCATTTGCTTCTTAAGTACATCAGTTAGTAAATATTTATCACCATGCACACGTTGGCCATTCCAGCTGTTAAAGGACGCCATAACTGACTGAACCCCTTCATTTATCGCTGAAAAATAGCCTGGACTATGAATGTCTCTTAACCCTTTTTCATCAATAATAGTATTGCCACGGTCTATACCTCGCTCGGTTCCACCATCACCAACAAAGTGCTTTGCTGTTGCAATACGATTTGTCGCTTTTAAGAAATTATTGTTGATGCTACCTTGAATACCAACAACCATTTCACCGGCATACTCTTTAACTAAATCTGGGTTCTCAGAATAACTCTCATACGTTCTGCCCCAACGATCATCTCTGACCACTGCGACAGTGGGAGCAAAACTCCATTCTATTCCAGTTGCAGAAACTTCTTTTGCTGTAGCTTGACCGATACGTTTAATTAGATCTTTATCTCTGGTTGCACCTAAACCAATGTTATGAGGAAATAACGTAGCTCCATAAACATTACTATGTCCATGCATTGCATCTGTGCCCCAAATCGTCGGGATTGCAGCCCCATCTAATGAAGCATCTACTGATGCCTGATACATCTCATCTGCATATTGGAGCCACTGCTTCATCGAGGCACGTTTATTACCATAAGGCGCGGTGTTACCTCCATTTAAGTACGATCCAAAGCCATACTTGCGCATTTGCTCGACACTTAAATAACCGATTTCAGGTTGAACCATTTGCGCTACTTTTTGCTCAATTGTCATCGTCTGAATGAGCTCGTCAACCTGCTTCTCAACAGCAGGGTCTTGCTTAAGTTTAGTGTTTACATCAGGCCATTTTACGTGACCTACCTCGACAGCAAGCGGACACTGAGTATAAACAAGTCCAATCAAGGCTAATGGGCTTAATACAAGCGGTGAAAATTTAAATCTAGACATTTAAAACCTATAAAACAACACGTTGAAAATTAAATGATTAATTAGGTATGTATTCAATAAAGTCATAATATACCCATGATGAAGTGCCATAGTATTGACCAGGAAAGTAATTGGCTTCTTGTGAGTTATCGCCATGCCAGTGATTGATCATAATCTTGGTGTTATCCACTGGCCAAGCGTAGGCTGGTATCTCATTATTTGCGAGCACACCATCACCATTATCTTTATAAACGATACGAATAGTTTGCTCTTGGCCATTGGCATCATAAAGATACCAACGAATAACACGACTGGACCAATCGAAACCTATCATCAGCAAGTTTTCACGATAATCGAGCCCATATTGACTTAGGTCGATGTCTTGCTCCCAGCTCTGATATACCCCACCTTGCGGCTGATAAATAATATTTGTGTGTACAACATTGCCAAGAGAAGGCAGCAGTTCAATATCAATTTCTTGCCATGCTCGACCTGGGCTATCCCACCATGATGTGTAAGTAAATATCGATGAAACTGTACCCGCAACATTTCCTGATTTTAAACGACCTTGTATTTTGCCATAGCTATAAAACTGATTACTTTGTAACTCTGAGCATGTGCCCTGCGATAATGACAGCGTTAAACCATGTTCACTGGGGCTTTGCATATTAGGTTGAAAAGTACAACCAAATGGCGTGCCATTATTGCCTTGTCGTGCAGTCCAAATACTGGTGTCGTAACCCCAAGAAAAGTTATCTTTAAAGTAGTTAGCACTTAGACAAGGGGATAAAAATGCGATACAGAAAATTGATATACGTAGCCAAAACTTTTTCATTTTTTTGCCTCATAATCTGTTTAGCTCTCATATTGCTGAGCAATATGAGAGCGCTTAGTAGTAGGGTTAAAATGAGAAACCGGCTCTAACACCATAATATCTCGGCATACCGAAACTACCTTTTGGTACACCTTTGCTTGTGTTGTTCCAATATTGAATAGTCTCATCAGATGCGTTATTGATGAACAGCTCTGCATACCATTTTTGACTTTGCGGCTCATATTTCAAAGAAGCGTTATAAACCGCGAATGCATCTCGGCTATCATCGATATACTGTGTCGCTTCGTCTGAAACAGCGAAATCCATATCATCTAAATGCTTATCAAGGTTCCACACCGTTGAATACGATTTATCTTTCCAGCTTGCGTTAAACCAGCCATGAATAAAGCCATATTCACCTAAATTGAACGTATGCGTATAACTAATATTCGCAGTGTATTTAGGTGTCATTGCTAGATTGTTACCCTTGAGGTTAGTGGTTAACAATGTGTTTTCAGGATCTTTTGATTCTTCATAAGAGATATCGAATAGATACTCAGAATCATAGTCCCACTTGGTATTCCAATCTTCCGTAATTTTAGCATCAGTCCAGGTTACGTAACCTGTGATACGACCATTTGGATATGGTTTCCAGTCAAATTCGAATTCAATACCTTTAATCGTCGATGCTGGAACATTCTGCGTGTAATATGCAATCACGGGTTGATTTTGATAATCAAGAAGAGGCTCGCCATCATCACCTAAAATCGGTGTTCCGTTGTCATCTTCCACAACTGATAAGCGTTCAACATTACCAATCGAACCTACCGATGCGTACTGCATATCGGTATAATCTGTATAGAAAAAAGCAGCTTTTAAGTTAAGTGAGTTATCAAAAAAGCTTGATTTAGCACCTAGCTCCCACGTTAATACTTCTTCTGGGTCAAACTTCGTTTCGAATCGTGTAACGTCACCGGTTCTATCGTTAACTACTTCGTATACATCACCAATACCGCCCGCTTTAAAGCCACTCGCTAAGTATGCATAAAGCATGGTTTCTGATGAAATGTCATAATCTAAGCCAACACGGAAGTCATGATGCTGCCAGCTTCCTTTGTTGTCATTTTCAAAGTAAGACGCATAGATAGATGGGTCTTCGTAATAGTCGACTGGAAGATTATTTAGTTCTGTTCTATTTAACCAACCTACAGCACACCCATCTGCATTTGAGCATCGATACGTTCTGCCGCCTTTGTCTTGCTTTGTTTCATCACTAAAACGATAGCCTAAAGTTGCATGTAACTTCTCAGTTAGTTTGTATGTTCCTTGACCAAAAATGGCAAATGCATCTGTTGAGCGATCCGGTTGGTCCCAAAACGCTTTATCATCCATTGGATTATCATAATAACCCACTGTTGTTGTTTTTTCGTGGAAGTAGTTTGCCCCCACAATCCATATAAAGTCACCGTACTCATCGGATTGAAGTTGTAATTCTGTTGAAAACGATTCAGCCCCAGTGCCGTCTAGGAAGTAAGTGGCACCATCCCAAGGGTCAAGTCCCACTTCACTGTCTTGTGAAGACTCTCTTTCCATGTCTTCATAACCCATCAACCACACAATATTGTATTCATCATTTAGGTTATAATTTAACGTGTTGCGAAGATATGTGATATCTAAATCTAATTGTCCTGGGACATTCACGACAGCCTGATATGTGTTATCACTTGGCAAAAAGTTTGAGCAATCACCTCCCATTTCAGCTGGGCGCCCTCTTAACTTATCACAGTTAACTAAATCAAGATTATTGCTGCTGTTGTTTACGTACTTTTGGAAAACCGTATGGTTTGAGAAATTACCATTTAATGGCTCCCAAAGTGTACTGATACGAAATGAATACTCATCGGCATTATTATAAAAATCACTTTTATCCGCTGGTGTTAATGCGCGAACTTTTTGTGCTTCAGGGTCTGTACCAGCACCATCAATCCACCAGTTTTCTCTTTGAGTGACAGTTTGACCCACGCCTTGATATGAGTCTTCAGATATTACTGGGGCATTTAATACATCATCAGAGAGCCTGCGAGTATCGTATTGGTTAGGATCGTAGTAGCCTTCTAAGTAGGAGTCACGCTTCAAACCTTTTGCAGCGAAACGAACTGCAAACTCCTCATTAATTGGAATATTAATCATGCCATCAATGTTTTTACTGTTGTACTTACCTGCTTCAACATTCACATTGCCAAAGAAGTTTTCAAATTGTGGCTTTGCAGATATGACATTGATACTACCCACCGTAGAGTTTCGGCCGAATAAGGTACCTTGCGGACCTCGCAATGCCTCAACACGGTCAATATCATACATAAGTGCAAGTGCACCTTGCATTCTAGGTGAATACACACCATCTAAGTGCACACCAACCGCTGGATCACCTAGCTCTGTTAGGTTGGTTGAGCGTACCCCGCGCATTGAAATAACGGGTGCTGATTGGTCTGTTGCTGTTGAAATATCAAGACTAGGAACAAGGTTCGCAATATCCTTAATATTATTAACACCATTTTTTTTAAGCTCAGCTTCTGTTAACGCCGTAATTGCTACCGGTGTTTCCATCAACTTCGTTTTGCGTTTTGTTGCCGTAACAGAAATGATTTCTAAGCCACTTTGCGGCTCTTTTGATACTTTATTGTCAATATCCTGCTGATTTTCGTTTTGTGCATGTACAGGTAATGAGCAAGCTAAAGCGACAGCAACTGCTAATGCCTTTTTATTTATTGTGTGCATATTTAACCTTTAGATGTGTGTTCAGATTTAAAAGAATTTACTTTTAATTAACAGTATCTGCAGGTTCATTTTTCATTACCAGCCAAATTCGGCAAGGCGAGTTTCAAATAATACAAAGCGAATTTAATGTTACTTTCAAGCGAGATTCTACGTACTTTTTTGGCGCGCAAAGCACAAGGGAGAAAGCGGCCTTAGAATGTTCAATGTGAGCCTAAAGCCGCCATAACCTATACCTATTTGAGATGATCGGTTATTATTTTTTCTGTATGTGAGAGTAAATCATATCCACCAACAGCGCCATGTCCAGGGACGACAATCACTGCACTTTTAAATTTCCTTTTTAATTGCTTTGTTATATTAAGCCAAGAGTGTATGTCACCATGAACTAGGTTACCTACAGATGATGACTGAAGTGACCGAACTGCGCAGCCACCAAATAAGATTCTTTTTTCAGGTAACCACGCCATAACATTGTCCATTGCATGCCCAGGGCCTGGAAAAAATAGTTCAAGAGAGCCAAATTTAACAACTGAATCTGCTACTCTAAGTTCTTTGATAATATTGTTAGGTACTGCCGCGCCTTGCTCTATGGTTAACTGAGCAGTTAATGGATGAGCAAAAACATTGATTCCCTTAGACTCAAGTACATCGACACCAGCAGCTCGGTCACCGTGCGCATGCGTAACAAATGCTTTGCTTACTGGCAGTTTTATTTCTGAGCTAATTGCTTCGAGTAAATCTAAAGTGAGTAATTCCCCCCACGCTGTGTCGATAAGGGTTAAACTATCTCCTTCTTTCACAATTAAGCCATTTGAGGGAAATTCTGTACCATTTGGGTAAGTATAATATGATGTATGCAGCCATACCCCATCAGCTAACTGGGTTATAGAAACCTGATTTGGCCTGTTTTCTTGCGCTGAAACCTGAAAGCTATATATTAAAAGAAAGAAAATAAAACTACCGAATATCCTAAATTTCATCATTGCGCTATATCCCTAAATTAAGACATAAAAATATATTATAATTAAAGTGATAAACAAATAGTAATATAATTATACAGAAGCTTTTATTTCTATAACTATAAGAAGCACTATGTATTCGATGATAAGAAAAAACGAACCCAACGGTTCGTTTTTTTATTTAAGTCAAAGAATGTTCTGCAAAACTTTCGCTCAAGAATGCAGGCAATGACTTTGGAGTCTAAGCAAGTTGCAATTAAACCTACGTTAAAAATTATATTGTAAGCTAACCTTATAATTTAACGGCTCACCTGGTTGGGTCCAAATTGCAGAGTATGAATTAGCGTAATAGGTTTTATCCAATACGTTATTTACAACAAACTGTAAGCTCAAATCATCATTAACATGGTAGTTTGCAAACAGATTTACCAAAGTATATGAAGGCAAATAATAGCTAGGGTCAATCGCTTCACCTAGCCGCTCCCCAACATATTGAACCGACACACCAACTGTTGAGTTCGAATCGATTAAATCACTTAACTCTCTCTTAATACGCACATTGGCACTATGTTTTGGAATGTTTAATAAAGGGGTGCCTTTTGGCAAACTAACCCACCAATCGGTATTAACAGTATCTTTTGCTGTTTTAGCATCAGTGTAAGTATATGCAAGATCAAACGAAGTTTGGCTAGTAATATTACCGTGTAAGTCTAGCTCAACACCTTCACTCGTAACCTCGCCTAGAGCCCTAGATACACCTGCTTGTACGTCAGTGCTTAACATGTTGCTCTTTTGCGCATTAAATACTGTAAAGCTACCACTGACAATGTCTGTATTAAATTTAACTCCAACTTCAATAGAGGTTGTTTCCTCAGGCTCAAATGCTTCTCCATCAGCATCGAAACCACTATTAGGTCTAAAACCTTCAGAATAACTGCTATAAAATTGTAGATCTTCAGAGTGAGCATATACTAAACCTGCTCGAGGGCTGAAGGTGCTTTTGTCAGCCTCTGAACGCGTTAAGTTTTTATGGTTATCAATTCTTTGATCAAACCAATCGTAACGACCACCAATTTGCATTTTCCATTTTTCAGTGATGTCGACTTGGTCTTGAATATAAATACCATAGCTATTCTGTACTTCTGTGGTGTCGAATAACAGAGAACCTTCAGGCGCCGTTTTACCGTACTCAGGCTCATACATATTTATAGCGTAACTCGTGTCATCAATAGTCGGGCGATATCTGTACCAAACCTTATCAAAATCAAACTTACTGGCATCAGCACCAATTAAAAGGTGATGAGTGAAACCTGCAGCTTTTATACTACCGCTAAGCTCTGAGCGTGCAGATATATAGTTAGTTTGAAAGTCACGCTGGTTATGTTGTCTGCTCAGTGTCACGCCATCAATGAAATATACTTGTCGGCTTGGAGCAAGCTCAGCATCACTTGATTCGCTTAAAAACTCTGAATCGCTATAACTAATACCTGTTAGAAGCGACCATTCTCCTAATTGATGCTCAAGGGTAAGCTGATGAGAAATAGCCTTAACTTCTGTAGGTTTATCACTTGGCTCACCTAAAAAAGTTTCAATGGGTAGCGCATCAATTTTACCATCTACAGCAACAATACCTCGATCGAAAGTTAAACTTTGATCAACGTACTCTAGCTCATAATTCAACTTCGTTTTATCTGAAATTAGCCATAAAATTGAAGGCGTTAATACAGTTTTTTCTGATTCATGATAATCTCTAAAACCTTCACTATCTTCCACAGCACCATTAATTCTAAAGGCCACTTGGTCCGTAATTGCGTTCGTGTAGTCGCCTTCAGTGCGATAACTTTGCCAGCTACCGGCAGTGACTTTTACATAGCCTTGTTGTGCAAACTGCGGTTTTTTTGTAATGATATTTATCGTACCGCCAGGCTCAGAGCGTCCATAGAGTGCAGAGCCTGTTCCTTTCATGATTTCTACATAATCAATATTACTCGTATCACGAACACCGCTAAAGCTTCGCCCAGATGAAAAACCGTTAATTAAAAAGCCTGATGGAATATTCTCATCACCCACTAAACCTCGTATTGCAAAGCTTTCCCATAAACCACCAAAGTCATTTTGTTCTGAAATACTTGGGGTTAAATCGAAAATGTCACTTAAGGTGGTTACACCAGCCTCATTGAGTGTGTCTGATGAAATAAACTCGACAGATTGTGGTTGCTCATTTAAAGGAACATCCCCACGAAAAGCTTGCCTTACACCCGACACTGATATTTTTTCTATCTCTGATGGCTCTGTAGTGGCATATACGGAAGATGTAAAAATTGCGCTAATCATGATTGAAAGGGCTGATTTTTGATATCTGTTCATTCTATCTCTCAGGTATGAATTGTAGTTATTCAATAAAGCTTGTAGTTATTAGGTAAAGATTTACATTATCCATCATTTGAACATACAATTAACAATACTTATCATTTGCAGTATGATAAACAATTAAACCACTGAGAACTACCCTCGCAAACAACAGAAATTAAAAAACTCAAATTAACGCTTAATTAATAAACACTTAGAGAGAAGAATGAACAAAGTTACTTTAGCCTGCATTACATTAGCCATATCAATTTCCAGCATTTACAGCGCAAAAACACAAGCACATGCAATATGGTTTGCTGAGCGCTCATCACAATTAGCACTGATATATGGTGAAGGTGCACAAGATTTAGACACTGTTAAGCGCCAAGACAAAGTTAAAAGAGTTACTGGTTATAACAAAAATTGGCAAGAACAAAGTGTAAAACTTGTTGAGTCAGGGCATATGATGATACTGAGCGATAACACGGTTTATGCTGTTACAGGAATGCTCGATAACGGTTTATGGAGCAAAACTAAAGATGGTAAATGGTTTGCAAGTGGCCGCGACCAAATCCCTGATGCAGTTTTAAGCGAACATACAAAAAAACATGCTGTACATTTGCGTGGGCCTCTTACTAAAATTCCTCAACTTAAAGAACAACAGTTACAAATTATCCCAATAGGAAACAGCTTTTCAGATCAGAAAGGTGCATTAGTTAGTTATCGCATACTATTTAATGGTAAGGCAGTTCAAGGCGCTAAAGTGATTAATGATATTGTGAATGACCCAGATCAAAAGCCCCTAATAAGCAATGATGAAGGCATCGTGACATTGCCACTACGCAATCAAGGCTTAAACGTAGTCGCCGCTATATATGATGAAAAAAGTACAAATCTCGCTGTATTTGATAAGACCGAGCACTTAGCAACACTTTCATTTATTTTACCCCATGCAGCAGAGTAGTTTTTAAATTAGCTAGTTGCACTCAAGCAAACCGCTGTGGGTCTAGACTTTCAAAAAGTCTGGGCCCTCTAGAACGTTGAACGCCCCCTTCAAAAAACAAGTAGCACACAACTCACTCACAGCCATCAAAAATCCATAAATATATTTACAAACAATGCATTAGAACTATCGCAATAGAAAAGTAAATTGACGAAAAGCTCAAAACTTCTTCATCAATGTGCGCATATTGACTTGAAAATTAACAAGCAACACTGGGCACAACCATTCCATTTAATAAATCACTACAATCTTATTATTCCATTTTAAAGATTAAAAATGATGAGCAATACTAAACTCATCAAATTATGAGAGTTGGGGTATTCAAAATGGTTAAGACAGTTACTTTTGCAATGATGCACTTCACAATCGCTTTTACAGTGACCTACTTTTTAACAGGTAGTTTTTTAATTGGTGGCCTGGTCGCCATTGTTGAGCCTGCAGTCAATACGGTTGCGTTTTACTTTCACGAAAAGGTTTGGCGTAATCTAGAAGGTAAGGATAGCTTCAAACGAAACCCAGATGAGATAATGTTTGCCTAGCTATTAACTAGGTTGGATTGGCTCCAAATACAATGAATCCCCTCATCTTACACCTCAATCTGTAAATTAAGCTTTGCCCCAATGTCGGTGGCAGAGCTACAAACTAAAACGGTTAAAGTCGTTCTCAATTAATAGCCGAAAATACTTCTTTGTAAAAGAACTCAAGGCTTCTTTTCTAGATGCATGCCAACTCGGGTTAGCTCTATCAAGCATATAGCAATGAATTAAAATGAAAAACTAGCAATTTTCTCAGCTCTTTTTATTAAGTTTAAATTCTCAAAAGTTGGATTTCCCCGCCAATTTAGAGCTAACACTCAAATTAGACTTGAAATTATCTTTTTTCAGCTTACACTTGTACGCCTAGTGAGCGTACACTTGTAAGCTAAAGGCAAAAAAAGAATGTTATTAAATTCATTATCAAAACATTTATTGCATCATCAATCTTGGTCAGGATACTGGGAACCTGTGCTCCAGTGCTTTAAACCTGGCTGGCGCGATGGGTATTTTCGCGCACAACTAAAACATGTACACGTGTTTGCTGAACAAAGCATCGAGCTGATTATTGAGCCAGAAAAAGCATGGCCAAATCATCAAGCAGGCCAGCATATTGCGTTAACAATACAAACGAACGGGCGACTACTGACTCGCGTGTTTACCATCGCAAGCGAACCAAAATTGGCAAAGCAAGAGCGACAAATTCGTTTATTGATCCGCAGCCAAGAGATTGGCGCATTTACGTCAAAGCTAGCAAATTTGAAGCCTGGACAATGGCTTAATATCTCTGAGCCTAAAGGCCAGTTTGTTATGCCAAATACCGCGCGCTCTATAATTATGCTTGCCGGTGGCTCTGGCATTACGCCATTTATAGCCATGCTTAAATCTTTACCTGCAGATAGCAAACAAACTATAACCCTGCTTTACTATGCAAAGCCGAACAGCCACTGGCTTAAAGATGAGCTTGAGCAACTAAAGCAATCACTGAGCAATTTTGATTATCACTTACTTGAGCGCAGCAAAGACGGCGATGCGACGACATGGCTGACAACAAACGCGCATAAACACTGGTTAGTCTGCGGCCCAGCTGCTTTATATAAGCAAGCAGCAACTTTAGCAAAGCAGTTAAATACGCCTATCGACAGTGAGCATTTCAGTGCAGTCCCTGCTGTTTTAGCAACCTCTGATAAGCTCGAACTAACACTCACTCATCAGGGCAAAACATTCACTATTGATAACCAACAAACCTTACTTACTCACTTACAAGCGAATAAGCAACCAGTGACAGTTGGCTGTGGCATGGGAATTTGCCATCAATGCCAATGCGTTAAAAAGCAAGGCATCGTGCGTGATATTCGCACCGGCGAGCTCTCTGATAGCTCAGAGCAATTAATTCAACTTTGCATATCGCAACCAGTCAGTGACGTGGAGTTATCGGCATGAACACGACAAAAACAGTCAATTTTGAAAAACTAGCAACCCAACTCGATAGCGTTAAAGCAGATATAAAATCGAAACTGGGTGAGCAAGATGCGAAATACATTCGCCGCGTTATTGTTTGCCAGCGTGTGTTTGAATGGAGTGGCCGTATTCTCTTAATGCTAGGCTTTATTCAGCCTGCTTTATGGATAGTCGGTGTGCTTAGTTTAGCCACTGCAAAAATTCTCGATAACATGGAAATTGGCCATAATGTGATGCACGGCCAATATGACTGGATGAATGATAAACACATAAATTCAAAGTCTTACGAGTGGGATATAGCGTGCGATGGTTCAAGTTGGAACCGCGTTCACAACTACGAGCACCACACCTATACAAATATTATTGGTAAAGATCGTGACTTCGGCTATGGATTACTGCGTTTATCTAATGACTTTCGTTGGCGGGTAAAAAACCTGTGGCAATTTATCACTTACCTATTGCTAAGCGTGCTGTTCCAATGGGGTGTGTCGTACCATGAAATGGCTGCCGAGCGGGTATTTTTCGGTAAGAAAAAAGATAGCCGTGATTACACGGTATCGCATAGCGAACTCAAAAAACGCTTTTTTAGTAAAGGAGCACGCCAGTTAGTGAAAGACTACCTGCTTTTCCCTCTGATTGCCGGCCCTTTATTTTTGTGGGTTTTAACGGGTAACCTAGCCGCTAATTTATTACGTAACCTCTGGACCTCTACGATTATCTTTTGCGGGCACTTTACCGGTGAAGTTGAAACATTTAAACAGCAAGACTGCGAAAATGAATCGCAAGGCCAGTGGTATTACCGCCAAGCGTTAGGCTCATCAAATATCAAAGGGGGTAACCTGTTTCATGTAATGACTGGGCACTTGAGCTATCAAATAGAGCATCACTTGTTCCCTGATTTACCTGCAAAACGTTATCGTGAGATTGCTCCTAAGGTGCAAGCTATCTTTAAAGAGCACGGCATCAATTACAATACAGGCGGCTTCTTTCGCCAGTACTTTTCTGTTGTAAAACGGATTGTGCGCTACTCTTTTCCGTAATTTCAAAAACGCCAGTGCATTGCACTGGCGTTTTTATTTTTAATATCATGGTAAGGAATTAACTTTAAAAATAGGTTCATTAATTTCTAACTGTAATTCATCATCTGCTGCTTGTTCCGCGAAAGTTAAAGCTGTATTTGCAAAGTTTAGCGCTTGGACCTAATCAGGCTTCTCTAAGTAGTTTTCTGCAATCGCAAAATTAATAGATGCATCTTATGGGGTGGCAGACAAACAACTCGTGAAATTGCTCCACAGTGGGATCTTGGTAATTAATCCTAAACTATGGTTAAAGTGAGGCCTATCTAAATTATTGTGCTATTTCATTAGTTGTATTATTGATCACCGCTAGGTGGTAAATAATCACTAAGTTCGCAATAAACCACAGATCTTTAATCACAAATTGACCAAGTCCAGCTAAAACCGTCGTACTGCTAAGCGCATTCGGCGCGGTAACTAAAAATGTTTGCGTCATAATAAAAACAGCGCAACAGGAAAGCCCTGCCAACACTATTAACTTGTTATTTTTGAGTAATAAGCCAACACAAAGCAACAGCACACTAACAATGTCAAACACGCCAATCGCATTCGATGCGCCCTGCACACTAAAAACCTGATACAACCACGACATGAATGGTGATGTTTCAACAAGCGTTACAATCCCCTTTGCCTCAAAAGCAAAAAACTTCATTGCGCCTATCCAAACCAGCACTAAAGCCACTGAAGCATAATTCAAGGTAATATGCGCTTTATCACTTAAAGCATCTTTGTAAAACACAAATAAAAATAGCGGAATTACAGCAAAATACTTAATGATCCCCTGCCCTGAACCAATCACAGGAAAGCCCCCTTCACTTGCAAGCCAACGATTAGCGCCAAACAACGTAATCAAACAGATCAGTGATATAGCAAATGCAGTGATGGTCGGAAGTGCCCTATTAATAAACCCTAAATGAGAATGAAGGCTGGTAATGCCAACAAAGCAAAATGCAAAGCCTGCGATCATACTCATGATGTGAGCTGGCACCTGAGAGTCTAATTTATAAAACGAAAAGATACTGCCAATGGCATTGGGGTTTGCTCCCAAGATAAATGACAAACCCAATAGCGAAAAACTGATGGTGATAAGTGCAATCACTAAATTATTTGATGTACGTAAATTCATACAACCCCCTTTCTACTGATTGTTTAAAAGACCATAGTTAGGGATAAAAACATTCACACTAAAATAAAATATAAGAAAAGTCTGAGAAGAGATTTGTATAAGCAATTGAAAAATCGATATAAGTATCACTGCTATTTGCCGTTATTTGCTGTTAATTAGGCAAAAATAAATCTCTTTAATTCAATATCAGCAATTTTGTTCAAGTTTTAAGGTTGCTTGCTTCGCTATATTGGCGTAGGAATAATAACGAAGCGCACAACCTTCAGGAGCATCTGTGAGCAAAGACAATCACTTTAAGTACATCAACAACGAACAGCATCAGAGCATCTCGATGTTGACTGCGACTATGAGTGATTTTACATATGCAAAGCATGCTCACGAAGAGTATTCAATTGGCATAACTCTACAGGGGCGGCAAGATTTTTTTTGTCGTAATGCGTTTTATAAAAGCGTACCTGGCAATGTTATTTTGTTTAACCCTGAAGATATTCACGATGGTCACTCTGGCACGGAGCAAAACCTAGAGTATCTAATGCTGTACATTCATCCTGATGAATTTCAGCCTTTATTCAAAGCGCTAGGGTATAAGCAAGATTGTACATTACGTATGGCAAACACCTTGTATGCAGATCCATTACTGCGTAATCAAGTGATTAACTTATCTAGGCTTTTACAAACCAATAGCACGAACAAAATAGAGCGAGAAGCTGCACTATTGCAAATGGCGCAGTCTTTAGTCAGGCTCAACGGCAGCCTTGATTTACCGACTTTAAGCACCCGTGTTGATAGCTTACTGCTGAGAGCAAAAGACTATATTTTGGCAAATATCGACAATGACATTGCTATTGATGACATTGCCCATGCTGCCACTATGTCGAAGTTTCATTTTATCCGCCGCTTTCGCGAGCACTTCGGTATTACTCCACATCAATATGTTTTGAACTGTCGTATTAATTATGCCCGTAGAGCGTTACAGGTTGGCCGCGATGCCACCAGCGTAGCGGTTGAATCTGGCTTTGCAGATGCCAGCCACCTCAACCGTAACTTCAAACGAGTATTCGGTATGACACCAAAACAATTTCAACTGCAATGGGCTCGTAGATAGAGCTAAATTACTGATTTGGAGCTGTTATGGCAGATATTTTTGCATATGCTATTGGCATTATGTACACCCCTGGGCCAATCAATTTACTCGGTTTAAGCAGTGGCTTAAATAAACAAACACGTTCACACCTTGGGTTTTTTATCGGCGTGGGTAGCGCGATGTTTATCTTATTTGTGCTGCTTGGCTACCTTGGCTTACAAGTGATCAACCCGCAGTTTTTGCCTTATGTGAGCTTAATTGGTTGCGGCTATATTTTGTATATTGCTTGGAAGGTCGCAAAAGCAAAAGTACAGGTGAGTGATAGCTCAGCGGATGCCTCACTTAGCTTTTTCGATGGCCTGTTTATGCAGCTTTTAAATCCAAAAGCGCTGGTAGCCACTTTACCTATTGCTACGATTCAGTTCCCAAGCGCGGATATTACCGGAGCTGCAATCGTATTTTGGTCTTTTATTTTAGCCATCCTTGCCTTTGGTGCTCCTACAAGTTACTCGCTAGCGGGCTTAGTGCTTGGCAAACAAGTATCACGGCCGGGTGTTTTTAATGTGTTTAATAAACTAATGGCTGTTTTGTTAGTTTATGTCGCACTAATGATTGCCTACGAGCATGTACTTACACCTTTATTGGCATAAAATTGATCATCCTTAGCAAACAGGCATAATAGCGTTATTCTCCAAATGGTTATTACAAAACGATGCAAGGCAACCTATCAATCCGTTCATACAGTACTAAGCCTGTTAGTCATAGCCATGACTATCATCAACTTGTACTGCCCTTAAAAGGAGTGATAGCTATTAGTGTGGGTGATTTTCAAGGTAAAGTCGCCCCGGGTGAATGCGTGGTTGTCAAAGCCACGCAAGTGCATCTTTTTACCGCCATGCCAGAGGCTCGATTTGTTGTGGCCGATATGCCAAAGCTACCGGATAACCTTGCCACCGCTGAGCGCTGCGTATTTGCCATTAATCAATCACTTTGGGCATTTTTACAATTTGTGTCAAAACAGTTAGAGCAAGCCGTTAATAATGAATTAGAACATGCCATGTTTAATACCTTTAATTTACTGTTAGCTGAGCAAGTTATGCTACCAAAGCTCGACAGCCGAATTAGCGATGCACTGCTTTATATTGACAGTCACTTAAGCACTCCTCTTCACATCAAACACCTTGCCTGCATTGCCTGTTTAAGCCCAACACAATTTAAGCTGCTGTTTAAGCAACAAACAGGATTGACTGCCATGAACTATGTAACTAAACAGCGAATGGAAAAAGCCCAAGCCTTGCTAAGCCATACCGACTACCCGTTACAGCGTATTGGTGAGTTAGTTGGTTACAATGAGCTTTCATCTTTTAGCCGCAGTTTTTCAAAGTACTTTGGTATATCACCAAGCAAATTCAAAAAGTAACTTTGGTTTTTAACGCTAACAAAACCGTCCTTTTTGTCAAAATTTTTGCGCCGATATTTATTATGCTTTTTATACCTTAAATTCAAAGCGAATCATCGATGAACCACGCTATCGCTACAATTGCCGTGTTAGTTGCCAGTGTGTTTTGGGGCACAACAGGCACTGCCGCAAGTTTTGCGCCAGACATTAGCCCTTTTGCAATTGGTGCTTTTGCAATGGGTTTTGGCGGCGTACTACTTTGCCTAACCGCAATAAAACAACTGATAGATGATGCTAATAAACTGAGTCAACATTACCGCCTAATCCTATTAGGTTCAGCTTGTGTGGCTATTTATCCGCTGGCATTTTATACCTCAATGAATAGTGCCGGTGTGGCAATAGGCACCGTTGTCTCGATTGCCAGCGCACCTTTATTTACCGTCTTATTGGAATACTTAATTGAGAAAAAGCCCGTTGCAACTCGCTGGCTAGTCAGCTTTTGCTTTGGCGCTATAGGCATAGGCTTAATCGCGTTAGGTAAAGAGTCAAACTCTGCTGCAGAGGGGTTGTTTAGCCAAAACATCGGCATTTTACTTGGCTTAATTGCAGGGCTTACCTATGCCGGTTATTCATGGGTTGCCAAACGTTTAATTAGCAACGGCGTTCATTCAAGAGCGACCATGGCTAGCCTATTTGGTGGCGCAGCCTGTGTACTCCTGCCATCATTATTAATTACAGGGGATACGCTGTTTGCCACAATTACCAATACCAGCGTGGCACTATACATGGCCATTGTGCCGATGTTTTTAGGTTATTGGCTATTTAGTATTGGCTTAAAAACCATCGCTGCCAGCCAAGCCGTACTCATTACTTTGCTTGAGCCTATCATCGCCACCATACTTGCTATTGTGATTTTACATGAACAATTTCAGCAAATTGGCTGGCTTGGGATTGGCTTAGTGAGCATTAGTTTGGTAATTCAAACGGTCAATATTAAGCAGTTCGTGGTACACTGCAAAAAACGCATTTTGACGATTTAACATGAGAAAAGACAGCCGACTATCGCGGGTTTTACATGTGCTGATCCATTTAGACAGTTACAGCCAACCTGTCACATCAGAGACATTAGCAAACATGTTAATGACCAATCCTGTGGTCGTGCGCCGTACTATGGCATTACTACGTCAAGCAGGTTATGTATCAGCTATTAAAGGTCACAATGGCGGCTGGCTACTTGCAACTCCCTTAACTGAGATCACCTTATTTGATATTCACCAAGCGCTTGGCGAAAAGAACCTATTTGTTATAGGTCTAACCGATGAGCACAGCAATTGCCCTATCGAACATGCAGTAAATAGCGCCATACAAAACGCGATGGATGACGCAGAATCGCTATTATTAAAACGATTTGCTGAAGTTTCTCTTGCAGAGCTTGCCAGTCAATTTCAATAATCCTGCTTTAGAGTATTTGGCGATTTCACAAACTCGTAGGTCAAATTCATAGAAATTAATTCAAGAGTATTGGTTTACCAAACAAGTACCCTTGAAAATACTGGCAACCAGAGTTTTTTAGATAAATAAATTGCTCTTCAGTTTCTACTCCTTCAGCAATAACATTCTTGCCTAACCCATCAGCTAAGGTCAATATTGCTTTTACAACTGATGCATCTTCAATGCTAGTCAGCATTTTATCAATGAAGGATTTATCAATTTTCAACGTATCAATTGGGAATCGAGTCAAGTAACTTAATGACGAGTAGCCTGTTCCAAAATCATCCAAGGAAAGCTTAATACCTATCGCTCTAAGTTTGTTCATCCGTTTAATTAGTCGTTCCGTTCCCATTAAAATTACTCCCTCAGTTAATTCTAATTTTAAGCGTGAAGGTGATATCAAATATCTTCCTATAACCTCAAATACTTGTTCCACAAACTGTGGATCCTGAAATTGTAATGAACTCACATTAACTGCAACACTACTATTACCTTGTATTTTACCGTCTCTCATATCTTTACATACTTGCTCGAGTACCCATAAGCCAATACGATTGATTTGTTTCGACTCCTCAGCAACAGGAATGAATATATCTGGTGAAATACTGCCAAGTAACGAGCTATCCCAACGAAGTAATGCTTCATAACCAACTAAAGATTCTTCAGTGTCATGAATTGGCTGATATAAAACTTTTAATTCATTTCTTGGAATTGCATTAAGTAAACCTTGAGTTATTTCGTTCAGTTCCAAAATCGACGCTTGTAATTTTGGATCATAAAAGCTAACTGTATTTTTACCTTTTTCCTTAGAGTGGTACATTGCAATATCGGCTTCTTTAAGGGCTTCAGATAAATCAAAATCGTGATTTTTAAAAATTGTCACACCTATACTTGGTGTGGTATTCACTTCAAATCCATCTAAGAAGAAACTTTGCGAAATAACACTACGTACATTTTGTGCAAAAGTATCAATTAAAAGGAAATCACTGTCGCTTGCGTATTTTGGTTCATCTAACAAAATGACAAATTCATCCCCCCCTAATCTGGCGACTAAGTTCGGAGAAAAGACAATTCCTTCCAAGCGTCGAGATACCTCTTTAAGTAATAAATCACCCACACCGTGACCTAATGTATCATTGACCATTTTAAAATTATCTAGGTCTATTAAAAGTAAAGCATAATATTGTTCCGATGCTTTTAGCTTCAAGCTTTTTGCTTTATCTTTCAGGTGACGCCTATTAGGTAAATTAGTCAGTTCATCATACATAGCTAACCTATGTACATTTTGCTCTGCAAGTTTCCGATCAGTAATATCGGCACGAATAGCAATATACTTTTGTGGTTTATTATTATCGCCCATAAAAGGGACTATTGTAGAGTTTACCCAATATAAGCTGCCATCTTTAGCGCGATTGCATACTTCCCCAGACCAAACTTGACCACTACGAATTGTTTTCCACATCCCCTTAAAAAAACTAGGCGGATGAGTTCCTGAGTTAACTAACGAATGAGTTTTCCCAATAAGCTCAGCTTTTGAATATTGTGAAATATTACAAAACTTTTCATTAACGCATGTAATAACTCCTTGACTATCGGTGGTAGCAACTATTGCATGTTGATCTAGTGCTTTTTTTAATTCAGCTCGACTTCTATTAAGTTCCTCATTTTCTTTTTCAGCAAGTTTTACCTCAGTAATATCTTCAATCAAACAAAGTAAGCTTAACACCTCACATGCTGAATTCTTTTCCGGTATAGCAATAATATTTCTATATAGCTGTGAGCCATCAAAGGCTAAGTGATTCAATGAAAATCTAATTTGCTCACCTTGACATACCTTTATCAAATAAGGCATTACTTTATCTACAATATCTTGTGGAAAAATATCTTGAATACGCTGATCTCTAGATGTTTTATCTAAGTAATAATATGTATCTAGGGCATTCTTATTAAAGTAACTTAATTTAAAATCGATACTAAGTCTTAGTACTCCTATACCCATATTATCTAGTATGTTATTCAACTCTTGTTTCTTCTTTGATGCATATGCTTCTGACTGCCCAGCTAGAAAATATGGGTAAGAAACTCCTTCAATAAAAATACTTTTGTAGATAAGCAGCGCACTAACTAATTTGATCAAATGTGCAATTACAAGGTAACTGTCAGATAGGGATTGATAATGAGTCACTAATAATGAAAATAACGCCATACACATAGAGGATAACGTAAAATAAAAATATCTTCGTTTTCCCTCATTTGAATACTTTCCATAGAACAGCATCGCAACAATGACATACCCCACGAGTAGGAAATACTCTATTACTTCTTTTGTATTTGTTACTCCCTTGCCTTCTATAAAGAATAAAGGAAGGTATGACTCGTATAAATTTCCACAAGACATTAACACTAAAGATACGATACCACCTGAGCATAACCAAAGAAGTTTTTTACCTGGCAGCAAAATTGATAAAGCAATAGCAGCAAATGTAATTAACTCAAATGTTCGAGCGAGTATAGAAAAAAAGATTGACTTTTGGCTCGAGCTTTCAGAAATAAATGCAGGCATACCAGAGAATGAAATGGCATTCATGTAATCCATTATTACAATAATACTAAAGCCAAAAATAATAATATTACTCTGTTCAATATAGCGCCCGTCAAGCCTCTGAAATTCAAGTAATACGATCGATGAAAACACAAATATAGGCAATAGCTCTAATGTAAGGTGAAGTACTATTCCACCTTTTTGTGGAATGATATTTATTTGTTCCAATCCCCAAAAGCTCAATAAAAAGAACATAATAAGTATCGATATTGATTTAAGATGACCGTTCCTTTCCTTCTGAAGTTCAAAAGCAAGATTAAACATAATTTGTTACCTTTTAAACCTAACGACCAATTCGTGTAATTCATTCGATACTGCTTGTAATTTAGCTATCGACTGGGAAACTTTATCTGCATTTGTAACTCCAACATTTGCTAATTCTGAAATATTCACAATTTGATGGTTTATATCTTCAGCAACATGAACTTGTTGCTCAACAGCGGCGGACATCTGGGTAGACATATGAGCGATTTGATCAACAGCGACGACTATGCCATCAAGCATCTTAGCGTTATCATTCACATTGCATACTCCATGCTTTGCTTCATCATTGCCCAACTTAGCCTTTTCTTCAGCACTACTCGCCTTAATTATTAAGTTGTGAATAATATCGTAGATTTCTTTTGTAGAAGACTGTGTTCTCTGGGCTAGTGTTCTAACTTCATCTGCAACAACAGCAAATCCACGCCCTTGTTCACCTGCTCTTGCTGCTTCTATAGCAGCATTCAGTGCAAGTAAATTTGTTTGATCCGCAATTTGCTCAATTAATTGGGCTGCATTTGAGATACGCTCAGTTTGAATTGAAACGTCTGTAATAGACTCTCCTATTTGTGACACTGTATTTTGTAATTGGTTAATCGAAGTCATTGTGACTTCTGAAAAACGCTTACCAGAAGTTGATAATTTGGAAGCAGTATCAGCCTGATTAGCCGTTTCGGAAATATGCCGTGCCACCTCAGCAATCGTTGTGGTCATTTGATTCATGGCCGTAGCAACTTGAATTGTTTCTGATTGCTGGTTTTGCAACTCACTACATGTTTGCTCAGTAAGTATAAGGCAACTATGAGACTCTTCCGATACAGCCAAGGCCGCATTTTCTATTCTAGTCAAAATAGCACCTAAATGAGCAAATTGACTTATTATTGCGACTTCTAACTTGCCTAAGTCTCCTGATTTATTCGTGTAAGTTTTTACGGCTAAATCATCTTTAAAACTACTTCCAAGCTTTTCCAACAAGTCATTGACTATCCGACGTCTAGATTTTATTGAACAAAAAAAATTAATAGTAAAACTTAATATAAATAAAGTAATAGCAAGATGTTTATGCTCTATATAATTTAATAAAATTGCGAGAATAAAAACAAAAAAAGCTGTAATTTCACAATAGTAATTATTTAAATTACTTTTAGAAGTAGAATTCTCATGCCTAAGTTTTGGATAAATTTTTTGTGCACGCATAACATCTTCTTGCTTAGGGCAAGAACGAACTGATTCATAACCGGTTATTACCCCTTCATGGCAAATGGGGGTTACATATGCGTCTACCCAATAAAAGCGGCCGTCTTTACATCGATTTTTAACTAAGCCCATCCATGGCTTGCCATCCTTTAGATATTTCCACATGTTTTTGAATGCAACCTCGGGCATATCAGGGTGCCTAACAATATTGTGAGGTTGCCCAATTAATTCACTTTTATCAAAACCACTTATTTCAACAAAGTGATCATTACAATCAACAATGTTGCCATTAACATCCGTGACTGATATTAATTTTTTTGATTCTGGAAATGTTATTTCTATATTACTTACAGGCAAATTACTTCGCATAAAATGAGTACCATTTTAATCTCAAAGAACAGTTAAAATTTAAAAGTACCTTTATAGAGAATGTAGGTTATTAACTTCTATGAAATTTAAAAAGAGGAGGAAATTAAGTACTTATAAAAACCAAAGGCATTTAGCTATACTTACCTTATCAACAACTGACTGAACCGGAGGTATATTTTTACCGACTTTCACTTTGCCATTATTTAAGTCTTCATTAATAAAAACATGTGACTTATCTCGCAGTTCAACTTGAATTCCTTTCGGATACAGCCGAATGAAGTTTATAAACTTTGCAGTTAGAATATGATCAAACTTTCCAATTTGCGCAGAGTGGTAAATTGTCTCAATTGCGTTTACTCTAGAAAACTCTTCTCGATAATGACGCTTAGATGTTAAGGCAACATATGTGTCAATAATACGGATTATACGTGCTTCAAGTGGGATTTCAGACTTTATTAAGCCATAAGGGTAACCTGAGCCATCACAGTTTTCATGATGACACTTAATAATTTTAATTACATTCTGCTCTACACCTTGAGAGATTAAAGCTTTACAACCGAGTTCAACGTGCTCATGAATGCTTTTGAGCCCTTTAGCTGATAACTGTTTCTCATGTTTATAATCGAAATTAATTAAAGACATACCAATGTCTTTTAAAAAGGCTGACTTTGCAAATGGAATGAGTTTATCTTTTCTTAATCGAATTTCTTTAGAGAACAAAGCTATTAATACTAATAATCTCACTGACTCTCTAAACGTTTGAGAGTCTTCACTAATTTTTTCATAAATAACCCCAAGCTGACTAGCATCGTTTAAAACAAATAAAACAATATTCGCTACAGCTTTAGTTATTGACTTATTGTCTAATACTTGTGATTGTTTACAGTCTTCGACTGCAACTTTTAGGATAGATAAACCTTTACCTAACTCAGTGATGGATTTTTCTTCAGAAACATATAAAGCCCCCTCAAATTGCTTGAGTTTGTATTTATCTTGTTCTGATTTTATTTTTACTTTACTTGTTAAAAAAGGCGTTTTAAGCCAATGTTTATTGACCCTAACTTGCATACCTTTTTTTAATTGATTGGATTCAACTTTTTTCAATTTAAGTAACCTTGTAATAAAACAATACTAGTTACTTGCCGTCTTCCCACTGACAACTCATCCTTTATGGCGTGAATGTTACTTAAAAAATTTATTTAGATCAATATAAATAAAAAAAACAACCCACAAAAAACTAAACTTATTAATATTTTTATATTATACAACCTACAATAGGAACAAAGTATTCTTACTACTTTTCCGCACACTTAATTTTTAATATTCTCAAAAAACGTGTAAAGCATTTCTAATGGCAACGGTTTACTGAAGTAATAACCTTGTACTTGTGAACACTCAAGCTGTTTAAGTATTTTCAGCTGTTGCTCTGTCTCGACTCCTTCTGCAATTGACTCCATACTTAATGCGCTGGCTAAATCAATCATAGCTTTAACGATTGCAGTGTCTGCATCGCTGGGGGTTTCTAAATCATCAATAAACGATTTGTCGATTTTTAGCTTATCAAGGGAAAAATCTTTTAAATAATTCATCGACGAATAGCCCGTACCAAAATCATCAATCGACATTTTAAAACCTGCCTCACGCAATTTTGTTATAGTGTTTAATGCAAATTTGGGGTTCCCTACTGCTATTGTTTCAGTTAACTCAAGTTCAATACATTCAGGCTCAATGGAGTAAGTTTGTAATACCGATATTAAATCACCGAGTAAGTGTTTATTAACAAACTTAGTTGCAGACAAGTTTATTGCAAAAGTGAGACGCGGCATGCTGTCATCTCGCCATTGACGAATTGTTTTAACGGTATGTTCGAATACCCAGTCATCAATTTCACTAATGCGGCCACTGCTTTCAGCAATGGGTATAAACTCAGCAGGAGATACATTACCTAGTGTTGCTGAGTGCCAGCGTAGTAATACTTCAACAGCCACCGCATGGCCAGATGCAATATCAATTTGCGGTTGAAATACCAAATAAAACTCATTATTTTCAAGAGCGAAATTAAGTGCATTAATGATTTGTAATTGTCTGAGCCCAGATTTATTCATTTCTTCGGCGTAAAATAAGGCATTATTACGACCTAGTCGCTTAACCTCAAACATCGCTGACTCAGCCATCTGTAATAGAGGCTCAAAATTTTGCCCATCAATTGGATACAAGGCAACACCAACAGAAGCTGTAACAACGATTAAATCATCATTAATCGTAAGAGGTTCACTGATCACCTTTAATAAGTGGTGACAGCTCTTATTTATTGCACCTGTTGAAGTATAAGGTGTGATAAATGCAAAGCGGTCTCCTTGCAAGCGAGCAACTATAATATGCTCACCCATAAAATTACAAATTCGTGCACTCAAGTTCTGCAGCACAAGGTTACAGTTAGCCATTCCTAGTGCTTTATTTAGAATTTTAAAATTATCTAAACCAACTAAAATAAAAGCTGCTTTTACATCTTCTTGAAGTTTAATTGTTTGTTCAAATTCAATCTGCAGCTTGTTTTGGTTTGCAAGCCCTGTTAGCTGATCATAATAAGACAATTGATGTATAAGCGTTTCACTTTCGACTTCTTTCGTTACATCATGCTGAAATGAAATGTAGTTTGTTACCGAACCTTGCTTATCCATCAATGGGTAAATGGTGGTTTGCTCAACAATCACTTTGCCATGCTTAGTCTTATTAACCAATGCACCAACCCACGCTTTTCGTTTTTTTAAATGCTCCCACATATTTTCGTAAACACTGGAATCAGTTTGCCCTGCACTGATTTTATCGGGCCTTTGGCCTATTAGTTCATCATAGTCGTACTGGCACATCTCTAAGTAAGCGCGGTTCATGTACTCAATTTTTGCATCTGTATCTGTAAACATAATTGGGTGTGGATTTTGCTCAACCGCTTGAGACAATATATGCATGCGTTTATTTAGATTAATTTTATGAAACCACTGCCATACAGACTCGGCCCATACAGTCAGCATTCGCCTATCATGCTCGCTAAAAACCTTCGTTTGGTGCTGAAGAATTATCGCCATATGGCATTGACTATGGCGCATCACCGGCACCACCAATAATGAGCTTGAGTCGCTTGGTAAGCCATACTCTTTAGCATGTTTATAGTTAACAATAACAGCTTCACCTGCCGCTATTTTAGCTTGTAATTTCTCAGTGCATACATCAAAGATAGTGCCTGGCTCTGCTCGATAGGAATGTTGCTTTTGTTCGTTACAAAGAAACAAAGCTGCTCCATCGCAATTAGTGATTTCAAGCGATTGATTTACCGCAAAATTCAATAAAATATCTTGATCGTCTTGAAACGAAATTTCGGTAAGCCGTAACAATCCTCGATTGAATTTACTTTGCTGTGCAAGTGCTGCCATACGGCCTACTTTATCTGATACATCGCGAGCATTAATCAGATATGTTGGCCCATCAATTTCATGATCGAACAAAGTTATCGAAAACTCAAAATGAATACATCTGCCATTTATGGTGATCGGTAAGGTATTTACCAAACACACACCGGACTTTTTAGTCTCCATAAGCATACGCATAAAGTCATCTGCATCTGATTGCTCAAACATACTGCTAATATTTTGACCGACCATACCTTTAGTAAATATATGACCATCTGAGTTATCGCTGAAGACTTCACGGAACGTACCGTCTCTTTCAAGTTCAAAAACAGAATCAGGCAGTGCCGTGAGTGTTGCTTTTAACTGTTTAGAAAAGTTATCTAGAGCTGTATAAGGCTTTGTTACAGTCTCAACAAAGAGGACCTTATACAATAAAAAATAAGTTAGCCCTTTATAAACATGGCCAAAAAAATTAAAGGTGTTGGTAGTGTGCGACGCATCATTTAAAACCAAAAAACAGACCTCACTTAAAATAGCTAATAAACAAACGATTGTTTTACCAGCAATATTTAAGTTTTTCCTAGGCTCGCGAAGCTGTATTGCAAACATTACAGCGGCTGCACCATAAAGCGCAAAAACAAGCAAATCAATTAAAAACTTAATATGGCTACCACCCACTCCTTCAATATATATTTCTGGCAGTAGCTCTGGAAAATAAAAAAGTGAGCTCGCAATGAATAAACTAAATAGCAGCAAAGAGGTAAGTAAAGCACGCGCATTTAACGGCTTATATTTGACCCAAATACCTGCTGCAATAATTAAAAATGCAGCTCCATTAAAGAGCCGTGCAACTAACCAAAGGCTAATAACTAGATTCATATCAGCATCGCCTTCATGCATGCTGTCAAATGCTAAAAAGTGCAATGAGTCGAAAATAGCTACGCAAAGCATGGTGCAAGAAAGCAGTAACAGTTTGTAGTTATTAGTGAAATGCCAAGTATTCCAGCCAATAGCAAAAATTAAAAACGAGATCACAACTGAGAACAATTCGACACAGGTATGCATCGCTATATAAAAAGGAATAGCAGCAATAAGACCTAATTGCTCCAATAGCAAGACAATGGCGAGCAGCAATACACCTACCGCAATAAAAGGTACTGTATGTAAAAGCTCTCTTTGATGTGATGGATGAACGACGTATTTCACTATAGTTTTTGATTATGTTTTATTAATACCCTAGAAAAAAGGATAGTAAAAATAACCAGTAACGACAGAGAATTACTAAAAAAAGATGAAGTAAAAGCGCTAAGAGTGACTTAGCGCATCTTTCAGTTAAGCTTTATTGAATGGATTACGGGTGTCTTGATCTGCATCTAGGTTACGCATCAAAATAGCATGCTCTAAATCGAGGTCTTCTGGCAAAGGAATTTTCACAATATGTCCTGAGCCTTTCGCATCACTAATGGCTTCACCTTTTTTATTTTCCATAAAATCTAGCTTGAAGTTGATGTTGCCTTTAGGTGTCATAAGCTCAAGTGAATGACCGGTACAAAATTTATTTTTCACATCAATTTCAACCAAGCCATTACTAGTGCGCCCTAATACTTCACCAACAAACTGCTGCTTATCTGATACAGAATGACCATACTCATAATTTTGATAGTCTTGATGCGCATGGCGCTTTAAAAACCCTTCGGTATAACCGCGGTGAGCTAAGTTTTCTAGGGTTTTAAATAAGTTGGCATCAAATGGACGGCCTGCAACAGCATCATCAATAGCTTTACGATACACTTGTGCAGTACGAGCAACATAATAGAAAGACTTGGTACGGCCTTCAATTTTTAAACTATGCACGCCCATTTTAGTAAGCTGATCAACATATTGAACTGCACGTAAATCTTTTGAGTTCATGATGTAAGTGCCATGCTCGTCTTCAAAAGCAGGCATGTACTCACCAGGGCGGCCCTGCTCTTCAAGCATGAACACTTCGTTACTTGGTGCACCATCACCGAGAGTTGGGATCACCGCTTTAGGGTCGATTTTATGCACCATTTCGCCAGTTTCATTCTCGGTGCCTGGTTTCACATCGTAATTCCAGCGACATGCGTTAGTGCAAGTACCTTGGTTTGGATCACGCTTATTGATATAACCTGATAGCAAACAACGACCTGAATACGCCATGCAAAGTGCACCGTGAACAAATACTTCAAGCTCTGTATTTGGGCATAATTCGCGAATTTCAGCGATTTCCTCTAGCGATAACTCACGCGATAAAATAACTCGCTCGATACCTTGCTGAGCCCAAAAGTTCACCGTGGCATAGTTAACCGCATTGGCCTGCACCGATAAGTGAATCGGCATATCTGGCCACTTTTCACGAACTAGCATGATTAGCCCAGGGTCAGACATGATCAGCGCATCAGGCTGCATAGCAATGACTGGCTCAATATCTCGTAAGTACGATTTTACTTTGGCATTGTGAGGAGCAATATTCGACACCACATACAATTTTTTATTTTGCGCGTGCGCTTCGTTGATACCAATCTGCAGGTTATCTAGGTCAAACTCATTGTTACGAACACGAAGGCTATAACGAGGTTGGCCAGCGTAAACAGCATCTGCACCATAAGCAAAGGCATAACGCATATTCTTTAAACTACCCGCAGGTGATAACAACTCAGGCGTAAAAGGACGAGGGGTCAAAATAGGTGACGACATGAAAGCTCCACACATCGAACCGAGTACAAGTCGGTTGCATGAATTAATACAAGAATGAAGCGCGGCAGTATAATAATCTGCCCAGTAATTTTATTGATCTAGATCATGATTGATGAAAACTCAGCAAACTAACTATGAGCCTATAAAAAGAAAAAAGGTGACCAATCCTATGGCCACCTTTTAAGATCAAACTCAATTAACTATCCAGGGTAATTGGTTTGGATTTGCAATTGTTAACTGCAAAATTCTTAACAAAAAGTTTTTACACACCGGTTAGGCGCTCTCGACCTTTTTTCCACAACAAGAACTGATAACCAAGCAAGCCGTCTGCTTGTATATTGATTCGTCCACCTGCAGCTTTTATAACTTGCAAGTGCTTTGGCTTATCATCGAGTTCAAATTTGAACTGTAATGACTTGGGAGTTTGCTTAATCAAGCTAATTGCAATCTCGTGCTCTTTTTTAGCATGAATAGTTACCATTTCATCCTGATTAAAGCGGTATTTTATTTGTTTATTTGTTGCGATTAGCTTCGGCATTAAATCAGCGATATGTTCATTCCAATTAGCTGACTTTTTTGCATATTCAATTGAAGCTGCTTCATCTAGCTCCCATGTGGTCAATAACTCTTCTGGCGCGCTTAAACTTTTGTTTAGTGAGTTTGAAACTTGATTTATTTGTGAACTAGTTTGATAAGAAATAAAGCTTAAAAGCAACAAAGCGACTGCATTTAATATTATTTTTTTTAACATGAAGACTCTTTAATATAGTTAAATTAAAGACCCACTTACTAAGTTACTAAGTGGGCCTTTAATTATTAACACGACAAAGTATTAGTCATCTAAATGCGCGCAGCGACCAAACTCAGCACCAAGTTTAACAGCTTCAACTACTTGCTTAGGGAAGCTAAGCTCACGGTCGCGCCCGTTATCACATACGAAGGCTTTATTAGCATCAACTTCTATTGACAATGTTAGTCCTGCTACACCGGCCATAATCTCAGAGCCGTTCGCACTTAAGCCAAACATGTTATCAGTTAAGATACCTTTTGCCTCGCTTACACCTTGTTTCCCAAAGAATTCCTCTGTTGACATCCAACCGATACCTTCAAGGTAAATAGCGCCAACAAAACCGCCCGCTAATCCACTACCAGCGCGGCCAGTAATTACTGACAAGTCGTCGTTTGCATCAAGTACAATGATTGAAGGTAAGCCAAAGCCTAATTCAACTAATTCTTCATGGCTGTAGCCTAAGTCACAATAGTTTGTCCAAAAACTTACCGCAGGAATGTTGTCACACCAACGTAAACTACCAATTTTCTGCGTTGTATTAGATACGGTATCCCATAGTTTAACGCCAGCAGAGCGACGGTTTTCGATAGCACCAAAGGCAACATAACGACCATTTTCAGAGATAACTGAATTGTCGATTGCACCAAACTCAGTATAGGTATCTACAAACTCACCATTAACCCAAGCAATTTGAGTAAAACCATTTGTTGAGCCTGTAATTGTTTCCCCATTACCCGAAATACGATCAGCACGGGCCCATGCTGTGCGACGGATCTCTGTATCACCATCCACTAAAGCGATTTCTTTACCAGAATTATAGGAGCGATCAACCATTTTAGTACCTGGTAATAAGTTCGCTTTGCCTGTTTTAACATCCCATACGGTTGGAATTCCTACAGATCTAGCGCCTTCACCTTCTGCACAGCGGTTCGTACCATCATATGGGAAACGTGTATTACCAACGACAAGTTTACCTGCATCATCCATATCCCAGATGCTATGCGAGCTATCACCTTGTTGACTCGATAATGTGCAGCTATTACCAGTTAAATCTTCAAGCATTGATACATGGCCAGAGTTAATATCCCATACTCCACCTTGCATAATACCGTTATCATTAAAGTGTGCTGTAATAGCTGCTTTAGTGGCAGTTTTATTCATAGCAGTGTTTGTAGAGCTTAATAAGGCGTAACCATCAGGGCTTACTAGAGTATCAAACGATTTAGTCGCACTGTCATATAAAAATGGAATACCTGATGATGTAGTTCCTAGTGCCTTTTTACCATTTTTAGCGTGATCCACCACAAACGCTGAAACCAATGGCGTATACTGAATACCATCTTGATAACCGTTAAAGAACATCTCAACTTGTTTAGTTTCACCTGCAGAAACAACAATTTCAGTTAGGGCACACGCATTGTCGATACTTGGATTAGCACTTTCATCTTCATTCCAATACTCTGCTTCTGACAGAATATTTGTTTGCTGAGTTGGGTAACCCCCAGCATTAATCTCTTGAGTGTAAAGTGCATAACGCGCACCTGGCGTTAAGCCATTAATAGTGAATGAGCCATCTGGGCCAATTCGACCTTGAGTCATATTACCAGACTGTTGAGTGATCACATCTTCATAAGGGTTATCAAGGTTTCGAGCTATCAAGTTAATACCTGAATACTCAACGCCTTCTTTTGTAAAAAGCTTTCCTCGAATACTACCAAACTTTGATTTGTATTCCTCTGTAGGATAAAGGTCAGAAATATTAACAATATCGTCTTTTACATTAATTGTGTGCTGATTAGAGCCTGCGCTTGAACGAACATTAATAAATGGGAACATTGTTTCAATAGCAGAAAAATCAAGCATACTTGAGCTGGTAAATTCAGTAACTCCAGTACAACCAGGTACACCATCGTATTGTGGGCTATAGCTTGCCGACATATAAACTAAGTGACCGTTAGCCTGCGAGTGAGACATATTGATCGCATGACCAAACTCATGGGTAAATACCCCACCAACTTGCGTGCCATCAGTATCATTAATATCTACATACCAACCGTTCATTAAAGCTGTCGCTTCAATAATCTCACCAGTTTCCTCATCTGCCCACTCAGGGAATGCAATACCCAATACTGAGTCGCGGGACACACCAAAATAGTTTTCTAAAATGCCGCCATCAGTGTCGTAATTGACCCAAAACCCATAACCGTTCTCAACACCATAAATTTGGTCTACATTTTCAGCGGTTACATCCGCAATGCCTGTTTTCTCAAAAATAGTACCTTGCACTGACATCTCAAAAGTCGATGTCTCTACATCCGACCACTCTTTCACAGCATTTGCTGTTACCGCATTAGCTTGTTCAATTGTTAAAAATGTATAATCACGTTCAAGCTCTGTATTAGCAGGGATTATTGTGCCATCAGGTAAAGTAACATCAATGTTAAATACAGTGCCTTTTTCAAGTACCGTGAAGGTTTCAACATCGTTACCATCTTTATCTTTGATAAGTTGACCGCCATCAGTCCATACTGGAATACTGCCTTTTGAGGTGTCCCATTTGTATGGCTGCATTGTCGGTTCATGAATATAAAGTGGACCGCCTGCTAAAACACCCGTTGAAACAGTTGCAAGGACTAAAGCTGCTGAGATTTTAGAAAATTTCATTATTGTTGTACTCCAGAAAATTTACCCACTAAATCCATGAAAACACCTACATCAACCGCACCAGGTGTGGTTAAAAGGTTTTGTTGTTCAGTTGACAACTTACTGGTGTCCACCCCTTCAAAAACACCATGATTAGCAAAACGATTTTCTACCTTTCCATTTCGCACCACAAACTTACCTTGAGCGAGACCTACTGTAGTTTGAAAACCTGTGATTGAGGCTGGTTTATACATAAAAGCAATCACTTGTTCACCTTCACGCCATTTAGAAAAGCCTTCTGGTGTTGCACCTAAATACACTTTGCCATTGCCCATTGAGCGAGGCTTAATCAAACCAAACTGGCGAAATGTGTAAGTAGAGTTGCCTTTTAACTTGCCTTTGGCATCTGAAGACACCTTAATAGTTACTTCAGTATATGGACGATTGTTATCAAAACCATCTGTTACACTTACCACCTGACCAGCAATAATACTTTGTGACTCAGCTGTCATTTCTTGCAAATTTTGTTGTTTTAATTTCATTGCATTCGCTGCTGGCGAAAGTGTCATCATCGTGCCTAAAGCAAAGGCTGAAGCACATGACAGCTTGGTAAACGCGCTGCGTAATTTCATTGTTATCTCCTTCAATTATTCGAATTGTTATCTCAGAATCGGACTTTGCAAATGACAAAGTAGCAATCCATTGCTAATTTATGACTGAATAAAAGTTGGAATTCACGTAAAACCATGTAGCGTTTTGTACACTAAAATTAACATTTAGGTTACAGCATTATGTGAACTTTTCTTTTGAGGCTAGCTATAAGCGAACGAGAAAAATATAATAAGAGATTAATTTATAAGGAAAATTAAAACTTCACATGATATTGCAATATCAAGTGAAATTAACTTAACTGAACCCAAGATTAACAACTTGGCATCATTTGTTAATCACTTGTTCGTAAAAATAAAATTAAGTTCAACTTAAAATAATAAGGCTTTTAAATTACTTAAAAAGCATTTCATTACTTAGTCAAAACTTTGAAGATGAAGATATTAATAGGGCCTTGCGATTCAGCGCAGACATTTAGCATACATATCTTAAACATGACTATTGCTCTGATAAAAGATTGCAAAAAATCAAAAGCCATCGCCAACTTAGCTTGCGAGATGCGAGAAAAGGTTAGAGTATCAAATGCCAAATATGCAGAATTGCTGAAATATCAGTAGGTTTTTGCTCAATTATTGAGTCACTGTTTGACTTTGTATAGAGGTAATTTGATCATTCATGAAAATGCCATTAAATGACTATTTAATAAAATTAGGAATTTTCATGTAAAGCGCGTATAATTCGCGCCCGTTAATATTTAACCTTTAAATTTAAAATTATTGGAGCATAAAGATGGCTTTAGAGCGTACTTTTTCAATCGTAAAACCTGATGCAGTTGCAAAAAACCACATCGGTGCTATCTACAACCGTTTCGAAACGGCTGGTCTTAAAATCGTTGCAGCTAAAATGGTTCACCTTTCAAAAGAAAAAGCTGAAGGTTTCTACGCTGAGCACAGCGAGCGTCCTTTCTTCGGTGCTTTAGTTGAGTTCATGACATCTGGTCCAGTAATGGTTACTGTTCTTGAAGGTGAGAACGCAGTACTTAAAAACCGTGAAATCATGGGTGCTACTAACCCTGCTGAAGCACTAGCTGGTACTTTACGTGCTGACTACGCAGACAGCATCGACGAAAATGCTGTTCACGGTTCTGACGCTGTTGAATCAGCTGCACGTGAAATCGCATACTTCTTCGCTGACGAAGAAATCTGCCCACGTACTCGTTAATTTCGAGTTCACAGCTAAGTCTGTGATGCAGAAGAAAAAGGGCTTTCGAGCCCTTTTTTAGTCATTAGCTAAGCCTATTGTAAATCTGTTTAGCTAATGACTAAGTCGATTAAATAATATACAATCGCGCACCCAAACTACTTTACCACCGTCACTGATTGAGGTTGTTTCATGACCACTGAAAAAAAGATTAATTTATTAGATTTAAACCGAGATGCAATGCGAGAGCTTTTTGTATCATTCGGTGAAAAGCCATTCCGTGGTGATCAGGTGATGAAATGGATTTATCATTTTGGTGTAGACAATTTTGACGACATGACGAACGTCAACAAAAAGCTTAAAGAAAAGCTAAAAGCGGAATGTGAAATTGTTGCTCCTGAGATCTCAGTTAGACAAGAAGCAAGCGATGGCACTATCAAATACGCCCTCATGCTGCAAGGTGGCCAAGAAGTAGAAGCTGTTTGGATCCCAGAAAAAGACCGTGCAACTTTATGTGTATCTTCTCAAGTAGGTTGTGCACTTGAATGTACCTTCTGCTCAACAGCACAACAAGGCTTTAACCGTAACTTATCTGTGTCTGAGATCATCGGTCAGGTTTGGCGTGTTGCAAAAGACATTGGTTTAAACGGCGACAGCACTAAACGCCCAGTTACTAACGTGGTAATGATGGGTATGGGTGAGCCTCTGCTTAATCTTAAAAATGTAGTGCCAGCGATGGAACTAATGATGGATGATTGGGGTTTTGGCTTATCAAAGCGTCGCGTGACATTGAGTACATCAGGTGTGGTACCTGCTCTTGATTTATTAAAAGAGAAAATCGACGTAGCACTCGCTATTTCATTACATGCGCCAAACAATGAGCTGCGTGACGTACTTGTACCTATTAATAAAAAGTACCCAATCGAAGAGTTTTTAGCGGCGTGTCGTCGTTATATTGATGGCTCTAAAGCAAACAAAGATGTGACTATCGAATACGTTATGTTGCAAGGTGTTAACGACAGCACAGATCAAGCTCATGAATTGGTTAAAACTTTGAAAGGGACACCTTCAAAAGTAAACCTGATCCCGTTTAACCCATTCCCGGGTAACGAATATGGCCGTTCTAGCAATAGCCGTATCGACCGCTTCTCTAAAGTATTACAAGCAGCGGGTATTACCTGTATTGTTCGTCGTACGCGAGGTGATGATATTGATGCTGCTTGTGGTCAATTAGTGGGTGATGTTGTCGACCGTACTAAGCGTTTAGCGAAAAAGAAAATGCGCGAAGATAACGCAATTGCGGTAAATATTCATCAAGCATAAACAGAATATTTAAAGATAAGCCTTTGTGATAAACACGTTATTTTAAAATAATAGATGCAACACAAAGGCTTTTCGGTAAGATAGGCATACGGAATCAAAGAAGAGATTAGGTAATGCGTTCTATACTTGCCATTACTGTTAGTGCATTCGCATTAACAGGGTGTGTTACAGAAAACAGCTACGACGGAAGCGACAGACCCGTTGTAGAAAAAAAGATTAATAATACCGGTGCTGCTCGTACTCGTATCGCTCTTGCGTTACAGTACTTAAAAACGGGCAACAACTCGCAAGCAAAATATAATCTAGAACGTGCCGCAGACTTTGCACCTGACCTTCCTGAAGTTCACTACTCTTTAGCCTATTACTATCAACAAGTTGATGAGCCAGATCTAGCAGATAAAGCCTATCAACGCGCCTTAAAAATCGCCCCAAATGATCCAAACACCTTAAATAACTATGGTGTCTTTTTATGTGGCATTGGCAAATACGACCGTGCAGCAGAAGAACTTCTTAAGGCGATCGCAGTTCCTAGCTATATCCGTGTAGCTGAAAGTTACGAAAACTTAGCCTTATGTGCGATTGAATTTGATGACTTTGAAAATGCAGAAAAATACCTAAAATCAGCGCTAAACCACAGCTCGCAGCGCCCTTCTTCAATGATTAGCCTAGCCGGTTTATATTACGCTAAAAGCGACCTTCATAAAGCTGAAGAGGTGATTGAAAAATACGAATCAACTGGTCGAGTTACCCCTCGTGCACTCATGCTCAGCTACCTTATTCAGCAACGTATGGGCCATATTGAAAAAGCCGAAACAACCGCAGCAATCATTTTACAAACCTACCCAGGTTCAGTAGAAGCAAAGGCCATTTCTTCTGGGCAAACTAAACGTTCTGAATTTGAAATACTACGTGAAAAATATCGTCAAACGCTGTTAGAAGAGCTTAAAATTTCTAGCGACAGCAGCATCGTCAGTAAAGATCAGCCAAAAATTCGCATAGTGAAAAGAAAAGCTCCTGATAATCAAACCCTTGTTGCTGAGGCGTCAGTGGCTGCTGCTGAGCAAGAGTCACAACTCGTAGCCAGAAGCAATGAACAGGTAGCAGCTGAGGTAAACTCAGACAGCGAAGAAAAGCCATCAACCAAAGCATTAGCCTCAACACAACCGCTCAATACAACGCCAAAGACGCTCACTGAACAAACTGACGAAGGCTTCCAAACAGTTACCTCTCGTAAAGTTAAACAATCCCCTGTTAATGCAAAGCAACAAAAACAAACAACAGCGCAAAGTAGTGATGAAGTGACCATCGTGTCATTTGGTGCGCCGCAAACGCCTAACGCTCAACAAACGCCAGCAAGCACACCAAGCACTAATAAAAATGCTGGTACTGTGGTGTTTTATGAGGCAGAAAAAGACGCAAACGTATTTAGTGGCAGTCAATATAGCAGTTCTTCAGCAGATAACACTGACTTTAGCGTGACGGATCAGCCGCTTAATTTACCAATGCTAAACGCAAATGTACCGGCGCTGAATATCCCGTATCATATTATTGAAAATGGTGAAAACCTGTTTAGTATTTCGGTGCGATACAATGTTAAACTACAGAAGATTTTGCAGTGGAATGGCTTAAAAGAATCAGACCGAGTCCAAAACGGTACTCGCATTTTTCTAAACAATCCGAATATTTATCACAATATCAGTGATGGCGACACACTTTATAGCATAGCCACACAGCATAGCGTATTAATCGATCAGTTAATGCGCTGGAACAAATTGAGCCCAGATGTAGCCCTAAAACCTGGGCATAGACTCTTATTGGTAGATCCAGACTCATACGCATTATGAATGAAGAAAACAATTTAGAACAACCGCAAGAAACGCTCGGCCAAGCACTAAAAAAGCGCCGCGAAGACACAGGCATGAGCCTTGAGCAACTTGCTGGAGCATTAAAGTTATCAGTTTTACAGTTACAACGATTAGAGAATGACGAGCATGAACTACTAGGCCCTGCAACTTTTGTGAAAGGCTATATCAAAAGTTATTGTCGTGAGCTTAAAATCGATAGCCAAGCGATGCTCGAATTATTACCAGAGCACGTTGAACCTGCAAAGAAATCTAAAATGCAGAGCTTTTCTCGCCGTACTGAAAAAGAAGCTAATGACAGCCGCTTAATGCTGTTTAGCTACTTTATCTTAGCGGTGATCATTGGCTCATCTGTGTTTTGGTGGTGGCAAAATAGCAACCAGAATATCGAGAAGCCGGTAACGACGGTGATGCCAAACCAGCTTGAAAGCAGTGATATTTCACCTGACTTAGCTGTAGCAGCGCCTGCTGAAGAAACAATCATTCAGCCTGAAGCAGATGTGCCTACAACCAGCAACGAAACACAAAGCCAAGTTGCTGCTCAGCCACAAACTGAAAAGGCTGATCCTGAGCACAGTGAAGTCGTGATGCACTTCAATGAAGATAGCTGGGTAGAAATTCATGATGGCAACGGCGATCGCATCGCTTTTGGCGTTAAAAAAGCAGGTTACATCATGAAAGTAACCGGCCCCCAACCATTTAATGTTGTATTAGGCAAACATCAAGTGGTTGATATTACGTTTCAAGGCGAAACCATCGATACCTCACATTTTGCCAAAAATCGCTTAGCTAAATTTACTTTACCGTTAACAGAGTAACCGCAATGTTTTCAGAATCTCCTATTAAACGAAGAAAATCGACCCGTATTAACGTAGGTAATGTGCCAATTGGTGATGGTGCCCCCATTGCCGTTCAATCGATGACGAACACTAATACTTTAGACATAGATGCTACAGTTGCACAAATTCAAGCTATTCAAGATGCTGGTGCTGACATTGTGCGTGTTTCAGTGCCGACTATGGAAGCAGCTGAAGCATTTAAAAGCATTAAAGAACAAGTCACTATTCCGCTGGTAACTGATATTCACTTTGACTACCGTATTGCGTTAAAAGTAGCTCAATACGGGGCTGATTGCTTACGCATTAACCCTGGTAATATTGGTAGCGAAGAACGTATTCGTGCCGTTGTAGACTCAGCAAGAGAGCACAACATTCCTATTCGTATTGGTGTTAATGGTGGTTCATTAGAGCGAGATTTACAGGAAAAATATGGTGAGCCAACACCTGAGGCACTCCTTGAATCAGCTATGCGCCACGTTGAGATCTTACAACGTTTAGACTTTGATCAATTTAAAGTATCTGTTAAAGCGTCAGATGTATTTTTAGCAGTAGGTGCATATCGATTACTTGCGAAAGAAATCGACCAGCCACTGCATTTAGGTATTACCGAAGCAGGTGGTATGCGCTCAGGTTCTGTCAAATCAGCTGTTGGCTTAGGTATGCTACTTGCCGAAGGCATTGGTGATACGTTACGTGTGTCACTTGCTGCTGACCCAGTACAAGAGATTAAAGTCGGCTTTGATATTTTAAAATCATTACGCATTCGCTCACGCGGTATTAACTTTATTGCATGTCCCAGTTGCTCACGCCAAGAGTTCGATGTCGTTAGCATCATGAACCAATTAGAAGAGCGCCTAGAAGACGTGGTTGAACCTATGTCAGTGTCTGTTATTGGGTGTGTAGTAAATGGCCCTGGCGAAGCTCTTGTCAGCGATATCGGCCTTGCTGGTGCAAATCGCCGCTCTGGCTTATATATCAACGGTGAACGTCAAAAAGCACGTATTGATAACGATAATATAGTCGAACAACTCGAAGGCTATGTACGTGACTTTATCGCTAAGAAAGAGAAAGAAACGCCAATCGACATCAAAATCGTTGAATAATTCGAATTATAGTCGGTAAACCCTCGGGTTTGCCGTTTACCTTTACCGCTTAGACGTTATAATAGCGGGTCAATTTTTAGTTTTTCTTGATGCGTGTTTTTTCAACGCAAGTACAGTATTTAGGATTTATCAGTGGCAAAACAAATTCAGGCAGTTCGTGGTATGAACGATTGTCTGCCAGGCGATACGCAAATTTGGCAGAAAGTAGAAGACATTTTACGTGAAACAGTTTCATCGTTTGGTTATCAAGAAATTCGTTTTCCAATTGTTGAATCTACCGACCTTTTCAAACGCTCTATCGGTGAAGTAACTGATATTGTAGAAAAAGAAATGTACACCTTTGCAGACCGAAATGGCGATAACTTAACGCTTCGCCCTGAAGGTACTGCGGTATGTGTTCGTGCTGGTAATCAAAACGGTTTACTGTATAACCAAGAACAACGTTTATGGTATATGGGTCCAATGTTCCGTCACGAGCGCCCGCAAAAAGGCCGTTACCGTCAATTCCACCAATTTGGCTTAGAAACATTCGGCATTGCCACTGCTGATATTGATGCAGAAGTAATTTTGCTGACAGCCCAATTATGGAAAGAGTTTGGTATCAGCGAACACGTTCGTCTTGAACTTAACTCTCTGGGCTCAAATGAAGCCCGTGCTGATTACCGAGATGCGCTTGTTGCTTACTTAGAGCAACATGTTGATGTACTCGACGAGGACTCTAAGCGTCGTATGCATTCAAACCCTTTACGTGTTTTAGATAGCAAAAACCCTGATGTACAAGCCATTTTAACTGATGCACCAAAATTATCTGAACACTTAGATGCTGAATCAAAAGAACATTTTGAAAATTTATGTGAACGTTTAGACGCTGCGGGCGTCGAATACACGGTAAATGAAAAGCTTGTACGTGGTCTTGACTATTACAACCGTACCGTTTTTGAGTGGGTAACCGATAGCCTTGGCGCCCAAGGAACCGTTTGTGCCGGTGGTCGATACGATGGTCTAGTTGAACAACTAGGCGGTAAAGCAACACCTGCGGTTGGTTTTGCAATGGGCCTTGAACGTTTAGTGTTATTACTTCAAGCACTCGAATGTGTAGGTGACATCCGCCGTAGTGCTGATGTATATTTGGCAGCCATGGGCGATAAAGCCAGTATTCAAGCGCCAATTATTGCCGCTCAATTACGTAAAGATGTTGCAGGTTTACGTGTAATGGTTCACGCAGGCGGCGGCAACTTTAAAAAACAATTAAAACGCGCAGATAAAAGCGATGCTCTCGTAGCTGTTATTATCGGCGAAGATGAATTAGAACAAGGCGTTGTGACTATTAAGTATTTACGTGAGCGTAAAGAACAAGTCACCTTAAAACTAGAAGAAGCGAAAACGCTACTAGCTGAACTTATTTAAGCTCAGCTAGCAACAGAGGTAAGCATGGAAATTTATTCAACAGAAGAACAACAAGAAGAAGCGATCAAACGCTTTTTCCGTGAAAATGGTTTAGCACTTGCAATTGGTATTGTTGCAGGTTTAGGTGGTTTATATGGTTGGAAAGCTTATAACCAAAACCAAATCACCACAGCTGAGAAAGCATCTGACTCTTTCACACAACTTGTTGAGAGCGGTACCGTGCTAGAAAAAGCGGATACGTTTATTAAAAACAACAGCGAGTCAAGCTACAGCACGCTAACAGCATTTGTAGCGGCGAAAGAAGCGGTTGATAAAAATGACCTTGATGCTGCAAGCGAAAAGCTTAACTGGATCATCACCAACGAGCAAAACCCTGAACTAAAAGCAACGGCTACAACTCGCCTTGCTCGTGTTCACCTTGCTCAAAAGCAATATGATCAAGCACTAACAACGCTAAATGCACAGCTTCCAGCATCATTTTCTGCTGCAGTTGCTGAACTAAAAGGCGATGTTTATGCTGCACAGGGCGACAAAGACCAAGCACGTAGCCAATACCAAGCTGCTGCTGATAATGGCGGCCTTGAAAACAATCCGTTATTACAAATTAAACTTGATGACTTAGCACAAACTAGCCCAGCGGCGTAAGGGGTTAAGATGAAGAAGTTAACAGCGGCAACACTTGCTCTGTGTATCGCAACCCTTACTGGGTGTTCGTCAAGTGATGACGAAGATGAGCTGGTACTGCCTGAAATTGTTAATCAATTTGAGACAGAAGTGGTTTGGCAAGAATCAATTGGTGATGGTGTTCAGCATTATTTCTCGCGCTTAACGCCGGCTATTCATAACGATGTTGTGTATGTAGCAAACCGCGAAGGTGAAGTTGAAGCCCTATCGCTTGAAAATGGCGATACGCTCTGGGAAACCGATGTGCGTGAAAACCCTACCTTCTGGCCTTGGGAAACCACAGAAAGTGCCAAGTTATCGGGTGGTATTTTACAAGCTTACGGCAAAATTTTTGTTGGTTCTGAGCATGGCTATTTAACCGCGCTTGACCGTGAAACAGGTGAAGTAGTTTGGCGTAAAACAATGCCTGGCGAAGTACTTGCAAAACCTGCTGCCGGCGACGGCCTAATTTTTGTAAATTTAGGCTCAGGTAAATTATTAGCTGTACACCCAGATACCGGTGAAGAGCGCTGGAGCTTTGAACAAGAAGTACCACCACTAACTTTACGTGGTCAAAGCTCGCCTACAGTAGCAAATGGTGGTGTATTACTAGGTCTTGAAACTGGTAAACTAAGCGTATTAATTTCTGAAAATGGTTACTCTGCTTGGAGTGCTGAAATTGCTTCTCCAAAAGGTGCGTCTGAGTTTGAACGTTTAGTTGATGTAGATACACAAGCATTGATTAGCGGCCCGTATGCTTATGCAATCGCCTATAATGGTAATTTAGCGGCCGTAGATATTCGTTCTGGTAATGTTGTTTGGAAACGTGAATACAGCAGCTACCGTGACTTATCTATGGATGGTCAATCTATCTATGTTGTTGATAGCGATGGAGTTATTTACGGCCTAGATAAAACATCAGGTATTGAGCGTTGGAGCCAACCAGCTCTACGCGGCTGGTACTTAACAGGCCCTACCGTGGCTGGTAAGTATTTAGCATTGGGTGACCAAGAAGGTAACCTACACTGGTTAGACAAAGAAACGGGCGAGCTTGTATCGCGCGAAGATTTTGACAGCTCAGGTTTCTTCATTGAGCCAGTTGTTGCCGGTGACAAATTGATTTTATACACCCGAGATGGTGAAGTTAGCGCGGTTAAAATTCCAAACTAACTTACTAATAGTAAACGTTATTTTTCTAAGGCTTCGCTTGGCGAAGCCTTTTGTTGTTTTTTTAAGAGGTAGTTTATGCTTCCCGTGATCGCTCTTGTTGGGCGACCCAATGTGGGCAAATCCACATTATTTAACCGTTTAACACGTACTCGTGACGCCCTCGTAGCCGACTTCCCTGGCTTAACACGAGATAGAAAATATGGCCAAGCTGATTACGATGGCTATGAATTTATCGTGGTAGACACGGGTGGTATTGACGGTTCTGAGCAAGGTATCGAAACCGAAATGGCTGAACAATCGCTTCTGGCAATTGAAGAAGCGGATATCGTGCTATTTCTAGTTGATGCCCGTGCAGGTATGACTGCCGCAGACCAAGCAATTGCTAATCACCTACGTAAACAACAGAAGAAATGTTTTGTTGTGGCAAACAAAGTGGATGGCATTGATGCTGACTCATACTGTGCTGAGTTCTACCAGCTAAGCTTAGGTGACGTGCATCACATTGCTGCGGCTCACGGCCGTGGTATCACGCAACTACTCGAAACGACCTTACAGCCAGTTATTGCTGAACTTGCAGGCGAAAGTGAAGAGCTTGAAGAAAGTGATGACGAACTCGTTGATCTTTACAGCGAAGATGAAGACGCTGAAGACAATCAACAAGCCTTTGCCGACAAGCCAGTAAAACTTGCAATTATCGGCCGCCCTAACGTTGGTAAGTCAACACTTACCAACCGTATCTTAGGTGAAGAACGTGTAATCGTTTACGATATGCCGGGTACAACTCGTGACTCTATCTATATTCCGATGACACGTAATGACAAAGAATACATTCTTATTGATACCGCGGGTGTTCGTAAGCGAAAGAAAGTAAGCGATGTTGTAGAAAAGTTCTCTGTGATCAAAACCCTTAAAGCGATTGAAGACGCTAACGTTGTATTACTAGTGGTTGATGCTCGCGAAGGTATTTCTGATCAAGACTTAAGCTTATTAGGTTTCGCCTTAAACGCAGGACGTTCATTGGTTGTTGCTGTTAACAAATGGGATGGCCTTGATGATTACGTTAAAGAACGTATTAAGTCAGAGCTTGACCGCCGTTTAGGTTTTATCGATTTCGCACGTTTACACTTTATCTCTGCTTTACATGGCACAGGTGTAGGTCACTTATTTGAGTCAGTAGATGAAGCGTACGAGTCAGCAACTAAGCGTATTAGCACCGCGATGCTGCGTCGTATCATGGATATGGCACAAGCCGATCACCAACCGCCACTTGTTCGCGGTCGTCGTGTGAAACTTAAATATGCCCACGCAGGTGGCTATAACCCACCACGTATCGTGATCCACGGTAACCAAGTTCATGACTTACCAGATAGTTACAAACGCTACCTAATGAACTATTACCGTAAAGCATTAGGTATTATGGGCACGCCAATCAAAATTGAATTTAGAGAAGGCGACAACCCATACGCGGGCCGCACCAACAAAGTGACCTTATCGCAAAAACGTAAGATTCGTGCATTTGCGAAAGAAAACCGCAACAAGTCGTAGCTACTACAGCTAAGCTTTAAGTATTAAAAAAACCTTGTGAGTATGACTTTCAAGGTTTTTTTATTGCTAAAACTATGCTTTATTTAATAAACGAACAATAAATAGAGCAACATAAATGGTATTTTTAAGTCAGGTTATTTACGTCGATAACGTAGAAGAAGTACTCGACTTTTACTATCAAGCATTTGGTTTAAATACCAACCATATCAGTGACGATGCCGAATACGGTGAACTTGTTACTGGGTCTGTTAAGCTTGCTTTTGCGACCCACCCGCATGCGCAATCATATTTCAAGCAAGGGTATATTCGCGCCCATCCTAAGCAACCCGCCCTTGGTTTTGAGCTAAGATTCAGCTGCCATAATTTAGTCGAAAGTTATGATAAAGCCGTGCTTGCTGGTGCTGAACCATTGTGCCCACCAACTAAAAAAGATGCCCAGCATTATGCGTATGTTCGCGCTATTGAGGGCACCTTAGTGTGTTTATTAGAAGATTAGTCTTTGGTAAGGTCAGTGTGAAGTTCAAGGGTTAATTCACGTAGTAATTCTATGCGCTCTAAGCTCATGTTTGAGCGCGCCATTAACTTAGCCGTTAGTTCTTCGGCATCAACTTTAAGTTGCATGCCCTGCTCAGTTAACGAGATTACTTTTTTACGCTCATCTTCACTTGATACCTGGCGTGTTAATAAACCTTTCGTTTCTAGGCGTTTAACTATCGGTGTTAGGGTACCTGAATCGAGGTGCGTATCATTAGAAAGCTCTTTTAAACTCACTTGGTTATTATACCAAAGCGAATGCATCACAATATATTGCGGATAGGTTAAGTCATAAGCCTCGAGAATTGGCCGAAACGCTCTGATCAACGCATTTGTTGCACTGTATAAAGTGAAACACACATTGTCTGATAAGTTATTGCTCATGCTATTACCCTAAACTGAAATACAGCCCTATTATTGCCGTAATTTAGTTTGCGCGCAAATTATTTTCCTATTATCTATTGCCTTTTACTGTAAAGATCATTAAATTGATCGCAAATAGTTTGCGCACAAACATTTTGTGCGACATATTAATTAATCCCAATCTAGCAGGCTCGAGGTTTATATGGCGACAAGTCAACAAATTCATTTAGTTTCACGCCCAACGGGTGTACCAACACAGGCTAATTTTGCGCAGGTCGAAGTATCACTTCCTAATTTAAACGACGGCGAAGTGTTAATTAAAAATACCTGGATGTCAGTTGACCCCTATATGCGCCCACGCATGATCGATCGTAAATCATATATCGCGCCATTTAACTTAAACGAAGTGATGGAAGCCGGTGCTATTGGCGAGGTGATTGAATCACGCAATAACGACTTTCCTGTAGGAAGCAAAGTAAGTCATATTAGTGGCTGGCGTACCATGCACATTAGCGATGGTAGCGACTTAACGTTACTACCTAACGTGCCACTACCAGACCAACTATTTTTAAGTACTATGGGTATGACTGGGTTAACTGCATGGGCAGGTTTAACAAAGGTAATTAATCTTAAAGAAACCGATACCGTGTTTGTTTCAGCTGCATCAGGCGCTGTAGGTAGCGTTGTTTGCCAAATTGCTAAGCTAAAAGGCTGTAAAGTGATTGCTTCGGTTGGTTCTGACGAAAAAGCACACATGGTTAAAGCGTTGGGTGTTGATGCTGTAATTAACTATAAAACGGTAGCAAATCTAACAGAAGCCCTTGAACAAGCGGCACCACAAGGCATTGATGTGTACTTTGAAAACGTAGGTGGCGATCACCTTGAAGCTGCACTCAATGTAATGAACGATTACGGCCGTATTCCTGTATGTGGCATGATCTCAGGTTACAACAATGACACCGCACAGCCAGGGCCAAGCAACCTATTTTATATCAACTCGAAAAAGCTCACCATGCAAGGCTTTATCGTGATTGATTACTTTGATCAGTTCCCTGAGTTTATTGAACAAATGGGTGCGTGGATCAGCGAAGGTAAAATTAAATCTGAAGAAACGGTATACCATGGCATTGAAAATGCCGTTGATGCATTTCTTGGTCTGTTCGAAGGTAAAAATAAAGGAAAAATGCTGGTCAAGCTTTAACACCTAACATGCAAATAAAGCCTGTATCTTAGTTGGTACAGGCTTCTTATTAAGCTAGTTTAAAAAATACGATTGCCGATACAAGCACCAACCCCACATAGGAAAGAAACAAAATCCCAGCTTGGCGATGTTTTCTTGCATTCGCTCGCACTGTTTCGTTTTCTGTGGAATTTAAAAGTGCTAAACCCTTTTTAGACACAAACACCATAGGTACTTTTAAAAATCGCGGTGCACCCAGTTGTTGCCACAGTTCAGGCTCTAAAGATTTAACCGATTGATAGTATTTATATTCAGCACTAGCAGCATAAAGCATTAACAGCGCCCACACTGAAACCAATATTATTGTTATTAGCATAGGTTACCTGTTCAATTTATTTAATTAGGTTTAAAGTTTATGTCATCGCCTATAAATCACAACTCTGTAAACAGTTTTAAATCGCGAGGTTTAGAAAGATAGACAGATCCGCGAATAAGTTCAGCTTCAGGTGTTTTATATAAGTTATCAGTCATTCAAAATCGATAAATACGCAAGTTCTGCTAGTTTTTCTAATGATGACGTTGCTTTAGGTTCAGGCTTTTCAGCATGTACTGAGTAACGCCTTTTAGGAATTTTAACTTGAATAAAACCATGATTATTGGCCATATCAATACGCAGCATTTCACGTTCTTTTGGCGTTAAATGATTTTCATGGATCTTTTCAAGTTCGCCATGATCAAGCCAAATAGCCGCACAGTTTGGACATTCGTCTATTTCAACCACTTTTAAAGGCGTGAAAAAGCGTCGCATCATCACCACGTCAGGGCAATTCGGGCAATTAACTCGCTTTTCTAAATCAACCTGTTCTATTGGCAAGGTTTGTAAATGAGCCACCAGCACTTGCGCTGGCTTTAAACTCGGATCGCTAAAGTGAAATATTTGTCGGTTATCAAAAAATATCCCACCACTTTTTGATAAATACACGTTAACATCACCAATGCTCACAGCTTCAAGGGCTGTTTTAGTACGCGGGCAGAACATAGTACATCCTTGTTTTACAATTAATTTAGCGCTTTTGTTATTAACGGCTTAAGCGGCTCAGGTAAGCTGATGTTACCAGCTAACACAAAATCATGTGCTTCGTTTGACATTTTTTGCCAGGTTTTACGAATAATACCCAACCATTTTTGCTCATCGTAATCAGGCTTACTACTTGCAAAATCCAGCATGTAATGTTCTATAAACACGAGACTTGCGATATCCTCAATCAGTTGGCTATCTGGGTTTCGTTTTATATTCTTTTTCGCTACTGCTGCGTATACACGCTCGCATTCTTCCGGTGAGTAACCCGCCTTTTTCATAAGGGCTGTTACACGCTCTGCATGAAAGTCATATAAAGCAGTGCGCCATTGATAATAACCTTGCTTACCCATAGGGAAGTCGCTCCGAGGAGAGCGCCAACGCTCAATATGTTGACCTCGTGCGGCAATATGCATCAACTCATCGGCTTGGGGGTTGAAACGGTTTAGCATATCGGTCATACGCATCGCATAGAGTGACTCTTTTGCTAGCGCTTGTTCGTCTTGTGTAACACGATTTGGATCTGCAGCATTCGCTACATCTATAGCTTTAATAACGGCTTGGTACATAGCATTTATCTTAATATTGTTTGCAATCTATTGTATTTAGGTACAATTATTTTTCTAACATGCTAAAAATTCATCTTTAATTCCTAACACTTAGCTAGACAACCAGATAACCCTAAACTAGTATTTTTAAAGGTAAGTTTAATACTTAAATATCTACTTCATATAGAGATACTATTGCGCAATATTATATATTTTTCACCGTTATTTACTTCTTTTTTTCTTAGTTTCTGTTTGTTTTCGGTTATCACGTTTAAAGTGTTTTACGATAGACAAGAAATGCATGAAATAGAGAAAATTACAGCACTTAACAGTTACAGTCGCAACCTTGAAAAAGCACTCAATAGCGCATTCCTCGGCCCCTACCTTGTTCGTGCGGCAATGCGTGACTTTGCATACACTGAAACTGAATTCGAAACCCTAGCTACAGAGATATTAACTCATAGTGACGGCAGTCAAACCATCCAACTAGCACCAAAGGGTGTAATTCAATATACCTATCCACTTAATAGTCACGAGACTGTAATTGGTGTCGATTTATTCAAAATACAAAGTATTCAAGACTCATTACAAAGAGCCATTAATACTAAAAAAATGCAAATCGATGGGCCAAAAGAGTTGGCTCAAGGTGGCCAAGGCTTAGTAGCAAGATTACCAATTTTTGATCAAAATGAGTTTTGGGGGTTTGCAATCGTGGTGCTGCGCTTTCCAGAGTTTATCGCAAATTTACCACCTGACTCGACTTCTCATCCTCACTTGTATGAAGTTTGGCAAAAAACAGCTGATAGTTACACCCCTCTTTTAAATAATCACCTTTTTCAACAAAACGATTGGACAACCTACAACCTCGATGTTGAAAATCAACAATGGGTTGTCGGCATTAAAGACGAGTTTGCTTATCGCACGCATGTTGAATTTTTAGTGTTATTACTCATTGCTCTGCTATTTTCATCGGTTAGTAGCTATTTAATTACCATTACTTACCGGTTACGAGAACATGAACAAAACCTAGAAAAGTTAGTACAAAAACAAACTTTAGAGCTCTCAGAGCAAGCGCTTGAGCTTAAACAAGCTCAATCACTTAGTGGTGTGGGTAGTTGGCACTTATCGCCTAATAAAAGCATTAGACAGTTATCAACACAAGCTGTGGCATTATTTCAAGAAGAAACCAAAGAACAATCAATTGATAATGTCTGTAAAAAAATCGATAGCTTTTATAAAAACACATTTTTAAATTTTATTCATACTAAGCCAAGCAGTCCGACCGAAATTGAGTACACAATTAAACTTAATGGTGAAAAACGCTGGTTTCATGAACACGCTGAATGGAACCCAAAAACCAACACCTTAGTTGGTACGATTGAAGACATAAGTGCAGAAAAACAACGTCAGCACGAACTATACCAGCAAGCACACTTTGACCCTGTCACTGGACTTGCTAACCGCCGTTACAGTGAAAAGTATATAGCAAGCATATGCCCAGAAAATCATTACTCTAGTGGCCTTACTTTATTGTGCGCCGAGATCAAAGGCTATCGTCAATTAGAAGATATTTACGGTCAAGATTACTTAAATGAACTACAAACGACCATTGCTAACCGGCTAATTGCATTTTCTGACTTGCTCCAAGCGTTTTGCGCGCATATAAAACCCGGCTGTTTTTTAATATTGCTAAAAGAGGCCATTTTTGACGACAAGCTCGCTGCCCTATTAGATAAATTTCAGCATCAGGTCGGAGGCATTATTGAAACCGCTGGCAGCGCTCATTTTTACCATTTATACATTGGCGTGGGCTATCCGCATTTACAAAACATCGATGCTGCTGAGCAAATAAATACTGCACTTATTGCGATGAATGAATGCCCCCGCACGCAAAAGCCATTCACAGTCTACAGCCAATCGCTCAAAGATAAGCTCATTGCACAAAGTAACCTTGAAAGTGATTTACGTCATGCCCTTGCGGCCAACGAACAGCTAAGCATGGTGTATCAACCGATTGTAAACACCTTAGATGGCACACTAATTGGCTGTGAAGCGCTTGTACGTTGGCATCACCCTGTTAGAGGCTTTGTGTCACCTATGGAGTTTATTGCCATTGCTGAGCAATCAGAGCTCATTAATTTATTGTCTCGCTGGATTGTTGCTAAAGTTGCTAAAGACTGCCATCGCATGGTTAATAACGACATTCATATTAAAGTGTCGATAAACCTGTCGCGTAAACAGTTTTCTGACGTGCACTTAGTTAAACGACTAAGTAAAGAAAAAGCCAAACTATTTCCTGCAAATCAAAAAATAAACCTTGAGATCACCGAATCAGCCCTATTTCAAAATACCCAGTACGCGATAAACCTTATGCATGAGCTTAAATTAGCGGGTTTTAATTTATCTCTCGATGACTTTGGAACGGGTTATTCATCACTGTCATCGATTCAGCAGTTTCCGCTGGATAACGTTAAGATTGATCGGGCTTTTATCTGTAACTGCGTAGATAACCCGAAAGATGGTTTATTTTTACAAACAATGAGTGATTTAGCCCATCAACTCGATTTAACGATTACCGCAGAAGGGGTCGAAAGCTCAGAGCAATGGCAGTTGGTGAGTGATAAAGGCATTGATTATATTCAAGGTTACTTAATTTCAATGCCCTTATCTATTGATGATTTTATAGCGTTTGACCCGGTTGCGTAAGATCCAAAGCCAAGCTTTGTTTTGGCTTTTCGATCATACGGGTAAGCTCTTTTTCGCCATCAAGGACAATAATGGTTGGTGTATACATTAAGTCATACTGTTTTGCTAACCCTGCAGGGTCTAGCTTGTCGTAGCCAACGGCCACTAATTTAAGTGAGCCTAACTGCACCTTCGCAGTATCGAGAAGCTTTAAAAATCGGGGCACTTCACGTTTTGAGTCATGACACCAAGTGCCCAAAAACACTAAAACCTGCTTACCTTGCAGTGCTTTTATAGTGCTTAACTCTTCCTCGCTCGGTGTGTATTCATCGTACTCTTCACTAAATGCAGAGTAGTCTTTAAGTAAGTCATCACGACTTATCTCTCCACTGTATGGAGCGGTACCTGCAAATGTGAGAGCTGAAAATAACAGAGCGGCGATATAAATTAGTTTTTTCATTTTTTTGTTCTCAAAATATTTTTCTCACCATAACCAATTTAGCAGCAACACTCCAGTAGGCTTTGTGCTAAGAATAGTTATTTTTGCAGGTTACATTGGCATGTAAAGTAAAAACGAACTACTATATTAGATATATCTAATATAAGGTTTTATTATGCTTGCTTTAAGAACATTAATCCTCTTCACCGCGTTACTATCGCCTACTCTTTACGCCGAAACAAAATCAGCTAACCTAGAAACTCAAGCAGCTGAGCGAGCAGCTGAGTTTGCCACTACGCTTAAATCAGCATTGGGAGCCGCAATCAAACAAGGCGGATTAGTTGAAGGAATTAACGTGTGTAAAATGCAAGCCCCAGCCATTGCCGAGAGCTTATCAACTGACGGTTGGACTGTAGCGCGCAAAAGCACTAAAAACCGTAATCAAAATAATCAACCTGATGACTGGGAAGCTGAAAAAATCGCCCAGCTACTCGATATGATCAGAAACACTGAAAGCATCGACAATGTGGCTTTTTCAACCAATAAAGATGGTCAATTTCGCTTTGCTAAAGCGATAAAAATCGCGCCAGTTTGCCTCAATTGTCATGGCCAAACAATTGCGCCAGAAGTAAAGCAAGCGCTTAGCGAGCATTACCCAAATGATTTAGCCACAGGCTATCGGCTTGGTGATTTAAGAGGAATATTCTCTATTACCAAAACACTCGAAACGTCTGAGCCATAAAATATATGCCTTGTACTCGCATAGTTTGCTCTCAGCCATTAAAATACCCTTTTAAAATCAACCATGGTGCCATTTATGCCTTTTCCTCCTTGCCCACAATGTAACTCTGAATACGTGTATGAAGATCAAAACAATTTAGTATGCCCAGAATGCGCTCATGAGTGGGATCCTAATGCGGTTGATACTGATGATGTGATCAATGTAAAAGATGCTAATGGCACTTTATTAGCTGATGGCGACAAAGTGACCGTTGCGAAAGATTTAAAAATTAAAGGCAGCTCACAAGTGATTAAAATTGGTACCAAAGCCGTTATCCGCCGCGTGTTAGATAAAAAAGACCACGAGTTAGACTGTAAAGTTGATGGCGTAGGTGAAATGATGGTAACCGCTAAGTTTGTAAAAAAAGCCTGATAGCATCATCAAAATTGTTATATATTGCTGCGAATAATTACGCAGCAATCTCAATAAGCTAATTTTATTAATAGCCAAACTTTTCAACAACAATCCCTGTTACTTCACAATGTTCGCAGCTCAACTCCCAACCAGCAGCCCAGGTGGTTGCACTAAGATTTCCCGCGCAAAGAGGGCAAACTTCGCCAGCAAACGTACTGGGGGTAATATTTTTAGCTTGCTTAGAAAACGGTCTTAAAAACCAAAGGATATTATCATCAATACTGATGGTTAGATCGTGGCGTAACGTCTCACAATATGCATTAAACACTGCTTGTTTGTACTGCTTTTCGTGCTCAGCAGATTGACTGGCATAAACATTTAACGCATTCTCAATGTCTTTTAGACGCTCGGGCCACTCTTGTGCGTCTATATTCGCTTTGCAATCTATCAGATCATCAAGTGTGTAACTTGCATAGTTTGGTTCAATCATACTTGCCATCCTTGCTTTGGGTTATTAATTCTTTGGGTATAGCGTACCATTTTGCTTTATTTGCAAAAGCCATTGATCAAATAAATTGTTCGCGATACTCAGCTCATCACCTGAAAGCGTTGGATATTGTCTTTGCTCAAACCACGCATAACGATTATATATATCGTTATTTTGCGTGATTTCCATAATGAGTCGATTTATAGCGTAGGCTTTTGCTGCACTATGCTCACCAACTTGTTCGCTGTAATACATGCTCGCTAAACTCATCAACGCTTGTTCACTGCCCTGCTTCGCTGCTTGCTCTAAAAATACGGTTTTACGCTCTTTAAAACTATCGCGATTTTTGATGAACTCGGCACGTGACAACTTCTCAGGAAATTGCGACTTCATGTAAAATTCGGGAGTTAGCGCAGCAAACGTTTGCTGCGCAAAGGTAGAGCCCTTTTCTGCTGCCATTACCAAATAACGGTAAAAAGACCGCCGCGTTGCTAAATCTACCCCTTGGCAATACTCATATTTTTCTAAAGCACGGTTTTGCGTATCACCAGCATCGCTAAACTCATAGCTTTCGGCTAATGTTGCTTCAAGCGCCTCAGCATCTAAAGGAGCATTAAAACAATACTTAAGATTTTGTGCGATGAGGTAGTTAGCCTCCACATCACCTTGCTCAGCGCGTTGCTTTAGCTCTGTAAAATGGTCAATTAACACACCATCAAAACGCCATTTCGGTGCATTTTTGATAATAAGTTCACGGCTGTCATTAACTTCACTCCCTTGCTCAACAGATTCATCAGCTAACAAACTCGTGGCAGGTACGCTTACTTGCTCCTCAACCTGATATTGAGCTTTTGTACTATGTGCATTTATTTGTTCTGAGCTAGTTGTTATTGGAGCGGCTGTTTGAAAAGAATATTTATATACAAGCACACCTAACACCAATAATGGAGCCACTATTAAAAATGGCTTTTTTCCTCGCTTAACAGCAACGTACTCAAACATAACAACCTACTTACAACTCTTGTTTCCAAGTAAACTACAAGAAAACAAAGATTAAAGCGAAATTTTGTTAGATAAAGGGGTTTTTATTTTCAGCATCTAATTTTTGACAATCTCATTAAGGCTTAGAAATTAACTAATCGCTGGCTCTAATAAAGATAAGTAACCCAAGGTAAGCAAGCTTTCTTGCTTACCTTGGGTTTAACTAAATTTGTTTTGGCAATTTAGTCGAAATAAGGGCGGTAATAACAATAAATAACAGTGAGATAGCCAAACAGGCTGCTAAGCCATAAAGCTGAAACACTAAGCCCGACAACACAGTACCAATTAAGCGACCCATGGCATTAGCCATATAGTAAAACCCAACATCAAGTGATACGCCATCGGCATCAGCCATGCTAACAATTAAGTAGCTGTGCAAAGATGAGTTAATCGCGAAGACCACGCCGAACAACATCAGTCCGCCTATCAGCATTGGTTTTACAGCCCAGCCAAAGCCAACAGCAAGGGCAATGGCTAAGGTGACTAAAGCAAGCAGTGATGCCCACTTAACTGTTTCTGCACTTGGTGATGTTTGCTTATTAAGCTTAATGATTTTGGGAGCAAAAGATTGCACAGTCCCATAGCCAATGACCCAACTCGCTAAGAAGGCACCCACAGTCCAGTGGTCCCAATCAAAGGCTTGTGATAAAAACACCGGAAGTGCAACTACAAACCAAACATCACGCGCACCGAACAAGAACAACCTCGCGGCCGACAAGATATTGATTGAACTGCTTTTTGAAAATATCTCGTTAAACTTAGGTTTGTTTTTGGCTTTACCTAAATCATTTTTAAGTGCATAAAGACTAAAACACCACACCACCAGCAAAGTGGCAGCCATCGCGAGCATTGCGCCTTTAAACGACATCAATGTCAGTAGTAAGCCACCCAAAAAGAAGCCCACACCTTTTAATGCGTTTTTAGAGCCTGTAAGTATCGCCACCCATTTAAACAAGGTGCCTTCTTGGCCACTGGCAACCAGCATTTTAATTGAGCTTTTAGCACTCATTTTATTGAGATCTTTGGCAATCCCCGACAGCGCTTGCGCCAGCATCACATAGGCAACACTCAGCCATTCAGGAGGGACTGCCAGCATGAACAAGGCTACAACCTGTATGGCAAGGCCAATGTTCATGGTTTTATTTAAACCAAGCCTTGCGCCTAAATAGCCACCTACTAAGTTAGTGACAACACCAAAAATCTCATAAAATAAAAACAGCATGGCAATACTCAAAGGTGAGTAGCCAAGCGCATGAAAATGCAGTACCACCAACATTCTCAATGCGCCATCTGTAAGCGTAAATGCCCAGTAATTCCCAGTGACAATTAAGTACTGCTTTATATCAGCGGGAAGGTTAGCCAAACGCGTCATTCATTTTACCCTTTCAGTGATAACGCAACTTTACGGGCAAGTTCGGCGGTACGGTTTGCATAACCCCATTCGTTATCGTACCAAACATACAGCTTAACTTGTGTCTCGTTCACAACCATGGTTGATAATGCATCCACAATGCTTGAGCGTGGATCAGTTTTGTAATCAATAGAAACAAGTGGCTTTTCTTCATAGCCTAAAATGCCTTTTAGCTCACCATCTGCGGCTTCTTGCATCCATTGGTTAATTTGCTCAGCCGTGGTCGGCTTCTCGACTTCAAACACACAGTCAGTGATTGATGCATTCGCTAAAGGCACACGAACCGCATGGCCGTTTAATTTGCCTTTAAGTTCAGGGAAAATATGTGTAATCGCCGTTGCAGAGCCAGTTGTAGTTGGGATTAAGCTCATGCCACATGCGCGAGCACGGCGTAAATCTTTATGCGGTGCATCTAAGATAGTTTGCGTATTGGTGATATCGTGAATAGTGGTCATTGAACCATGTTTGATACCAATTTTTTCTTGCAATACTTTAACTACTGGCGCTAAACAGTTGGTAGTGCATGATGCGGCAGTAACAATATTGTGTTGCTCTACATCGTATAAATCATCGTTTACACCCATCACAACGTTCAGCACACCGTCTTCTTTTACAGGAGCAGTGACAACAACTTTCTTCACACCTTGTTCAAGGTAGGCTTGCAGCAACTCGGTTTTTTTCATCACGCCAGAGGCTTCAATTACGATATCGCAACCAGACCAATCAGTATCTGCAATCGCTCTATTTTGCGTAACGTTAATTTTGTGGCCATCAATGATCACCGCATTATCGTTACTTTCAACCTCATGCGGCCAAATACCGTGTACCGAATCATATTTTAGTAAGTGAGCCAATGTCGCTGCATCTCCCGCAGGGTCATTAATTTGCACAAACTCAACGTCGTCCCATGCAAACGCTGCTCTTAGCGATAAACGACCCATGCGGCCAAAACCATTAATGCCTAATTTAATTGCCATTGTTAAGCTCCTACTTTTTGAAAATTGTCGAAAAATGAACGTTGTATAGGGTTATGCAACGATTTGGGGCGAATAGCCTGCACTTGATTAATTATGTCGTTTTTAGCATAGCCAAGCTCATGCATTAATAAACCAATAACTAAACCTGTACGGCCTGAGCCGCCTTTACAATGCACAGCCACGCTGCCACCATTTTTTATAATGGCAAGAATCTCGTCTAGGTGCTTGGTAAATGCGTGATTAAACGCCTCCTTAGGAGCGTCATCATCAACAATTGGTAACTGAAACCAGCAAAGCCCCATTTTCTCACATTCGCTTGCAAGCTTTTGTGCACCATTTTTAATAAGCTCTTCATCGTACATCAGAGTAATAATTGCTTTTGCACCTGCCGCTTTTAAATCAGCCACAGACTGTGATAAGCCAACGCCTTTTGTGCCAGGGCAAGGGGTAAAAATAAATGCCCCAGTTTCTAGCTGTAAAATATCAAATGGATGTGAGTGCATTATGATTCCCCAATTACTCTTTAAACCAATGTGTTGTTTTATTAACGATTGCAACCAACGACAACATCACAGGTACTTCGACCAACACCCCAACAACGGTTGCTAATGCTGCTCCCGAGTGCAAACCAAATAATGAAATAGCCACTGCGACAGCTAACTCAAAAAAGTTAGAAGTACCAATTAAACATGCTGGACCTGCAATATTGTGCTTAAGCTTAAGTTTTAGAGCGATAAAATAGCCGATCACAAAAATACCGTAAGTTTGCAAAACAAGCGGGATGGCAATCAGTACAATGTTCAGCGGTTGGGCTAATATGGTGTTTGCCTGAAACCCAAACAGCAAGACCACTGTGGCCAATAAGCCAACAACTGAGTACGGTTTAATTTTCTCTAAAAATGACTGCACAGCAGCTTCATTTTGTGCTGAATTATTGAGAGCTTTTCGTGTTAATACACCAGCTATTAGTGGCAACAACACATACAAAACAACCGAGATCATCAATGTGAACCAAGGCACATGAATATCAGACACCCCAAGTAATAAACCTGCGATGGGCGCAAACGCAAAAATCATGATGATGTCGTTCACAGACACTTGAACTAGTGTGTAATTTGCATCGCCTTTAGTCAGCTGTGACCATACAAACACCATAGCCGTACAAGGTGCGACACCGAGTAAAATCATCCCTGCGATATATTCTTGCGCCGTTTCAGGGCTAACGAAATCAGCAAATAACCCTTCAAAAAATAACCAACCTAATGCGGCCATTGAAAAGGGTTTGATTAGCCAATTAATGATTAAAGTGAGAATCAACCCTTTAGGGTTTTTACCTACTTCTTTAATCGTTGAAAAGTCAACTTGCACCATCATTGGATAAATCATTACCCAAATAAATAGCGCAACAACTATGTTTACATGCGCGATTTCTATTTTGGCTATGAGTTCAAATAAAGGCGGAAATACAACGCCAAGCCCCACACCTATAGCAATTGCGCTAGCAACCCATACAGATAAATATCGTTCAAAAACACCCATTTTCAGTCCTTAATTACAGCAACGAGCAACACGAGTTGGGCGATCATCACCCATCGCATTTAGTCTTGCTAGCTCGTTTTCAATGAAATTCGGCTCGTTTACAACTGTCGAGGTAATTATTTGTTTCATCCACAAAGGCAGTGTCGGGTTTAAAGAGTAAAACACCCACTGTTGGTGTTTTCTATCCGACAAAATGCCCTGTTTTTTAAGTTGCGCTAAATGCCTTGAGACCTTTGGCTGACTATGCTCGTTAAGAGCCGTCATTAGTTCGCATACACAAACTTCTTGCTCAACCGCAATAAGTAATAAACTTTTTAGGCGAATATCATCAGCAAGCGCTTTATAAAATAAAGTTGGCGAAATTGATGTGATTTTTTCTTTGCCATGGGATTGAACGAACTGTTTGATTCGCTCATTGAGCTCTTGCAAAGTTTTTTCAAATGCGTGTGGTTCTGGGCGCGTTTTAGGGTCGACAAAATCCCATGCAAGACATTGGCTACCATTTACTCGATTGGCACACTCTTTCGCCGCTTGGTCGCACAATGTAATTACATAATCAAAATGCATGTTAGCCACATCGTTTAAGTGCTTTGAGTGTAAGTCATCTGTTTTAAGGCCAAAATGATCAATCGCAGCAAGAGTGCGAGGGTCTACCGCAAATGGTTCTGTGCCAGCACTAAACACCTCAAACTCACCTTTTCCGTGATGTTTGAGTAACGCTTCGGCCATAATTGACCGCGCTGAGTTTTCTGTACATAAAAAGAGAACTTCCATGACCATTCCATAATAATTTCTTTATATAATAATTTTGTTATATTGTTAAAGCAAACCTTATCTGATCTTTTTATGATCAACTGTGACATTTTGTCGCATTGCTCAGCTCAACCAATTTATGAAATAATATTCATTGGCGTGTTGAATAAAGCCAGTAATTAAAGAGGTCTGCAATGCTAAACTGGCGAAAATTACACCGCCGTATTCATAAATGGCTTGGCCTGAGCCTTGGCTTATTGTTTTGTGTTATCGCACTATCAGGTTCGTTATTAGTATTTTACGATGAACTTGATCAAGGCTTAAACATCTCTTCGACTAAGTTGCAAAACAACGCTTCTGCTAACTTTAATAACGCACTGGATACCCTACGCAAACAATATCCTGATAAACAAGGTAGTTGGCGCTTTGAAGTTACCCCACAGGCAAAGTTAATTCCTGCTCGGTATTACAATCCTCCTGAAACAGAACATCTCGAATTTGCTCCGATGATGGTATGGCTTTCAAGTGATGGCAATTTAATTCTACGCCGCGATTATTGGGGTCAATATTTAATGACCTGGCTCTATAACCTGCATTTCACTTTACTACTAGGTCAAACTGGAACTTGGCTTTTAGGTTACGTGGGGTTAGCTATTTTATATTTGTTAGTTAGTGGCTTATTTGCATGGTGGCCTAAGCAGGGACAGTGGCAAAAACAACTTAAGTTTAAAAAGCGTTCATCTCGTATTGGGATGCTTTACGATTGGCACAAATTAATAGGGTTAACTTTTTTAGCGCCATTAGTCATTTTAACAGTGACAGGGATTATGCTAGCACTCCCTAAAGAGTCAGCTGCAATTTTAACAAAAATAACAGGGCCAATAGATACTGTGGAAACTCCTGTAAACCACTATGGTGTTCTGGCAGATAACCCCCCTATTCAACCCAATGCAGCATTGAATTTAGCGCTTGAGGTTTTACCTAATTCTCGAGGAGCATGGATAGAAACACCCGCAATGAAGGGTAACCCGTTTTATTATCGAATTAGAGTGCAAACAAAAGAAGACCCATCGCAACGCTTTCCACATAGCTATGTTTATATAGACGCCAATAGTGGTGAAGTTTTAAAAGTGTTTGCTTACCAAGAGCAAGGCAACAGCAACACAGTTTTAAATTGGCTTCACCCTATACATGATGGCAGTTTTCTTAATTTAAGTGGGCGTATTACATGGTTATTCAGTGGCTTGGCTGCTTTTGCTCTATTTCTATTAGGCTCTATGAGATGGCTATCCCGCAACCAATACAAATCTAAGCCACGAGATTAAATTAGGCTCTTAGTTTGGCGCGCTTGGCAAGAATGATGGCGCGATCTGAGAGTGATTTTAAACGTAAGCAGCAAGATGTTATCAGCGAACAAAGCCTTACTGATAAGGTGTCGAGGGTTATGTTTAAAACCTTATCGCAAGAGCAAATTAGCATATTGCCTCAGACCTAGCACTAAGCAAACGTTCACTACAACGAAAACTAACAGCCGAGGCATTAACTAGCTTTATAAGACTATTTTGTCTGTAGGATGAGATAGTCACTCATCACTTTTTCAAGCTGGCCGTAGTCTTTTTGCTGAGTAACCGCGCCTGCTACCACTACCTGCGATGTTGGCTCATACATCACTAAAGTGCCCCAAAAGCCTCCATGTTGATAAACTAGCGTGTCGTTATATTCTTTTGCAAATATACCTAAACGATAAGGGCTATCTGCAGGTAAACCTTTATCTGAGAGCATTAGTTCAAGTGTTTCTGGGTGTTTGAAGACCTTACCTGAAAATAAAGCATGATAAAATTTAGCCATACCGATTGGGCTGGCAACAAGCCCACCGCCACCATATAAATCGACAGTTGGGCTCCAATTAAAGGTGTCGGTGCCATGCAAGTATTGATGCACGCGTCGAGACTCATCCACAGCAACCGTATCACCCTGTTCCCAGATCACATTTTCGATATGATTTTTATCGAAACTTAAGTATTGTCGAACCGCTTCAGGTAGCGGTAAATCTGTCACTCTTTCAATAATATGGCCGAGTAACACATAACCGGTATCTGAATATGAGAAACGCTGACCAGGTTTACCAATTGGGTCACCCCACTCTACACACCTTTTAATTTGCTCGCGCATCGAAATATCTTGCTGTGGATTTGCCATTATGCCAGCTAAATACTGCTCGCTTTGGGCATGATCGTATAACCCTGCCGTATGACTCAGTACTTGTTTTAGCGTCATTTTATCAAGGGCATAGCCATCGCTTTCAAGAAGCGTAAAAAAGTCGCCAGAAATTAATTTATCGAGCGTTGTATCAAGGTTTAATTTACCTTCTTCATGCAAACGAAGCACCGTTGCCGCAGTGAAGGTTTTGGTCACACTGGCAATTCTAAATAAACTATTTGGGTTAATAACTTGCGGCGCATTTTCTTTACTTTGCTTTGCCGTTGAAAAAGCATGTCCATCATCAACAATCACATGAAGTGCAAAACCAGTAAGGGGGGGATGTTGGTTTGCACTGAGAATTTGCCCCATTAAAGCATGGTGAGTCTCGAGAGGTTTTGTTGGCTCAGCAGTCACTGGCAAAGCCATTAGTGATAGAGCAACAAATAAAGAGCTTAGCGTTTTTTTTCTTGTTTGAGAGCACCGACGATCCATAGCATATTCCTTAAAAAATAGTCCTTAAATAGCGCCTACAGCTTTCGAAAAAAGGCAGTTAAGCAGCCTAAAAACTGCTTAACTGACATTAACAAACGACTTTCGTCTTGTCGAATTAATACGTTAATACTATTTAGCTAGCATATTCACAGCCATAATTACCAAAAGCCCTGCAAAGATTTTTTTAATTGTGGAGACAGGTAGGTGATGCGTTGCTTTTGCACCTAATGGCGCGGTAAACCACGAAGTACAAACAATGCCAAACAAGGCTGGCAAATAAACAAAACCAGCAAAGCCCTCTTTTAATGTAAAGTACTGACTGCCCGAGCTGATGTAACCCACTGAGCCAAATAACGCAATGACAATACCGCACACCGAAGCACAGCCAATGGCTTTTTTCATATCGACCGAGAAAAACGTCAGTAACGGCACAAGTACCGCCCCACCGCCAATGCCAATCATGGCAGAAAGCCCCCCTGTGATGGTTGTATAAAGTGTTAAAAGACTTTTATTAGGTAGCGAGCGTGTTGTTTGGCTGTCATTTTTACTGCTGAAAATCATTTTTAATGCAATAAGCACCACACTCACAGCAAACACTATTCGCACCACATTTGCGGGTAATAGCGAAGCCAAAAAGCCACTGATAAGGGCGCCTAGTGCAACCCCACTCATCACCCACGGGGCCAATTGCCAAGGCACATTGCCATTTTTATGGTGAGCGATAGCTGATGACGTTGAAGTAAAAAGAATTGAGGCGAGCGATGTAGCAATCGCCACCAGCACCACTTGCTTTGCAGGTAACACCTGAAAGTGCAGCAAGATCATGCTTAATATAGGCACAATTACTAGGCCTCCACCTATTCCTAATAGCCCAGCTAAAAAGCCCACCCCGCTACCAAGTATGGCGCAAGCGATAATAAGCACGATTAATTCATTCATGGTATTTGTCTGTGTTGTTGGTTTAGGGAGACGAGTATATCAACAATAAAGTACGAGGTTGTTCTCAAAAGTAGGGTTAAGTAGTGAATATTACTCACGTTTTATATGAAATTACTGCAACTCTAACAAACCAATTTAGAAATCTAGACGTCCAAAGTGGCTTTAAAGTATTTTTTCACTATCCCTTCCTAAATGTTTTACTAAAACAGCAAATATTTATGAATCTGCCTCATGTTTTACCTGAAATAAAAACGTTTTTCTTCATGGTGATGACCACGTATAAATTTATTAGCGCTGCAGAGCAACCTAAGGTTAATGACCTAGCGATTTAAGGAAGGTGAGCAGCAATCATTTATCTCAGGACTTTTGGATACATTGCCATGAACAACGATTTCAGATTTACAATTAAAAGCATTTGCCTCGACGAAAATTACCATCCGTCAAATAGCACACGACTTACCACAAACTTTGCAAACCTAGCTCGCGGTGAAAGTCGCCAGCAGAATTTACGTAATGCATTAAAAATGATTGATAGCCGCTTTAATGCGCTAGCAAACTGGGATAACCCGCAAGGCAACCGCTACTCAGTTGAGCTTGAGATCATCTCTGTTGATTTAGAAATTGCACAAAGCACAGAGGCATTCCCGTCAATTGAAGTATTGAAAACCAATATCATTGATCACCAAACTAATGAACGCATCGAAGGTATTGTTGGTAATAACTTTTCATCTTACGTACGTGATTATGATTTTAGCGTACTGCTGCTAGATCATAACAAAGAGAAAAGCGAATTTAGCATTCCCGAAAACTTTGGTGACTTACACGGTAAACTCTTTAAATACTTTATTGACTCAGAGACTTACAAGCAGAACTTTAAAAAACCACCGGTTATTTGTTTAAGTGTGTCTGATAACAAAACGTACCATCGTACAGAAAACCAACACCCAATTTTAGGTGCTGAGTACCAACCAAATGAGTCGTCATTAACCGAGCAATACTTTAAAAAAATGGGCTTGCAGGTGCGCTATTTTATGCCACCAAACACAGTTGCTCCGCTGGCGTTTTATTTCTTTGGTGACTTGCTGAACGATTACACCAACTTAGAGTTGATCAGCACGATTAGCACTATGGAAACATTCCAGAAAATCTACCGTCCAGAAATTTATAACGCCAATGCCGTGGCGGGTAGTTGCTATCAACCAAATTTAAAAAACGCCGATCACTCTATCACGCAAATTGTTTATGACCGTAAAGAGCGCAGCCAATTGGCGATTGCACAAGGTAAATTTACTGAGCAACACTTTATTAAGCCTTATCAATCTGTACTTGAGAAATGGTCTGCCAACTACGCGATTTAAAGAGAGTAAAAATGAAAAAGTTATTACCAACATCGACAGCAGGCAGCTTACCAAAACCAGCTTGGCTCGCTGAACCTGAAACCTTATGGTCGCCTTGGAAATTGCAAGGCGCAGAACTTATCGACGGCAAACAAGACGCGCTGCGCGTTGCCTTACAAGAGCAACATCAAGCTGGCGTTGATATCGTGAGCGACGGTGAGCAAACACGCCAGCATTTTGTGACGACCTTTATCGAACACTTAAATGGCGTTGATTTTGAGAAACGTAAAACAGTGACTATTCGTAACCGTTACGAAGCAAGTGTACCAAGTGTAATTGGCCCGGTTTCTCGCAGCAAGCCGGTGTTTGTGGAAGACGCCAAGTTTTTACGTTCGCAGACCAAGCAACCAATAAAGTGGGCATTACCAGGGCCTATGACCATGATCGACACCTTGTATGACGCCCACTATCAAAGCCGTGAACAACTAGCATGGGAGTTTGCCAAAATTCTCAACCAAGAGGCGAAAGAGCTCGAAGCTGCGGGTGTTGATATTATTCAATTTGATGAGCCTGCGTTTAATGTGTTCTTTGATGATGTTAATGACTGGGGCATTAAGTGCCTAGAAAGAGCAATCGAAGGCTTAAAGTGCGAAACCGCCGTACACATTTGCTACGGCTATGGTATTAAAGCAAACACTGATTGGAAACAAACACTGGGGAGTGAATGGCGTCAATACGAAGAAGTATTCCCAAAACTTCAAAAGTCGAATATTGATATCATTTCGTTGGAGTGCCACAACTCACGCGTCCCCATTGAGCTATTAGCGCTGATACGTGGCAAAAAAGTGATGGTGGGTGCCATTGATGTAGCAAGCAATGAAATTGAAACCCCTGAAGAGGTTGCGCAAACATTACGCGGAGCCCTTAAATATGTTGATGCCGACAAGCTTTACCCATGCACAAACTGCGGTATGGCCCCCCTCCCTCGCCAAATAGCAAGTGCCAAACTCAGTGCATTGAGTAAAGGCGCAGAGATAGTCAGGCGGGAGGTTTTAGGGGCTAGGCTTTAAGCTCTAGGAGTAGTTAGCGAGTTTCTAGGGGGAAGAAGAAAGTTACGAGGGTTGAGGTACGAGTCTACCTCGCCTCTCGTTTCTCGTTTCTCGTTTCTCGTTTCTCGTAAAAATTTATCAATGACGCGGCATAAAGCCGCTGCTACAACGTAGGCGTGAAACTTGTTTCGCGCGCCTTAAAACCGCCCCCTATAGATAAATCTCTACCGACTAACCCCCTACATCCTCACCCAATACTTTTAAACTAACCCACTCAGAGAGGATTAATCTAAAAGAACCAAAATTGAGTTGGCTATTTAACTATTTTTTGCTAAATTTTAGTTGTACCCAATGGATGGGCTAAAATTGAGGGATTAATATGAACGAATTTGATATTTTCATCAGAAATATTGTCTTAGATTGCATTCGTGAGCAAGGAACTTGCAGCAACCTTTGCGAAGAAGATGATCAATTAACTTTCTATGTTGACATTGAAAATCACGATAATGTGATAGCTCGCAAGCAATTTAAGGTCACTTATCCAATTAGCTACTCTATTAAGTCAGCTCTCATACATGAAATTGATTTACTTAGATATTTAGATTCAGGTGAAATCAGAACACCGTTTACGACCGACATTGTCGAAGTTCTTAAATCTGAGTTACAAGCGTTTATGTTTAGCAACAAACCCCGTGGCGAATACCATATTTGCTAACCACGAGTTATAGCCTGATAAAAGCGATTTATCAGGCTTATAAAGCCTAAATGGTCGATAATTACATGCTTTTGAAAGAGCCTCTTTTCGCAATAACGACTAATAAACGCAATTTCATTATCAAATATGTTGAGACTTAAATCCGACAAAACGAATCAAACATTCAACTTTTCTCTGTTTTTGAAATAAATAATCCGTAATATGACAATAGTCATAATTCTGTAATTTAACTGATCAATAATTGACGCTAATTTAATCAGCTAACGTAATGAAGAAGTAATGGACAGTGCCATGGTGCAACTTTCGTTTGCACTCCCCTCTAGTGAAGATCCTTTATGTGCTGCACTTGCGCATACTATGGAATATGAACAATTGCATTTTGCGGCTAATGAGCAAAAGCGTGTTGTATTTTGTTGTGTGCTGCCAGATGATGCCCATGAAGGTGATGTGATCTCAATCAGTGCAACACGCCCTGATGCCCGTGAGTCAGCGTATTTTACTGCGCACACTTTAACGCAACACGATCTAGAACAGCACGTTATTATGCTTACCTTAGAAAACGTTACTCACAGTGGTGAATTTGTATTGCAATTAATGCTACACGGTATGCATGCAACACTTAAAGACAGCGCCCAGTTTGATGTCAGCATTGCAGCGAGCACGTCACCAGAGCTGTTAACTTCTGAGCAAGCTAAAAACCATGGCTTACGCCATTACATCAGTCATATTGGCGCAAGCTTTTTAGCCTTTTTCTAGGCTCTAATCAGCAAAGCTAATTTTACCCATGGTAATATCGGGGATCCCTTGCTTGGTATTACCAAATCGTTGTTGTCCACCCGACAAACATTCGTTAGCTAAAATAGCAAATAACACAGCCTCTTTTGCATCTGGATTTATACCCAACGAATCAGTGTTATTGATTACTGTAAGTTCTGGGCAATGAGCCAAAATAACTTGCATTAATAATGGATTATGAACCCCACCACCACTGGCGTATACAGCCACATCAGTTAAGCCTTCACTGCATTGGTTAATTGCTTTGGCAATCATGACTCCTGAAAACTGCACTAAAGTTGCCATAACATCAAAGTGCGATAACGCTTGCGTATTTGAACGTGCTTGTGCCGCTGCTAAATAGTCTAGATTAAACACTTCTGGGCCTGTGGTTTTTGGAAACCCTAAACCAAAAAATGCATCATCACACAGCGCATTGAGTAAAGCTTCATTTACCGTACCTTTTGTTGCAATAGCGGCATCTTTATCATAATGAAGTGGTGCGAAGTAACGCTGAACATAGGCATCCATAATGGTATTGCCTGGGCCAATATCAGAGCTAAAAACCGCTCGTGCATCAGCAGATTTTGGTAAGTAGGTTAAGTTGGCAATGCCGCCCATGTTTAACAATATGCGGTTTTCACTAGTACTTGTGAAGTACAAATAATCACCATATACAGCAAGCGGCGCACCTTCACCACCCGCTGCTATGTGTTTTTGTCTAAAATCACCTATGGTGGTAATGCCTGCAGTCACGGCTAAATGATCGCTATCACCAATTTGTAAAGTTGCATTGCCATATTCTTGTCGCTTGTGTTGGTTTTTAGGGCAGTGATAAATAGTTTGTCCGTGGCTGGCAATCACATCAACAAGTTCTTTTGCTACTCCCCAGCTGGCTAACGTTTTGGCAACCATTTCACCATGTAATTGGCCAATCCAAGGGTTGAGTAAGACGACTTCTTCAAGATCACACTCGCGCTTGGCGAATACGCGTTTTACACGCATTTTATAATCATCGTCGTAGTCAACCGTAGTAAACTTTAATACTTCTACACGAGTGTCCATACCCTGCCCTGATACTTCACACAGCGCAATATCAAGACCATCTAACGAGGTACCACTCATTAGACCAATTATTAATTTTTTTTCTTTCTTAGCGCTTAAATACAGTTTTTCAATATGTTGATGCATAAATAAATCACTTAAAATCAGCTTATTAGATGTAAATAAGCGGGTTGATGATGTGGAATAGTTTATATTTTAAAATAATAGATTTAAAGAATAATTATTGCAAAGACTTTTAAATTGCTTTAAAACTGTACCGGTGAGCTCCCCAAAAGGAGAACACAGAAGCATCATAACAAAAAGTATGACTCATTAAATTAACTAAATGGTCTAGGTCACACACTAACCTGCGTTGATTTAAATGATAAAACGCAAGGGAATCATCATGAAAGCAAATACATCTACAGGGCATCGCTCACTATTGCTGCTCTCACCTTTAGCTCTCGCTGTAAGTTCAGTAATAAGTTATGCCCACGCAGAAGAAGCCACAGAGGCGAAAAAACCTGAAGTGATCACAGTTACAGGTTCACGTATTCAACGTACCGAGCTGGTCTCAAGTAGCCCAGTGGTTAGCGTTGATGAAGCACAAATTCATCTAGACCGTGCTGTAAACGTTGAAGATATTACAGCAAAATTGCCACAAGCTGCAGCAGGTGCAAACAGCACAGGTGCCACAGTCGGTGACTCATTTGGCTCATCAACCATAGATTTACGCGGTCTTGGCCAAAACCGTACATTGGTACTTATTGACGGCACTCGCGCCGTACCATTTAGTTTTCGTAATTCGGTTGACGTAAATACCATCCCTGCCGGGTTAATTAAACGCGTTGATGTCTTAACAGGTGGTGCAGCAGCGGTTTATGGTGCTGATGCCGTAGCCGGTGTTGTTAACTTTGTTCTAGACGATGATTTTACTGGCGCCGAGTTCTCAACTAGCTATGAAAGTGCCGACGGCGGTAACGAAAAGCTTAACTTCGAGGCTATTTTTGGCGGTGATATCGCCGATGGCCGTGGTCATGTAACAGGCTACATTGGCTATACCGAACGAAAAGAGCTATTAGCCGGTGAACGTGACTATGCACTTGAAAACTCAACGGCGATGATAAACAGCGGTGGTTATTATACTGACGTTGCATCTGGCAACAGTATCGGTATTGCAGATTCAGGTGCTGTAACAAGTGAGCGCCCAACAGCTGATTTCACTCCTGATCGTTATTTAACTCAACCGATGGACCGTTTTTCTGCGGGTTTATTATTCGACGTTGATGTCAGCGACAGTGCCATTGCCTATGGTCGCGCAATGTACTCTAAAGTTACCGTTAATGGTGCTGGCGCAAGTGGCCAAACCCCAATTTTTGTTAACGAGCAAGTAACCCTAACCCAAGACAATGCATATATTCCTGATGAATTACGTGATCAACTAACGTTTGACAGTGAAGGTAATGCCCTTGTTAATGTTGAGCGCAACTTAGGCTTAGGTGTACAACACACCGAAGCTGTGCGTGATTCAATGCAATTTCAGCTGGGTCTAAAAGGCGATATTACTGACTACCTATACTATGACATATATGGTCAGTACGGAAAAACTGACGAAGTAGCAACCATTTACAATAACGCTTACCGTAATGATAACAGTGGTAATAGCCGCTTTGCTGCCCTTGCAAACTCTGTAGATATTTTTGATCCCAACCACGACTTCAGTGGCTTTAGTGATCCGCTGCTTTATACCACCCGCGACCGTACACAAAGCGTAATCTCAGCAACGTTATCGGGTGATTCTGGGTTCTTATTTGAGTTACCTGCTGGTGCTATCGACTTTGCAGTCGGTTATGAATACCGTAAAGAAACCGGTAAACAAACACCGGGCGATGCATTCAGAAATGGTACTAGCTTTGCTTCTATTAGCGCATTTGATATGGATGCAAGTTTTAGCTCAGAAGAGTTCTACGCTGAGGTATTGGTGCCAATTTTGGTTGATCAACCATTTGCCGAAGAGCTTAGCTTTGAAGGTGCATACCGTATTTCTGATTACTCAAATACCGAAGCTGAAGATACTTACAAGTTAGGGATCAACTGGGCGATTAACAGTGACATTCGTATTCGAGCAAACCGCTTAACCGCATTTAGAGCGCCGAACTTAGGTGAGTTTGCCAGCCCAATTACAGCTCTTTCGTTATCGTTATTCGATCAAAACAGCGATCAATTTGTACCAAGACTAGCAGGGCGTTATAACGGCGATCCATGTTTACTAGGTACCGGAGATGCAACCCAGTGTGCTGCGTTTGGTGCACCACCTGTTGGCACTGAGTTTGATTCAAGCACGGCAGAATATACCTATGGTGGTAACCCGAATATTAAACCTGAGCAAGCCGAATCAGACACCTTGGGTATTGTTTATACACCTAGCTATTTAGAAGGCTTTGATTTATCACTCGATTACTACAGTATTCGCGTAACAGATGCAGTAAGCCAAATTCAGCCTGGTGCTGCACTACAGAGCTGTTATGTTGACGATCCAAATCCGAATAACCCATTGTGTGGTGCGGTACTTCGTGATCCAAACACTGGTTTTATTAGCACAGCCATCGTTAATGACTTTAACTTAGCTGCAATCGAACAAGAAGGTATCGATGTTGCAGCAAATTATGTGATTGATGCGCCAGAGCAAATGGGTGGTCGCTTTAGATTCTCTTACCAAGGTAACTTTGTTACTAAACAAACACGCCAAAACAACAGCACTGTAGCCGAAGTAGACTGTAAAGGAACCTATGGCAGCGCCTGTTCAGGTGACTTTGCGAGTATCTTACAAGCCGACTATAAACACCGCGCAAGCATTGATTGGCAGTTAGATAACATGAACTTCCAACTAGGCTGGCGCAGAATCGGTGAAGTAGAGTATGCTGTCGACCGTTCAGAAACAATCTCGGCACAAAATTACTTAGATTTTGCCGCTGCATGGCAAGTTAATGAGGAACTTGCTGTTAACTTTGGTGTCGATAACTTATTAGACCGTGAACCGCCAACACCTGAGGTAGGCGCAAACCACTTTAACACCGTGAGTGATTATAGTGTGATTGGTCGCTCAGTGGGTGTTTCTCTGAGATATGCTCCAAGTTTTTAATTAATCCTACTGTTTTAGCTACACAGGATTGATCCCCTCAAGCGCACCCTGCCCGGTGCGCTTTTTTATTTCAAGTAATAACTACTTTAAGAATAAAAAGGGACAACGAACAAATTGTTGTTTAAGATATGAGCGACAGAAGCTACAAGGAAGATGCTATGCTCAAATCAATAAAGTCAAAAATTCCATTTATTTTTCTAATTAGTATTAGTCTTTTTTGGGGCATTTATTACCAAGGAAATCATCCACTGAATGACTTTGGGAATGCAAACTTTGAATGGTTATACCTACTAGATGCACTGATAGTATTACCTGTACTTTGCTTAATATTAATTAAAAATAAGAAAGAAGCGGCTTTAAAAGCAGTGGTATTGTGCTCACTCGCTATTTTAATCGGGAGTTACATCATTCCCGAACAAAACAAGTTTTTAATGAATTACTTAGAGCATGCTCGTTATGGGCTTTTAGCTTTGATTGTAATTTTAGAGCTCAGCGCTCTCATAACTGTGTATCTGGCAATAAAGTCCGCTTTAAGCCAGCAGACCGATCCAGATATAGCTATAGCAAGGCCAATTAACAAGCTTTTCAAACAAAACGCAATTGCAAACTTTTTATGTTTCGAAACACGGATGTGGGCTTTCTTATTTTACGCTAAACACATTAAACCAAGCTATTTCACTGGTGAACAACATTTTAGTTACCATAAAAAAGATGGATCACAAGCTAACTTACTTGGCTTTATTTTTATAATCTTATTAGAGTTGCCAATGATGCACTTCTTTTTGCACTTTATATGGTCACCATCAGCAGCAAACATTATCACTGGTTTAACTATTTTTAGCCTTTTATTCTTTACTGCAGAGTACCGTTCGGTTGCAAGGCGTCCTGTTTCTATTAGTAAATCGCAACTCATTATTCGCTATGGGCTATATCCTGCATACAATATTGCTTTAGCAAATATCAAAACTATTGATTTAAATACCGGTTTCATTGCACGCGCTCGAACAATCAAACGCTATAATTACTCTGGCTATCCAAATATTAAAATCACACTTAAAGAGCCCCAGAATGATATCGACACTGTTTTTCTAGGATTAGATAACCCTCATCATTTTATAGACTCCACTAACAAGGAACAAAAACATGCCATTTAACGAGCAAGAACGCAGCGCGCTTTTAGCACTTAAAGGTGTTGGGCCTACGGTTCTAAAACGTTTTGAAGAAATTGGCATTGAATCGTTTAAGGAGTTAGCTGGGTTTGATGAAAACACCATTGCTGAGCGAGTAGCGTCAATGCTACATTCAAGTTGTTGGCAGAATAGCCCGCAAGCAAAGGCGGCAATCACCGCCGCTATTGCGCGAGCAAAGCAAGGCTAAAGCTCAATCACTTCTATTGCACCACGTTTTTGCATGGTGACATACACTCTGCTTTGCATATCGTCGAAGGCCAAATTAGTTGGATGCTGACCCTTTAACTTATAGCTATTTAACACCTTGCCGGTAGGCGAGACTTCAAGCACCTTTCCAGCACCGTAACGAGTAATAAACACATGTCCTTGATTATTAACACGCATACCATCCAAGCCATGATCAGTAAACTTAATCAAAACTTTTTTATTACTTATGTTTAGGTTCTCATCCAAGTCATATTGCCAAACAACTCGCTGCACACTCTCATTCACATAAAGCTTAGTGTTTTCCTTGTTAACAGCAACTCCATTAGTGGTACCCATGTTTTCCTCAAGCAATTTAGTGCTGCCATCAGCATTAATACGCCACAATTGACCCGTTTCGTTCGCCCAATTAGGGTCACTTGCAAACAGCACCCCAGTTTTGGTGATAGCAATGTCATTGGGTTGATTCATGTTGCTATTATGAGCGAAGACTTCTGCTTTATTGCTGCCTGCAGGTACTTTTAAAATATTGTGGTTAACATAATCGGCAATAAACAAATTACCGTGTGAGTCAAACTGTAGGCCATTGCCAATGCTATCATTTGGCAAGCGAACAAATAACGAAGTTTTGCCCATATTGTCTACGCGGCCAATAGTTCCTTGCTGAGCATAGTTCACCGCATATAAGGCACCGTTATGCATAGTCGGTCCTTCAACGCCTTGCGTGAAAACGTTATCTTTAACAAAATCTTGGCTATCAACAGCAAAGGTTAAAGGTGAGCTTAATAGTAATGTAATAGCCAGTGGCTTAAGTAATTTCATGGGCCATCCTTTTACTCATTTAAACTCGTGTAAACCGCTAAAATCGGGTATTCGTTTTCACCAAAAGATAAGGTCAATGAGCGTTTTTCGCCATCATCTAACTTAATACCTTCGTCAAAACTCAGAGGGTGTACACGACGCCCATCAGCAAACAACGCCATAATATGGTCGGCCTGTAAAATACGCGAGCCTGATGCTTTATTTTCAATAGTCACAACAGCTAAACGGCGACCACTTTCACTGCTCATTAATACACTATGGACAATGCTAAATTGACTCTGTTTAGGATAACGCTTGGCATCATTCTCAAATGAAAAAGCACTGCCAGAGAGCATCACTGGATCCACTGACAACACATCAGTATTTGCTTGAGTACTGGTTGCAAAAAGCGCTGAAAAAAATAGTAAAGTACGCTTCATATCAATCCTTTAATGAGCTTCAACTAAATTTAGCATACACCGTTCCTAATTCCAGTGCAAAACTGATTATTGCAGCTGAGGGATTGTCATTATTTATATAGTTACAATTTCATTGTTGAATTTTGTTCCTTTGTCCTCACAACATTAGTAAACCTCTTTTTACACCTGGCAGTAGGAGCCAAGTATGTCTGATGTTCAAAATCGTCAATTTATTCTAGCCTCCCGCCCAAATGGGCAAGCAAACGAAAGTAATATTCACTTAAAAACAACCTCCATTCCAGCCCCTGAAAAGGGTGAGGTTCTGTTAAGGACCATATATTTATCTCTTGACCCTTATATGAGGGGTCGAATGAGTGACGCAAAATCTTACGCCGACCCTGTAAAAATTGGCGATGTGATGGTCGGGGCAACCGTGTGTCAGGTAGAGCAATCAGCTCATCCTGATTTCACTGAAGGTGAGTGGGTGCTCGCTTATACAGGTTGGCAAGAATATGCAATTAGTAACACTGAAGGTCTAATGAAACTTGGTGAGGCCCCCAGTAACCCATCATATGCACTTGGCATTTTAGGAATGCCAGGTTTTACGGCTTACATGGGGCTGCTTGATATTGGCGAGCCAAAAGCTGGAGAAACTGTTGTTGTCGCGGCAGCAACAGGACCAGTAGGTGCAACCGTTGGACAAATAGCAAAAATCAAAGGCTGCAAAGTTGTTGGTGTTGCAGGTGGTAAGGAAAAGTGTCGACACGCCGTTGAGAACTTAGGTTTTGACTACTGCATTGATCATAAAGCCAATGATTTTAGTGAACAGTTAAGCAAAGCATGTGATAACGGCATTGATGTTTACTATGAAAATGTGGGTGGTCATGTATTCGATGCTGTTTTACCGCTGTTAAATACTAAAGCACGAATCCCTCTTTGCGGCTTGGTATCACAGTATAACGCAACTGAGTTACCTCCAGGTCCAGACCGTTTATCAATGTTAATGGGGCAAATACTAACTAAGCGTATTAAAGTACAGGGCTTTATTGTTTTTGATGATTACGGCCACCGCTACGCAGAGTTTGCCAAAGACATGCAAGCATGGCTTAGTGAAGGAAAGATCAAATATAAAGAACACATGGAGCCAGATTTTACAAATACTTTAAATGCCTTCAACGCGATGTTAAATGGTGAAAATTTCGGCAAAACAGTTGTTCAAGTGCAGCAACCTTTATAACTTTATTAAATACTTAGCGCTGCAGAGCAGCGCAACTTAAAAGGATTACTTATGATAAAACTTCACCACTTAAATAAATCACGTTCAAAACGTATTATTTGGCTACTAGAAGAGCTAGGTGTCGATTACGATATTGTTGCTTATCAACGTAACCCAGAGACATTCCTTGCACCTGATGAACTAAAAGAGATTCACCCGCTAGGTAAAGCGCCGGTGCTTGAAGATGGCAAAAAGATAATTACCGAATCAGGGGCTATTACTGATTATCTAATTACTACTTATGGTGAAGGTAAATATATGCCAGCCCCAAAGTCTGATGAGTATTTTAGTTATCAGCAATGGCTTCACTTTGCAGAAAGTTCAGCTATGGTGCCTTTATTACTAAAACTGTTTATCACTAAAGATGGTTGTAAAACTAACTTTATAGCTGATTATGCTGACCATGAAATTGGCAAAATTTTGAGCTATGTAAATCAGCAATTAAAAGGCAAGCAATACCTTGTTGGTGAGACGTTGACTGGCGCTGACTTTATGATGTCTTTTGTTATTGAAAAAGTCGCCGAATCTGGCGTGCTAACACACTTCCCAGAATTATCGCGTTATCTAGAACAGCTCAAAACACATGAAAGCTATCATACAGCCAATGAGTTAGAAGAAAAATACGGATGATAATAGACAAAGGTACGTTATAGTGCCTTTGCACCTTTCGCTTTAATAGCATTACAAGGATAGTTGTGATCACGCTACGAAATTTTATAGAGTCAGATACCGAGCAGCTTATCGCTATACTTAACGATAAAGATGTAACTCAATATCTATCAACTAAAATCCCTTCTCCATATACTGAAGAGGATGCCTTATGGTGGATAAATGAAGGTAGCCAAGGTGAACTCGTTAAAGCGATTATATTTAACAACACACTTATTGGCTGTGTGAGCGTATTAGCCGGCGAGTTTGAGTTCAATCGCTCAGGTGAGTTAGGTTACTGGCTGGCAAAAAAGTATTGGCAACAAGGGATTACTACAAAAGCAACATCTATACTACTTGATACTGTTTTTACTAAAACCAATATCACCAGAGTGTTTGCCTATGTGTGCGAAGATAACCTCGCTTCAATGAAGTTATTGCAAAAGCTAGGGTTCGAGCAAGATGCCATTTTAAAAAATGCGATGTTCAAGCATGAGCAATTCTTTAATGCGCATCTCTTTTCATTATTAAAGCCTAATAATCAAAACTAAAGGATGAGCATGAGTAAAGCACTAAAAATACTTTGGCATGTTGGTGCTGCTATTTTTTGGGGGTTTAGCACTCTAGCGTTACTTATTTGGGGTATTTCATCTATCACACCAAACTGGTGTGGTGAAGAGCAATATGAGGTGTTCTTATCACCAGATAAAGATAAACAAGCCGTGGTATCAGTCATAAACTGTGGTGCTACAACAAACTATGAAACACTGATATCTATCAGTCGCGTAGCGCAACCAAGCGACCAAACTATCTTGCTATCACTAGACGGGCACCCAAGTAACAACAGCTACAAAGTTACCTGGACATCGAATAACGACATTAAACTTACTGATTTTGAATTTTCAAAGCTATTATCGTTTCATAGTCGAAACACTGTTGGCGATATAGCTCAGTCTCACATTCAACCTAAAAATTAAGTGAATTGGTATGCTTTAAATCACCATTTCACTTGAATTTCTCATTAAGAAACTTTTAAAGTTACCTAAAACAAAGTAAGCTAACCACTTCTGTAACACTAAAAGTTACCTATTGGTTTTTTACTATGCAACAACACGAAGTCACCGCCTTATTTGATCAACAAGCAGCTAATTACGATTCACAGTGGCAAAACATGGCACCTATTAGCCAAGCCTTGTATTTTATGATGTCGCCTTTATTCTGCAAACTGCCAAGCAATGCGCATATTCTCTGCGTTGGAGCAGGTACCGGAAATGAAATTTTGCATTTAGCACAGGCATTCCCAGCATTTCGCTTCACCGCTGTCGAACCCTCGACTGAGATGCTCAAAGTATGCAAACACAACTTAACGCAAGCAGGGCTAGCACAACGATGCCAGTTTCATAATGGTTATCTAAGTTCACTCAAAAACTTAATACCCTTTGATGCAGCAACAGCCGTATTAGTGTCGCAGTTTATTGTTGATGAGCCAAAACGGGTGGCATTTTTTGCTGATATACATAAACGTTTAAAAACTGGTGGGTTACTGATCAGTGCAGACTTAAGCGCCAATCAAAGTGCCGAAACTTACCCAGAGCAGCTTAGTCACTGGTTAAGTGTTATGTCATCAGCCGCAGTCAGCCCTAAACAAATTGAAAAAGTAAAACAGGCTTATGAGAATGACGTTGCGCTAAGAGAAACTCAAGTCATTGAAAAAATTATCGCCGCGTCGGGCTTTACGAGCGTTTATCCTTTTTATCAAGCAGGCTTAATAAAAGCATTCACCGGTGTCAAAGGTTAATTTAAACCGTACAAACTCGATTACGGCCTGACTTTTTAGCCTGATACATGGCTTGGTCAGCCCTTTCGATTGCAGTTTCGATATCATCATTGGCATTTATTAGCGCGACACCAAATGAGCCAGTTACATTAATGTGTTTATCATTGCCAATTTCGATTTTTAAAGTTGCAACGGCTGCTCGCAGTCGCTCAGAAAAGGACTTGGCACCTTCAAGCTCTGTGTGTGGTAAGCATACTAAAAACTCTTCGCCGCCATAGCGATACAATTGATCGTACTCTCTTAAGTGGGATTTAATGCATTTAACAAGCGCTATTAACACTTTATCACCCGCGCCATGGCCAAACTCATCATTCACACGCTTAAAGTGATCAAGGTCGATCATTATTAGCGCACAGCTCAAAGATTTACGTTTACAAAGTTCCTGCTCTTTTTGTAGGTTTTCAACTAAGTTTGCTCGGTTTGTAGCACCGGTTAAAGGGTCGCGGGTGTGTAACAGTTCATAAAGCTCATCATTGATAGCTTCAAAATAATCTCGCAAACTATCTAAATCAGTATGAAATTGGTCCAATAAATTCACAGGAATAGCTGAATTAGACTCTTTTAACGATGATAGGACTTTGGCTCCTTGATGCATTTTTTGATGCGCTGAAGCGATTTCTGAAAAATAAGGATGAAGGTTTAGGGTCTGCTCAGGAAGTTTATTGAACCATTGCCCAAAGCGACAAAGATTATGAGCATTATCGCTTAAGTCTTGATCATCTGCGGGTATATCTGCAATTAAGCTCCTTAATAAGTTTCTATACCAAGATTGATGCCATTCAATGGCTTGCTCGATTTCTCCGATAACGTCTTCGAGCTGTGTATTAGACAATGAACTGATTCCTTGCCCAGTATTTTGATACATAACCAATGAATAGACTTCCACTTTATTATTGTTATTTCCTAAAACATTACCTAAGTAGAGTTACAAACTCAACTTAAAGGGATGTAAAGAGATAATTTATTCAACTAAGCGGTAACCTACAGCAGGCTCGGTTAAAATATGTTTAGGGCTCGCTGCATTTTTTTCTAGCTTTTGTCTTAACTGACCAATATGAACACGTACATATTCAGGGCGATTAATATACTGCTCTCCCCACACCTCAGATAAAATGGCGTTATGCGTTAACACCTTGTCTTTTTGCTGAAAAAATAACAGCAAAATAGCGTATTCTTTTTTAGTTAATTTTACTTCTTCATCGCCTTTGCGGACCACATGCTTATGTGGGTCTATATGAATATCACCACACTTAAGGGTCAGGCTTGGTGTTATTTGCGTGCGTAGAAGTACCCGTATCCTAGCTAACAGTTCGTTTGCACTAAATGGTTTGGTCAGATAATCATTAGCGCCGTTATCAAGGGCGGTGACTTTTTCTGTTTCACCGTCACGTGCAGAAAGTACTAGCACAGGTAGCAAACTCCACAGCCTAAATTCTACCAGCCAATCTTGCCCATCCATATCGAGCAAGCCTAAATCAAGCAATACTAAATCAAACTGCTGCTGGCTTAAAAGCGAAAACGCATCAAGCCCTTTGGCGCATACACTAACCTCATAATTACTAGCTTTTAACAATGTTTTTAAAAAACTTTGCAGAGGTGGTGAATCCTCTAAAACCAAAATGTTAGCCACGGCGGTTACTCCAAATTAATATAGCTGTTGCCTGCTTTGTTTGCTCATTGAGGGTTAATTCAAAACATCCTTGGTGACATTTAGCAACCACATCGCAGATCACACTACCTAAGCCAACCCCTTCATCTTGACTCGTCTCATACTTATTATCAAAAGAATTGGTTAACACAATTTGGTACTCATTTTCCGTTTCAATAAATTGTATGCTTGCCGAACCATCACCGTAGCGAGCAGCGTTCTCGAGCATATTAGCCAAGGCAATTTCTAGTAAGGTTTCATCCCCAAAACAGATGCTTTGTTGCTGAGCCTCGATGCGAAGTTTAAAGTTTTCTAGTTGTTGCTGACGGCGTGATTTAGCTTCGCTAATTAAGGTCAAAATGGGCAGTTTTTGCCATTTTATATTCTCAGCTAACTTATTAACTTTACTGAGCTCCATTACTTTATCAAAGTGCTGGTTAAGAATTTTACTTTGCTCATAAATATTAGCTGCTTGCTCTTTGATAACCTCTGAGCTTAGTTGAATATCATCATCAGCCAACATGCTCGATGCCCCCATTATGGTCGCTAATGGCGTTCGTAAGTCGTGAGATAAACTACGCAATAAGGTGTTTTTTGACCTTTCTAGCTCCGCCTGTACTTTAATCGCCGCAGATTGTTCACGAAGTAAGGTTTTTTCCTGAACCTGATACAATAAAGAGCACGCCGTATTTGCCAAAGCGTGTTGCTCAGCATTGAGTGCTTTAGCAAACGCGATACCGCCAAATTCAGCTTGATGTTCATTTAAATAAATAAACTGCTTAGATGCTATTAACTGCCAATCACACGCAACCCCTAAATGCGCAGCCATGGTTTTTAAAAACAGCTGCTTTTGTTCCTCAAGGCTGTCGAGCTCATTGAGTTTTTTAGCTAATTCATACAGCAAGCGACTATTACTTGCATGGGCTTGCACATCGCGAACCTTGGTATTGAGCTCCCCTGCAAGGTGGCTTATCACTAAACCCACAATCAACATCACCAAAAAGGTAACCACATATTCAATATTTTCGATATGAAAAGTAAAATACGGCACCACATAAAACCAGTCCGTGCAGGCAACACTTACTAAGGTGGTAAGTGCTGCAACACGGCGATTACTTTGAACCGCAACCCATGTCACCCAAAGAAGCTGTAGCATGACAATATCGGTGGTTGTAAACAGTTCTCGAAACGGAAATATCGCGAGCACCACCACAAGTGGCATTAACACACTTAAAAATGCGGCTTTTAAATACTGTATTTTGAATACTGACTGCATCATTTTTTCACTTATTTTTTGTCCCTATTAGATTAAAGGGTTTTCAATTTTGTCACTATAAAGTTTTTATAAAGTTTTTTTATCTCGGCATAAAATCTTTATAAAGCTTTCACTCTCTCTAAAGACATCGGCTCCTACTTGAATAACATGCTGGTTTAATAGCCGTTCATTAAATCAGTAAACATATGATCAATTGGAAAATCACATTTCGATTACTCGCTTTCCCTATTTTGTGGATGAGCATAGTGCAGTTGATATTTGCAGCTTTATCGGCATTTTTATTTAAAGATAATGTATCTGTGTCATTCCTATTACCTGCGTCAATAATGCTTTTTACAGCAAGTGTCATACTGTTAAAAACCCAGCATGTTGATTCATCACTTGCCAACTTTAGGGATGCACTGATTTATGCGACAGCCACCTGGTTGATTGCTGGCTTTTTAGGAGCAATTCCAATCATTTTAGTCACCAAAGTGACCTTTACAGACGGCATCTTTGAGTCGATAAGCGCATTAACAACCACCGGCGCTACAATACTGTCTGGCTTGGATGATTTACCTCGTACATTTTTATTATACCGCCAGTTTTTACAATGGATGGGAGGGCTCGGCATTGTAATTTTCGTTGTGGCTATTCTACCTATGCTTAATATAGGTGGGATGAAACTCTTAAAAGCCGAAACACCTGGGCCAATTAAAGATGAAAAGCTATCTCCTCGTATTGCAAACACGGCGCATTACCTATGGAGTGTATACTTAAGCATAACCGTGTTATGTACTGTCTCTTACTATTTTGCAGGCATGACCTTTTATGATGCAATCGCTCATGCGCTAACAACCGTTTCAACGGGAGGATTCTCAACCCACGATGCCAGTATGTGGTTTTACAAAAGTCATTTAATTTTATGGATCGCCAACTTATTTATGATTGCAGGAGCTATTAATTTTGCCCTGCACTTTAGAGTCGTCCACAAACGAGCGCTCGGTAGTTACTATGCTGATGAAGAAACTCGTTATTTTATATACATCATTACTGCCCTTTCAGCGTTGTCGGGCGTTATTTTATACAGTCACAATACCTACTCCTCTATTTTTGAGTCATTAAGTTTTTCAGCCTTTCATATCGTGTCGTTTATAACCAGCACAGGGTTTGGTGCTGCAAATTTTACTGAATGGCCAGAAGCTGTCGGATTTTTACTTATCATCACCGGCTACTTAGGTGGATGCGCGGGCTCAACAGCTGGCGGAAATAAAATCATCAGAAACATTCTTGTGGTTAAAATGCTCAACTATAACTTTAAACAACTTCTTCACCCCCGCGCTATATTCACCATTAAGTACCAAGGCAGCCCTGTAAAAGATGACGTACTTCATGCCGTTATGGCATTTATGACCTTTGCCGCAGGATCAAGCATGCTGTTTACATTATTGCTGATGTTTACTGGGCTGGATTTTTGGAGTGCATTTTCTGCAGTTGCAGCATGTGTCAATGTTCTCGGACCGGGGTTTGGTGAAGTAGGCGCTAACTTTGCGCCAGTTTCAGACACAGGAACATGGATATTAACCGGCGCGATGCTTGTCGGTCGTTTGGAATACTTTACTGTTTTTGCTCTTTTTACGCGTACCTTTTGGAGGAAGTAAAAACACAACTGTAATATGTCTTTATAAGCCTTTTGAGCATATAAATGCATCTTACTTATGATCTTCTTTGTTCACAGGACTGATTGATAAACAAACCACCAATCCTGTATCTATTGCTAAAATGAAGCTTTTTTAAACTTTGCTATCTTCTAAGAAACACTTGGTGAACAATGTTTCAAAGACCCTCTCTGACGAATTTAAAACAGTACACATAAACATAATTGCACAACCCAAGGAAGATGTGCTGACAATTTAAAACCCTGCTACAACTGCTGTAGCAGGGCTTTAATGTCACTGTATCGCTGCTGTTCGCAAAGGCCAAAGCCTGATAGCTGTCTAACTTTGTTACGAGTAAATAAAGGCACGCTCATGCCCGCTAAAAATCGGCACTGCGTGTCGATGCTGACATCACCAATCCCTTTAGCGGCTAAGTGCCGTTTAAGCTCAGCAACTTTACTGCCAATCACATTTTGCTCAGGCATTTTGTGCACTAATGAATAACTGAGTTTTACGTGCTGGCCTCTACATACTGAGCAATGACCACATTGCTGTGGTGCATTTTGGTCATCAAAATAGCGGGCTAAGTTATAACTTAAGCAGCTATCTAGCTCAAAAAAGCGTACTAAAGTGGCGATACGTTTAATTTCGGCCTGTTCTTTTTCGATAAAGTATTGGTGAAGTTGCTGCGCTAAATCAGCGTGGTTTATTACCGAGTTATTAACTTCATACACTTGCGTGATACGTTTAGTTTCAAGTGCTATATGGCCTTTTTCTGCTAAATAATCGAGCGCTGCAACCACACGTTTTCTGTCAACTTGAGTAGCGCTTGTTAGCGCATCAAAATTAAGTGTGCCCCAAATTTTCTTAAACTCGGTGTGTTTAAATACGTGTTGTAAGAAGGCTTGTCGATCAGCATCAAACTGGCTAAGCAGCTCATTTTTATCCGTTAAAAACTTATATTTAAAATCGGCGTAATAGGCATATAAAGGTGTAATAGCCCCTTGGATTTCTAACTGCACAAGTAAGGTTTTTAACGCCAAAGCACGAATATTACTTTCGCTTGATAAGCTGTACTCTTGCATTTCCCATTGGTTGTTTGTTTGCTCGTTGCGAATGTTATTAATGACATATTCAATACCACTTTGCTCGGGAGTGTCAGCATAAACAAAGTTTTCTACGGTATTTAAGCCATCTAAGTTTGCTAGCGTAAAACAGTTTGATGAGGCACCATCTCGTCCTGCGCGACCAATTTCTTGACTATAGTTTTCAATCGATTTTGGTAGATCATAGTGGATCACAAAACGAATATCTGACTTATCAACGCCCATCCCAAAAGCAATGGTTGCCACGACTATATTGATTTTACCCGCCATAAAATCATCTTGAATTTGCCAGCGTTTATTATCCTCAAGGCCTGCATGATAAGCCACCGCATTAAAGCCCGCTCTAGCCAAACCTTCGGCCACTTGCTCAGCGGTATGTTGTAAGGTGACATAAACAATTCCAGCCCCTTGTTGGCTGGCTATGATACTTGCTAATTGCTGAGATTTTTCTTGGCTTGCAACACTAAGCACTGATAAATCGAGGTTGCTTCGGTAAAAGCCAGTTTGTACTACACATTCTGGGGCAATAGCAAAACGCTCACACATATCACGCTTTACTTTTTTAGTGGCGGTAGCGGTAAGTAGCAGTACCAATGGAATATTAAGCTCTTCACGATAGCGCGGCAGCTTTAAGTAGTCAGGCCTAAAGTTGTGACCCCATTCAGATATACAGTGCGCTTCATCAACCACCAGCATCGAAATAGGCACTTGTTTAATAAATTCACGAAAACGTTCATTCTTAAAGCGCTCAACTGAGACCATTAGAATTTTCACCTTCCCTGCTCGCACATCACTCATTACCGTATGACTTTGCTCACTGGTTTGGCTTGAATCAAGGCTTGCCGCATAAATACCTTTGCTATTTAAAAAGCTGATTTGGTCTTTCATCAGCGCCAATAATGGCGAAACCACTAAGGTCAAATTGGGTAGGTGCAATGCGGTTAATTGATAGCACAAAGATTTACCTGATCCAGTTGGAAAAATTGCCAACGACGATTGCTGATTTAATAACTGTTCAATGGTTTGTTGCTGACCTTGGCGAAACTCATTAAAGCCAAAGTATTGATTCAACGAAGTGTGTAGTGGTGTAGTCATCCTGATCCCTCACTGTCATCCCCTTTTCAGGTAATGATAGGTCTCTTACTGCGAATTAGCCATGTTAACTTGTTTAACGCTATCTCCCAAGGCTATTGATATAACTAAGCGCACTATATTGTTCTTAACAGGTACTGACAAAATCAGTAAAAAGGCGCACAATGGGCGCGTTGCCATGGGGTATTGATGGATGGACTTGCAATACCTAAGCGCTTTTTCGCAAGAGTGTTTAGGTATTATACTTTTGAGGGCAACGTAATGATTAACCAACCTCCTAAAATCGTGATAATCGGTGGTGGCGCTGGTGGCTTAGAACTAGCAACACAATTAGGACACAAACTCGGGAAAAAACGTCAAGCAGAGATACTTTTAATCGATAAAAACCGCAGCCATATTTGGAAGCCGTTACTTCATGAAGTAGCGACGGGGTCGATTGATGCCGATTTAGACGGCGTTGTATACTCAGCTCATGCAGCAAAACACCATTATAATTTTCAACTCGGCAGCTTTTGCCACTTAGATCAAACCAACAAAACCATTACTTTAAGCGAATTAAAAGACGAGCTTGGCCACCGTATTTTACCTGAGCGCCAAGTGAGCTATGACTACCTCGTACTTGCCATTGGAAGTGTTAGTAACGACTTTAATACCCCAGGTGTTAACAAGCACTGTTTTTACCTTGATTCAAACCAACAAGCTGAGCGCTTTCAGCATGCTCTACTCGATAACTTCACCCGTTTACATCAAGATGACGACCCACAGCACTCTTTAACCATTGCCATAGTGGGTGGTGGTGCAACCGGGGTTGAGCTGTCGGCTGAGCTTTATCATGTGTCAGACATGCTAAAAATGTATGGCCTAAATAAAATGACCGCCAAACGCTTACACATTGATTTAATTGAAGCAGGGCCGCGAATTTTGCCCGCTTTACCCGAGCGCATTGCTAACTCAGCTAAGCGAGAGCTGGTTAAATTAGGGGTAACAGTGCGCGAAGGCACACAAGTAAAAGAAGCCACAGAAAACAGCTTTATCACCAAAAACGATGAACATATTAAAGCCGATATTATGGTTTGGGCTGCGGGTGTAAAAGCCCCTGATTTCATTAAAGACATTGGTATCTTTGAGCTCACTCGCAATAACCAAATTAAGGTAAACCAATACCTGCAAAGTAGTGTTAACGACGACATTTTTGTAATTGGTGATTGCTGTGCATTCACCCAAGAAGATGGTTCACAAGTGCCACCAAGAGCGCAATCGGCCCATCAAATGGCACAATGTGTTGAAAAAAACCTGATTGCGACACTCAAAGGCCAGCCCCTGAGTGTGTTTACCTACAGTGACCATGGTTCTTTAGTTAACTTGTCACGCTACAGCACAGTAGGTAGTTTAATGGGTAATTTAACCAGTAATAGCTTTTTTATTGAAGGAAAAATAGCGCGATTTATGTATATTTCGCTCTACCGTATGCATCAACGTGCAATCCACGGCAGCGCCAAAACCTTTGCACTGTGGATCAGTGAAAAAGTACTTAGAGTTGTTAGACCAAAAATGAAACTACATTAAGCTACAGCATAAAGCCGGCAAATTAGTTGTTTGTCGGCTATTTATGCAGTTTGTCCCCAAGTCATTGACATCAAACTATGAAGCCATACACTTCACGCAAGATAAATCCACGGATTGAATATGAAAAAAGGTATTTCGCTAACCGTTTTTGCAGGGCTTTGTGCCTTTGGGACCTACCTGACATTAGATAAACCCACTCCCATCGCAGCTATAAACAATAAAGTTTCAACATCTACTGGTACTGTAGCTGAACAAGAGAAAGCTACTAGCCTCTTTGAACCATCAAGCCAGCCAAATAGTAAAGCAACAAAGCTGGCTAAGCTCAAGCTAGCCAAACGCCAGTGTAAGCAACAAAGTTTAAAAGCCACTCAAGCAGCGGCTGATCATAGCCAAATCGAAGCTGCACTTAAACAAGCTCTAAAAGACGGTCAATCCCTTAAGGATATTTTAAGTTATTCAGAACTTGTCAAAATATCTTACCGTTCATTTGAGACTTTGCTTATTAATGCACTCAAAGAGAATGCTGAAGAACAATTTCAATATGCCGCATCAGTAAGTATCTTAAAAAGCTGGCAAGGGATTGAAATAATTGAGGCTTTTAATACTGATACAATCAACCAACTAACGGTAATTAATGGACCCCTTAGTCAAAATACTGGCTCAATGATGTTTAATGTTCCATTACCTGAGCAAGTAAACAAAACAGCACTGTACAAACTATTGGATAACAATGATGACTTTAATACCTATTTAAAAACACCGTTTAAAATCGGTCCATCACGACTCATTTCGCCATCTGTTTTGTTTCTTGTTAATGCTCATGCGCTTAGCTTAACTGAATTTGAAAACGCAATATCCAGCAAAGAGTTTACTGTTAACGACATTGCTGTCGCTTTAAAAAGCAACTTACCTAATGAGTATTTAACAGCACTGATCTCTCAAACTGCACAGCTAGGCGGCTCGCCTACAGCAATGAGTGATGACTTTATGGATGAACAACTGTATTTAAACCTTGCTGATGTAGCCGTTAGTGAATTTAATGTACCAATTTTAAAGTTATTAAGTGAGCGAGGTATTGAGCCAACTAATCAGCCAAATGTATTTACGGCGATGGATATTGCCATTGTAAACCTAAAAGGCAGCTCAAATAGCGAAGTGAAGCCACTAGAGAGCAAACACTTAGAAACACTAAGTTATCTAAAAAATAAAGGTTATCGAGCTCACGGCGAGCTTGTGCGCGACACACCAAACGATAAGCTACTGATGCTTAAATCTTCATTTTTACCGAGTAGTCTTTTATTCGTTGGCGACCAAGTTGCTAATGATGCTTTTACTGAGTTAAAAGATATAACGCTAATTCCAAGTAGCCAAGCATTTAAGCGTAAAGATAAAGATAACTCTGCAATATCTAAAGCACTCAGTGCATATGAGCTACATAAACAGCAAGCCAAAAAAATAACTCCTGAGTGTGAAACGATAGATCAGCGGATCAATTCACTTGAGGCAATAAAAACACGTTCTCAGGCACTCAAAGAAATAGAAAAGCTTGAAGTCCAGCAAAGTTCACTGACACCCGACACCCTTCAGGCAATCGACCCTGTACAGGTTCATAATTGGCAATTTTTGCATTCGAATGAATATAAACATCAAACATCGATTCAGTATTTAGCCTTTAGGGAAGCGATTATTGAAAAAGACTTTAATACGGTAGCAACTATTACACAAACTGCAAAACTTAGTACCCATCAGACAAATATGTTGCTTGCAGCAACGATAGAAGATAGTCAACAATTGACGTCTATTTGGCAAAACAGAATAGATCCAACGCCACCAGAAACTCTTTATTCATTTACTGATTTACCATTAGCACAATGGCAAACATTAGCTGATAACGGCTTTGATTTTTCATTAAAAGACATGAAAAACAACGATATGTATTTTTATGCAAGTATGCATTCAAATGCAGCAGTTGAGTTTTTAATAAGCCTTGCAGTTGCGCATGATTTTTCTAAACCTGGGCTTGATATCCTTGACCAAGCACTTGAGCAAAGTTACAACACGCAAACCCTCGCTGACTATATGCCAAGTGCATTAAAACTAGTTAGCCAATATGAGCCTAATCACTTTCGTCGTGCTAAGCGACTTAAAGTGTTTACGCCTAATGTCTATAAAGAGCTTATTAAACTTGAGCCAAAGCTTGCCCCTAAGGATGGCACTCAAATGAATCACTACCAGTACAGCGCTTATTAAGCTCCCCTTTACCTATTCGAGCCGTAAATTAACCTATCTGTTTACGGCTCAGCCGCGTATAATACGCACTTTTTGTGGGGCGCAAAAAATTGAATATTATTACGCTAAGCGTTTTATCGCTTGCAATGTCGACTGATGCTTTTGCAGCTTCAATCACTAAAGGCAGTACGCTTAAAAATCCTCGCGTTTTAAGTGCAATCAAGCTTGGTTTATTGTTTGGCTGTATCGAAGCCATTGCACCGATTGTTGGCTGGCTGATTGGCAGTGCCGGTGCTGATTACGTTGAAGCGTTTGATCACTGGATTGCCTTTGTGCTGTTAGTGGGTCTAGGCATTCATATGTTACTTGAAAGTCGTAAAGATGACGATAATGAAGAGGAACTTGCTCCTAATAGTAAGCGCTCTTTTATTGCTACTGTGTTAACCGCCGTTGGTACCAGTATAGATGCGATGACAGTCGGTATCAGCCTTGCTTTCATGAAAGTAAATATTTACTTAGCTGCCGCCATGATAGGCCTAGCAACCACAATTATGGTTACCATAGGCGCACTACTTGGTAACGTAATGAGTGGCTGGGTTGGCAAAAAAGCCGAAGCAATCGGCGGTGTTGCACTTATCTTTATCGGCTGTGGCATCCTTTACAGCCACACCATGGCTTAACCTAATAGCTTATCAAACTCTTCTTTGGGCATGGGCTTATGAAAATAGTACCCCTGCCCAAACTCACAGCCTAAGTCGATTAAACTATTTAAATGCTGTTTTTCTTCAATACCTTCAGCCACTATTTGTAAATTCAAAGTATGCGCTAAGCTGGTGATCGTTCTAACAATGTCCATACTTTGCGTATCATTGAGCATATCTCTCACAAAAGATTGATCTATTTTGAGTACATCGACAGGAAAAAGCTTTAGATAAGACAAACTTGAATAACCCGTACCAAAGTCATCTATAGCAATAGTTAACCCCAAGTCAGCGAGCTTATTAAGCATGACTTTTATTTCATCAAAATCATGCATCAACGCGCTTTCGGTTACTTCAAGCTCTAACAGTTCACTGGCAAGCCCCGCTTGTTCAATGGTGTCAGCAACTAGATTACAAAAATTACCATCGGTAAACTGTTTTGCAGCAATGTTTACGGCAACCTTGATTTTATGCCCTTTATCGGCCCACTCTTTAGCCGCTTTACAGCTTTGCTTAAGCACCGATTTACCCAAGGCATGAATAAGTCCGGTTTCTTCAGCAAGGGGTATAAAATCCAGTGGTGAAATAAGCTTATTGTCGTTATCTCGAAGTCGTACTAAAGCTTCGACCCCCATGATCTTCCGGGTTGCGAGCTCTAGTTTCGGCTGATAAAACACCTCTATTTTATCTTGCTCAATAGCATTTCTTAACAGCTTTTCAACGCTTTGACGCTGCTTAAATTGATACTCTAAGTCATCGGAGTAATAGCAAAAACGGTTACGTCCCTGCTCTTTAGCACGGTACATTGCTGCATCTGCATGAGTCATCATCTCTTCTGCTTGAGTGGAGTCCGCAGGGTTAACACTCACACCCACACTAACCGATAAAGTATACTCTTGGCTATCAATACGAAATGGCTCATTCATGGTGTTAATAATATCGCTGGCAATGGCATCAACTACAGAGGCGCTCTTTACATCGGGTAATAAGATGACAAATTCATCACCACCAATTCTTGCCAATGTCGTATTGAGATCAATTAAAGACTCAAGCCGCTTTGCAACATCTTTTATGATTAAGTCACCTTGGTGATGCCCTAAAGTGTCGTTTAAGTACTTAAAGTGGTCGATATCAATCAGCATTAACGCTACATTCTTATTCATGCTACTTGCAACCTTACAAGCATGAGTGACCCTGTCGTGTAATAACACCCGATTAGGCAAATCTGTTAGCAAGTCATGATTTGCTAAATGACTCATTTTCACAGCCATCGCGATTGATTCACTGACATCATGAAACACAATAATACCGCCGATAATGTTACCCTCAACATCACGTATTGGCGCAGCTGAATCTTCGACCCTATAAACTCGCCCATCAAGCCCAGTTAATTGACTATTTAACGCCATGGCAACTATACGCTGCTCTTTTAAAGCAACAGATATAGGATTGACGAGTGTTTTGTTCGATGTTGCATCAACGAGCTTCATTACCTCTTCAATATGGCGCCCTTTTGCCTCTTCAACGTGCCAACCTGTTAATCGCTCAGCAATGGGGTTCATAAAGTTAATAATTGCATTATTATCCGTAGCAATTACGGCATCACCAATAGAATTAAGCATAACCCGTAAGCGTTCAGATTCATTCGATAGTAGTTTTTTTGTATGAGTAATTGAAGTGATGTCCGAAAGAGTAAGAATAACACCTACAACTTCATGCTCTTTTATTCTTAAATTTATTTGCGCTCGAACATATTCAATTCTATTGCGAGGGCTGGGCAACTGAATATTTAAAACTTCTTGCTCAATTCCTTCAGTTAAGCAGCGATGAAAAGCCTCATATAATTCATCGGGTAATACATCTTTGGCGAAACAACCTAACATTTGCTCGCTGCTTTTTGAAAACCAATGGGCGGTTTCATCATTACTAAAGAGGTTTTCCTCTGTATTTGACCAGTAAGATATATACACAGGTACTTGCGCAACGAGTGTCGAAATATCATTTTTTGCAGCCAGTATTTGTGCTTCTTGGTGTTTAAGCTTTAATTGATTTTGCACTCTGAGCCGGCAAATATTTAAATCAACGGGTTTATGAATAAGATCAATTCCGCCGCTTGCAAAACTCTGATATTCAAAAATTTGCTCATTATGAGAGGTGACAAAAATCACATGACTTTGTGCGGTTTTAGGGTTGTTTTTAAGCTTTTGACATACTTCAAAGCCATTCATGCCGGGCATTTCAATGTCGAGCAAAATCACATCGGGCTGAAAGAAAGCGGCTTTTTCAATGGCTTGAGCGCCATTATCACAACAAACAATTTCACCAAGATCGCTCAGCGACTCCGCCATTATTAATAAACTAGTTGGCTCATCATCAACAACAAGCACTTTGTTGTGTGAATTATTATGATGAGAAAAAAGCATATCCATCGCCCTCAGAATCTATACCTAAAAAAACTCTAGTCCTATCTCACCAGTCTCGCCAAAAAAAATAACTTTTTTTTAATTATTAAGTTGTAGAAAATCCCAGAATCCAGTCTATGCTTTATTCATCGCGTGGAGGGAATAGTTTGCAACCGGTAGCTAGTCGCACAGATTTAAAGCTAAATGATTCTGTTATTTTGATTGTTGATGATGAACCAATTAATACAACCGTAATAGAAAGTTTGCTCGCGCCCTTCTATAAAACGCACACCACAGATTGCGGTGAAAACGTGCTGCACCTGTGCGAAACCCTAAAACCTGATTTAATACTGCTTGACGTGATGCTTGGCTCCATGAGCGGTCTAGATGTTTGCAAGCTATTAAAAAAACACTCCCAGTACAACGATATTCCGGTGATTTTTATCACCGCCATTATGGATCAAGATGACCAAAATAGGTGCTGGCAAGCAGGCGCCGTCGATTTTGTATCAAAACCGGTTTATGGCGCCACATTACTTAATCGCGTAAAAGCACATTTGACCTTAAAAAAACAAGCCGACTTACTCAAAAGTCTTTGTGAGCACGACAGCCTAACAGGTTTAAACAATCGACGATTTTTACAAAACACCCTTGATCAAAACATTCGTTTAGCCGTCAGAAACGATAATGCCCTTTCAGTATTAATGCTCGATATTGATTACTTTAAACAATACAACGACTCTTTTGGTCATCAACAAGGTGACGAATGCCTAAAACGTGTTGCTGATGAAATCAAAAAAAGTGTTAACCGCCCAACCGATACTACTATTCGTTATGGCGGTGAAGAATTTTTATGTGTATTGCCAGACACCGATATTCAAGGGGCACAATTTATTGCTCATAAGCTTTTGGCAAACATTCGTGAACTAAATATTGAACACCCACATGCAACCTCTGGAGTACTCTCTATTAGTATTGGTAGCGCAACATTTCCTGGGCATGAAGCCATCGACACTGACGAGCTAATTCGCTGTGCCGACAAAGCGCTCTATCAAGCCAAGCATCAAGGGAGAAACCGCTGTGTTTGCATACTTGCTGAACCCAGTTTTAGTTTTTAAGCTAAACCAAACCTTACTGTCGACTCACGTTTTCGGTATGGAGGGCTAAACCATGGATTACGAAGTATTACACCAGAAAAAAGCAACAACCTCTGAAGGACGCTTTTTAGTGCCATTAGCGATTGCTTTTATCGGCGCCATTATGTGCTCAGCAATCTTCTTTTTCGAGCTACAACTTCATAAAAATATTAATAACAGTGTTGCTGAACGACTGAGAGAATCAAGCGCTACCGTAGATGTGCAGATAAATGAGAGTATTAATAAATACAAAAACGATTTACAGTTTTTATACTCCACCCCACCCATAGCAGGGCTTGCAAGAGCCGCTGCGAACGATGGCAATGATCCGCTAGATAGCACCACCTCAAAGCAATGGAAAAAACGTTTAGAAACGATATTTGTCGCGTTTTTACAATCCAACGCTGAGTTCGAGCAATTACGTATCATCAGTACGCAACAAGCAGGACAAGAACTGATCAGAGTAGACAGAGCTGCCGGTGGCATAGTTGTAAAAGCTGATAATCAGTTACAGGATAAAAGTGGCCGTGACTATTATCAGCAAAGTTCGCAATTACCACAGGGTGATATGTATTTATCAGCAATAACACTCAACCGTGAATATGGAAAGCTCGACTATCCTTATAAACCTATGCTACGTATTGCCTTACCCATTTTTGATGAAAATATGCAGCGCTATGGGCTGATTATTGCAAACATTAACACCTCTCACCTATTTGCATCTCTTAATGCGATGGTACAAGCACCAAACTCATTGATCCTAACAGACAGCGAAGGCTACTTTTTAGTACACCCAAATGAAGACTTACGCTTTAGTCGCGACTTAGCACCAAACAAACGCTGGGACTCAGTGTATAAATCTGAACCCGCCTATCTAGAAAATATACTCAGCATTAGCTCTAACCTTGCAAGCGGGCAACAATACCAAGCATTAAGTAAACGCATTCCATTTACTGGAGATTTAGAAACAGGGTTTATAGATGCCCACATTATGCTTCCTCATTCTGAAATAAATGCGATGGAACGCGAACAGAGGATCAGCACTTATGCATTTTTGTTAGGCGTATCTGCTTTTTTGGTGTTTGTACTTGGATTTTTGCATCGAAATTTAAAGCGTAACCGCGAGCTTGCCGAGGCAAGAGCGGTATCTTCAGCCATTATTAGCGGCTCAAAAGATGCCATTATTGCAATAAGTGATATCGGTCTGGTGTCTAGTTGGAATAAAGCAGCCACTGAATTGTTTGGTTTTCAACGTGAACAAGTCTTAGGGGCAGATATAAACAAACTGAATCTATTTCCAAATATTAACATTAAAGAGGTATGTAACGAGGTTAAAAGCCGACGAAAGCAACATGAAATTGAAGTCGACTATCAGCAAAGCAATCAACACACGACTCATTTAGCACTCGCTTTTTCAGCTATCTTTGATGAACATCATCAACACAACGGCACAGCCATCCTCATTCGCGACACTACCGTTGAAAAGCAAGCGAGCGACAAAATTAAGCAAATAAATAACGAACTCGAAATTAAAGTCGCACAAAGAACTGCCCAGCTAGAAAAAGCCAGCCAAGTTAAAAGCGCTTTTATATCAAATATCAGTCATGAGATGCGAACACCACTAAACGGTGTTATTGGCACACTCAATTTAATAAAACGAGAGTCACTAAGTAATCAACAACAGCATTATTTAGAAATGACAGAGGTAAGCGTTAATAGCTTGAACGTACTTATTAACGACATTCTTGATTTATCAAAAATTGAGGCTGGCAAACTCGACTTGGACAAAAAAGCGTTTAATCCTATTAAGTTTTTTGAAAGCTTAAGTGGCAGCATGGCTGTTAAAGCACAAGAGAAAAACCTTGAATTTATTTTAGATATTGCCGATGTTGAGTACAGCTCGATTGTTACAGACCCTCATCGCTACTCACAAGTGATTACCAATTTAATTAATAACGCGATTAAATTTACTAAAACAGGTTTTATAAAATTTACCGCCACAAGCAAACGACTTAGCGATGATAACGTTGAGCTATGCTGCACAGTTCAAGATACCGGAATTGGTATTGCGCCTGAACACCAAAATAAATTGTTTAGTGCTTTTACCCAAGCCGATAATAGTGTTGCTTCACAATATGGCGGCACTGGACTTGGTTTATCAATATGTAAGCAACTAGCCAGTTTACTCAATGGGCACATATCCTTTGAATCAACGAAGGACAAGGGTAGTACTTTTACATTTACGATTAAATTGGATAGCCAAAATGTAGAAAAACGCCAACCAAGTAGCCGCTTAAAAGGCAATGTATTTGCTGTGTCAGTTAAACAACCAGAGCTTGAACGAAGCTTAACAAAACTAATCTCTCATTGCGGTGGACAGCTCACGAATGTTGACCTAGAAAGCTTTGAGGTAAGCGATAACATGCCCTTTGATACGCTAATTTTAGAGCCTGGCAATCCGTTACTCGCAAAACTTGATAGCTTTACTGAAAATACCTATGACCATAGCCTACCCTTTAAATTAGTGGTGCTTATAAACCCAACCGAACCACCACCGCAAGCTAAATTCTGCACCTTTATGCGCTTATCTAAACCTGTGCTTATCTCTGAGTTTTTATTAAAACTAGCTGATGAACGACTCATACAAGAGCAGCCTGCTCAAGACACAACACCACTTCGTCGCGAGACTGATACGCAAATTCACATAGATGTTGATATTGCAGGCGCAAAAGTGCTCATTGTTGATGATAACGATATAAATGCTGCAGTTGCCAAAGGCACATTAATGAGCTTGGCACTGCGCTTTGAAATGGCGTCGAATGGTCAGCAAGCCATTGAAATATTGGCCAGTGCACCTGAAGACGATCCATTTAACTGCGTGTTAATGGACTGCCAAATGCCCGTGTTAAATGGCTATGATGCTGCGGCACAAATACGCAAAGGGGCTGGTGGAGAGTACCATAGCGAGATCCCAATTATTGCCATGACAGCCAATGCCATGCTCGGTGAGCGTAAAAAGTGCTTAAATGCAGGTATGAGCGATTACATCACAAAACCTATCAGTGCAGATAAATTGATTACCACTACGGCGAAATGGGTTGCATCAACGTACCCTAAACATCATACAGCGCCAAAAACGATTGCCGTGCCTGAGGTAAATCAGTCGCCCGCTATACTGCAAGAAGAATTAATCGATGAAGAAAAACAGCATTGGAATCGCGAAGCTGCCCTCGGTCGTTTGATGAATAACGAGGTGCTATTAAACAAAGTGAGTAAGATGTTTTTAGAAAGCTCACATAAAAAAATAACGCTGCTAACACAAGCAATCAAAGACAAAGACTACCATGCGATTGCAACCACCAGCCATGCGCTTAAAGGAACCTGCGGCGATGTGGGCGCAGCCAAATTGCACCTGCACTTTACTGAACTAGAGGTACTGGCCGCAAGTAAGGGCAATACGCTAAAAGATATTCAACTTAAGCTACTCGAAATCGAAAAAGACTACGAGATTTTGTTAGAAATTTTACAAAAGCATACCGTAGCCAGGGTCGGCTAATTTTATTAATAGCAAATAAATGGGCTTTGAAAATCAAAGCCCATTTTTCATTAAAGCGCCGCATATTTGTCTTCTAATTTTCATAAAGTGGGAGTATGTTTATACAAACCACTAAAGGAATGACGCTATGACCGCTAAAACGCTGATTTTCAACTTTGATGGCACAGGCAGTGAGCCTCGTGATGCTGAACAATTCAGCGCTGCACACTTCAAAGAAGACGCCAGTATTTCTAATATTCTTAAACTTCATTTACTTTTTGGTGGCGCACTCAATAGCGAACCCGAAACACCATTTCCAACCCAACTTAGCTTTTATTATCAGGGCATAGGCACCCAAGGTAGCCGCTTTCGACGCTTATTTAACCAAGCACTTGCGCCTAGAGGTGATGACGTTGCCAGCATTTTAAACCGTGCGCTGAGCGACTTTAAAAGCTACTACACTGTTGGCGATAAAATACTACTCACTGGCTTTAGCCGCGGTGCAGCGCTAGCAAGACGCTTTGCCAAGTGTTTAGAGCCACTTATTAGTGATGATGTGTACTTGTGTGTATTTGATACCGTTGCATCTATTGGTTTTTCAAAAGTAACTAAGGCAACCCGTGGTGCTGAGCACGTTATTTTTGAAAACTACACGCTAGCAAATAATGTTAAAGCAGCCCTTCATTGCGTTGCTCTCGATGAAAAGCGCCGTGCATTTGAACCGACACTTATAAATAAAGCACCGCACGTTCAAGAGATCTGGTTTGCGGGCGCTCATTCAGATGTTGGCGGCGGATACTATCGAGATGGTTTAGCCGACATTTGTCTTCGATATGCGATTGAGTGGCTTATTGAACAAACCGTAACGCTAAACCTGCTCACCAGCGCAGATATCAATTACAACACCTTATTACCTGAAGAGCACAGTAACCTCATCGCCCAAGATGATGTGACCGTTACCCCTGATCCGCTGGCACTGAGTCATCAGCAAAATTATTTTTGGTTTAACCCCCTGTTTAAACTAGTAGACCGCGAATGCTGTGTTCTGGTTGATAACGAACAAAGCACGTTCGCGCCAACCATTCATTACACCGTCGCAGAGCGTATTAACCGCCTAACAAGCTATCGTCCAGAGTCGTTAAAAAGCCTTCACTACGATGTGCTATATAATGATGAAACGCGCTTAAATTTTAAGGGATTAAGCCCGCATATTGCGCTTGATAAGCAAAATATGACGGTGCTGAGTATTGATGAGAGTAAAGATGTATTTGTGTATGGTGCCGAAAAGTACAACCACACAGGCTTAATGTTGGAGCAAGGCGGTACTTATCGCTTCACCCCTTATCCTGAACAAACCTGGTATGACGATGGTATTAGCTGCGGTCCAGCAGGCTGGCATCGAGATAATATCCAACTTGGTGTGAAAGAAATTCCAATGGCCGTGCTAGAGCCATTTAGACGTTTACCGCACGCACAATGGTTTGCGCTGATTGGCGCTATCGATAACAACGACGATCACTTATTTGAGATTGCTGAGGGTGCCGATATTCGTATTACTAAATCTGGCGAGTTTTGCCCTTTTGCCAACGACCTAAACCGCTTTTATGGGGCGAATGCGGGGCGGATTAAACTGCGCGTTACTCGTTTGGGTTAATTACTTAATTACATACCGAGCGGTAATTTCGATTATCGCTTGCTGATTTTTTAGAATAGCAGAATCAATAGCTGCTCTTTCTTCTGCTGACAAGTTAATTTCATTAAGCATTAGATGAACACTGTCATTGTGGACAATATAAGGGTAGATTTCGATACCCCGCAGCTTATTTTTTTGAATTAAATATAAACCAGCTAATTCATCATCAACAAAAAAATCGACTCGCCTAGCAACTAGCATAGCGAGGCGCTGGCGTAAGGACGCCACTGTAACGAGTTGTTCTTTGTATTTAGCTTGTTGAGCTAACTGAGTAAATTCTGGGCCATAATAACTACCGCTATTAGTCAAAATTACTTGCTGATGATCAAGTAACCCTTTTAAGTCTAGAGCGTCTAAACGGTTATGGGGATACCAAAATAACCGCATCACCTCATTACGGTAAGGCTCTGAAAAGAAGCTAAATGAATCACGCTCTTTGCTATAGCTAGCAGCTGGCAACACATCAATTTTACCATGTTTTAGCTCAGCAAAACCGCGCTTTGAAGACGGCATAATAACGAATTTAGCGCAAAAGCCCGCATCCTTTAGTATTAGGTTTACTATATCAATATCAATGCCAGTCAGCTGATCATTTTGGGTAAATGCATAAGGCGCCCATTGCTGACTAATGCCTACCTTTAAGGTTTTCTCACAACTAAAAGCAGAAGCACTTATTAAAGCAGTAAGAATTAATAACAGCACTTTTAAAACCATCAACACACCTTAGTTTAAGTACTTAGAACTGACTTTCTTTTAGTATGGTTGATAATTGTTGAAAGACCAATGTATGAAATAAGAAACAGAAAGTTAGCAAGCTTTAAGTTACGAGGGGAAAGTTACGAGGTATGAGGTGACTGCCCGTAGGACTGGCTTTAGCCGGGAAATGTCTTAAGTTAGCGAGTTTCAAGGGGAAAGTTACGAGAAACGAATTACGAGGTACGAGTCTGTAGCGGCGATTTTACATCGCGTTTATCTTGTTTTTTCTTGTCTCGTTATCTTGCTTTAATTGTCTCGTTATCTTGCTTTAATTGTCGCGGCATAAAGCCGCTGCTACAGATAGGCGTGAAACTTGTTTCGCGTGTCTGAAGATAAGAAATTTGAAAGGTTTACATGGATTATGTTTGATTCTATTCGGCACTAAAGTACCTCCTACAAGGCTTAAATCGCTGAGAAGAACACTCGACCTGACCAACCCCACAGCTGGACTGACATCTAAAGACTAAAAGCCAGCGATTTTACATCACGTCATGGCTACTTATTTCGATTAGCTACAAATACAATTGTATGATAAAAAGGTACAGCCAAAAAAGGACCATTCTCTTTTTCTTTTATGGGTTGTCTTAAATTTCTCAATTAATAAATAGGTTACAGATGTCATTTATTTCAAAGTTAGGCAAGGGCCTTAAAGGTGCTATGAGCGCCGTAAAATCAGACGAATACCAAGTAAACAACGTAAAAGCGAAATGCATTCATTGCGGGCATCATCACTTCGAGCTAGGTCACGCACAATTAAATACCGCAGGTATGACTTTTTTGAATTTAGATTGGGCAAATGACAGCGCGTCTTTGTTATCGTGCAAAAAGTGCGGCTTCATCATGTGGTTCGCGGTTGAGCCAAAGAAAACGGTTTAATTGTTGGCGAGTTTCAAGTTTCATGATCTGACTGCATAAAAGTAGATACCTGTTTGGAGTTAGTAATCATGAAAGTAAAACCATATCGTAAACATTCGCTCGTATCTCGCAAACTTTCCCTTAGAGCCTAGATCCTAACGCCTTTCCCATTTCTAACTTTACTCTTTCCCCTCGCTAACTTCCTCCCACAAAAAAGCAGCCTTAAGGCTGCTTTGAAGGGAAATCACATTTTAATGATGGGCATTAAATGTGGTTATTACACTTAAAGTGCTTTCCATACATCTGCGACACCTGGCTCGTCTCCTTGAGTCCACCATTTCGCTTCGTATTTATTACCTTGGTGAGTGACTTGATCGCCACCGTTGTAGATACCCGCAGCTTGCCACACAACATCACCATTACCGTCAGTTGGTTGTGAACTTGCTTCCCATGGGCCACCTAAATCAGGGCGGTCGCCTTGTGTCCACCACTTAGCAGTATACTCTACGCCATTATAAGTCACCGTATCACCACCTACATAGATAGCCGCTGCATCCCATGTAGTTTCACCACCTGGCGGAGTTGTTGTGCCAGAATCTGTCACTTTGACATTAAAGCTCACAGCTGTAGCTGTTTGTCCATCACTTACCGAAACCGACACAACATAACTAGTATCTGCATCAACGCTGCCCGCTTGTAAGCTTACATCAGCACCAGAACCCACTAACGTTAAGCCTGCTGGTACTGTCCAGCTGTATGAAAGCGCATCGCCATCAGCATCAGATGCCGAAACCGCTACAGCCACACTCGCCTCTTCAGCCACTGTTTTATCTGCAATGGCCGCAACCACTGGTGCTTGGTTCTCACCTGTTGTTGGTGCTACAACATTCACTGTAACGTTACGGCTTACACTTGCCTCACCATCGCTAACACTCACAGCAACCGTGTATTGCGTATCAGCAGTCACTGATGGTGCAGTAATAACAAGTGTATTTGAATTTTCACCGCTTACTGTTAACGCGCTGTCAGCTGTCCAGCTAAAGCTTAGTGGATCGTTATCTGCGTCAGTTGCCGATGCAGTCACAGATACACTTTCGCCCGCATTAACAGATACGGAGCTTGATACAGATAGCACGGGCGCTCTATTGCTAGGCTCAGTGACTGTACCACCCAACCCCTCATGCATTGCATTAAGAATATCACCATTATCAGCATCAATTTCCCATGCAAATAAGCCACCTAAATTATGCTGATTGACATAATTACCTTTAGCAATAACTGATGCAGGGCTGTCATATGTAATGAGCTTGCCTGTTGAACGATTCCATACATACGCACCTTTTGCTTGCTGATCATACCCCACTTCAAAGCCATTAATTCCAGTACCTGAAGCACCGATCATATTGGCTTTAATGCCTTTATAATCAATAACACCATCTTCCCAAACGCCCTGCGCAGTGCTGCCTTTAAGTGGGCCGGTCCCTGTTGCTGTCATTGGATTTCCATCAATACTTGTGCCTGTTGGATAAACGCCTTCCCAACCACGACCATACATAGCGGTACCTACCACAATTTTCTTCGATGGTACGTTTTGCGCTAGCAATAACTGAACTGCATTGTCGGTTGTGTAAGCCGGGCCTTTATATGGAACACCTTCCTCATCAACACCTGTGCCATCGCATTGACCAACGCGGAAATGCGATGAACAATAAAGCGCTGTTTGGTGGCCCGTCACACCACTCCATGCACCATAAAAGTCATAAGTCATGGCAAAGATATAATCCATATACTGACTAGCGGCTTGATAATCAACATCTTCAATTTTGTCATAACCTGCACCAATCGCTGATGTTAACTCATACTCACGACCTGTCTCTGCTTCGAGTTTGTCAAGCATCGCACGAAGCTCTTGCATCAGCGCTACGTATGCTGGGCCATCAGCAACTGGGTCGCCTAGGTTTGGATTAGCACCATCACCACCAGGGAACTCCCAGTCAATATCAACACCGTCGTAGAACTTCCACGTTCTTAAAAACTCTTCCATTGATGCCACAAACGTGTCGCGGTTTGCTTTATCGGTAAAGTAAGCAAATGGGTCTGATAAAGTCCAACCACCTACTGATGGTAAAATTTTCAGATCAGGATAACGCTGCTTTAACGCCATTAACTGCGAATAGGTACCACGAATTGGGTCATTACTATCAACACCTGGTAGCGCTTTTTGAATCGCTGCCCATGGGTCGTGGATCACTACTTCAAAATCTTGCGAGCCAGCACATGCGGTATTTAGCGCGTTTTTAGGGCCACCTGTTAACGAGTCATTAGGTCCACAAATTGGAATAAATCCATATAAGATATGACTGAGATTTTGCGCTGGAATATTGGTTACATCGTAGTCACGGCCATAAATCCCCCACTCAACAAAGTAGGCACCGGTTACAAGGCCGTCTTTGGTGCCGATATCTTGGTTGTTTGGATCATAATCCATCGGCAATGGCGCTAAATGGCCGCCATCTGTGTCGGCAATAACGATTGGCTTACCTTCACTGCGAGCACAGGTGGTGCCGCCTTCACATAGTTCTAAATACATTGTGTGACGACCCGCTTTATCATACGGGAAGCTAATAACACCACTTTTAGTGCCTGCGGCAAGCGAACCTTCATTAACCAGCATATCATCAAAATACACTTTGTAGCTGTCGCCGCCATCACCACTCCATGCGTTCCATTCAATGCTGATAGTTACTTCATCAACACGGTTCACCAAACTCTTATATGAACCTGTGCCTTCAAGATCAACCTCAACAAATGAGTACTCTTGTGGCTCCCAAATGATGGTTGGTGTTGAAGGTGCCGCATTCGCTGCACTTGCAAAGAGTGCAACACCAATGGCTGCGCTTAATTGTTTTATATTCATGATTCTCTCTTATCTGTTTTTATATAGCGTTACGCTGTTATTGATAAAGTTTGAACTACAAAACTTTAGATTTCTGTCCATACTTGGCTGGCACCCGGTACATCTCCTTGGGTCCACCACTGCGCTCGATAGCGCTGTCCTTGATAGGTTACTTCGTCGCCGCCTTGATAGGCTTTGCCGCTGTTCCACTCGATTGATGCACTGCCAGATTCAAGCTGCCATGCATCACTACTGTCTGGTTGTTCGCCTTGATTCCACCATTTCGCGCTGTAAACGCCGCCGTTGAAACTCACTTTATCGCCCGTGTTGTATTGGCTTGTGCTATTCCAAGCAGGCACGCTCGGATCAACAGGGTCAGGGTCGACCACCGCGCTATTAAGCACAGTCACGGTAAAACTTACTTGGCTTGTGAGCTCGCCATCTGACACCGATACACTCACGGTGTAACTTGCATCAGCATCCACAGCAGGGGCTGTTAGCGTGATATTGGCATCATTACCCGTAAAGCTCAGTGGTGAAGGTACATCCCAGCTATAAATTAATGTGCTTTGCTGATCATCAAAGGCATGAAGGTGTATCGCTGTGCTGCTGCCTTCTTCGACTTGAAGGTCGTCTGGTTGATGAATATTAGGCGCGGTATTGTCAGGTGCAGCTTGTACGCTTAGTGCAAAGCTGTAATTTTCATTCGTTGTAAAGACCTGATTAGTTAGTAAATCTGTAGCATCAAAGACAATATCTCCAGCGCTATTTTGCACGCCAATATTAACTAAGTGCGCGTAATTCAGGTTTAACAGCGCCGCAAATTCAGCCTGCCAATTAGCTTGATTATCAGCTGTGATCTGCATTTGTTGAGTAAGTAACTCTTGGCCATTTTCATCAAATAACCGAGCTGACACACTACCGCCAACCTCAGCGTCTTGTCCTTGACGAACAAAGTAGCTGATTGCTGTCCAATCGCTTGGCTCTGTCGGGGTCGCATCGCTAACGATATTAATATCGCTACAGTTGTAGAAGCCTTCGCCACCGGCATCATCTCGTTGCCAACGCGTATATAATATAGCATCGCCACTGCGCCCTTGCGGGATAGACACACTCATTTCATAGTAACGGTCGTTATTAGCATCAATGCTAAAATCAAGATTACCGTACTCTTCGACAAGCTCTAGGTCATCCCAAGTAAGCACTTGAGTCGCACTATCAAAGCCCGGTTTTGTTAAATAAAACTGCCAAAAACTCGGGTTATGCGGCGTACTCGCTAAAAAGCGCACTAAAATATCGCCATTTGCATTAGGAATAACCTCACTGCGTTGCCAATGCGCTGAAGGTAAATCCATACCGCGTTTTTCTGGGTCGCCTGCTGCACATAGTCGGCCATCAGGTACACTTTGTTTAACTGCCGCAAGGTTTGTGTAATCAATGGTATTAGCCGAAAATTCAATGTCTTGCACAAACTGCACATGCCCTGCTTCAACAAACGCTGCTCGACAAGCAAGATTAGGAATACCCGTGCCATCAGCAGGCCACCAGTACCCGCCATCGGCATTACAAAATGCTTGGCGTGCCTTTGGGCTTTCTAAGAATCCGTGGGCATTCACATGGCTTGATGCACAGGCAAGCAGCATGCTGGTTGCCACTGCCGATAAAGACAATGCCTTTGATTTCATTACTTTCATTGTTGTTCTCGCTGTAGAAATGCGGAGCAAAGTCCTTGCTCCGCTTAGTTGGTTAAAGCGTGCAACTCACCGTCCAGTCAGCAGATGTGCCTGGCTCTGTGCTCGTCCACCACTTTGCTTCGTAAATCACGTTGTTGTGATACATTAGGTCGCCGCCAACAGCATGGCTTGGATTACCAGCCCAATCAGTTTGCGGCCAATTTGGATACACTGGGATGCTCGCTACATCAACACCATTACAGCTTCCCTCGCCACCCGTACCACCACCGGTGTCACCGCCAGTATCACCACTGCCGGCAGTGCCATCCGGTAGCATTGGGTATTCGTATTTGAAGGCGTAGGTTTTGCCATTTTTCTCAATAGTGAAGTTAGTTGGCCCTGTAATTGGCATGTAGTACATAACTTGTGCTTCAACGGTTTCACCTGTGTTAAATGACTTTTCGATACCGCCCCACTCATTCACTAAAGTGATTGAAAAACGATGGAACTCATTTTCAAAGCCGCCGATATTATCGCCAGCCGCATTAGAGCCATTCGCTTCAACAGCCATACCGAGCTTTTCTTGTGCATTCCAATTTGATTTGAAAATCGCAGAGGTAGAAACGGGCACATCAAAGCTGATTTTCGCGCCGCTTAAGTCGATATCTGAGTTATTGGTGAATGCGAATGTAGGTGAAATTGGGTAGTTATCATCACCAATTGGGAAGTCTTTCACTGCAAAGCTTACGTCAACAGCTTCGCTAGGAATGGTGAAATCGACATTGCCTTGATGAGTGTTGTAAGCCACACCACTTTGGTTAAATTTATCGTAAGCAAGTGTGGTTAAGCTTGAGCCCATGAAGTACTCACCTTTCGCTGAGTCATAATCATAGTCACCGGCAAGCTCCCAGAACATGATGCCACCTAGGCCATTGTTGATAACATAATCAACTTTGGTTGCCATTGATTGCTCATCTTCAATTGATAAGAATACCTTTTTCTCTGCATTCCAAAGCCATGGAGCAACAGCTACATCATCGTAGAAACGTGTATAAGTTCCTGTTAATACATCGTCTGCATCGGTTTCTGGCGTGAGGCCATAGATTTCAAGGTAAGAAGGGTTAATGCCATTTTCGAGGTTTTTCGCATGCCATAGCGGGTTTGAACCTGCTGGCATTTCTTCACCAACATCGTTCTTATCGTGCCATAGGTTATCAATGCCGAGTGCGCCATTACCACATTGGTTTTTCTCACCAACGCCGGTCCCTTTAGCACATTTTGATTGATCTGGCAGCGCTGCTTGACCCCATAAACCATTAGTACCACCAGATACATCTTTAAAGCCACGAGTGTAATATGGAATACCAATATTGATGCGACCAGCAGAGACCGCACCGCGGAAGTAACGCACAGCCCAATCAGTATTTAAATAACCAATTCCTTCAAACTCCGCAGTGGTATAAACGCCCCATTGCGCTAATTCAGAATCAAGACCAGTATCGAACAAGGCTGCGTTGTGGCCTACATGTGAATTCCATGCACCATGTAAGTCATAAGACATGATGTTAACGTAATCAAGATACTTCACGCTTTGGAATGTTTCCATACCACGTAATAAGTATCCTGAAGATGGCGAAGCAATCGTTAACAAGTAATGCTTACCAGCCTTTTCACCTGCAATATCAAGTTCTTCACGTAGTTTTTGCATCAATACACGATAAGAGGCATTAAGACCTGCGCGACGTGCATTAGAGATAGGAAAATCATCAGGGTGGCCTGAGTCATTCATTGACGATGGGTATTCGTAATCAATATCGACACCATCAAAACCGTAGGTTTCAATAAACTCAACAGCACTTTTCGCAAAGGCATCAATCCCCGCTTGGTTCACTGAGCCATCGGCATTGGTTGTCATCGTGTAGAAACCACCGCTATTTACGCGAGTACCGTCTGCACCAAAATAACCACCGGTTTCAGCCCAGCCACCTACAGAGATTAAGGTTTTGACATCTGGGTGTTGTTTTTTAAATTTATTGAGTAAGTTAAAGTGACCTGTGTAACTAAAGCTTGGATCCATTTCAGCGCCGGTAACGCCCGGCCAAGTCATGTTTGTCGCTGGGTTGCCAGCTGCATTTGGATCACCTATCGATACTTTGTTATTGCCATCAACATGCGCAAAGGCATAGTTAATATGGGTGATCTTGTCCCATGGAATATCATTAACTAAGTAACTTGGCTGACCATTGGCACCATTTCGCCAACTAGTAAAGTAACCAATAACACGGCGTGGGTGATCTGCGCCCATTTTCTCACGGCCATTTGCATCATATACGCTACAGTATGGGGTATTCACACCTGGGGTTTGATATAAGCCTTGCGGTTTACAATCTGTACCTGGTTCTGTTGCTTCAACAACATTAACAACTTTGCTTTGTGTCCCCGTCGCGCCTTCGTTATCGGTCACCGTTAAGGTAAATGAAAATTGCCCAACTGCAGGTGCCTGCCAGGTATAACTTGAAGAAGCAGCACTTGCTTGATGAACTTCGGTGCTGTTTTCAGTTAACGATAACGCAGTTACTTGGCCATCGTTATCAGTGCCAGAAAGCGCAAACACCACACTGTCACCCACCGTTACTTGCGATGGCAGTGAGCTAAATTCAATGCTCGCCACCGGCGATTGGTTAACTGGCTCAACGTCATCAGACACACTCACTGAATGTGCAACGGCTGCAGAGGTTAGGCCTAAATCATCCGTTGCGACCGCACTAATCACATGACTGCCTTGGGTTGCTTGCCAGCTCGCTGAGTAAGGTGTGCTTGTCACAACACCCAGCGATGTTCCATCAACAAAAAACTCTACACTTGCCACGCTACCATCAGGATCAGCGGCAACCGCACTTATGACAACGCTGTCACTAATGGTAAATAAAGAACCCTCTGCTGGTGTTAAGCTGCTAATTTGAGGCGCTTGATTCTCATTGACAACGCTGTCACAAACACCCAATAAACGCCACTCTTGATCGACACCAGAAGTCTCCACAGGATTAGTTTGCGTCCACCACTTGGCTTCATAAGCGCTACCTTGTGCCTGAACCTGATCACCACCAACATGAGTTTGCCCTTGTTGCCAAATTTCTAAACTGCTGCAATCAATCGCAGCCTGTGCTGTAAAGCCATATAAACCCAGTGACAGTGCACTCAGTTTAAAAGCATTTTTTATTAATTTATGCGAGCTCATTCGCTCCCTCCGCCCAAAGTTTTATAACATTTATTTTACAAATCCAACTTTAAAGTAACACAAAGTGGTAGTTCGTCAAGCCCAGTTCTACCTATAACAGGTAAAATAAACGCACTTTTTGGTGTATGATTTATTTAAAACCACTAAAAAAGAATTAATTATTTTCATCAAAAAGCAAAAACGAGAATGATTCTACCGAGTAAAAATGAACATAAAATTAACAATAATTTAACCATGGAAAGCGCGGCACTTCTAGCTTGTATAAAAAACAAGCAACGCTTGTGTGAGGGTAGGCGAAAATAATTATCGTATCGATTATGGGTATATAACGAATAAATTAGTTTTCAGGTAAAAATTTCTATAAAAATTCAGTGAAAGTTATTCTTAACACAAATTTTAGTCGTAAAAAAAGCAAACACTCAGTGTTTGCTTTTCACAAAAATCCTATTTGATCACAACTTAATTAAGCAGCGATTAAATAGGACTCTCGTCCTGCATGTTTTGCCTTACGTTGATATGCACCTTTACCTTTTTTAGGTTTCTCTACTTTTGCGGTGAACAGCTTAGATGTCACCATTGCGGCGTACACATTATCGTTAATTACACCACGACCGGTATCAACTTGGCCTTGTGTACGTTGTTTCTTTTTGCTCATTTTTTGCTCCTATTTAAAGTGTTGCGAGTATATACCTACCTAAGCGCTACGCAAGCGGTTTTTAAGAAAAAAACGATGATTTCCCCACTTATTTTGTCTTAAGCGCTTTTACTAAACACCATGCCTTGTTGTCATTTTTCTGACTAAATTCGTATTTTGATTGCATTCACTACCTAACTGCTGGCAAAACTAGCGAAAACAATCATAGTTAATTAAAAACAAACAGGATTACGATGACTGACTTTCTCCTAATAGCCTATATTTTCCTTATTGCAGGCATTATTGCCGTGCCTATCGCCAGCAAGTTTGGGCTTGGCTCAGTGCTTGGCTACTTACTCACGGGTATTATTATTGGGCCAACACTGACATTTTTAAATGTTGATGTGATTGCCATCCAGCATTTTGCTGAGTTTGGTGTGGTAATGATGCTGTTTATTGTTGGCTTAGAGCTTGAGCCCAAAGCGCTTTGGTCAATGCGAAAACAGCTTATTGGTCTTGGTGGCGGACAGGTGGTTTTATCAGCCGCAGCCTTTACTGGTATTAGTTTAGCATTTGGTCATGCTTGGCAATCGGCACTCACAATAGGTTTAATTTTATCGCTCTCATCTACCGCAATTGTACTGCAAACGCTTTCAGAGCGCGGGCTATTAAAATCAGATGGTGGCCAAGCCTCATTTAGCGTATTACTCACCCAAGATATAGCTGTTATTCCTATGTTGGCGTTAATTCCATTGCTAGCTTTACCAGAATTAGCACCCGTAATGGCAGATACAGCCTATGCAAGCGAAGACGGTCATGCTGGTTTAAGCTTGGTAGCAGGTCTTGAGAGCTGGCAAGCTGCACTGGTTACTTTAGGTATGATAGCGCTCGTCGTTTTTGGTGGTAACTATTTAACCGCCCCCATTTTTAGATTTGTAGCACAAGCACGGCTTCGTGAACTATTTACCGCAACGGCTTTATTCTTTGTTATTGGTATCGCTTTGATGATGTCATTAGTTGGCTTATCACCTGCGCTTGGTACCTTTTTGGCAGGTGTAGTGCTTGCAAATTCACCTTATAAACATGAGCTCGAAAGTAATATCGATCCCTTCAAAGGGTTACTGCTTGGGCTATTTTTTATCACCGTTGGCGCAAGTATCAACTTTCAATTACTCGCAGATAACCTTACTACCATAATGCTATTAACTGGCGCACTGATTGTAACTAAAACAGTTGTGCTGTTAATTTTAGGCCGTATTTTTGGGCTAAGAGGCGCTGCACTTTGGTTACTAGCACTGGGGCTCGCACAAGCTGGTGAGTTTGGTTTTGTACTACTGGCTTACAGTGTGTCTAATAATGTTTTAGCCACAGCCGTTGCCGACCAACTATTACTGGTTGTTACTTTATCCATGCTGCTTTCGCCGGGCTTATTCATTCTGTATCAACGTGTGATAGCACCGCGCTTTATTTGTGAACAAGCCAAACGAGATGAAGAAGAGTTCCCTGATGATAGCCATGTGATCATTGCAGGCTCAGGCAGAATGGGTGGCCTTGTTGACCGTATTTTACAAGCTGGCGGCTATAAAACCACCGTGATTGATTACAACTACAAACAACTTGAAGCGCTGGAGCGTGTTGGTATTCGCAACTTTTTTGGTGATGCAACTCGACCTGACCTACTCAGTGCTGCAGGTATTGAAGATGCAAAACTGCTGGTTGTTGCGCTTGATGATGCCGAACAAATCACTAAATTAGTCCGCTATGCGATGCAAAATTATCAGCATTTACATGTGGTTGCCCGCGCTGTAGATCGCCATCATGTATACGATTTATGGGCTTACGGCTGTCGCGATATTATCCGCGAAACATATGACAGCACTATGCGCATGGGTCGCTCTTCCTTTGAGGCACTGGGTATTGAGCGAGAAAAAGCCCAAGAAATGATCAATATCTTCAGTGAGTTTGATAAAGAAATGCTACGCGAAGCCGCCGATGCCTACGAAATCGGCGTACCATTCGAAGAAAACCATGCCTATATCGAACGTATCAATAAAATATTCGATGAAAAAGAACCCGAAATAAAACATCAAATGCGCGAGATTTGCGAGCGAGTTACAAGTAACTAGTTTCGAGGTTAGAGGGGCTAGGGACAAGGTACTAGGAGCTAGGTGTGAGGTTCGAGAATAAACGCGATATGAAATCGCTACTACAAATTTGATGTCGTTTGTAGGAATGGCTTCAGCCATGAACTCTCAAACACCACACAAATGTAAAACGATTGGACGTAGGCGTGGAACTTGTTTCGCGCGCCATGCAAGCATAACGCATACGTAGCAGCGGTTTTATTCCGCGACATTGGTGAGGAAGACCTGCTGACTTGAGATATGAGGTGTGAGATGCGAGAGGAAACGCGATATAAAATCGCTACTACAAATTTAATGTCGTTTGTAGGAATGGCTTCAGCCATGAACTCTCAAACACCGCACAAATGTAAAACGATTGGACGTAGCGCCATGCAAGCATAACGCCTACGTAGCAGTAGCTTTATGCCGCGACATTGGTGAGGAAGACCTGCTGACTTGAGATATGAGGTGTGAGATGCGAGAATAAACGCGATATGAAATCGCTACTACAAATTTAATGTCGTTTGTAGGAATGGCTTCAGCCATGAACTCTCAAACACCACACAAATGTAAAACGATTGGACGTAGGCGTGAAACTTGTTTCGCGCGCCATGCAAGCATAACGCCTACGTAGCAGCGGTTTTATTCCGCGACATTGGTGAGGAAGACCTGCTGACTTGAGATATGAGGTGTGAGATGCGAGAGGAAACGCGATATAAAATCGCTGCTACAAACTCGTTTCTCGTAACTTACCGAAATATAAGGTATTAAATAATGTAATAAGGAGTATTACAGTATGGAAACGCTTAATAAAAAGGAAAAGCTGCTATCTATTTTGTTCGGATTGGCAGCAATTATTAATTTAACTGTCGGTGTTAATTCGCTTATATTACAAAGTCTAAACTGGTTCGAATTCATTAGTTGTCTAGCAATTTCACTTATAATTTTAGCGGGTAGCTTAAACCCAAAGCTATTCTTTAAACCGCTAAAAAAATTATTTTCACCACACTTCACTTTAGAGCCAATAATAAACTCGACTGTCTACTACACAATTATAGTTGCAGGTTGGATTTTGTTATTTGGAAGCATTCTACTAGACAGATTTTGGAGTGTTTAAATGCAGGTGGAAACCCAAAAAAGTGCGAGAGAAACGCGATATAAAATCGCTGCTACAGACTCGTACCTCGCATCTCTTGTCTCATGTCTCGTATCGCACCTCGAAACACGCAAACTTTCCTCTCAATAACTATTTCAAAGCTTTACAGCCAATCGATTTGGATAGAAAAATTCTTTACTATCAATGCATTTTATTTTGCTTATGTCTGTGTGCAATGGGTTGATTAAAAAATTGTATTCGTCAGGACATATGCTAGAAGGAACTTGAAGTACGGCTGCATCCATCGATGCTAGCCAATCAGAACCTAACGCTTGCGTCTCTGTAATGTAGGGGTGATCATCCCATGCTTTTGGAAGTTCGCTAGCTACTAGCCTAATAATCTTGAGATCATCAGGGATTTGAATCGTTGTAATACTCAGGTTTGTACTTAAAATATCCGTTGTGTCATTCACTAATCGCTCAAGCATTGCTAAAGAGCGTGAACTTGCCGTATACACAATAGGTTTACCAACAAAATGCCACCGTCCTTGTGCATACAAACCACCCAGCCCAGATAACGCGTTAGCTAGATCATTATGTATTTTGGGTGCTATTCGGTAGCAAATCATTAAGCGGTAAACCCGTACTCAAGCCCTAGTATCACGCGTTTAATAAGCTCACGACCGCGGATTGTATGGATCACCGACTTTGGCTCTTGATTAGCAAATTGAATATTAGGGGTGCTAAGCCATTCGTTCCAGCGTTTAACATCACCAAAATAAGCAATCCCTTGTGACGAAATACGTGCCACTTCTAACGCATTTTCACTCAACTTGGCATTCAACCGCTTTCGGTCTTTACTATATCTTTCGAGTGTACGCATAGTGGTACCGATTGAGGCTGCTAAGCTATTAGCGTCCCAATTTAGCTCTTTAGCGAGTGATTTAATCGCACTGACTGTCACGCCTTGTGTTGCAACACTTATTTCATCAAGAGTATTTGAATTGATAGTCACTCGCCCATCAGTCACCACACCTAAATAATCAATTTCAACAGCATTCATTTTCCACCTCGCCAAAAAGACAACTGTCACTTATTATAGCGACAAATGTCGGATACTACAATTAAGCAAAAAAATAGCGCCTTGAGGCGCTATTTAAGTTTCACTTCAACTTAGGAATTAAAAACTAAAACTCAGTTTTGCGTAGTAAGTCATACCATCAAAACCATAAGGTAATGCACGAACAGGGTATTTGAATGCTTGGTTAGTAATAAAATCAAGAGCTTCGTCTTCGCCAAGTTCGTCTGGAGTTACATCAAAGATATTATCAATACCCGCCGATAGCATCAGTTCGTCAGTTAACTGATAACCAAGGTTAACATCAACTAATACTGCTGACTCAACAGTGCTTGTGTCTTTAAACTCACCTGTAGGTGATAACTCATCAGGCAAACCAATGTGGTCATTACCAAAGTATTTAACGTCTGTTTCACCATAATAATTAAAGCGTAGCATGCTGTTGAAATCGCCGCGATCGTATTCAAATGTTAACGTTGCACGCTCACCTGGTTGACCGTCTGTTAAGAAACTACGTTGTAAATCATCAAGGGCAATTGACTCAGGAATCCCTTCCGGTGCATTCACATCATCAATTTCAGTCTCGTTAATGTTACCTGCAAACGTTGCTGAGAAATTACCATCGTACAAATCAGTGCGATACGAAGCGATGATATCAACACCTTTGGTGGTTGAATCAACCGAGTTTGAGAAATAGTTAGCTTGCTGTGCCCCTGTTGCATTAAGTGCAGCGACAGCTTCGGCACTAAATGCCACATCATCCGCAGACATTAAGCTGCCAAGAGTAATTCTGTCTTTAATTGCAACATGATAAAAATCAACGGTCAGTGATAAATCGCTTGTTACGTTATAAACAAAACCTGCACTTAAGTTTTCTGAGCTTTCAAGACCGAGGTTATCAACACCCAGTGCTGAGGGGAAATCAGAGCCTGCTGTTGCCGTAAATGATTGCAGTAATACGCCACCAGCACCTAAATTTGTGGTGTAAGCTGTATACGCACTTTGTTGTAGAGATGGTGCTCTAAAGCCAGAAGAAATGGCACCACGAACGGCAAAGTCATCGGTAATTTCATAACGGGTTGCGAGCTTACCAATGATGTCATCACCGGCATCAGAGAAATCTTCATAACGAAGCGCTGTGCTTACTTGCCATGCGTCAGTGATCAGCGTTTCGGCATTTACATAAAATGCATAACTGTGGCGGCTCTCTTTGTTTGATGCTTCAGGGCGTAAACCGTTATATGCCTGGAAACCACACTCAGCGAATACGCTACTGTCGTTTACCGCAGGGTATGAAGTATCTGAATTAGCTAAACCACACGCATAAGAGGCTTCTTCGCCCGGCACGATCTCATAGTTTTCTTTACGATATTCAGCCCCCACAGATACATATAAAGGCTCGCTGAGGCCAATATCGACAATACCATTGAGGTCTGCATTTATAGTCGTTTGGTCAAATCTAAAACCCCCTGAGTACCCGCCGTTAGGGCCTGCATTTGCAACAATATCAGCATCGCTTGCATCAGGGTTATTCGCCACATATTCAGCAGCATACGACGCATTTAGCGTGTTTTTAGATGTGAAATCATAGCTATTTTCACCATATACGGCAGATACGTCATAGCTCCAATCTGGAGTTAACTCACCGCGCAGTCCAAGTGAAAACGAAATATCTTCGGCTTCGTTATCTATGCGAGGTAAAAAGCCATCGCCATATACTTGCACAACGTTCTTCGCTGCTTGGTCAAAATTACGGTAAAAACCATTACCTAGCGCAGTACGGTTTGAGTATCCGCCAAATGAGTAAAGTTCGGTCTCACCAAAAGGTAACGCCATATTATAAAACACAGAGGTAAATTCGCTATCAGCATTACCTTGTCCCCAGCGAACATCATCAGATAGCGTCCCAGCGGGCACATCAACTGAGCCACCAATATCACGCTCTGCGCGGTTGGTGCCATCCGCATCACGGTATTCCAAAGAAAAGTTAATGAAACCGCCTTCATCGCCTAAGTCGAAGCCACGGTTTAAACCCATTGAAATAGTGTCACCATCGCCTTCACCAGTGCTACCAGCTTGCACATAGCCCGTTGTAACACCGGTTGAATCGTTTAACGATAAGTTGATAACACCGGCAATCGCATCAGAACCATATTGCGCAGCAGCACCATCACGAAGTACTTCAACGCCTTTTAACGCAGTAAGAGGAATCGCATTCATATCGGTACCCGCAGCACCGGCACCTACAGTACCATTTAAACCAAAAATAGATTGGTTATGACGGCGTTTGCCATTGATAAGCACTAACGTTTGGTCTGGCTGTAAACCACGAAGAGTCGCAGGTCTAAATAAGTCAGAGCCATCTGACACTTGCGTACGAGAAAAGTTAAATGAAGGAGCCGTCGCTTGCAGACTTTGGCCCAGTTCAGTGAAACCACCTTTGTTTAAGTCGTCAGCATCAATCAAATCAACCGGCGATGTTGATTCGGTAGCCGTACGATTGGCAACTCGTGAGCCTAATACTGAGATTTGTTCGATGTTTTTATCTGCTTTAGCAGCAGATGCTTGCTCTGCTGCCTGCACTGAAGTCGCAGAAACAGCCACACTAACCGCAACGGCCAGCATACTTAAAGAATGTGTTGTCATGTGTATCCTGTTGATATTCCGGCTTTCCTTAAAACAAAAAAACGCCCCTTTTGGAGAAATTAAGAAAAGCACTAAGCACGTGTTGTTGATTTTAGAAATCACGATTTTTGAAAGTTAACTCAAGCCTGCGAGTTAACTCTTACAAAACATCCTATCAACAAATACACAAAAGGGAAGAAAAATAAGGTACGACTTAGGTATAAACATTCCCATTTGTAGTATTAATAGGACTTTACAAACAGAAATTATTCGTTTTTCAGTAGAAATAAGCAAAATAATGCAACTATCAGCTTATCTCTACTGAGAAGGGAAATGTTTACTGATCTTGCTCAAGCATCGCCAGTTTTTCATCTTCAAGCATTAACGCCATAGTGGCAATCTCAGATAAGCTCTCGTCTAGCGCATTAAAGAAGGTGACAAACCCTTCGCCTAGTTTTTCTGGTTCAGGGTGATTTGCCAGCGCCTGATCCCACATCGCGAAGGTCGTTAGTAAATCGAGAGTTGCTTCAAAATTATCAATAAACAGCTGACCATCTTCGCTTTCATTATCTTGCTGATCATCAGCTTTAAGTAAAAATTGTAAGTCGCTGTGCCAAATATCTTGGTTCACAATATACGCCGCAATATAGCCGCTACAAAAGTCCTGCAATGCTTGGCTTGGCTCATTGCTGTTTACTTCATTTGGGTATAATTCGGCTAAGATTTTCTTTTGTTCAACTTGTGCTTCGGTGATGTTATCAAGCAATTCAATCATCGCATCGCGAGGCTCTGAATCTGTCATTAAGGTGTTGAATACCGCTTCATCATTGTCAGCAATATAATTTGCTAATTCTGATTCCCCAAAAAACTCTGAGCAGGCCAGTAGACCAGACATATAACCAAGCACTTGGTCCAAACTAACTTGATTAGTCTCGCTTTGACTCGCGAGGTAGTTTTTAAACACATCCGAACTTTGTTGATTTAGCATATTGAGCCTTTGCATGTTGGTTTGCTATGGGTGTATTCCTACCCTAGCGAATTCACAAATTTTTGCAACAACTGAAATACTGTCAGCTAGTTACAGTTTTCCTGACCTGACTTTGCACAGGAAACACGCAGCTAATTCGTGTGCCCATTCCTTCTGTACTTTGAATATCAATACAGCCTTGATGTTCATGCACTATGGCATACACCATGGTCATCCCCATGCCGGTGCCTTCTCCAACAGGTTTTGTGGTGTAAAAGGGATCGTATATTTTCGCAATGGTTTCTTCTGACATGCCGGCGCCATTGTCTTCAATATCTATATAAATATGCTGTTCGAGCTCATATACTGCAACAGATATTTCAGCATTTGATTTTTGATTATCACAGGCTTGTTTTGCATTAATTAGGATATTGACTATCACTTGGCTTATTGCAGGTAAGTTACACCAACTTTGTGATATAGGGCTGTACTGGGTATGTAAATTACAATCACGCAGTTGGTTTGCTAATAGTTTTACGGCACTTTTTACTGCATCTGTCATATCAGCAAATTGCTTGTCGTGACCTTTGGGCCGCGAAAAATCTAATAAATTAGCAACAATTTTACTGATCCTTTGCAATCCTTGTGAGGTATCGCTAATTAAGTCAGGTAGCTCTTCGGCTACAAAGCGAAATGAATGCAATTTATTTAGCTCAGTTAATTGCTTACAGAATGTTACTTTATCGGTTTCACTACAAGCAAACTCATCGCACACAGCGAGCAAATCACTAAAGTAATCGCAATAGTTTTTTAAACAATCAACATTACTGATGCTATAGGCAAGCGGGTTATTTATTTCGTGCGCAACCCCTGCGCAGAGTGTTCCTAAAGTAGCCATTTTTTCAGCTTGAATAAACATGGCTTGATGGTGTTTCAAATCAGCAATTTTTTGCTCAAGCTCACTGTTTAATGCCACTAAAATCCTGCTTTTATCTGCAAGCAATTGCTCAGCTTCTTCTCTGGCCGCTTTTTCTAATAAGTAGGCTTGCTTAAAGTCATCCATTTTCATCTCAAACTTTATTTGTCTCTTTTAAAACCTAGCACAAGGCTGGATTTAAGGCTATGTTATTGATTAACGATGATTCACAGTAAAGCGCTATGGCTGAAAAAGTTAGCAAACAACATATTCAGGTTTTATGCATCGATGATGACGAAATCGTCTTGCGGACTCTTTTGCGATTGTTATCAGCGAATAACATCACTGCAAAAGCCTGTGCAGATCCACTTGAGGGACTAAAAATTTTAGCTACCTATAGTTTTGATGTGATTATCTGCGACATGCGAATGCCAAACATAGATGGCGCTGACTTCTTTGCGCAAGCACTCAATATAGACCCTGAGCCTCAACGGATTTTGTTAACTGGTTACTCAGATATCGACAACACCATTGCCGCTGTTAATAAAGGTAGGATCCATGCTTACATTCAAAAACCTTGGCAAAATGAGTTACTGCTGCGCAACATCAGTGATGGCATAGAAAAAACCTCATTAAAGCGCCAAAACAAGCAGTTAGAGCAAAAAATAAAAGCGCAAAATAGCCAGTTAAAAGAGCTAAACAACAACCTTGAGCAAATGGTCGAAAAGCGCACTCTACAAATTCGAAAAGTGCTCAAACAACTAGAAGAAGTAAACGAACGTGAAAAACACGAGCATCGCAGTACCTTTGAGATTTTATATAACTTTATTAATGCCAACCCATACCTTGATGGTATGCAAGCACAAAACATTGCCACTACCAGCAAACAAATTGCTGAACATCTTGGTTTAGATAAAAAACATATTGAAATGGCAGAAATGGCAGGCTACCTAGCACAAATTGGCTTGCTCGCCATGGAGCCTGAGCTTTATAAAAAGCCAACCAGAGAGCTTACAGAGAACCAAAAAAAGTTATTTTACACACACCCTAGTACCGCTCAGCTAATGCTAATGCCCGCTCCCCATTTACATGATGTATCTGAAGCAATTTATTACCAATTTGAACACTACAATGGCTCCGGCACACCTAAGGGCTTAAAAGGTAAAGAAATTCCAATTACGGCAATGATATTAGCTGTAGCGCGTGATTTTTGGCAAGCAATTGCTCATATCACAGTAAATGACAACAGCCGTTATGAAAGCGCACTCGATCAGCTACAATTATATAGCGGTACTCACTACCACCCAAAGATTTTAGAAGTGTTAGGGAGCCTTAAAATCAGCTGTGCTAGTGATCAAAAAGTGGGCACTATGAAGATTCTCACGGCACAGGATCTTAAAAACGGCATGGTACTCGGCCATGCACTTAGAAGCTATGATGGTATCTTGCTTTTACCAAAAGGGCATGTGTTCGGTGCCAAATCAATTGCTAAGCTACAACAACTTGAAACGAAAAAACCAAATCCTTTCAGAATCATGATCAAAAATTAGCGAATAAAGTGATCACATATTCAGCTTACTTCGTTACAATGTGATTTATATTACGATTACTTCTAAAGGAGCACTCAGTGTCGCGATTTTCCGCCATAACCGATAAGCCACATGATGGCCGATTCAACAAAAAAACGGGCATTTTATTGACCAACTTAGGTAGCCCAGATGCACCTACTACCGCGGCACTTAGAACTTACTTGCGCGAATTCTTATCAGATCCTCGCATCGTTGAGATCCCACGTTTTATTTGGATGATCATCCTTTATTGCTTTGTACTTACTTTACGCCCAAAACGCTCAGCGGCACTTTATAAAAGTATCTGGACTGAAAACGGCTCACCATTGACTCACATTACCCGAGAGCAAAGCAAAAAGCTGGCAGCCCTTTTAAAGGAAAAAGGACACCAAGACACCGATGTAGTTATGGCGATGCGCTACGGTAACCCATCAATTGAAGCTGGCCTTGAAGAGCTTCGCGAAAAAGGCATCACACGCGTTATTGTGCTGCCAATGTACCCGCAATATTCAAGCACTACCATTGGTTCAACGTTTGATGCGGTATCAGATGTACTGCGTAAGTGGCGCTGGGTGCCAGAGCTTCACTTTATTAATGGTTATCACGATAACCCTATATACATTGATGCTTTAGCTGCTAGCATTAGCGAAGATTTAAATGCCCACGGCACACCACAAAAGCTAGTGTTTTCGTACCACGGTACACCTAAACAGTTTTTAGAAAATGGCGACCCATACTATTGCTTTTGTATGCAAACTACTCGTTTAGTTGCCGAAAAACTTGGGTTTGAGAAAGACTTTGCTGTAACTACATTCCAAAGCCGTTTTGGTAAAGCAGAATGGTTAAAGCCTTACACTGACGCAACACTTGAAAGCTACCCTGCTGAAGGCATTAAAGATATTGCAATCATCAGCCCTGCATTTAGTGCCGATTGTCTAGAGACATTAGAAGAAATAGAAGGTGAAAATCGCGAAATTTTTGAACATGCAGGCGGTGATAAATACCGTTATATACCTGCATTGAATACCCGTGATGACCATATCAATGCCATGTTTGAAGTGATAAAACCATTACTTAAATAACGAAAGGCCCTAGCTATTATATACAGTAACTAGGGCCTTTTTAATATAGAAACCTGACATCAATCTTTACGTGTCATAACTAAGGTCACCGTACCTGCAACAATTCCCCAAAATGCAGAACCGACCGAGAATAAGGTTAGGTTTGAAGCTGTGACTAAAAAGGTCACGATAGCGGCTTCGGTATAATACGCCTCAGTTAATGCTTGCTGTAAGCTACTGGCAATGGTTGCAAATAGGGCAATGCCTGCCAACGCCAAAATCAATGCCTGTGGCAAGCTTGCTACCAAACCAACTAGCGTAGCTGCAAGGAGCGCCATAATAATGTAAAACACACCACCAGCAATGCTTGCCCAATAACGTTTGCTTGGGTCTTTATCAGCCTCAGGGCTCATACAAATGGCAGCGGTGATGGCCGCAAGGTTAATGGCATAGCCACCAAATGGCGCAATAATCACATTTAATAGCCCGGTAACATTTAAAGCGGCCGACACGGGTGCTTTATAATGGTGTGCTTTTAACACGGCAATACCTGGTAAGTTTTGCGATGTCATGGTCACAATGAATAGCGGCAAACCAACGCTTATCATAGCGTTAAGATCAAACTCAGGAGCAATATAAGCAAACTCACTCATTCTCCATTGCCAACTAGTTGTATCGATTTGCCCCGTTAGACCTGCCATTAAAAAGCCAGCCACAACCACGGCAAGCATAGCAAAACGCGGGAAATAGCGTTTCCCGCACAAATATACGGCCACCATTAAACCAATCACTAAAGGTAGCTCGTTCATAAAATTAAATACATCAATACCAAAATTCACCAGTACGCCAGCAAGCATGGCACAAGCTAGTTGGCTTGGTATCTTGTTCATCATTTTTTCGAATATGCCAGTAATGCCAGACAAAAACACCAGCGCCGCAGAGAACATAAACGCGCCAACAGCTTGATTTAAGCTATACCCTTGGGCACTTGAAATAAGTAGTGCCGCACCAGTTGTTGACCAAGCGATAAGAATGGGCACTTTATAATAATAAGACAAAGCAATTGAGCTCAATCCCATAGCAAGACCGAGCATTAGCACCCAACTAGCAACTAAATCAGGCGTGCCACCTAAAACCATAACAACCTGATAAATAAGCGCTATTGAGCTGGTAAAGCCAATAATAACGGCCACTAACCCCGCAGTTGCTCGGCTGATGAGCTGACTCATGTACACATACTCCATGGCAATTAAAAATCTACCATATCCTATGATTTGCTAAATGGCACTGTACACTTTTGTAGTATTTTAAGATTTGATTACTATACAGATGAGACAAAAAAGGCGTGTTAGTAACACGCCTTCTACAAAATTAAACCACCTCTAAACAAGGCTCTTTGACCACGGTAGGCTTATCGAAAATACCTAAGCGAATGCGAATAAAGTGCAAAATTTCTTTGGCTACATCAATACCCAGTGCACCTTCTAAGCCTTCAAAACCTGGGCTTGAGTTTGCCTCACAAATTTTGAAGTGTTGCTCATCAAACAATAAATCAATGCCCGCTACATCAAGATTAAGTACGTTGGCAGTTTGTGTTGCAAGCCATTCAATTTCTGGTGTAATAGGGAATGACTTACCTGTACCACCGGCACTCACATTGGCTTTAAAGTTTTTACCTTGTGAGTTACGCTCCATACAAGCTACCGCTCTACCACCGATAGTAAGTACTCGCAAATCACGGCCATGGCTGGACTTAACAAACTGCTGTAGAATAATGTTTGCTTGTGGATTTGCAGCCTCAATAAGCTGCATTAAGTCATCAAACTCTTCTTTTGATTTTGATAAAAATACGCCACTGCCCTGCGAGCCTGATAAGGTTTTAATAACCACAGGAAAGCCAATTTGCTTTTCAACTAAATCAATATTCACTGGAAACTTAACCAGCATAGTATTTGGTGTTGGTAAATTACACTCAGCTAGAATTTGCTGCGCGAACAGTTTGTCTTTAACTGTTTCAATTGATTGCGAGCTATTTACACAGTAAACACCCAAGCGCTCAAGGTGGCGAATAATCGCCAGCGCAAAATACGTTGTACTTGCACCCATGCGAGGAATAACAAAATCTGGTAGTTGTACTGACTGGCCATCAATTAAAATACTTTTACCATCTTCACGAGTGATAGTGAGATCAAATTGATCAGGCGAATAAACCTGTAACTCTATACCCTCTTCTTTTGCTGCCGCAAGTAAACGTTCTACTTCATAGGTTTCTTGCTTTAACAAACCTTGGCTATCTTTATAAATGATCCAGCCGCGCATGGTCGGTACCTCTAATCTTGGAGTTTCAGTGACAAAAAAACGCGGATTATGCTCAGCATTAGCAATCGAGTAAAACAAATTAATTTTATCGACACGATAATAAAAGCAACTACTTACTGATTATCTATTGACCAACTTGTTAACTTAAGGTAAAAACTAACAGTAAGTTAACATAAAAACCCGTAAGAGAAACATGTGAACAGGACGCTTGCATTAATCTTTATTTTGCCGCTTACAGCCTTTGCACTGAATGAATGGCATATTCAAAGTGATGGTTTTAAAACAAAACCCAGCACTCAGCAGTTTATTGCCTCTTACAAAGCTGAAGCAGATCAAATAGCCCCGCAGCCAATTGTGAACTTAACTGCGCCCCTTAACCAGTTATCTGACCGCGCACACGATTACCTATATAAACAAGGCCGTTTACCCGAACAGTTAGCAAACACCGCATTCAGCGAGTTTGATTTAGATACCCTTAAAACCTTACAACCCGGCGATAACTTTATTTTAGTAATAGACGAATATCTTAGTTACACCGTAGAGATCAGTAACATTATAGAAGCCAGTAATGGCGATAGAAGTGTGTTTGGGAAGGTCAATGCTCATGCTAAAGCTGACTATCAAGCGGTGATGACCCTCACAGAAAATACCCTACAAGGCCAATTTGATGCCAATAACCAAAGTTATAAATTTCAAAGCCATGGTGAATATGGCTGGGTGACAAAGTTATAGGTTACGAGTTTCGAGATGCGAGATATGAGATATTAGTCTGTAGTAGCGATTTTATATCGCGTCAAAGAGCCTAAATCCTAGCGCCCAGCGCCAAACGTTTTCACTCGTAGGCGTGAAACTTGTTTCGCGCGAAATAAATTTCACGCCTACGATATCGTATTTAACCTTGGCAAGGTCAGCCACAAACTAAATTAAAACTTATGACTTAAAGCTTACAGCTTCCTTTCCCCTCACAGCTTTTCAACTACCACTGGGAATAAACTTGCGCCGTCACTATCGATTGGGCTTAAAATCTCAAGACCAAGGATTTTGGCGATAAGCGGATATACATCTAAATTACTTACTTCATCTACACGTAGGCCTTGTTTAAAGGCAGGTCCGTTGGCAATAAAAGTTGCAGCCATATCTTCGCTATAGGCATAGCCATGAGTGCCCAAATAGCCTGCCATTTTACTATCAGTGAACACACGAGGTGCATCGGTTTGCAAAATAATATCGCCAACTCGCGGGCCTTTATTATAGTGATAACCACGCTTTTGCTGTTCAGTTAGCACGATGTAACGACCCTCAGCCGCTTTTGCGAGCTTTTTACTAAACCCACTGATGTCGGCTTTACTATCTGGTTTTGCATAATATAAAACACGTGGACCGGTGTTTTGCACTATAAAGTTTTCGTCTTGAGGTAGGCTATCAATTTTAATACTAAGGTTTGGATCAACAGACGCCATACCATGATCAGACACAATCACTAGATTAATGTTTTCATCAAGCGCTTTTAAGCGGCTAGATAAATCCGCCATTAAACTATCTAACTTTTGCACCGCATCATAGGTTTCTTTAGCATCAGGACCAAACTCGTGTCCCATGCTATCTACCAGCGAAAAATAACTGATCACCAAACGTGGGCGCTGTGCTTTTGGCAAGCTTAACCACTGAATAATTTGATCAACACGCTTTTGGTAATCACTGTGTTTAGAATAATGATAAAAGTAATCAGGCAGCATGCCGTTAAAGCGCGCATCTGACTCAGGCCAAAAGTAGGTTGCTGCTTTTAAGCCTTGCATTTGTGCGAGGTTCCAAAGCGGAATGCCACTAAACCATGTACTATCGTCTTTCCCTTTACCCATTTTGTAGCAATCGTTGCGCTCAGTATCACAAAAGCGGTTTTCAACAATGCCATGATTAACAGGTAATAAACCGGTGATAATCGACAAATGATTAGGGAAAGTTTTGGTCGGATAAACAGGGCGCATTTTAGTTGCTCTAACACCCTGCTCACTGATTGCTTTTAAATGTTTTGCATGGTGTTTTTCAATGTAATCCCAACGAAACCCATCTATCGAAATAAGTACGACCGATTGTTCTTGCTCCGCTTTTACTATCGAGCTGAACGCTAATAAACTTGCTAAAACTAATTGCCAAATACGCATGCGAAACCCTTTTTAATTCAATTTGTTGATTTGCTCAGTGACTTTATCAAACTGTTTTGAAAATTTTGTGATCATGCTTTCTAGCTTTTTCACACTACGTTTTAAACGTGAACCATTTACTTTAAATCTGTCACTTCCGACATCATTTTTATACAGCCAAAAGGCTTTCCTTTCTAATTAAAGATAATAAAGAAGTGCGTAGAACTGAATAATATATGAATAAAGGTCCTTATTTAAAGTAATAACTTTAATAAAAATGGATATTTTAATTTAAGATACAAGCTGTTAGATTTAATTTAATAACTGGCAAAATTTTGCTAACAACACGCAAAAGCCCGATTTTACCGCTTTGTGGGAATGAGAAATGATCGATTTTGGTAAGAAAATAACTCCAGCACGCGAAATGCGTTCTACCAATAATTTACACACTGCGCTTGAAAGTGATCGGGGCCGCATTATTAACAGCGCTGCAATTCGCCGCTTGCAACAAAAAACCCAAGTTTTTCCACTCGAACGCAACGCCGCAGTGCGCTCAAGACTAACTCACTCGCTTGAAGTACAACAAGTAGGCCGTTTTATAGTACAAACAATTTTTAATAAGCTTAGTGATGCAAAACAAAAAGAGTATGGCCTAGCGGGGCTTGAACGACCGCTTGAAAGCCTAGTAGAAATGGCGTGCCTAATGCACGATATCGGCAACCCGCCATTTGGTCACTTTGGCGAGGCAGCCATCAACCAATGGTTTGAAAAACACTTAGACGCACTAACACCAGAGCGCTGTAAAGGTATTGGCATTAGTGTGATCTTTAAACACCTAGCACAAGACATCAAAAGCTTTGAAGGTAATGCCCAAGGTATTCGCATAATTCATTCATTACTATCACTAAACTTAACCTACAGCCAAAGTGCCGGAATTTTAAAATACACCCGCCCGGCCAGCATGACGAAAAAAGACAGTCCGCAAGATAAAAATTACCTGATGAAAAAAGTGGGTTATTACTTTAGCGAAAAACCTTTTATAGATGCACTGCAAACTGAGCTCGAAATTGAGCAATACTGCCGTCATCCTGCTAGCTATATTATGGAAGCTGCCGACGATATTTCGTATTGTTTAGCCGATATTGAAGATGCCGTAGAAAAGGGCATTATTAGTGTTGAGTCGCTATGTGAAAAGCTAAAAGATCAATACACCCGCACACTCACTAACCTAACCATTAACGATACTAAGCACAGTGACTTTGCCGAAAAAGCGATTGATTATGCATTAAGTAAAGCTCAAGAGCAGCCCTACAATTTTAACAGTGAGTTTTTTATCTATCTGCGAGTTACTTTGCTACACCCATTGGTAAGTTACGCGGCAGACCGGTTTATTAATAATATAGAAGCCATTTATCACGGTGATTTTAATCAGGCTTTATTAGAAGACCGCAGTCACTTGCACGCCGTTACGCTCACTTTAAAACAGGTAGCTTTAAAGCATGTATTTTGCCACAAAGAAGTAGAGCGCTTAGAGCTGCAAGGTTACCGTATTATTAGCGGTTTACTCGATTGCTATAAACCTTTACTTACCCTTGATGCAGAAGCTTTTAAGCGTGTTTTAAGAGGCGATCAAAACTATTTAATTGAAACACGCCTAGTTAAAAAGCTGTCTAATAAACATTTAAATAGTTACCAAAAAGCCATTGATGCCCTAAAAGCCGAACCAGATCATTTTGCCGCCTACGAATTTTATTATCGCTGCCGCCTAATTCAAGATTATATCAGCGGTATGACCGACCAATTTGCTTACGACGAATACCGTGCGCTCATGGTAATTGATTAGCTAATACGAATAGTCGTAATTTGTTAACCTAATGTGGATAAATTACCCGTCTCAGCTTAGAATTAATTAACTGTCGGCTCATCAATTAAACCTTACTGGTCTGAACTTATGCCAATTATTAGAACAACTTTTTGCTTATTACTCCTAAGCTTAAGCTTTACGAGTAAAGCGCAGTACAACGAAGCTATGTGTATTTTGTTAAAACAGCAAATGCACGAGTATCGCTTTAATACCAGCAATAAGAACTACCGATCTGCTGCCAGAAACTATGAAAAAAACTGTAAAAATCCCACCCCTGTAAATAACGCAGCTGGCTTTGAAAAACTAGAACAACAAACTAAAGAAATCGTTCCTGTTAATTCAGCGACAGCAGCCAACCCTAATGTACATTCTGGTGCAATTCTAGCTACGCCTGAAGAAGAGACTACACCAGCTGTTGAGCAACCTTCTGAAATCAACGAACAGCAAACTCAGCCAGAGCAATTAGCTGCAGAACCCCAAGTTCAAGAGCCTGTATCACAGCAACAGCAAATAGAGCAAAGTTCAACACCTGCAGAGCAAACAGAAATGCCAGCAAAAGTTGATCGAATTACGATTTCTGATGCTCCTGAAGAACCTGTAGTAGAATCAACTACCAACCCTGCAATTCAAGAGCAAGCTGTTGCAGTTAAACCCCAAAGTGCTGAAGCTGAAACAGCACCTGCTGAAAAACCAGTTGAACCTGAAACAAAAGTAGATTCGGCGCTAATACCTATTCCGGCACCAACTCCAGCTCCAATTCCAGAAAACAATGATAGCTCTTCAAGCTCATTATTTATGCCAAGCCTAATTGTGTTGTTGGTGCTACTTGTTGCAGGTTTAGTGATTGTGCGTATTCGTCAAAGCAAAAAAGCAGACGAAGACTCAGAGCTTGAACAAAGCTTGATGCAAGCTAAAGCATTAAAAGCCGCAGCAGAAGCGCAAGCTGCCGCTGAAAAAGAAGCTGAAGAGTTAAAAAATGCAACTGCCGCCGTGCTTAGTGAAGAACAAGATCATCCGCATGCGGACAGCAATATAGTACCTGACAATGCTTTTTCGGCAATCGAAACACAAAGCAGTGATGAACTATCTGAACTTATGCACTTTAGTGCTCAGCATGATACAGACGAGCAAGAATCTAAAACATCAGAAGAACCCGCTCCTGCAGATGATTTTGCTAATGCCCATCAATTTAAAGATCTTGAACTTGGCTACGACGAGAAAAACACGCATGATTCTGAAGATGACTTTTTAGATGAACAACGCGAGCTAGAGCAAGAGCTTAAACTCGCAAACCTTTCTTCATCGTTCACCGTTAACGAAGAAGTAGATAGTCAATCTGATGACGTTCAACAAGATGAACCGGCCTTAGGAGAGCAAAGCTTTACTACATCTTCTTTCGGTTTTGATGAATACTCAACTAAAGAGCCTATCGCAGAAGACGAACCACGAATCACTGAGACCCAGCCATTTGAAGAGCCAGAACTAGAGGCTCCTGAAATAACTGAACTTGAGAAACCAGAAATAGAAGAGCCTAGCTTTACTGCATCTTCATCGTTTGGGTTTGATGAATACTCAACTAAAGAGCCTATCGCTGACGATGAGCCAGTTTTAGCTGAGATAGAAAAGCCTGAAAAGCCTCAAATTAGTGAGCTTGATCAGCCTGCAATTGAAGAGCCTAGCTTTACTGCATCTTCATCGTTTGGTTTTGATGAATACTCAACTAAAGAGCCTATCGCTGACGATGAGCCAGTTTTAGCTGAGATAGAAGAGCTTGAAAAACCTGAAATTGACGAACTTGAAAAGCCAGTAATTGAAGAGCCTAGCTTTACTGCATCTTCATCGTTTGGTTTTGATGAATACTCAACTAAAGAGCCTATCGCTGACGATGAGCCAGTTTTAGCTAAGGTAGAAGAGCTTGAAAAACCTGAAATTGACGAACTTGAGAAACCAGAAATAGAAGAGCCTAGCTTTACTGCATCTTCATCGTTTGGTTTTGATGAATACTCAACTAAAGAGCCTATCGCTGATGATGAACCTGCAAAAGATGAGGTACCTGAGTATGACTTATCTTCATTAATGGATGATGATTTATCTTTTACTGATCATTTCACTGAACAAGATCAAACAGTCACTGCACCAAATACAACAGCTGATCAAGACGATATTAGCGATGATGATTTAGCTAAAGCTTTACAAGCACTTGAGCAAGAGCTGCAAGATGAACCCGCTTCATTTAGTTTAGAAGAGCCGACACAGCCAATTGAAGAAACGGTTGATGTTTCTAAAGAGTTAAATGACGACGATGAGCTTAAAGAGGCTGATAAAGAGTTAGAGCAACAAGATGATAAGCCACATAACCCATTTGCCAACTTATCACTTGACCCTGCTTGGGATCCCAGTTCAGACGAGAAGCCTGTGATTGAAAGCAAATCCAAACAGCCAAAATCACAAGCCTTGATTGACGCAGAAGAGCGCGCCAAACAGTTTAAAACGGATGAGTGATAATGTTACGAGTTACAAGGGGAAAGTTACAAGTTTCGAGGCTAAAGCCCGTAGGACTGGCTTTAGCCGGGAATTGTCTTAAGTTACGAGGGAAAAGTAGCGAGAAACGAGATGCTAGTCTGTAGCAGCGATTTTACATCGCGTCCTAGCGCCTAAACCCATACGCCTATGCTTCCCCCCGTAGGCGTGAAACTTGTTTCGCGCGTCTGAATATAGAAAATTTGAAAAGGTTTACATGGATTATGTTTGATTCTATTCGGCACTAAAGTACCTCCTACAAGGCTTAAATCGCTGGGAAGAACACCCGACCTAACCAACCCCATAGCTCGGCTGACACCTAACATCTAACGACTAAAAACAGTGTTTATCTTGCCTAGAACCTTTCCCCTTGCAACTTTCCCCTTTACTCTCGCTAACTTCCCATTTGGCTCACTTTACAATTGGACGTGGGCGCATTATCCAATGAAACACAAATATCAAACCAAAAAACACCAGTACAGCTAAAACACACAACACAATTATGTTAGTTGGTAAAAACGAATCTGTACCATAACTGTAGCGCTTTAGCTCTTGCTCCATACTAATTTTTGCGCGCTCAGCTTTACTGGGTAATACAAACTCATGAAAAGGGTCAGTAGGCTTTGCTTCTGTTCGGGCAAGTTGAGCATTTTTTTGCTGCCATAACATATCAAACTGCTGAAACTGAACTTGCTTATTTTCAAAGCACGACTCTAGATTTTGCAGCTGTAATGAGCGAGCAGCGCAACGTGGCGGCATAACATAAAAGCGCTCCCATGCAGCTTGTTTGCTAATGTAGGCTTGCTCAGTTAATGGCTCTGCCAAAGTGTTTTCAAGCTCATTAATGTCAGGGTTATACAAAGACGATTTAAGCTCTGCTATTTGCTCTTCACTAAAGCATGTTTCAGATATTCGTGCCGACAAGCTTTGAATGCGTTGTTTATAAGCTTCAATTTTGTCGAGAAGATTGGTTTTGCGCAGGGCTATTTGTAACTCTACACGTTCTGCTTGCATAGATTGGCAAGCTTCTGAAGGAGTTGATTGCTGCGCACAGACAAAACTAGGCAACAACAACGCTGTTGTCATTAAAATCCGTTTAATCATTAATTTACGTCACTGTAAAAGTTAGGGGTACAGATTAGCAGTTTCTAATAAAACTGCAAGAAATCTGCGCTAAACCCACCTAAAAGACTGATAAATTACCAGTGCAAGCTTTTACATATCCCACGAGCAATACTTATTAAAAGTCTTCAGATTGATTATTTCCACTATCAAACTGCTGATCATCCATAGCAAACTGCTCAAGCAACCAAGCTTTAAACAGCCGTACTTTTTGCCATTTAAAATGATCGGGCGGCGCAGCAAGGTAATACTTAAATTGGCATTGATATTCAAAGTTTGGATAAATCTCTAGCTGACCAAGTTGAAGTTGAGTTTCGATTAAGCGCCGTCTTACCAATGCAATACCTTGCCCTGCTAACGTGGCTTGAATAACCAATGCTGCATTATCGATTTCAAGTGCGGGGAGCGCATCTGGACTGACAGCTAGTTGCTGAGCCAAAGTTAACCAGCCTCTCTCTGCATCTGGGCACACATCTTTAATTAATTTTTGTGCCAGAACCTGTGGTTTTAGGGGCTTATGAACATCAATGGCACCAGGTTTATAAGCCAAAAATAGGCTGTCGTCACTGATAAGCTCACTATGCAAACCCGGGTAACTACCTTGCCCAAATCGAATACCTAAATCGACCTGTCCAGATGAAAAGTCAGCAAGTTGGTCACTAGGCTCTATACGCACTTTGATATTGGGGTATTTGTTTTGAAAATCGCTAATACGACCAAGTAACCAGCCACTGGCGAAAGAAGGTAACACAGTTAAGTTTAACGTATTTGGGTGGCTATCTTGACTAACAGCCTGTACACCAGCCTGCAAATGACTAAAGCCTTTAAGTACATGGGGTAAAAGTTGTTCGCCTTGGCGAGTTAGTTCTACATAGCGGGTATGACGAGTAAATAAACTGCAATCAAGCTGTTGTTCTAACAGGCGAATTTGTTGACTAACCGCAGCTTGGCTAACAAATAATTGCTCTGCCGCGAGCTTAAAACTACCTAACTCTGCCGCGTGCTTAAAGTACCAAAGGCTTTTTAATGGAGGTAACTGCATACGCATTCATGATTAATAAAAACTTAAGCATAGGTAATTTTTAATCGTTTGTCAGTAGTCGTAACACAAGTAATACTCATACAGCCAACCGCAACAAGACAAGGACAACCACCATGAAATACTTAATTATTTTATTACTTTTGTGTGCCTCAAGCTTTAGTTATGCCAATCAACCGGTAATAACGCAGCTTGATACCGATGAAGGCTACCCTTATAAAAACTTAATTCAAAAAGTAGAACGAGTAGAAATTCGTTATGTAGAAAACACAAATTCGGTGACCTGCAAAGTCAATGTGCAAACTCTGCACAACCAATACATGGGCAAAGAGCATACTGTCTCAGCCAAGCTGTTTGCAAAACGCCCAATGGCCGCTTGTTTAACCCGAAAAAAAGCCAAGCAAATTCTCTATATGCTGTAACCCTTTCAACCTTGTTAAACTAGGCTACGAATGCAGTACTTCCCCAGTAGCCTAGTTTTTTCTGTATGTATGAAACGTGTTTCGTGCGTTTAAATGAAGAAACGAGCGGTTTGCTAGATCTTTTTTCGAACCACAGAGGACATAGAGAGCATAGAGGAAGACAAGAAGTTATCTATAGCGCAGCGCCTCATAACCTCTTTGTGCATTAAGTTTCTCTGCACAGCGCGAAGCGCCTCGGTGCCCTCCGTGGTTCCAATACTTTTATTCACAAAGAGAAGTGAATGAGAAGACAATGAGGATTTTTCGTGTTTACTGTCCTTATGTTTTCATAGACTTACTAGATCTTTTTCTAACCACAGAGGACACAGAGAGCACAGAGGAAGATAAGAAGATATTAAAGTATACTGCTCTAAAGCGTAGCGCCTCATAATCTCTTTGTGCATTAAGTTTCTCTGTGTAGCGCGAAGCGCCTCGGTGCCCTCTGTGGTTCAAATATCTTTATTCACAAAGAGAAGTGAATGAGAAGACAATGAGATACTAATTAAGCCAATTAGTTAATTCCCCCTAAAGCGCAGCGCCTCATAATCTCTTTGTGCATTAAGTTTCTCTGTGTAGCGCGCAGCGCCTCGGTGCCCTCTGTGGTTCAAATACCTTTATTCACAAAGAGAAGTGAATGAGAAGACAATGAGATACTAAATTAAGCCAATTAGTTAATTACCTCTAAAGCGCAGCGCCTCTTATCCTCTTTGTGAATATTAAATCTAAAACTCCTCCACCACCTCTACCTCAACCGGCTCCGCCAACGCATTTTCATAAAACGCGAACACTGCTTGGGTATAGGGCTTAGCATAATGCTCATCAAGAGCGGCTTGCGATTCAAACTGCTCAACTAAAAACAAACAACGCTGCTCTTTGCTCGCATACAGCTCAAAACGATTACAACCTGGCTCTGAACGAGTGGCTGCTAAAATGCCCTGTAAACGCCCTTTACAGTCGTCAAATAATGCCGCCTTTGGGATAATTTTTGCCACGATATTAATCATACTGACTCCTTACTATATAACTTTAAAACCAATGCCCGAATTGGCGGGGCAACCGTAAAAGCCACCACAAATGCAGCAGGCCACGCATTGACAAACGCCTTCATCCAACTTAGAAAAAATGTATCGCTCAGCCCTAAGTTGACATAAGTGACCCATGCCGAAAGTAAAAACGACATTAAAAACGAAAATGCCGCAGTAAAAGTAAAATGAATTTTCATATGTCCTCCTTGGCGTTACTATATTTATACAACGCAAGTGGCAACAGTCACGAAAATGCAAACTAAGATTGAGGGAGTCGTATGCTGGATGATCTGCATTTATTTATTGAAATAGCGCGCCGTAAAAGCATGAGCCAAACAGCAAAAGATCTAGGACTGAATCTATCAACCCTATCAAGGCGCATTCAGGCGTTAGAAGAAAAGCTCGCCGAACCATTACTGCAACGCACAGCTCGAGGCATTGTGTTAACCGCCAAAGGCGAATCACTGTATAACGAGTTAGGCGAGCAAGTGCTTGCTCTTAACAGCCAGCTTGAGCAATTAAATGACTCGCCCGCCGCAAAAGAGTTTTACCTGTTGTGCCCACAAAACATCATTGCAGGCCCACTGATGGGTGCAGTTAATCAGTTTGCAATGGCAAACCCTGCGTTAAATCTCCACATTTACCCAAGTAATGCCAACAGCCAACTAAGCCAAAAACGTTTTGACTTAGCCATTCGCATTGGCGAACAACAAGACTCAAGCTATTTTCAAAAGCGCCTAGGCATGATCGCAATAAAGCTAATTACAAAGAAAGATGCCCCAACATCAAGGTTGATACTGCCCTATTCAGAGTCACAACTACCCAGCGGTTTACTTAACAAATTAAAAACCGAGTATGAACACATAAGCTTTTGTTTTGATATTACAATCGCCAGAAAAATGGTTGAAGCAGGCTATGGCATTGGCTTGCTACCCATGAGTGAAATTTGCTGTATAGACGACACCAGCAACTTTAGTTATATCGACTCCCCCCATAATATTCCCGCAAGGCCAATTTACGCCCTCTGGCCACATTCACGCACGCCATCAGCGAATGCCCAGTTGTTGATTGAACAACTCCAAACCAGTATTGCAGACTCCCCAAGCTTGCAAGGAGAGGTGTTGAAACTGTAGTTGCGCGTTGCGAGGCATTGTAGGTCGGGCTTTAGCCTGTATAACAACTCAATCTTTAAACCAACCATAAAGACCAAACACAAACAACATAGCCGCTAAGCCTACCAAGGCTAATTGCCAAATTTTAAGGTCACTCAACTTATTAGATTGCTGACTAACACTCTCATTTAAAGGTGCCGTAACGTGTTTAACGGGTGCTTCGATTATCGGGCTTTTTATCACGTCTTGGTTTGTGGCTTTATTTGTATTTATTTCTGTAATCGTCGGCTTTACTGTAATAACAACATCTTTATTGTCTGCTTTTGCTTTACCGCTCCAAGCCGATTCAAATAGCGCCTTTTGCTCAGCTTTATTTTCGCTACACCATACAAAATCAGCCTGCTGAATATCCTTCGCTCTACAGCGATCAGGTAATTGATAAAATTGCCCCCAAGCATGGCGTTTTTTATCGTCATTATATGAATTTGAATACACCGTAGAGTTATGTACTTTGGTGTTTAAAAGTGAGGTAGGGTTTGAGCGATACGTATAATTACCGCCATTACCAGAGCTTCTTTTTGGGTGTTTGCAGTGTCTCGCAAGCAGCGTAAAAAGCTCATCTAAACGCTGATTCCAACGTTCACCTTGCCTTGCCGTGTAGCTACGATTCATTCTTTTACGAATACCCTCGCGCTCAGCCTCAATACTATCGCAGCGACTTTTTGAATATTGCTCATCAGCAACTGTGTTGAAACTCGCAATCAAAGTAGCGAGTAATAAAATCCATTTATTCATAACATTACATCTGTGTAATTTGGTAGGCCATATTGTACCAAATTTAGGGTGTGGAAAAAGTGGCCTATTAACTATTTATTTAGTTATGTCGCGTTGTTGCGGTAATCAAAGAGAAATAAACACAAAGCTATGAAATGCATTTAATTTCATTACCTAAAATCCATCATTAAGTTTAATATTTAAATTTTGCATTTCGGTGGTACCCTATACGAATACATGACAGAACGGACTTCTCATGATTTTAAAAGATAAAGCACCTTCAACTTCACAATCACTCAAGATTAAAGCCGGGGACAAGCAAGAGCTAGATGTAGCATTTTATTTGCGCCGAGCATTTAAAGATCATCCACAAGTATTCGTATTCAATGATGTTAAATTTAAGCACAATAACGAATCAGCTCAGATTGACCACTTAATTGTTTATACATATGGGTTTATTTTAATCGAATCAAAAAGCATAACGGGCGAAGTTGCCATAAATGAGCATCAAGAATGGAGCCGTAGTTATCGAGGAAAATGGCAAGGTATGCCATCACCAATAAAGCAAGTTGAACTCCAACAAGCCTTATTAAAGAGTTTAGTGACGAGTAACGCAGAGCAGTTACTTCCCAAAATGTTTGGCAAAATACAGCAAAATTTTGGTGGTCGTGAATGGCATAGTCTCTGTGCAATATCGAGTAATGCCATAATCAATCGAGATTGCATGCCTAAATCGCTTGAAGATAGATTAGTTAAGTCAGAGTTTATAGCTGATAAGCTTTTAGAAATAATGAAGTTGCCAGCATCACCCCCTAACACACTACACTTTTTTTCAACTAACGTGCGCCCATGGTTTAATGAGGAAAGCCTATCTAAGATTTGTCAGTTTCTTTTAGCTCAAAATATTAAATCAACCGAGCAACCAGTAAACGACGAGTCACCAGTAACCCTTAATGAACCCGAATCAATTTACAAAAGTGAAGTTAAAGAAGAGGTTTTATTAAGTGCTGAGGAACCTAAAGTCATACACTTAAAGTGTAAAAATTGTAGTAATAAACACACTCTTGAAGCCCGTTCAGGACGATATGGGTACTATGTCAATTGCTCAAACTGTAATACAAATACTCCGATGAAAGCACCATGTATAAAATGTACGGTTCAAAATACGAAAGTTAGTAAGCGTAAAGATACTTACTCATTGATTTGTAATGGTTGTGGTAATAAAGCTCTAATAAAATTTGATAATAATGTCGCGTTGGCGACGGCAACCAAAGAGAAGTAAACGCCGACTTCTCTTTTGAATCTCTCGGCGCCCCGAGGTTCTCACTGTTCCCTCAGCTTGAATTAATTAAATTTCGGGTGTGAACACGGGGAAAACCTCAGCACTGGCCTGCAACTGAACAATGAGTTATTGCTTGATTTCATTTAAAAAAGGTATATGGAACTTAAATCTAAGCTCATTAAGAATCATATTTGTACTTTGTCTGCGCGACTAAATCTAACGCGTGGACATTTTTACTCCCCGCCAACTCAAACCTATCTTTTGCAAGCCAGAGTTTGGCGCCATTGCTGCTAGCAACTTGGTATGCCCAGTTGCTTACAGCGAGGGATTTGTCTACATCACAATGAAAATAGCGAGTTAGTTCATCAGTGAGTAGCTGGCTGTGACGATCTAGGTTTTGATCTTGCCAACGTTCACGGTGCAGCTGGGCTGCTAAAAAGTCGCTTTTGCTGTTATTACAACTTCTATGGGCAGCAACAAAATTATGACCTAAATCGTTAGCGTAGCGGGCAAATGGAATAAAGTGATCAACTTCTATCGCGCTAGTGAGTGGCTTTTGACAATAAAAGCACTGGCCTTTTTGTATTTCGACTAAAACTGGTTTTGCTTTGTTAAGTGCTGCGCGGTCGAAACCAAATAAAAAGTCATGCAGTTGGCTTTGCGGGCCAATAAGTGCTTGATTGTGCTTAATGCTTTGAATCTTTTGTAGCCATGCATTTTTAGCTAAATAGACAACTAAATCGTAAAAGCGTCTAAAACAAGCGGCTATGCCTGCGTTTAGAGTGATATAGCTTTTTCCTTTTGTGTGCGGATATAAAAAGCATTCTTCTTGTTTGGCGAGAATTTGTAAGCGCCACAACGGGCCTGTTTTTAAAGTGTCTAAAGCTGCTTTGTAAGTAGTGTGCCAGTAAGGGCTTAATTTAAGCTGGCGCAAGCTACGAATATTGTTTTGCTGGCACTCATATAGCACCGCAATTACTTTTGATTGCGCCCCCGAATTTTGTTTTAGTAAAGCACTTTCACCACTGTGAGCAGAAGAAAATGGCACTGCATGGTGCCAATAAAGCTCTATTAACTTTTCAGCAAGCTTAGCAAGATCAATGTTTAACTCGCTAGCTTCATACATCATTGGCTGCTCAACACAAACATCAGCTAACGCATGCAATAGTGCAAACTTATAGGTAGCACTAAAGTCGCCTTCCATCAGCATGCGCTGAATGTATGCAATAAAATCGAGTTGCTGCTGCATGGCCATCATCAATCAAGCCTTGTATGTACTTTTGAATAGTGCATTAAAGTTCATGAACTGTTCCCTGTTTACGCCGATTTATTTGCCATTTATGCTCATAACGCATTGTTGTGGCTTGAATATTGGCTATTTAGTTTAGGAACAATCTAGCATGAAAAGCTATTGCAAATATAGGATTTTAGGTAGAGTCACTCTTTAAAACCCATACAATATTGGGAGAATTGCGGTATAACCTGCTATACCGCATTAAACTACTATATCGTTCTTCTATGCAGAATGGCGTTTAGCCATGTTTCTGTGGCGCGCTCTGGGCGTTGATCGGCGCTTTGCCATGACTTGAGAATAAACAGGTCGGTGTTTTTAATAATGCTCTCAAGGGCTTGTTCGTTTAGGTCGGTAAATTCACGGCCGTTGTGTTCGCGCTCGCCGTCGCCGTATTTAAACGATACATACACGATGCCTTGTGGCTTTAATGCACGTGCAAGGTTGTTGAATGCGTCGGTTAAGTCGTTTTTTGCTACGTGAATAAGGCTTGCGCAGCACCAAATGCCGTCGTATTTGGCAACGTCGTTTAGCTCTTGAAAACTGCTTACTGCAACGTCTTGGTTTAAGTATTCTGACGCCAGCTTTGCCATAGCTGGGCTGATATCGAATGCATCTACGCTATAACCACGCTCTTTAAAGATGAAAGCATCGCGGCCAGAGCCACAACCGGCATCAAGTAAAGCGCCTTTTTTTGGGATCAGCGGTAAGAATTCGTCGTAAAGTTCATTGAGGTCTACATCGAGTGTGGCATCTACAAATGCTTGTGCATTTTGGTTGTAGTATTCGACGGTTTTGGATGCCATTTTACTTCCTTTATATTGGCAAGATTGCTTGGCGCTAAAATATCATTAAAGCTAAGTACTAAAAAGATATCAAATTGATTTTAAGTATTTTTAACGGGAAATTTTTATATATTCAAGCGTAAGTAACGAAGCGCTGTATAGAAGAAATAATACTCACAAAGAGGATAAGAGACGCTGCGCTTTAGAGAAGTAAGTTTTTATACCTCATTGTTTTCTCATTCACTTCTCATTGTGCAAAAAATATTTGAACCACAGAGGACACAGAGGCGCTTCGCGCTGCACAGAGAAGAACCACTCTCACAAAGAGATTATGAGACGCTTCGCTTTAGAGAAAGTACACTTTAATATCTTCTTATCTTCCTCTGTGCTCTCTGTGTCCTCTGTGGTTAGAAAAAGGTCTAGTAGGTCTATGAAAACATACGGACAGTAAATACGATAAATCCTCACTGTCTTCTCATTCACTCCTCTTTGTGCGAAAAATATTTGAACCACAGAAGCACCGAGGGGCACTGCGCTACACAGAGAAAAACTTCAGTTACGCATTTTCCCTATAGTTTTATACTTTTAACTCAACAACATTGCACAATTGGCAATTTACTAGCACTATTATGTATTAAGAAGACTTTAGTCTGAGGTAAGCATGCACGACAAGCAAACTCATTGCCAGCCTACTGGTTGCAATAACTGTAAAGACAATTTAGAACTTGGCTTTGATTTTACAATGGCTTTTCAGCCAATTATTGATTGCACCGATAAACACATTTTTGGCTATGAGGCTTTGGTTAGAGGGCCTAATAATGAGTCGGCTTATTCTGTTATCTCACAAGTTAACGATGAGAACCGCTATACCTTCGACCAGCTTTGTCGCATTAAAGCGATTTCGCTTGCAGCTAAGCTGAAGCTTGATTCGATTTTGAGTATTAACTTTTTACCTAACGCGATTTACAAGCCTGAGCGCTGTATTAGAACAACCCTTGAAGCTGCTAAACAATATGGCTTTCCGGTAGAACAAATTATGTTTGAGTTTACCGAGGTTGAGCAAGTTGAAGACAGTTCACACATCAAACGCGTGATCGAATATTATCAATCTCTGGGATTTATTACCGCAACCGACGACTTTGGTTCTGGGTATTCGGGTTTAAACTTATTGGCTGATTTTCAGAGCAATATTATTAAACTGGATATGGAATTAATTCGTGATATTCACCTTAATAAAGCGCGCCAAGTTATTGTTAATCATTGTATTGCTATGTTTGAAGAACTCAACATAACCGCCCTTGCCGAGGGGATTGAAACAGTTGAAGAATATCAATGGTTGCGCCAAGCCGGCGTAAGTTTAATGCAAGGGTATTTCTTCGCCCGCCCGGGGTTTGAGAGCTTGCCAGAAGTTGATTTTAGTAAGTTTGAGTAAGTAAGCACAACGAGAATCGAGTTGCGACAAAGCAAGAGCTTTCAGACGCGTGAAACAAGTTTCACGCCTACATGTAGCAGCGGGTTTATCCCGCGTCATTAGGCGCTAGGTGCTAGGCTCTAGGACGCGATGTAAAATCGCTGCTACCTCGAATCTCGTAACTTTACTCTTTCCCCTTGTAACTTGAAACTCGCAACTTTATCCACTTTTAGTCCCTTTTTTAGTGAAAATAGCAACTTATTCGTTGATGTAGTTACAAATTATCTGTAACTTGTGTCGCCCATTTCGCTACGCACGACTATAATATTAAGTGAAATCAACATTTCCATACTAAATACTAGGGATACACAATGAAAAAACTTCCTATTGCATTGGCTCTATGTGCTGCTTTTGTGTCTGCAAACACAATGGCAGAAGTTCGCATAAACGGCTTCGCTTCAATTGTCGGCGGTAAAGCCCTTGACGACAACGCAACCCTCTATGGTTACGATGATGATATTTCGTTTAAAAACGAAAGTATGTTCGCATTACAGCTCTCCGCTGACTTACAAGAAAAGCTAAGCGCTACAGCACAAATTGTGGCTCGTGGCAGTGATGATTTTGATGCTGAGTTTGAATGGGCTTATTTAACCTATGAGTTTACTGATGAGCTACAAGTCAGTGCGGGTAAATTACGCGTTCCTTTTTATCGCTATTCAGACTTTTTAGATGTTGGTTACACTTACCGTTGGGTTCGTCCGCCACAGTCTGTTTATAACTTACCATTTTCAACGTATGAAGGTATTAGCCTTTTACACAATACGCAATTAGGCGATTGGGACTCAACAGTCCAAGTTATCTACGGTAGCTTCGATGGCAATATTGCAGTGGTATCTGTTAATGGCGATACAGAACTTAACGATATTGCAGGTATTAACTGGACGATGAGCTATGACTGGTTCAGCGCCCGTGCTGCATATTTTGTAGCAGATACAAGCATTGCCATTGAAAACGACACTGACGCGGGTATTGCGCTTAATGGCCTAGAGCAAACACTGAGAGCCGCAGGTTTTGTTGATCAAGCAGATGATATTGCTGTAGACGAAGATGATGGCTCTTTCTTCGCAGTGGGCTTTTCGATTGATTACAACAACATTTTGTTTGACGCTGAATACACTGAGTTTGAAGTAGAAAACAGCGCTCTTGCTAAACAAACTCAATACTATACATCTGTTGGTTACCGTATGGATGAGTGGATTGTGCACTTAACTTACGAAAATAACGACGACAAACACGATAGCAACCGCTATAACGCACTACCTACAGTACCTGCTTTAAATGCCGGTATTAATCAGGTTCTTGAGGGCGTAAAAGCGAAAAGCAATGTGTATACCATTGGTACTCGTTATGACTTCCACCCATCAGCCGCTTTAAAAGTGGATTTCAGTCGCTTTAAAGATGACATTTCAGATACAGAAACCGACGTTGTTGCTGTTGCTGTTGATTTAGTTTTTTAATTGGAGTTCATGATGAAAAAATTATTAATCGCTACAGCGGTCACCTTATGTTCGCACGCAGCTTTTGCTGACGTTGCTGTAATTGTGAACCCTGCAAATGGCAATGCTATTGATGAAGGTACAATCAAAAAGATTTACCTCGGTAAAGCAAAATCGTTTGATGATGGCACGAAAGTAAACCCGGTAAACCAAGACGGCAACAGCGTAAGCGATGAGTTTAACGATAAGGTGGTTGGCAAGTCGAGCAGCCAGCTAAACGCTTATTGGTCAAAACTGGTATTTACAGGCAAAGGCACTCCACCTGAAAAACTTGGCAACGATCAAGCTGTTATTGACTTTGTTGCTACCAACAGTGACGCCATTGGTTATATTGATGCTGCAAAAGTCACAGACAAAGTAAAAGTGGTTGGTACTTTTTAAGTACCAACTCCTGATAATAAAAAACCAGGCATTGCCTGGTTTTTTATTCGCTTAAATTACTCGACTTTAAATTTTGCAGTGGCGTCGAGTAATGAATCAGATAAGTAATGAAGGTTCTTCGCGACATCACGCACCGCCGACAATGAGTCCATCGTTTCTTCAAATGACATATGCATGTTCGACACATTTTCGACTACCATGCTCGCAACCGATGTTTGCTCTTCAGTTGCTGCTGCAATTTGTGAGTTCATACCGTTAATTTCTAAGATCTGTTCAGAGATCTTATCAATAGACTGCCCAGTACTTTCAGCAGCCTCTGCATTATTTGTAGCCATGTCTCGTGCTGAATTCATCGCATTTACAGCATCACTTGCCGCAGTTGTTAAGGTAGAAAGTAGCTCTCTGATCTCGTTTGTTGAATGCGATGTTCTAGAAGCCAGTTCACGCACTTCATCTGCAACAACCGCAAAGCCCCGTCCTTGTTCACCTGCACGCGCGGCTTCAATAGCCGCGTTTAGCGCTAGTAAATTAGTTTGTTCGGCAATTGAGGTGATCACATTTAAGATTTGCGTCACATTTTTGGTGTCATTAGCTAGTTGATTAATCGTTGATGAAGCTTGATTTATTTCTTCACTCAATGTGCGAGATTCGGTTACAGAGCGCTGTATTTGCGTTTTACTCTGCTCAACCTCTCGCTCGGCTGTTTGCGCAGCTTGTGATGCGTTTGCCGCCGAATGAGAGATATCAGCAACACTTTGACGCATTTCTTCCATCGACTGCTTAACAATATCAGCATCTGATGTTTGTTTAGTTGTCGCGCGTTCAGCTCGCTCCATACCTTGCACTAGTCGCGTTGAGTTCTCCATTAATGGTTCACAAACAGCTATTACTTCAAGTACCGCAGCTTTTAACAGTTGAATAAACGCGTTGAAGTTAATCGATACCTGACCAATCTCATCTTTTGCATGTACTTCAAGTTGCGTGCTTAACGACCCTTTACCATCTGCTAATAGACGTAAGTTATTTGCTGCAGCACTTGCTGATGAGCCAATTCCACGAGCAATCCAAATAGAGGTAACAATTAGTAAGATCAGCGATACAACAGACACTACAAGCATTAAATTAAGTGCGTTATCTGAACGAGCTTTAGTTGCTTGAACCAGTTCAAAAAAACGATCATCTGCGCGAGTTTGTGCTTGTTTAAAGCCTGCTAGTACAGCCTCATATTGCTGTGTTTTTTGCTGTGCTTGCTGCTGAATTTTACTGAAATCGGCAGTACCATCGATCATTGAGGTTGCAATGCTCGACGAGGTTTGTGCGTAAAGCTCTAATTGTTTTTTGGTATCGGCATGCACATAGCTGTCGTTAATGCTGATGATATTTTGTAGATTTTCATTAATCGTTTTATACGTTTGCGCAGCACTATCAACTAAGTCTGATTCACCAAACGTGACCGCTTGAGTGTATAACTCATCTAGTTTTTCAAGTAGCGCAACGTTTGCTGATGTAAGTTTAACTACCTGATATGACGATTTCTCTAGCTCGTCGAGCGAGATTTTGTTGTCATTCATCGCTATAAAATTAGTTACTACTATGATCACGAATGCCGTTATAGCAATGCATGTTATGGCGTGTATTTTTTTTGTAATGCTCAAGTTATTGAAAGAAATACCTGCAGACATTGAATCCACCTCTACTGTCATATTACTTAGTATTATCGCCCGATTTCCCTAAAGTATTAACTATATTTATATATTTTCAGGTTTTTTTTCATATTTGTTTCATTTGTAGGAGGTCTTGTAGGAGGTACTTCAGTGCCGAACCAAAAATAAATAAGAGCTTTAAGCCTTCAGCTCTTAGACGCGCGAAACAAGTTTCACGCCTACGAATGAAACATAGGTGCTAGGTTTTGGACGCTAGGTTCTAGGCGCTGGGACGCGATGTGAAATCGCTACTACCTCGCATCTCTTATCTAGCAACTTTCCCCTTTACTCTTTCCCCTCGTAACTTAAGACACTTCCCGGCTAAAGCCAGTCCTAAGGGCTTAATTGTCGTAACTTTACTCTTTCCCCTTGAAACTTTCTTCTTTTTAATAGCGTTCTTTGGGGCTGATCTGTATAATCCGCGGCCTATTATTTACCCTATTGCTTGTTTATTTTCGCAGTTGCTGCGCCCATAACCCTGTCAGTATTTTTCTAGGAACAATTCGTTGATTTCAACCGCAAATATCACCATGCAATTTGGTGCAGAGCCCCTTTTTGAGAACATTTCAGCTAAGTTTGGTAACGGTAATCGCTACGGTTTAATTGGCGCAAATGGCTGCGGCAAATCAACCTTTATGAAAATTTTAAGCGGTGCGCTTGTTCCAACCTCTGGCAATGTGTCAATTGCTCCGGGTTTAAAGCTAGGTACGCTAAGTCAAGACCAGTTTGCGTTTGAGCAATACACAGTGGTTGATGCAGTGATCATGGGTGACGCAGAACTTTGGAAAGTTAAACAAGAACGCGACCGTATCTATTCACTACCAGAAATGAGTGAAGAAGACGGTATGAAAGTAGCTGAGCTTGAAAGCATTTTTGCTGAAATGGATGGCTACACAGCAGAAAGCCGTGCAGAAGAAATTTTGCTCCAAGCGGGCATAGAACAAGAGTTTCATTATGGTTTAATGGCAAACGTTGCGCCGGGTTGGAAACTACGTGTGTTATTAGCACAGGCACTGTTTGCAAACCCTGATATTTTGCTACTTGATGAACCAACCAATAACCTCGACATTCATACCATTACTTGGCTAGCTAACGAGCTTAACCAGCGTAAGTGTACGATGATTATCATCTCGCACGACCGTCACTTCTTAAACTCGGTATGTACTCACATGGCCGATATCGACTACGGTGAGCTTAGAATTTACCCTGGTAACTACGAAAAGTGGATCGAAGCTTCAAGCTTGCAGCGTGAACAACTGCTTGCTGAAAACGCAAAGAAGAGCGCTGAAATAGACGAACTACAAGAGTTCGTAAACCGCTTTGGTGCTAATGCATCAAAAGCAAAACTAGCTAGCTCTCGTGCTAAGCGCATGGATAAAATTAAACTTGATGAAGTAAAAGCATCAAGTCGTATTAGTCCATCACTACGTTTTGATGAAGGCAAAAAGATGTATCGCCAAGCTTTAGAGCTAACTAAATTAGGTCATGGCTTTGATGGTGAAACCCTGTTCAGTGGTGGTGAGTTATTACTTGAAGCTGGCGCTAAGCTTGCGGTTATTGGTGAAAACGGTGTTGGTAAAACCACCCTACTTCGTTGCCTAGTGAATGAATTACAAAGCAACGAAGGCATAGTTAAGTGGTCTGAAAATGCCAGCATTGGTTATTGTCCGCAAGACAGCAGCAAAGACTTTGATAACGACTTAACCCTATTCGATTGGATGTCGCAGTGGCGCACAGCTAAGCACAACGATTTAATGGTACGCGCTATGTTAGGCCGTTTACTATTTACCGCAGATGACGCTAACAAAAAAGCGCGTAACTGCTCGGGTGGTGAAAAGAACCGTCTATTGTTTGGTAAGTTAATGATGCAAGACATCAATGTGCTAATTATGGACGAGCCAACCAACCACATGGATATGGAAGCCATTGAAGCACTCAATAACGCATTAAAAGATTACCAAGGCACACTGATTTTTGTAAGCCACGACCGTGAGTTTGTTTCATCATTAGCGACTCGTATCATCGATATTAAAGACCAACAACTTATCGATTTTCAGGGCACGTTTGACGAATATATGGACCATGTTGCGCAACAAGCGCAATAACCCCTTCTTCGAAAAGGTGAGCAAGTTAGCTCACCTTTTTTGTTTACGTTCAGTTACATATTCACTTTACTGAATTACCCATTTTAGGTAACTTAAATTTCTTTGACTTCAATAGAACAATAAATTTAAGGGACCTAAATGAAAAAGCTCCTCAGCGTATCGGCACTGACTCTGGCTCTAACAGCCTGTGGTGGCGGTTCATCAACAGATAAAACGCCTGATGTAAAAGTAGAGCAAAATACTGCACCGACGCTTTCTGGCTCGCTCACTCTCTCTACTAAAGCACTTGAATCAGCTAATTTAGTTGTTGATTTAAAAGATGAGCAAAACGACAGTGTTACTACAACGATTATTGATAAGCCAGAGTGGCTAAATGTAACCACCAGCAGTAATCAAGTAACTTTTAGTGCACAGCCAAGCCTATTCGAAGTAGCTAACCATGCTTTTACTGTGGAAGTCTCTGATGGTAAAGCAAGTAACCAATATACCCTAACCGTTAATGTTGCCGAAAACCGTGCAGCATGGCAACCGATTGAGCTTAGCAATAGCGAAGTAATGGGTAACTGGCAATCAAGCGATGGTAGCGTAAAGCTGGCATTTGCTACTGAAGATGCCGGGGTGATTGCTCAAAATGGTGAGTTAAGCCGTTTTGATTGGTCGAATCCTGATGTGATTGCATTAAATACCCAAGCGATTGATTGCTTGCATGAGTGTAATCAACAAGCTCTTCTTGAAATGGAAGTGTTGGCTAAGCGCGATGATGCTATTCGTGTTGAGCTTTTTAATGTTTCAACCGATAAAGGCGAAGTAGTTACCCTTTATAAATCAAATACAGAGCTTAGCTCTGCGTATTATGCTGATATGGATCACACTACTTTTCACACGGTGAATCATTTAAATACCGAAGGTGAAGAGAGCTATTTTGAAGTATCGATAGCAAGCTATATTCCGACGGCTTCAGGCAGTACCACATCATTCCCTTATGCAGAGTTTTCGGCGACCTTACAAGGTAAAACGTTAACGATTAATGGCGACAAATTTCTTACGAACACCTATGCAAATCAGCTAAATAAAGAAGGCTACGAGGTGAATGTAGAGTTTGACCTTAACCTCGTTAATGCCGAAGTGGTTGCGCAGTTCGATGATTTTGCGGTGCTAAAACTACAACATGTTCTTAGCTATCATGATGAAGCTGACGCTGCGAATATTGTTGAGTCAGAAGAGCTAACTGAAGCTATGAAGGTGCAAACATCGGTTGTTGCATTACAAAAACTGACATCTATTGCGGTTCCTGATCTTAAAGTGGGTAAAACGTATACTGGTCGCTTAAATAATAAAAATTCAGATACAGGCGAAGGATTAACGATTCGTTATTTACCAACATTTTTCACCATCACAGCAGCCAACACTGCAACGGTAACATTCAATACGCCAAGAAGTACTGACTCGTTCAAGTGGCATTACAACTTAGACAATAATGGCGAAACCGTTAAGGTAACCGGCAATGGCCTAGATACCAGCTTACAATTTTTCACTCTGCCTGATGGTAAAACACTCATGGTGCGCGAGCGAAATAAAGAAGAGCGTCAGGCTCGCTTAGGGTATGAATTCATGGAAGTGATTGATGATTCAACCATCACTCTTGATGACTATAAGCACCTATTTAGCTACTTACGTCAAGGCTACACCAGCGGTAACCTGAAAACATACTGGTTTATAAATGATGATGGTAAAGGCAGCTTTTATTATACTGATCAATATGGCCTTGAAAACAGAGCTAACTTTACGCCAAATACCTATTGGCAATTTGAAGCTGATAACAGTATTAGTTTTGCAATGATGTCTCAGTGCCCAAGTGCAGTTGATTACTCTAGCTGTAAGGATGATGTGTTAGGCGATGATGAAAATTTATATGCTTCTTTAATTAATTTTAAAATTATTCATAAAGATGCAGATAAATTCATTTTCGACCGCCTGTTTTGGCAACGTATCTATAACTACAGCGATAAAGAAGTTGAAGAAAACATATACCAAAACAGTTATTGGTTAGGTATTGAGAAGTAAAAGCGCTTTCAGCTATCAGCCTTCAGCGGTCAGACGCGCGAAACAAGTTTCACGCCTACATGTAGCAGCGGGTTTATCCCGCGTCCTTGGCGCTAGGCTTTAGGTTCTAGGCGCTAGGACGCGATGTAAAATCGCTGCTACTTGTTCGGCGTTAAAACGCCTCCTACATCTCGCAACTTTCCCCTCGCATCTCGCATTTCGTAACTTTACTCTTTCCCCTCGTAACTTTACTCTTTCCCCTCGTAACTTTCCCCTTTCCCCTTGTAACTCGCTAACTTCTTTAAATAAAAAAGGCCACACAGTTCAGCTGTGTGGCCTTTGTACTTAACGGAATTTTAAATTAGATATCGAAGCGGTCGGCGTTCATTACTTTCACCCATGCGTCGACAAAGTCTTTTACAAAACGTTCGTTGTTATCGTCTTGTGCATAAAACTCTGCATATGAGCGAAGGATTGAGTTTGATCCAAATACTAAATCAACGCGCGTTGCTGTCCACTTAGTTACACCTGTACTGCGCTCAATGATGTCATAATAACCTTTCGCTATTGGCTTCCAAGTATAAGCCATGTCGGTTAGGTTCACGAAAAAGTCGGTACTTAATGTGCCTACGTTATCTGTAAATACACCGTGTAAAGTACCATTATGATTAGTACCTAGAACACGCATGCCACCGACAAGAGCGGTCATTTCTGGTGCTGTTAAGCCCATTAATTGCGAACGCTCTAACATTAGCTCCTCTGCTGATACCGTGTACTCTTCTTTGAGCCAATTACGGAAACCATCATGAATTGGCTCAAGTACGTCGAACGAGTCAGCATCTGTCATTTCGTCTGTGGCATCACCACGACCCGGCGAAAATGGCACGGTGACGTTAACGCCCGCCGCTTTTGCGGCTTGTTCAACCGCCGCTGACCCACCAAGTACAATTAAATCAGCTAGGCTTACTGGTTTACTTAAACCCGCTTGTACTGACTCAAGTGCGCTTAATACTTTAGCTAAACGCTTTGGTTCATTGCCCTGCCAATCTTTTTGCGGCGCGAGGCGAATACGTGCACCGTTTGCACCACCGCGATGGTCTGAGCCACGATAAGTACGGGCGCTATCCCATGCTGTTGCAATTAATTCTGCTTGGCTTACACCACAGTTAAGTAGCTTAGTTTTAAGTTCACTAATTTCGCTGTCTGATAAGGTGTAATCTACCGCTGGGATCGGATCTTGCCAGATCAGATCTTCGCTTGGTACATCAGCACCTAAATAACGTGATTTTGGACCTAAGTCACGGTGCGTTAGTTTAAACCAAGCACGTGCAAACACATCACTAAAGTATTCAAAATCATCGTTAAAACGCTCAATGATCTTACGATAAGTTGGGTCCATCTTCATTGCCATATCGGCATCGGTCATAATAGGATTTAGACGAATTGATGGATCTTCAACATCAACTGGTTTGTCTTCTTCTTTAATGTCAATTGGCTCCCACTGCCACGCACCCGCAGGGCTTTTCTTAAGCTCCCAGTCGTAGTTAAGCAGCAAGTAGCAATAACCGTTATCCCATTTTGTTGGGTGAGTTGTCCACGCACCTTCAATACCTGAGGTCATGGTGTCGCGACCAATACCACGTGAATTATGGTTGTTCCAACCTAAACCCTGCTCAAACACATCGGCCGCTTCTGGTTCTGGACCAACGTTTTCTTCGCTACCATTACCATGGGTTTTACCCACAGTGTGACCGCCAACTGTCAGCGCAGCTGTTTCTTCGTCATCCATTGCCATGCGGGCAAATGTTTCGCGAACTTGCTCAGCAGTTTTAAGCGGGTCTGGGTTACCATTCACCCCTTCTGGATTAACATAAATTAAGCCCATTTGTACCGCTGCCAATGGATTTTCCATGGTATCTGGCTTGGCTACATTTGAATAACGCCCATCACTTGGTGCTAACCACTCTTTTTCAGCGCCCCAATAAACATCTTTTTCTGGGTGCCAAATATCTTCGCGGCCACCTGCAAAACCGAAGGTTTTTAAACCCATTGATTCGTAAGCCATATTACCAGCTAAAATAATTAAGTCGGCCCAAGAAAGTTTGTTACCGTATTTCTTTTTAATTGGCCAAAGTAATCGTCGAGCTTTATCTAGGTTAGCATTGTCTGGCCATGAGTTTAACGGTGCAAACCGTTGGTTACCTGTACCACCGCCACCACGGCCATCTTCTAAACGATATGAACCTGCTGAGTGCCACGCCATTCGGATCATCAAACCACCGTAATGACCCCAATCGGCTGGCCACCATTCTTGGCTTTCGGTCATCAGACTTTTTAAATCGGTTTTAACGGCTTCAAGGTCTAGTGATTTGAATGCTTCTGCGTAATTAAAGTCTTTGCCGTAAGGGTTCGTTTTGCTGTCGTGTTGATGAAGAATGTCGAAATTAAGTGCGTTTGGCCACCAGTCAGTGTTCGATTGAGCTGTGACAGTATTACTACCATGCATTACCGGGCACCCGCCCGTTTTTCCATTACTCATTGCGTGCTCCTAAAAAGCTAAAATATGACGAAACGCTAGAAATTACTTTTATCTCTTTCGTCATAAAGAGAGATTTTCTACTAGTTATGAATAACTAATAGCGAATAAGTTCCTGTTGTTTGAAACTATAGGAGTTGTATTTAAATAAAGCTAGATGCAAAAGATGGTTTTAAATCGATTGCACCGATAGGAAAATTTGATTTGATTCATTTTATCAAAGCGTCCATTTTATAAGGGTATTTTTTACAGCGAGTAGCCCTTATGAAAACAATTAATCCTGAAGTTGCTAGACAGCTAAGTATTAACTTTTTTATCGCCCATTTACCTATTTTGATGTTATCGGGATTTGTGGTGGCGTCGCTTGTGGGGCTAATTTTCAGAAGCTCTGCATTGTTTTGGATAGCACTATTAATTACGCCTTTCAGCATTAATTATTTATATTCTAAAAAGCGTATTAAGCAATTTTGTAAAGACAACAAATGCACTGATATTTCTTGTCTTGCTAAGCAAACTGATTAATTTTTAATTTTATTACCCAGTCACCAGATTATTTAGCCTTCAATTTGTATAAATATTAATTAGTTATGCGAGTTTTTGCGGCAATTTAAAGGTTAGCGTAACACCATGATCTGGCATGCTATCAATGCTCACCTCACCTTGCAGTGCTTGGGTTGCAAGGTTATAAACTATCGACATACCCAAACCACTACCGCCACTACCACGTTTAGTAGTAAAAAATGGTTCGAACACTTTATGCATTACATCTTCACTCATGCCATGACCATTGTCTTTGTAGGTGACTGTGTAGCTGTGGGTGTCATCATCAATGCCTACAGTAATATCGATTCGATTTTGCTCACGCCCTATAAACCCATGAACACAGCTGTTATTCACAAGATTTAAGAATATTTGGCTAAGGGCTCCCGGAACGGTAATGAGCGAAAAATCATCAACGCAGTCAATGTTCACTTCAACATTATTACTGCGGGTTAGTGGCATTAGACTGTGTAAAATGTTTTCAAAATAGTCTTTAATATTCGTTTCGAGTAAATTGAGTGATGATTGATCAACCGCCGTTTGCTTAAAATCACTAATGAGCTTTGCAGCTCGCTCAAGATTCGCAAAGGAAATTTTGATGCACTCGTTTAAATGATTCATACCCTCAAGTAAGGCCACTTTTGTTAGCGTATTTGCCTCTATAAGTTGATTAAGGCTATTTAGCTTATCCTTAGCCGAGCTATTTGCTGTTACAGCGATGCCAATAGGCGTATTTACCTCATGAGCAATGCCCGCCACGAGATTACCAAGTGACGCCATTTTTTCGGCTTCAATTAGTTTTTCTTGCATTGCAGTAAGCTCAGATAAGGTTTTTTCAAGGGTACGAGTACGCTCTGCAACACGTTGCTCTAAATGCAGATTAGCACGTTCAAGCTCAGCATTCATGCGTTCATTCTCTTGTGCTGAGAGTGCTCTGCCATATAAGTCAGCTAATGCACCAATAAAGGAGCATTCATCTTCTGTCCATTGCCTTGGTCCACCTATATGCTCACAGCAAAATATCCCGATCATTTTACCTTTATAGCGAATTGGTGCATCTAACATAGCGCCAATATTAAGTGGTTTTAAGTAGCTTTCACTAAACTCAAAGGTGGCAGGGTCAGTATGAGCATCCTCTGCGGTGATAGTACGCTGGGTATCGAGTGCTTTGAAATAAGCTGGATATGCATCACGAGGCAATACTAACATTTGAATTTCTTTGCCGTTTTCTCTATCAAGTAGTAATCGGCACTCAATCGCGGTATTTTCGGCATTTAACAACCATATCCCTGCTCTGCCAATTTCAAGGCCATCTAGTACCGCATTCAGAATTAAGCGTTCAGCTAATTCAACATTGCCACTGTCAAGATCGGAAGAAATTGATACTCCATACAGCAGTTGGACTAGTTGTTGGCGCATACTCTCACCTTTTAGTTTTACGACACTTTAAGTCTAGACGAACATTATAAATCTGACAGAATGAATATAAGTTTTTAAAAACTCATTTAGTATTAAGTAGTTGTTCAGATAAATAAGAGTATATTGTACCCAACTCCTGTTAATACCCTTTACGACTTTATGTTGTTTAAGCAGTTTGGCCAGCTCTCCCCCGAGCTGGTTTTTTTTTGCCTAGTCCACAGTGCTAACGCATGTTACAGTTACCTTAGAAATCATCAAAAATTAATATCTCATGCGTTATACCTTAATTTTAATCACATTTTTAATGAGCTTTAGCACTTTTGCAGTTGCTCAAAATGAACCTGAAAACCGCCCTGCGTTAACCGATGTTGAGCAGCAACAAGCTCTCGATAAGCTTCAAGAACCAATGTATAAGCCATTGTTAGAGCGTTATATTCTTGATGAATTAAAAGCAGTGCGCCAAGACCAGCAAAAATTACGCGAAGACGTAACTAAGCAAGTGGCTCATACACAACTTGATACCGCAGATCGTGCGATTACTTATACAACAGACACCATTAATAATGTGTTTTTCATTATTACTATTACAGCTTCAATTTTGGTGTTGGTTGGTTGGAATTCCCTCCGTGACGTAAAAAACAAAGTAGAAGACATTGTAAACACACGTGTTAGTGCGATTACACAAGAATACGAAGATCGCTTGAAAGTACTTGAAGAAAAGTTACGTGAGCGATCTGAAGAGATCTTATTAAACCAACAAAAGATCTCGATCACTAACGAAGTTCATTCTTTATGGATGCGTGCCAACTTAGAAAGCGATGTTGCGAATAAGATCGAGATTTTTGACGAAATATTAAAGCGTAAACCTGAAGACGTTGAAGCAATTGCCTATAAAGCGGATGCGCTATTAGAAATTAACGAAACAGGTGAAGCCATTGAACTTTGTAATCAAGCGCTAGAAATTGATAGTGACTACGGCTATGCCTACTGGCAACGTGCTTGTGCGTATGCATTACTGCATAAACATGCTGATGCAATGGCAGACATTCGCATGGCACTTGAGTATTCTCCAAACCTTCGTAACGAGCTATTACACGAAAGCGCTTTTGCCAGCCTGCACGACAACGACAGCTTTAATTCGTTGTTAAACGAAATGGCTTAGCCGAAACCCATGTAGCAGCGGGTTTATCCCGCGTCATAGGCGCTAGGGTTTAGGGTTTAGGTTCTAGGTTCTTCCTAGGCGCTGGGACGCGATGTAAAATCGCTGCTACCTAGTACCTCGTAACTTTCGCCTTTCCCCTTGTAACTTGAATTCAACTAACTTTCACCCATAAAAAAAGAGCAGCTGGGCTGCTCTTTTTCTAACGGAAGAATAACACTTTGGTTATTTTGCCGTTCTCTATTTTGTAGCTGGTGACAAACTCAGAACGCTTGTCGACGACTTTGGGGTCTTGTGAACATGTTTCAGAGAGTTCATGATCAATCACGATGTTGCCAAGCACAATGCGTTTAATTGGTGATGACTTAATGCACTTTAGCTTTTTAAACATGATGCCATATCGAGCAATAAGCTTTTCTTTACCTTTAAACATTAACTCATTCGGGAATGTATAAAACTCTACGTTTTCGTCATACATCTTAATGAATGCATCAATGTTTCGTGCATTATAAGCCGCAATCAGCTGTTCAATCACCGCCATCGATTCACGTGACTGACGCGCTTTTTCTTGCTGCTTAGCTGTAAGGGCTTCTTTAGCTTGGTTAACGGCTTTTTCAGCTTCTGCAACTGCTTGCTGTTTTTCAGCAACTGTTTTTGGTTGCTCTGCAGGTGCGGGAGTTTGTGTGCCTAGCACTTTGCTGTCATCAACTTCTGCAACCGCTTTTAAAGCTTCTGCAGTGGCTTTTTGCTCATCGCTGCTTTGAGTTTTTTCGGCTGTTGCTTTCGCTGTTTCAGTTTCAGGCGCTGATTTTTGTTCTGTTGCAGGCTTTTCTTCAATAAACTCTAAGCTAGGTACGTCCTTCTTTTCGGCTTTTTGTTCATTGCTAGTTTGAGGTTGGACTTGCTCTACTGTTTCGTCACTTGCAATTGACTGCCAAGAGAATAATAAACTGATTGCAAAAAATAACGGTTTCATAGTTTTCCTAAATGCATCATGCCTGATTGAGGCGCTAAGGTAGCAAATTATGACTGCTTGGCATAGTTTTTTACCAATATTGCTCTACTGTTATCTGCCCAGGTTCGCGGCGTCTGTTGCGGCTAAAACCCAGCTCTAATAAAATAGCTGTGGTGTCTTTTACCATTTTTGGATTACCGCAAATCATAAACTGTGCGGTATCAGGTACAGTAGGATGCCCTATTACATCAAACAAACGATGGTCTTTAATTACATCTGTGATCCGGCCATTAAAACCTACTTCGGCTGACTCTCGGCTGACTACGGGTGAATAGTAAAGGTTCGGGTACTGTTGCTGAAGCGCTTTAATACGCTCTTGATAGCTTAAGTCCTCGTTAAAACGAACACCATGCACTAGGTGAACATGCTCAAATTTTTGCCACACTTCACCCTGTTCTAATATTGAAATAAAAGGTCCAAGCGCTGTACCAGTACTCAGCATATAAAGTTGTTCGCTGCCAGGTACTTCATCGAGGGTAAAAAAACCTGTGGCGCGGCGTTCAATTGTAACTGAGTCACCTGGTTTTAATTGTGCTAGCTGCTGAGAAAGTTGGCCGTCTTTGACGTTAATAAGATAAAACTCAAGATCGGGATTATTAGGCGCATTCACATAAGAATATGCGCGTGCAACACGTTTATCACCCACTTGCATAGCTAACTTAGTAAACTGCCCTGCCGTAAATGGCTCAACATCGGCATTAACGATTAAGCTAAATAATGACTCAGTCCACCATTTAACGTCTTTAACCTTAGCTTCAACCCAATTAGACATACACATCCTCAATTGTTGTTCCTCTATTAAAAGTGGCAACAATTAGTTGAATTTTCAAGTTTTAAGGGGCGGTTGCAAGTTGCGAGCAGGATTTTACGCGAGGTAAACAGGCAGCTATAAAAAAAGCCGCATAAATGCGGCTTTGAGGTTAGTCTCACTTCACTTTGGGCGTGTTTCCAAATTTCAGTGAATACGTTACCAAGGAACTTATTTAAATTGATTCTAAAGCAATTTTAACCATTTCGTTAAAAGTGCTTTGACGCTCTTCACTTGGTGTTGCTTCACCAGTGATTACGTGGTCACTTACAGTAAATAGTGCCATCGCTTTTGCGCCGTATTCAGCGGCTACGCCGTACATGCCAGCTGTTTCCATATCTACAGCAAGTACGCCTAGCTTGTCTAATTCTTGATAAAAAGTGTTATCTGCTTGATAGAATGTATCTGTTGTAAATACATTACCTACCTTCGCTTCAATACCTAATTCTTTTGCTGCGTTTACACCATTTAGTAATAAACCAAAATCAGCAATTGCGGCAAAGTCGTAACCACGAACGCGCGCACGGTTTACGTTTGAATCAGTACTTGCACCTTGTGCAAAGATAACGTCACGGATTTTGATATCGCTACCAATACCACCACAGGTACCAATACGAATTAGATTTTTAACGCCGTAACTAACGATCAATTCACGGGCATAAATTGACATTGATGGAATACCCATCCCAGAGCCCATAATACTTACTGGTTTACCTTTGTAGGTACCGGTAAAACCATACATATTACGAACGCCTGTTACTTGTTTTGCGTCATCTAAAAAGTTTTCAGCAATGTATTGAGCGCGAAGCGGATCACCCGGCATTAATACCGTTTCTGCAAATTCGCCTACATCGGCGCTGATATGAGGAGTACTCATTATTGGTTTCCTTTTTTGTTCGCTAATAGCTTGTCGTTAAAGCTATCACCGTATTCAAGTGCAGGAAGATTAAACCACTGGGCAAGGGTTTGACCTATGTCTGCAAAACTAGCTCGTTCTCCAAGCGGGGTGTTTGTCATTCCCGGTTGGTAGGCAAGTACTGGCACGTATTCACGTGTATGGTCAGTGCCTGCTGCTGTTGGATCACATCCGTGATCGGCGGTAATGATTAACACATCATCGCTATTTAGCTGATTTAAAATGGTCGGCAGATAATCATCAAACTCTTTTAATGCTTTAGCGTAGCCAACTGCATTACGGCGATGACCGTACTTTTCATCAAAATCAACTAAATTTGTAAAAATCAAACTATGATCAGGTGCACTTGCGATAACTTCTGAGGTTTTCTCAAGTAAGTTCATCAGCCCTGGCGCTTTGTGTTTTTGGGTGATGCCTTGGTGCGCATAAATATCAGAAATTTTACCGATACTGATCACTTCACCACCGTCTTGCGATAATTTATCTAGCAAAGTTGGCGACGGTGGAAGCACCGAGTAGTCACGACGATTACCTGTACGGGCAAAATCATCGCTGCTCGAACCCAAAAATGGCCGCGCAATCACTCTTCCTATGTTCATTTCATCAAGCAGCGCCCGTGCGATTTCGCAAACCTGATAAAGTTTCTCCAGTCCAAATGATTCTTCGTGCGCGGCTATTTGAAACACGCTATCAACTGAGGTGTAGCAAATTGGCATGCCAGTTTGCATGTGCTCTTCACCTAGTTGTTCTAAAATGGTCGTTCCTGAGGCATAGCAGTTACCTAAGATGCCAGGAATACCTGCGCGAGCAATAAGCTCATCAACAAATTCTTGTGGAAAACACGGCTGTGTATTTGGAAAATAACCCCAATCAAACAACACAGGTACACCGGCCATTTCCCAATGTCCAGAAGGTGTGTCTTTACCACTTGATAACTCTTTAGCGTAACCCCACGCGCCAGTAGGTGCTTGTCGGTCACTTACTAAACAAGGTTCTTTACCTGCGGCTTCGCATGCATCAGCTAAACCTAGACGGGTAAGATTGGGTAGCGATAAATGCTCACCAGTTTCTTCTGCATAGGCTTTAAGTAAATGAGCAAAAGTATTTGCGCCTACATCACCAAACTTCTCTGCGTCAGGTGCTGCGCCTATTCCTAGGCTATCTGCCATTAAGATGAGTGCTCTTGCCATGGGTACCTCGTTATCAATATGTGAATACTTTATATGCTCTTCGAATTTTTGGTACAGGACATAAGTCCTGTTTCATAAAACAGAAACATTATAAATTTGCATCCCTAAGCGAAGCAAAAGAGATTAATCGTGTCTTTTTTGCTATTGTGATCTACCTAACAATGTTTCCTTCTGTGTGGGCGAGAACTTTAGTGACACGAACAATTATAGCTATTGCTGGCGCATCTGCGTCGGGCAAGTCTCTTTTTAGCAAGACAATTTATAACGAATTAGTCAATGAGCTTGAACCGGGCGCGATCGCAGTGATCGAAGAAGATGCTTATTACAAAGACCAGTCGCATTTGCCGTTTGACCATCGAACGCAAACCAATTACGACCATCCTGATGCTTTCGAGCATGAGCTTTTGCATGAGCACTTACTTCAATTGCGCGCTGGAAAATCGGTAGACGTACCAACTTATGACTATGCAATGCATACCCGTAGCGATGAAACGCGCCGAGTTGCATCTGCAAAAGTACTTATCGTTGAAGGTATTTTGCTACTGAGTGATCCGGCACTTCGAAAAGAATTTGATATTAAGGTGTTTATTGATACACCGTTAGATATCTGCCTTATGCGCCGTATGCAACGAGATATGGAGCAGCGTGGCAGAACATTACAGTCCGTTGTTGATCAATATCAAGCGACAGTGCGACCTATGTTTTATCAGTTTATTGAGCCATCAAAACACAAAGCTGATCTCGTAGTCACTCGCGGCGGTATGAATCGCGTTGCCATTGATATAATTAAAAGTAAAATAAAATATTTACTGCAACAATAACAACGGGAAATAGTCAGTATGACAACATTTATGAGCTTAGTAGGCATTGTTGTGCTACTAGGCATTGCTTTTGCGGCTTCAACTAACCGTAAAGCGATTAATTTAAGAACAGTAGGCATCGCCTTTTTACTACAAGTGTTAATTGGTGGCTTTGTCTTGTTCTTCGAAGTGGGCAAAAACGTACTAGCAAGTATGTCACGAGGAGTTTCATCGGTTATTGGATATGCCAATGACGGTATAAGCTTCTTATTTGGCTCACTGGCATCGCAAGATACTTTAGGGTTTATTTTTGCGATACAAGTATTGCCCGTTATCGTGTTCTTCTCAGCATTAGTTGCTGTGTTGTATCACATCGGGGTAATGGATTGGATAATCAAGATTCTCGGTGGTGGCTTACAAAAGCTATTGAAAACCTCTCGCCCTGAATCGCTTTCTGCAACCGCCAATATTTTCGTTGGCCAAACAGAAGCACCATTGATTGTTAAGCCATTTATTGCCAGCATGACTAAGTCAGAGCTGTTTGCGGTAATGGTAGGTGGCCTTGCTACCGTAGCAGGTTCTGTTATGGCGGGTTACGTAACAATTGGTGTAGAGCTTAAATACTTAATCGCAGCCAGCTTTATGGCGGCACCAGGTGGTTTCTTAATGGCAAAAATGATTGTGCCAGAGACCGAAACACCAAAAGAAGATTTAGCTGATTTAGACGTACAAGAAGAAAAACCGGTTAACGTAATTGATGCTGCTGCATCAGGTGCCGCAAACGGTATGCATCTAGCACTGAATGTAGGTGCTATGTTACTTGCTTTCGTAGCACTTATTGCACTTCTAAATGGGTTATTAGGCGGTATTGGTGGTTGGTTTGATCATCCAACATTAACGCTACAAGAAATTTTAGGTTACGTATTCGCGCCAGTTGCATGGTTATTAGGTGTACCTTGGAACGAAGCAGTAATCGCAGGCAGTTTTATAGGTCAGAAGGTTGTAGTAAACGAATTTGTTGCTTACCTCGACTTTATTAATTATCGCGATACGTTAAGTGCGCACACACAAGCGATTGTCACATTCGCGTTATGTGGGTTTGCTAACTTATCATCGATAGCAATTTTACTAGGTGGATTAGGCGGTATGGCGCCTAGTCGGCGAAAGGATATCGCACGCTTAGGGCTCAGAGCAGTGTTAGCAGGATCTATGGCTAACCTCATGAGTGCAGCAATTGCAGGTTTTTTCCTCTCGCTAGCTTAGAAACTTAATGAGATGAGCCGTAGTTGCAAAACAATAGGATAGGACTTTAAGGGGTTAAAGGTCTATCTGACTTGAACGATACTTCACCAAGGGCCGCAAGGCCCTTTTATCGTTTTATGTGCTAAGATTTAATTACTAAGTCTATTTAAGTACATAAATGAAATTTTTACGAGTTTATATACTAATCCTTTTCTTTAGTTGGCCAGCACTTTGCGAACCGACCCTGACCGTTGTGACTGAGCTGTCGCCACCAAACCAAACTTTAATCAATAACCAAGTTTCCGGTGAAAGCACCGAATTAGTTAAAGCTATTTTTGCCAAAGCAAACATAAACCCAAATATAGAGCTTTATCCTTGGGCCCGTGCCTACAATATGGCACTTAAGAGACCTAATATCTTTATTTATAGTATGGCGAAGACCCCTGAGCGCGAAAAACACTTTCATTGGATTGGTGAAGTGGCTACCTATCAAATGGGCTTTGTTAAATTAAGCTCTCGCACAGATATAAACATCACCTCAAACGAGCAAGCAAAAGATTACAAAATAGCCGTACAACGTAATGATTTAGCGGCACAGCGCCTAACAGACCGTGGTTACACTGTAGTCTATACTTCGGATATCAATAAATCATATCAACTGTTAATGTCGGGCAAGGTTGATTTAATTATCGATGATAAAAATTATATTGCAGCTATGGCTGAGCAGCTGGCATTAGATGAGCGCCGCTTTAGCTTTACGCATGGTATCGACTTTTTAACCATGAAAGGCTACCTCGCGGCAAATATTAATACCGAAAAACGCTATGTGGATGCGTTAAAAAAAGCATTTAATGAAGTGATGGTGACGCCAAAATACAATACCGTGATGTTACTACAGCAACCTTAATTCGCCTTATATTGCTCAATATAAGTCTCTAATAATCCTTGTTTACTCAGCTTGTTATAACTTGCTTGAAATCGAGCAACTAACTCATCAGGTAATGCTTTATTTAGCGCTAGAAAGTTACCCACGGCGCCATTCAGAGGCAATTCAACTAACTTAACCACTTCTCTGCCTTGGTGACCATACTGCATTAATTGATATTTGAACGATAGCTCTGAGCCTATGATCAGCTCAATCTTATTTTTAAAAAATAGGTTAATACATTCGTAATAGTGACTCACTTTTAGAAGGTTTTTATCACCTTCATAGCCAATGCTTTCTACGAATTTTTCGTAAATGCTGTCTCTGACAACACATAAACTATGATCTTTTACTTGAGATAAGTCGATAGGATTAATGCGATCATTTGATTGTAAGCGATAAAAAAAGTTACGTGATGAAGCCAGTGGACCAACCCACTTGAATAACTCTTCTCGATCAGGAACTCGTGCCGTAGAGACTAGGCCTGATTGTGGTTTTTTCTGTGCAAAGTGATATGCCCTAGACCAAGGTAAAAGCTCGAAGTGACATTCAATGTCTGCATCAACACACATTGCTTTGACAAATTTAAGATTAATGCCTTCTAGGTGCCCTTTGTTTGAAAAATTATATGGCGGGAATTGCTCGGTGTAGATGGTGACACTATCCTTTGCCATTACTACGGGTGCAAAACTTAGGCATGCTAACAACAATAATTTTAAGATAATTAATACACCCTAATTAAATAGCTGCATTAAATATAGAAATTTTCATTAGCTCAGTCAATTTTTAAGCACAAAAAAAGCAAGCCGTAGCTTGCTTCTTCTTAATTTTTACTAAAAGTAAAAATTATAACGGAGTGATGTTATCCGCTTGTGGGCCTTTTTGACCTTGTGAAAGAGTGAACTCTACACGTTGGCCTTCAGCTAAAGTTTTGAAACCGTCGCTTTTAATAGCGCTGAAGTGTGCGAACACGTCTGGGCCATTTTCTTGCTCGATGAAACCAAAACCTTTAGATTCGTTAAACCACTTAACTGTACCTGATACGATGTTAGACATAGTATTATTCCTGATATAAAAAATTAAAAATGCCCTAATGGGCGGGTGTAGCAAAAAATGAGATGGTACTTAAAAACTTCAGGACGGTACTACAAGTATTACTTATACAACAACGAAATAAAGATTTATTAATTACACGCTTTCTTTCTAGCTGGTGCCCACTATATAGAGTTACTAAGATAAGTCAAACACTATCGTCATTAAAACTCAAATTCCAATGCTAAGCGAAAGCTATGATCTTTACCGGATTGACTCAGTTCGCTGATAAAACCAGCTTCCCATTTTAACTGACGTTTTGGACTAAACCTATGTAAACCAATAAAGCCGGGACCAACCCCAACAAAATCCTCACCAGCGTAAATTTCTATTGATGGTTGAAACGCTGATCGATAGCGATAACGATACTGCAAACGAAACTCGCTTTCCCACTCATTCTCGATATCTGCGCCCCATTCATACACTAAAAATGCATTCATAGTCAGGCTTGTACGGCCAAACTCTTTTTCCCATAAAAAGCCAGTCGTTGCTTCGTAAGCATCCACTGTATGTTGTTTTTCAAGCTCAAATAGTGCCCCCCAGTCAGCCCATAATCGTCCCTGTTCAACAAGCTGCCAACGTAACTCGACCTCGTATGAAGATAACCCAAAATCGCCGTTATCGTCTCGTTCGCCAACCAAATAACCTTCAAGACTCATGGTATCATTAATTGCCCCACCAAAACCTGCGCGCTGCGCTAACACATTGCCGCTATCAGTTTGTCTCGACACTAAACGCCACTCTACTTCGCGCTCAAAAGGCATCACATAAGGGTGATATACTTTATCGACCACCATGCCATCAGCATGTGCGACTTGACTAATAGTTGCTAACAGCAAACAGCTTAAGCTAATCATTAAGAACCGCATACTGGCTCCTCTGTCTTTTTAATTTTTAAAACACGCGCTAAGGCGATAAATACCAACGCTGCAACTACATACACCCAAAGCGCTGTTTTACTTGGTGTGGCTTCGTAACCCAATAAGGCTTTTAATACCCGCCCTAGTTCTGAGTTTTCAACTAGAAACCCACGCCAATCTAAATAATTTGAAGTCACATCGAGTAAGTCAACCTGACTTGCTAAATCAAGAAGTATCAATAACTTTGCTGTTGCATTTAAGGCAAGCAACACAACTAAAGGCTGCACGCCTGCGCGTTTAACAACACTTTCAAGTAAAAAGAACAGTAACACACCAAAGCTAATACAAATACCAACCCCTAATAAGGTACCAAGTATCAGTGGCTCAGCAGTATCTTTGCTGTGCCAGAAACTGACTAAATAAATCATGTAGTGACTTAAATACAACGTCATGGTAGCAACCAATGCGACAGCTGCGGCCTGACTTCGTTGCTGACAACTAATTAATGCAGCTGCAAAAATCACAATACACAGCAACATTTGCATGAACTCTAAGCCTCTATGATCAAATAACTGGCTCCCCCATGCAGCGCCTTGTACAAACACTAAGCTCATCACAATACCAATAACGGCATAAATACATAGCTGACGCTGATTTAAAGGCACAATCAAACCCAAAAGCACAGCTAAAATAACCACAGGCAGAAGCTGATTTATACTCATCAGCAGACTAGTTATCAGCATCATCCACCTCCGTAGCCACAACAGTCCCTCGAGCAGTGTTAGGCGAAAATTCACCAAAAAAATCATAACGCCCAGGGCTTAATGGGCCGATATAAATCACACTGGTTCGGCCTGGGTAGAGCACTTTTTCGCGGTTTAAGTCAAAGCTATCGAACTCTTCAGGAGTGTCATCTTGATTTTCGATTAAAAGTCGCAGCTTTTTATTGGCAGGTACTTTAATTTCAGCGGGGTAAAATAGATGATCTCTTAAGATCAGTTTGTACTCTTTGGCATAAGCAAGCCAAGACGACATACATAGTAGCAGCATAGAGAATGCCAAAATCCATTTATTCACTAATCTCTCCTTGCATAAAAGAGACGCTTACGCGCAAGCCACCTAGGTGACTATCTGCAAGCGCAATATCAGCGTTATAAATCGATACTATGTGTTCAACAATAGCCATACCAAGCCCGGCTCCTTGCTCACCGGATGGATGTTTATCGCCACCCACGCGGTAAAAACGGTTAAATATGCGCTGCTTTTGAGCTTCATCAATACCTGGACCGGAGTCATCAATTTGCCAGATAAAACGATTACCTTCAGCTTTAAGAGTAATACAAATTTCTCCCACAGCTGGTGTATATTTTATGGCGTTACTCAGTAAATTGCCAAATAAAGTGATCAAAGTGAATTCATCACCAGCAATAATAAAATCATCACCATCTATGCTAATTGTATGCTCTTTTTCATCGATACGGTCATAAAGTTGTGCTACAACTTGCTGGCTAACCTCTAATACCGATACAGGGCTAAATTGTGCCTGCCACTGCTCTGGGTATGTTCGCCCTAAAATCAACATCTGCTCAACGATATTACTCAGTTTATCAACCCCTTTTTCCATCGCATCAAGTTCTACACTATCGACACCTTGGGCAAGTAAATTATGTACATTTATTTTTAAGCTACTAAGCGGTGTGCGCAGCTCATGGGCCGCATCTGAGGCAAAAAATCGTTCTCGTAAATAGGCACTTTCAACACGCTTAAATAGATCATTTAAGCGGCTGATTACGGGTTTAATTTCTTGTTCTGGGGTCTGCCAAGGGATCGCAGTAAAGTCATTTGCTTGTCTATGTTTAAGTTGATTAGATAACCGAGTGAGTGGCGCAAGCCCTTGTTTTACAAAAACACTAATAAGCAGTGCTAAGATTGGTACGCTCCATAACAATGGCGTCATAGCCGATAAAATCACTGTTTCTGTTAGTGCCACACGTTTACTCAATGGCTCAGCAATAAGCACCCGCTTATCTCCTTCGCTTAAACGGTATACTTTGACTCGTTGCCCTGCCAAATTCTCAACACTAAACCCGGTTTGCCAGTGACTTTGATTGATTGGGTTATTTTGTAATGACTTTGAGCTTGAGACCAAACTGTCATCCACCCAAACCTGAAATAATAACTGCGGTAAATTACTCGTATAGGCAGGAGTTTCTTTATTTAACGGCTGTTCAATCAACACATGCGCAAGCGTTATCAGCTCATTATCAAGCAGTGCTTCAGCCTGATTCATACTTTCTCGATAACCTTTAGTAAAAGCCAAAAAGCAGGTTAAGATCACCATAGACAAGATAAGTAAGGTGAGTCGCTTACGAATTGACACTAGCGTTTACCTACCACATAACCAATGCCGCGTAAGGTTTTTATGAACTCTTTCGGAAATTTTTTACGTAAGTGATGAATATGCACTTCGATGGTATTTGATCCCACCTCTTCGCCCCACTCATAGAGTTTACTTTCTAGCTGCTGTTTTGATTGCACGCGGCCCTGATTTTCTAACAAAGCTTTAAGGAGCATGAACTCTTTACGCGGAAGATTAACGGGCTCTCCTTGATAACTCACGGTAAAAGCCGCGGTATCCATTTCAACATCACCGACTTTTAAGGTGCTGGTTTGTGCTTGTGTCAGGCGCCTGCTTGCAACCCGAAGACGTGCAAATAATTCAGCGGGATCAAACGGTTTTGCAAGATAATCATCAGCCCCTAAATCTAAACCCATAACTTTATCGTCGATACTACCCCTAGCAGTTAAAATCACCACAGGAATGTTTTTACGATGTTTTTTTATATGCTTTAAAATGTCGATGCCATCACCGTCAGGTAGCCCTAAATCAAGGACTACCAGCTCAATTTCATCGTTGTCCAGCCATTGCATCGCTGACTTAACGGTCGAACTATGTTCAACACTATATCCTTGTTGACGCAAAGAGCGACACAGGCCTTCAGCCACTAAATGGTCGTCTTCAACGAGCAATAAATGCATAGTTTATCTCTTTATTTTTTCTCTACCTTAGCCAATAGTTTAGTAATTTCTTGTTGGCGGTAAAGATCTGCTTTTGGTCTATCAGGGCGCGCTGGCGCTTGCTGAGCAACCAATAAAAATTCTTTAGCTGATTTATACTTACGCTCGTCATATAGGAATGAAGCATATAAATAGTTACTATCGATACCACGAGGATTTAGCTCAAGCGCTTGCTGAAACAGCTTTTTCGCTTCATCATCATCACCAAAACCAATTGGCCAACCCGGCACTTTACCGTACAAGGTAGCAAGGCTGGTGTATGCTGAACCGTCGAGCGCTTTTGGATCTAAGCTTAGCGCTTTTTCAAATTGCGCTTTAGCATCTTTTGCAAGACCAAGAGCACCTAAGCCCCCTTTCGCTCCCGCATAACTCGATAGCACAATACCGTACCAAATATGACTTGCAGCCTGCTGGTCATTCGCTTTTGTAAATTCAGCCGTTTCGTTGGCTAGTTTTTCAAAGGCATCTAATTGCGCATCATCAACTAATTCGTAATTAACCACTGCCCACTTTTTTTGCACCGAACTTAAATCACTATTAAAGTCGGCTTTTGCAGGCGCGGCCATGATAACACCTAACATCATTAGGGCTTTAAAATTTAGTTTAGTCATAATCATTCACCTTAATCAATTTAGTTCGCAAAAAAACTTTTAATTTTAGGAAGTTGTTTTGCTATTGCGTTATCAACTAGTGATGGAAATGCGCCGTTAATACGGGCAAATAATGTTTCAGGGAAGCCGATAAAACGGCGACGTTTTTTTGATTTAATTAAATCTATTAATGCATCTGCCACTTTTTCAGGCGGATCCATCGTGTTACCAAGCTCTTTGTTCATCGCGCGCACTTGTGGCGAATTGATCGCGGTATCAGTCGCGCGAGGTGCTAAATACAATATTTTCACATCGCTGTGGCTGAGCTCTCTGGCAAGGGCTTCTGTCATACCTCTAAGTCCAAACTTGCTGGCGCAGTACAAGGTTTGATATGGATATCCGATGCTACCAAACGATGAACCTATATTCACAATCGTGCCTTTGTTGCGTGTAATTTGTGGTAAAAATAGCTGGCATAATTTAATTGGCACATGCAGGTTGATATTTAACAGGTGATCTATTTGCTGCTCACTGATTTCACTAAAGCCCTGCATCACATTGACGCCTGCATTATTGATAAGTAATGTTGCACCACCAATTTGCTGAGCAAACTTGGCAAGATCATCACGGGATTCACTGTTACTTAGATCAGCCTGAAAATACTCTGCGTCATTACCACACTCCAACTTAAGTGCAGCAAGTTGCTTAACATTTCTGCCTACCAGCAATAAACGCCACCCTTCTTTGACAAGGCTAAGAGCAATAGCACGGCCAATGCCCCCAGTTGCGCCGGTTAGCACACAAACTGGGCTACTCATGCGCTTTGCTCCATGTCCGCCTCTGTAAAGAAAGGTTCTGAGTCGAGGTCACGAAAAATATTGCCGTATAGTTTGTAAAAACATTTAGCGGCGTGAATAATGGCTTGTTGGTCGTCCTCGTTGTCTATTTTATTCATTAGTGATTCGAAGAACTTAACGTGTTCAATATCAAGTGCACCGTGCGAAGTAAGGTATGAAAAAGCCTTTTTAGGTAGCCCAACAACCTCACGGATTTGTCCTGCAGCATTATCTGCTAATGCAATAGAAGTACCTTCAAGCACATGAACCATACCAAAGAAAGCTAAAGGATTACCGCGATTAATTGCATCATAGGCATACGACACCATTAATTCGGTCGAAAACTGTGGACGAGAATTACGTACCAACTCTTTATCAAAACCGCATGCAGCAATATCATTTAATACCCATTCTTGATGGCCTAACTCTTCTTCAATGTATTCTGCAACAGCTTCACGCAGCCACTCTTGTTTATCGGTAAGCTTTGCACCCACAGCCATTAGTAGTGGCACTGTGTGCTTAACATGGTGATATGCTTGAGTTAAAAACGATGCATATTCACTAAGGCTTACTTCACCTTTAAAAACTCGGCCAATAATCGGCGCAGCTAAAAGATAGTCACGCTCATTTTGTGTTTCGGCTTGTAATGTATTGAAAAATTGACTCATGCTCGTCGCCTCTTTGTAAAATGCTGAAATTTCTCTAGCAAAAAATTGGTTAATAACATCGCGTTTTGGGCGATTATTGCTAGTTAATAAACCTTGGGTGTGGCTCATTGGCTCTGCCAGACGATGCCATTTTTTTATCTGTGCGTATTCGGGTAACTGCGCGTTTTGTTTAGCAATGTGTGCTGCAAGCTCATTGTCACTCATCGCTTGGTTTGCAAAGATAAGCGCAGCTAAAAACGCTTGGCCTTCGCCAATAACGACAGCTTGCTGTACCTGACTGTGACTGAGCAATAATGACTCCGGCCACTCTGCACTGATATTGCGACCAAAGCTCGTGATCAGCTGATTTTTCAAGCGGCCTTGGATAACCAAGCGGCCTTCTTGCTCAGTAACTAAGTCTCCAGTGGCGTACCAATCTTCGCTATTTTGTGCGGCTTGACCTAAATAACCTAAAAACAATGAACCTTTGATATAAAGCTGGCCATTTTCAATTTTATATTGAATATGTTTAAGTACTCGGCCTGCAGTTTCGATGTCATCATCATTACTAGTGTTTAAACTCACCACCGATGAAGACTCAGACAAACCATAACCTTGATACACAGGTAAGCCACATTCACGGGCTTGCTTAATAAGCTGCTGGCTTACAACCGCGCCACCTACAGCAATAAACTTTAAGCTTTTAGGCGCTTGCCAGCCTTGCTTTGCAAAAGCCACCAAACAGGTAAGAAGTTCTGGCACTAAAATAAGAGTATTTGGCTCAGTACGTTCAATTGCAGCAATCAATTTGTGAGGTTCAAGTAACTGCGCACCAGAAAAACCAAGTTCAGCTAAAGGGACCAAATTAACCGTACCACCTGCTAATAGCGGCGCATAAACACCTGCTAAGTTCTCAAGCAAAACCGGTAACGGCAATAAACACAAATGGTTTGGTTTTTCTAAACCAATGCTTTGATAGAGTGATGTAGCTACCTGCATTTGACTTTCAAGAGATAAACACACGCCTTTTGGTGTACCCGTTGAGCCCGATGTAAAGGTAATCTTTTGCGTGTTAGCAAAATAAGGCACAGGCTGTGTATTACTCAGTTGATAAACATATAAAGGGTAATGCTTACACACGTCAACTAACGCCACTAACTTAGCATGCTCACCTTCGTATGCGCGGTCACATACAAATAGCCCTGCCCCACTGTTTTGCAAACCAAATGCAATTTGCTGAGCAGTAAAAAACGTTGGTAGCGGAATCGCGACTCTTTTAAGATCGCTAATCGCGGCTTCCAATACACACCATGCTGGCGTGTTATCTAATTGATAAGCGATGCCTTGGGCATCAAATTCAGCTAAGGTTGGCAGTAAACGAGTTACTTGCTCAGTAAACTCTTGTTTAGTTAGTGAGCGTACACCATCACTTTGATGGCAAACCATCAATGTGTCGCTATCCTTATGCGGTAATTGTGTTAACCAGCTCATAACGCCTCCAAAAATACAGCAAGCTCAAGTGATGACTGCAAACACTGCTGTTTGATATTGAATAAAACTGGGGTGTTTAATACACGTTGATGTGCTTCGTTTAGGTCAACCACACAAATGGTTGGTTGATTGTCGTAATAGCTACCCCAGCTGGCTGGATCTTGAAGTGCTTGTGCATTGGCAACACCGATTTCTTTGCAATTCACACCAAGCATTTTTAATAACGCTCTCACTTTACGGGTTGCGCAAAACACTAAATATTTTGCTCCTGCCTGATAAAGTGCTTCGTTCATTAAAACAAAATGTGCCAAGGTGGCTTTTCGATGCGTTGAGCATAAATTACCTAGCTCAAAAATGTGCTCACGCTTGGCACTGACAAAGTGCTCAATAGACGCAGGGAGGTATTGTTCAATAAACAAAGGCTGTGATGCAGAGCGAAGACCTAAAGTACATACTTCATCATCAACATTAAGCTCGCAAAGTAGCGGCATGAATTGCGAAATTTTCGCGTCATACGCAGCAGCAAAGCCTTGCTTGATATTGCTCTCAAGGCGGTCACGGAATTGACCTCCTTCACGAGTGCAAACAAAGGCTGGCTCTTGAACTTGAGTTTGTTGTAATTGTTGAACTGAAAGCATAATTGTTCGCTCCACTTAGGTTATGTGTAAAATTTATCGAGCGAAACTTAAATAAAACTTAAGAAAAATTAATTTTTATAAATATTTTTCAAACTAATGAAATTTAATGATTTTATTTTTATTAAAAACAAAAATGCCAGTCTGTTAGACTGGCATTTTAATGCTTAAATTAACGTTAAACTTAGATTACTTAACGATAGTCATCTCTTTCAGTAGATTTTGCGCATTATCAACTTTATCCATCACCCATAACATGTATCGTGAATCAACGTGAATTGAGCGATTTAAGTTTTCATCGTAATCCCAATCACCAATAATGCTTTCGTAAACACCATCAAATAATAAACCAACCAGTTCAGCATTACCGTTTAACGTTGGTGAGCCTGAGTTACCACCTGTGGTATCTACATTTGATAAAAAGTTAACCGGAACAGTATTCATACCGCCGGTGTAATCACCATAAAGCTTTTGCTTAATTAACTCATTTTGCTTTTCTGGTGAGTTGAATGGTTCAACACCGGTGTTTTTAGCAAGCAGTCCCTCTAAAGTTGTAAAGGGGGTTGCCACTAAGCCATCTTGCGGTGAATAGCCGCCTACCGTGCCGTAAGTTACACGTAGGGTGCTGTTCGCATCAGCATAAACAGGTTTATTAAGTGCCTTGTTATAAGCGATAATTGCTTCCATTAATGCAGGGCGAGCGGCTTGCTGTTTACCGGCCAGCTCTTTTTTCGCATCTTCTATATCTTTAGTGGCAGTAAAAATAGCCTGAGCGTACTGAATGAAAGGATCGCTACTTTGTTTTAACTGTGCAAGGTCAAGGCCTGCCATCCATAAGCGTTTACTCTCATCAGCAAGAACAGATTTAGCATACATTTCATCAAGTAAAGCTTGTTGTTTTTGCTTGTCAAAACCGTTTGTTAAACCAAGCGCTTTATCAACTTCTGCAACACGTTGGTCCTTTGGTAATGCCGCATACTGCTCAATAAAGTACAGCAATATTGCTTTATCAACAGCTTCATCATAACGACGGCTCATGCTTTTTAAACGTGACTCGATACGTGGCATATCACGCTCTTGATAACCGCTTTCGCGCTCAGCATCTGGCTTTTGTTTTTCGTACGCTAAACGATATAAACGTCGAGCAGTTGAAATCATTTGTGAGCGGTGTACGTAACCTAACATACGGTCGCGCTGGTTATGCTTTTGCGACTGTGCAACTAGCGCTGATAAATCAGCAAGTACATGTCCGTATTTAGCTTTGCGCTTACTATCTTGATTGATCCACGCTGTGAGATCTTTTTCGAATTGTTGCTTACGGCTATACATTGAACCTTTGTTAAAGCTCTCAATCATTGAGCCATAGTTTTTAATGTAATTGTTGTAACCCGCAATCGTGCTTTCGTAAGCGATACGTGCCTCTGAACCCTCTGGGGCATTTTCTTCAATTAACGAAACATATTTAGAATTATATTTACGCGCTAATGGGTAGGCTGTATTAAACACGTAGTCAACTTCAGGCGATATACGGTAACGGTTTGTGCTACCCGGATAACCGGTAACCATCACAAAATCGCCTTCTTGTACGCCTTTAGCACTTACTTTTAAAAACGCATCACTTTGGTACGGCACGTTGTCTTCCGAATATTCAGCAGGCTTGCCATCTTTGCCAACATACGCGCGATAGAACGAGAAATCACCCGTATGGCGCGGCCACATCCAGTTATCGATATCACCGCCGTATTTACCCACACCCATAGCGGGCGCATAGGCTAAACGTACATCTTTAATTTCTAGTGATTTGATGAGGTAATACTCAAGACCACCATGGAAAGTGTACACATTACAGCGATAGCTTGGATCTTGCTCACATTCACTAACAAGTGCTTTTTCATTTGCTTCAATAGCATCAAAACGTGCTTTACCTGTTAGCTGGTCAGTACCTTGGTTAACTTTATCAGTGACTTCGGTTACTTGTTCTGTCACATAAACACGAGACCCCGGCGCAGCAGGTACTTCTTCACCTGTTGACTTAGCTAAAAAGCCATTTTCTAAAATATTATTGTCGGTAGTTGAGTTATATTGAATCGAACCATAAGCACAGTGATGATTAGTTACCACTAAACCTTTTGGAGAAACAAACGAAGCTGTACAGCCACCAAGGCTAATTACCGCGTTCATCGGAAACTCAGTCAGTTTTGAAATTGATTGTACATCAATGCTCAAACCTTTCGCTTTTAATATAGATTCAAGTTCCGGTAGCTGGTGAGGTTGCCACATGCCTTCGTCGGCAACAGCAACATTTGCTACAGCAAGACCTACTGCAGCAGCAATAAATTTAAAACGCATAGTCATCCTTTTTGTTATGTTTATCATTTTTAGCGCTCATATAATTATCATGGTGCTAGTGAATAGCAATAATTTGCGACCGCTAATGTCAAAATTTGTAAACCACTCAGGTTTCATGAGCCTAATATTTAGACTCATGAACCACTGCATTATGGCCATGTAAGCTTTCTTGATGCTCAACTTTAAACTGATAATCAGTAATTACATCCATTGTTTCGAAGCACTGCTTTAATCGCCTTGCTGCATCTTCGCAAAACAGTAAATTTTTTGCGTTAAGAGCAGCAAATGCTTGTTCATCTTCACGCTTCACGGCGGTTTGTACTGGGGTGCCTATAGCTTGCTCACATACTGTGATAAAGCCGCCAATATCAGGTAGCTTTTCACTACTAAAAGTGACATCGACATACGCATAAGAGCGCTGGCTATGAGGGGTTGCAATTGAGCCCTGTTCACTTGCAAGCCAGTTAAGGAATGATGCTTTATCAATCGCTGCATCGTTAAATTGTTTATCAACCGCCTCGCTCAAAAGCTGCCTCGACAATGCCGCTGAGCACGGGCAAGTGCTGCTGTAGGTAATATCTACTTTTAAGTTAATAATCAGCGATTGCTGCTTAGTAATCGTTAAAATAACAGGGTAAGCATTATAACCAGCGTTGTCGCTAAGTAATGCTGGTTTTAGCTCGGGTAAATCAAAATGCAGCACCAGTTTTGCGCCTTTACTTAAGCCTTTTTGTGATGCTAAAACGGCCTCCATAAACTCGTTAACACGCTGAGTCGTTAAGCTTTGTTTAGCCAATAGCTGATTAAGTAGTAAATAAAGACGCGACATATGAATGCCTTTAGCATCGCTATCAAGGCTAACGAACACATCGGCTTTGGCATTAAGGTGCACATCAACATGAGTTTGTGCAAGCTTCAAAGGCAATGCTATTTTTTCCATACCGACCCATTTTAAAGGCGACTGAAAATCTACATTAGAGTGCGAGGTAATATCGGGTAATTGCATATCAACTTCTTTTAACGATTAAATGTTAAGGCCATAGCAGCCTGTTTGTGCGGGTATACGTACTGCCCATCAAAGACACACTCCCCATTTACAAAGGTATGTGTAATTCGGTTTGAAAAAGTAGTGCCATTGAATGGCGTCCATTGGCATAAGTAATGAGTGTTTGTGTGCTCAACGTGCTTTTCTGCATTTGGGTCAACCAGTACTAAATCAGCAAAATAACCCTCTCGTATAAAGCCACGGCCTTCAATAGCAAATCGCTTTGCCACGTTATGCGCTGTTTTTTCAACGATTTGCTCAAGGCTCAATGTACCGCGTTTTACCTGTTCAAGTAACATTAATAAGGCATGCTCGACGAGCGGAAGCCCTGCTGGTGCAGCGTTGTATTGTTGCTGTTTTTCTTGCCAAGTATGAGGTGCATGGTCGGTGGCAATAATATCAATGCGACCATCACGCACTGCTGCGAGCAGCGCTATGCGGTCTTGCTCTGATTTTATGGCGGGATTACATTTAATTTGATTGCCATAGTGTGCGTAATCGTCTTGGTTAAACCATAAATGATGCACGCATGCTTCTGCGGTTATGTGCTTTTGCTCTATCGAGGCATTACTAAATAGTTCGAGCTCTTTTGCCGTTGTTAAGTGTAAAACATGTAGCTGTGAACCATAACGTTTTGCCAGTGATACCGCATACGATGATGATGCATAACAGGCTAACTCATCACGAATTAATGGATGATGTTCGATACGTAGTTCGCCAAAACGTTTTGCTAATCGGCGCTGATTTTGCTGAATAACCTCGCCTTGCTCGCAATGGGTTGCAATAAGTACTGGGCTTTCACGAAAAATGGCTTCTAGTGCATGCGGATGCTCAACGAGTAAATCGCCTGTTGATGCCCCCATAAATACTTTCACGCCGCAAACTTTTTTTGTATCAAGGGCTTTAATTTCTTCAAGATTGTCAGGGGTTGCACCAAAGTAAAACGCATAATTCGCAGCGCTAGTCTGAGCTGCTATCGCGTATTTATCTGCAAGAGCTTTTGCCGTGGTGGTCGACGGTGAAACATTGGGCAATTCCATAAAACTTGTAATGCCACCCGCAACTGCGGCGGCGGACTCTCTGGCAATAGTGCCTTTATGCGTCAGGCCTGGCTCTCTGAAGTGAACTTGATCGTCAATCATGCCAGGTAATAGCAACAGGCCGCTTGCATCAATCACCTGATCATTGGCCTTTGCAGTGATATCAGAATCGATTAGAACAATTCGTTTATCGACTATTTTTATATCGTTTGTTTTCCGCTGTCCTTCATTAACTACGCTCGCATGTTTGATTATGATAGCCATACTGCTCCTTGCTTATTCAGCAACATTTGCAACTTATCGTAAAAAAATGCACTCCATGGCAAGATTGATTGCAGATTTATATGTTACAATATAACATACCATAAAGTTTTTATTTGGTAACTGTTATGAGTCAAAAAGATCATTTTATCGGGCTATTTAAGCTGCTAAGTAATAAGCCGCTTTCCGATCTTAGAGAATTTTAACAGCTTATCGCAGCCAATAATCACCTTATCGCAACGTATGAGGTCAATTGTAATAAGACACAGTATGCTGGGCTCATTGATCACATGCTGATACCTACCCCATATGAGTGCATTTTTGTAATTCGTTTTAACCGCTTTTCAAATCAAGAGCTTATAAAGCGTATGTGCAAGGGTATATCGACACAATTTAATTTTAAAAATGACAAGAGAAATACTATGAAACACCTAATCGCAACCGCGATCAGTTCAGCGCTGTTACTCACAGCCTGTTCAGAACCACAAACGACAACATCAACGCCTAAATCAGAACAATCAGCACCAGCTGCTGCCGCAGAGCAAGCTAACCCACTGTTTGTAAAAAGCGTATTACAATACGAAACGCCTGATTTCAGTGCGATTAAAGATGAGCACTTTATGCCTGCTTTTAATAAAGGTATGGCTGAGCAAATGGCTGAAGTACAAGCTATCATCAATAACCCAGCAAAGCCTGATTTCGCTAACACCATTGTTGCTCTTGAGAAAAGTGGTGAGCTACTGACTCGCACACGCAGTATTTTTTATAACCTAGCAGGTACTGACTCAAACCCGGCTCGTCGTGAATTACAAAAAGAATTAGCGCCAAAACTAGCTGCTCATAGCGACAATATTTTCTTAAATAAAGCACTCTTTGAAAAAGTAGCCGCTATTCACAGCGAAGCTGACAACCTTGCCTTAACTGCTGAAGAAAAACGTTTATTAGACGTTTACTACAAACGTTTTGTGCGTGCAGGTGCAAAATTAAGTGCAGAGCAAAAACAACAAATTCGTGATATCAATACGAAGCACTCAAGCTTAACAACTCAGTTCTCACAAAACTTATTAGCACTGACTAAAACAAATGTTGTTTTAGTGGATGACAAAGCAGAGCTTGAAGGCTTACCAGCAGGTCAAATTGAACAACTCGCCAATGCCGCAGCAGAAGCAGGCCACCCAGGTCAATACCTAATTAAAATCACAAACACCACGCGTCAGCCAATTTTGGCAACACTGAAAAACCGTGATTTACGTGAAAAAGTATGGCGTGCATCGGCTGAGCGCGCATTATCGGGCGAAAATAGTAACCGTGAGATCGTGGCACAGCTTGCTCAGTTACGTGCTCAAAAAGCGAAGCTATTAGGTTACGACAGCTGGGCTGATTTTGGTTTAGAGTCACAAATGGCGAAAAAACCACAAGCTGTATTTGATATGTTTGCGAGCATGATCCCTGCATTAATGCAAAACGTAAACGCTGAGGCCGCTGCAATTCAAGCTAAGATTGATGAATCAGGCGAGCAATTCAAATTACAGCCATGGGATTGGTTATTCTACGCAGAGCAAGTTCGTAAAGATAAATACAACCTTGACGAAAATGCAGTGAAAGAATACTTCGAGTTCAACCGCGTTCTAGAAGACGGCGTATTCTTCACCATGAACCGTTTATACGGCATCACCTTTAAACCACGTAACGATATTCCGGTATATCACCCAGATGTAAAAGCCTATGAGTTATTTGATGAAAATGGTAAGAGCTTAGCCATTTTCTTTGCTGACTACTTCGCTCGTGAAGGCAAGCGTGGCGGTGCATGGATGAGCTCATTCGTTAAACAATCTGGCCTTAAAGAACAAAAGCCTGTTGTTGTAAACGTTATGAACATTCAAAAAGGCGCGAATGGCGAACCTACGCTTATCAGCTATGATGAAGCAACAACGATTTTCCACGAGCTAGGTCATGGCTTACACGGCATGTTCTCAAACGTGAAGTACCCTACTCTATCTGGCACCTCAGTATCACGCGACTTCGTTGAGTTCCCATCAACATTTGAAGAAGATTGGGCAATGTACCCTGAAGTTATCGCTAACTATGCAAAACACCATAAAACCGGCGAGCCAATTCCTGATGAGCTACTGAAAAAAGTAATTCAATCGCGTAGCTTTAACCAAGGTTTTGATACCCTAGAGTACGTTGCAGCTGCACTACTTGATATGGAATGGCATTCACTTTCTGCTGATGCTCCATTACAAGACATTGAAAAGTTTGAGCAACAAGCGCTTGCTAAACATGGTGTTGATGTACCATTTGTACCACCACGTTATAAGTCAGCCTTCTTCTCGCACTCAATGGGCGGCGGTTACTCAGCGGGTTACTACGCTTACATGTGGAGTGAAATCTTAGCGGCAGACGCCTTTGCTTATGTTCAAGAACAAGGTGGTTTAACTCGCGAAATGGGTGAAAAATACCGTAAAGAAATTTTAGAAGTCGGTAACTCCCGTGACCTGATGGAATCGTTCAAAGCGTTCCGTGGTCAAGAGCCGGACACTTCAGCGTTATTAAAACGCCGCGGCCTAAAAGCAACGGTTCAATAGCTTACCTTGAGCTTTAAGCTCTAAGCTGTAAGTCAGAAATGTGGGGTTATCGAGTATTGATAACCCCGCAACGATAGCAAAAGGAGCGGTCAGCCTTCAGCTATCAGCGGTCAGACGCGCGAAACAAGTTTCACGCCTACTTGTAGCAGCGGGTTTATCCCGCGTCATGAGGTGCTAGGTACTAGGCTCTAGGACGCGATGTAAAATCGCTGCTACCTCACATTTCGAAACTCGCTAACTTAAAAACAAAAAAGCCCTTACAGCATGCTGTAAGGGCTTTGTTATCACTATTTAACGTTATTATTTACGTTTACGGCGACGGCCGATAAGCGCTAATGGTGCAAGTAGTAGTGTTAAGAAACCAAAGCTACCATTGCTAGATTTAGTCACTTTCTTCTCTTCTACTGGCTCAGCTTCGTTAGTTACAGCAACAGTGAATTGCTCTGATACAGAGTCTGTACCATCATTAACTGTTACTTCAAATACCAACTCGTCATCGCTTGAGATAGCGCCTGGCGTGAAGCCTAAAGTAGCTGTATCAGCACCAGTTAATGTTGCAGTTGTACCGCTGAGTTGCGTCCACGTGTAGCTTAGTGCGTCATCATTACGGTCTGTAGCTGTTGCAGTTAATGTGCCTGAAGCAGACTCAGAAACTGACTCATCACCCGATACAGAAAGTAATGGTAATGCGTTATCACATGCTAATGCATCACCAGCAATCACGTTTGAGAAGATTGGTGAAGTCACGTTGCTTACCGTAACGTTATCAATCCACCAGCCGAACTCACGTACTGCGCTGTCTGATGACATACGGAAACGTAATTTTGCACGGTTACCGTTTAGTTCAGTACCGAAACGAATTGTTTCGTAGTTACCATAAACACCGTTACCATCAACATTGTTACCTGTGAAGGTATCGCGATCTTGTAGTGCTTGCGCGTCGTTTTCGATTAGTGGGCCATCGTAACCTACATCAAAAGTACCGCCCATCTCAGTAACATCTACCCAGTTACCGCCGTTTACGCTGATTTCTACAACACCACCATCCCATTCGTTTTCGATTAGGTAGAAGTGCCAGAATGAAACTTCAAAGTCACCAGCAAAACCGATATCAAACTCTCTTGATTCAACCGCAACATCAGACTGGAAGTCATTGTTGTTTAGGTACATTGTTTGCTCGCCAAGACCGAAGCCAAAGCTGTTGAAGAAGTTAACATTACCGCCGGTTGCCATGCTTTGCGTGCCAACAGCTAAGTCATCACCTGTCATTACGTTTTCTTTCCAATCACGTAATGATGCACCTGCTACTTCCATATCGTCTGCCGTTTGTGAGCTAACTGGTGCTTTATCTTCAAAGTCCATATTCACAAGGTAAGATACTGTATCGCTTGCTGCTTCAACAATTTCGTCATCAGCAGAAAGCTCAGGGAATGACACTTCGATTTTAAGTGTATCCGCAGTGTCAGCATCATTTAACGTGAAAGTAATCGGCGCGCTTGTTTGTGAAGCATATGGGTTTGTATCGTCGAATGTGATTAAACCATCATTTTCGAAAGTTACATCGTGGCCACTTACAACCGTTAACTGAGCTTGTGTGCCAGTCAGTACTTCACTACCTGTGTTCATGATGCTAACAGTTAATGTACCTGTTTCACCTTTATCTAGCACGTTATCGTTTGAACAATAACCTAACTCAGCACCGTTGTAGTTTGCATTCATTGCCACATCTTTAAATGTGAAGCTAGCAAGTTTCATTTTGTCTGATTCAACAACACCTGTTAAATCTTCACTGAAACGCTCTGGTGCTTTAGCTCCTAAGCCCATACCACGCTTAGCAAATGCACCTAAGATTAGTTTGTAATCTTCTGGGTCTACAGCATACGCTGCAGCTAAGATAGCATCACGTGCTTCTGTGTATAACGGTGCAACAGGAGTCAGCTTGTAACCAGCAACTAAGTAGTTAGCCATACGGTTTTGAGCATCTTCAAAGCCGTGCTCGTTGATAAGCGCTACATAGCTTTCCCAAAGCATAGTTGCCCAAATTTCACCTGCTGCGTGTGGTGAAGCAACACTTGTTGGTGAAATACCTACATCATCACCAGCATTTTCAGTAATGTGACGGAAAGACAATGGGTTTACTTCCATATTGGTAGAATATGGAACACGACGAATACCGTAGTAGAAGTCTTCTACGAAAGTACCGCTACCGTATGCTTTTTGGAACTTGTCGTTACCAGGGATGTTAATGTCACCTGCTTTAGCAATGAACATTAGAGAGTGGAAATCACCCCAACCTTCACCCATCGCGCGGCCCTGGAAGTTGATAAGGCCTGATGAGTTACCCACTAAGCGGTTACTGATATAGTGACCCCATTCGTGAGCAATAATACCGTTATCTAAAGTACCGTCTTTTAACGTTGCTTTATTGAACATGTTAACAGTGACAGTTTCGCCTGCAGCGATACCATCGTAAAGCGCATGACCGTCAGCATAGTTCAGACCCATGTTAGGAATGATAACTGCATCGTCTTCACCGCCCATTGGCGCTGGCTCATCCGTATCTGGGTTGTTGTTTACAACGATTGCACCAATTGCACCGGCTTCTTGTGCGTGTAGTACTTTTGCTGTGAAGTTACAAGAACCACGATCTACAAGCGCAATTTTGCCAGCGAGTTCTGCTGCATTTGTTGCAGGTTCACAACCATCGTTTACGCTACCAGAATCTACGTTATTACCGTCAACTAGACGAACAACTTCCCCTGCGATATCAGCAAATTGCATTTGACCAAAGCCAGATACTTTAGAAGATTCTAGAAGACCAATCGTTGCATCAGATGTTACAACCACACCGTAGTCAACGCCTACTTTTGCGTCTTTTGAGTTGTATAGATACATTTGCATGCGTGGGCTTGCACCGTCAGCAGGCGTAGACATGTTCGCGTTGTTTAAACCGCTATTATCTTGTGCTTGCGCTTCGATTGGATCGCCTTCAACACCACCACGACCGTAGTTAGATACTTGCGCAACATTTGATGTTTCGTCAAAACCATGATCATAGAAAAAATCGTGTAAGAAGTTGTTCATGTAGAACAAGTTAACGATCGCCGCTTTACGGTTGTCGTAGCTGTTTGCTACTTGATCAACTCGGTAAGGGTAATCGAATGTGTAATCTGATGTTGTTTCTGCAGTGAAGTCACCTTCTGTGTAACCTTGAGGTGCGATAACATCAGCATAAGCAAATACGTTGTTACCTGATGTTGTTGTAGCATCATCAGCAAGCCACGGATCCATCGTGCTTAATTTTTTGTAATAAGATAAGCTTACAAGTGGTGCATCAAGGATTTCTGTTTCATCAACTTGATCAGGGCCATCAGCTGGGATTACGTCACCGTGTGGACCTTCCCACGGGTAACCATCTTCATCAGCCCAAACACGGTAGTTAAAATCTGCCGCGTGAGCTTTTAAGTCTTTCTTGAAGTAAACTTTGTTGTTTTGCGCGCCAATAACATAACTGAAGTAATCGCTTTCTAGGCTATTTTTGTCAGCTACTTCTACTTCAACATAGTATGCAGATTGCAACTCACCCGCTACTTCGAAGAATACTTTCTTAGCACGTGGCTGACCTAATACAACTTTGTCACCATTTTGGTTAGACACATTGTATTTAACATAGTCGCCTTGCTCAGTTGACTTAGTTAGCGATACATTGATATCTGCAAGCTCTTTAATAGCACGCTTGATACTTTGCTCAGCGCCTACAAAGTCAGCTAAAGGTGCAAATGATTGTGTTGCGTTTGAGCTTGTATTAGCGAAGTAACCAGAACCTGCAACTAGGTTGTACTCTTTGTCCATGATCAGGTTGTATTCACGGTTGAATACTTCAATGTCATGTACTTTTTGCTTGTATTTAGCAGTGATTGAACCAAGCTTTTGTTCAGATAAATCTGTTAATACAGCGCTTGATACACCTTTTTTAGCTGTGCTAACGCCAGTTAAGGCATTTAAATAAAAATCTGCGGCATAGGCATTGCGTTGCTCAGGAAGCACCATAGCCATATCTGGCTTAGCTTGACCTACTGCATTCCATAGGAACGTGGCTTTACCTAATTGCGCATCGAAAATAGATTTATGACCCGATACTGTGCGACGCTCAGCTAATGCACGTTGCTGAGATACTTGAGGATTAAATTGTACTTGCGAGCTAACACTTGAGGCATTATAGAAGCGAGTTTGTTCACTTGCCTGTAATTGAGATGATGCCAGGATAGCCGTTACCATGGTAGCAACAGCTGTTACTTTAAATTGAGACATTCCTTACGTTCCCTATTGTTATATTTTTATTTTCGGTTAACAATCATAACCGAGGCCAATGTACCCAATATGGCAATTAAAAAACAGAATTAATTGTAAAAAAAAGTAACAAACAAGCAGGAACATAATGAATCAAACAATTAAGATACAAGCACTTACACTAGCATTAGTACTAGTATCAGGCTGTCAAAAAAATGAAATAAGCGAGCAAAATACAGCACAACAGCCAACGACCAGTTCACAAAAAGAACAAGTTTTAGTTAAAGATGTTAAAAAAGCAGTCGAAATCAACAAACAAAAATCTACTAACGCTTTTAGTAATAATGGCGAAAAAATTACCTTTGATGCGCCTAATTTAGTCAAAGGCACAGAAGTCTTTAATCATGCAATGCAAGAGCGCGGCATCGCTACTGGGGCAATTTATTTAACTCTAAAAGAAAACAGTTTACCAATAGAGCTTAGCAGCCAATACACACTGAAAAAAATGACCAACAAAAATTATCGATACATTGCAGATAAAAACACTGATTTATTAAAAGTACAAAACGCTTTTAAACAAAATGCCAACGTAGATGTTGTTGAAATTAAAATTGATTATTCACCGATTAAAGAAGTGATGTAGGACAGGAGCTCTCAGCCTTCTGCTATCAGCCGTCAGACGCGCGAAACAAGTTTCACGCCTACTTGTAGCAGCGGGTTTATCCCGCGCCATCATGCGCTAGGTTCTAGGCCCTAGGCTCTAGGACGCGATGTAAAATCGCTGCTACCTCGAAACTCGCTAACTTTACTCTTTCCCCTCGTAACTCGCTAACTTACTACTCCACCACAAAGTCAAAATAGGTGGCTGGGTATGCTTGAGGTTGATAAGTGAAGTGCCACCACTCCATTGAATATGGGGCGAACCCGGCATCTGTCATAAGGGTTTTTAGTTTATACCTATTTGCTTTTTGCTCTGCATTAATACGCGGATCGTCGGTATTAGAAAGGGTATCGAACATATCAAACGGTGAGCCCATATCAAGCTCTTTGCCTTTTGTATCGACTAACGTTAAATCAATCGTTGAACCACGACTATGGCCCGATTTAGCTGCGATGTAATCACCAAGCAGCTTGTCTTTGCCTAAGTTTGGATAAAACTCAGCTTTAGTACCTGTATCCTCTAAATCGTTAACCCAACGCACAAAGTGGTCAACGGCGCGCTGTGGGCGGTAACAATCAAAGATTTTTAAATTAAGGCCTTGTGTTTGAGCTGCTGTTTGCACATTTTTAAGAGCGGCAGCAGCGCTATTATGCAATAAGCATTTAGGCGCGTTGTAGCCATCAACAGGTTTGCCTACAAAGTTATGATGACCAAAATAACGAATATCTAACACGGCATTAGGAAGTAAAGCACCTACATCCACAAATTCACTTCGCTTATCATCGCTTGGGTTTGCATAAGCAGTGCTTGTGCTAATAAGCGCTATACTTAGCAAAGAAGAGGGGATAGTTAAACGTGCCAACATAGTGAATGCCATTTTAATTTCTCGTAAATAACTTAATACCACTCACTATTGCACATTAAATAACTTATTCCAAGATTAAAGACTCAGAAACAGGAGTAATATTTTGGCTATATAATGCATCTACAACTGATCGGTTGCGACCCGTCTTTTTAGCCTGGTATAAAGCTTGGTCGGCAAGTTTAAATACTTCATCAATGTTTAATTGCTCGATTGGCCAGCCTGAAATACCAATCGATACATTAATGCAGCCAACAGGGTCAATGTAGCTTTCGGACACCCGCATACGCAAACGTTCAGCGAGTTGATACGCTCGTTTTGCTTCGACTCTTGGCATGATCACAATGAACTCTTCACCGCCTGTACGGGCAACCACATCACTATCACGAGTGACATCTAACAAAATTTTAGCTAACGACTGTAGTACCACATCACCAATGTCATGACCAAACTCATCGTTCACTCGTTTAAAATGGTCGATATCGATAGCCAACACAGCAAAAGGACAACGCTGAGCTATAAAATGATTAATTTGTATATCAAGGCTACGGCGATTGTGCAGGTTAGTTAATGGGTCTGTTTGCGCTTCTTGGCGCAATAAACCTATTTTACTTTGTAGTAGCCCCACTCCTTTTAACATGGCTTTTCTTAACTCATTACTTTCAAAATACCATGAGCGGATTTGTGTCAACTCTAGTGACGTTGAAGGGCGATCTAAGGTATTTGCAGTCTCAGCTAATTGCCTTAATGGCTGTGAAATTAAACGTGCTAATACCCAAATAAACACAAATGTAAGTAAACCAATTGGGGCTGTCTTTACAAACACTTGCCACATTAAGTCATCAAGCGGTGCAAGGGTGTTTTCAAGCGGGCGCTGAGTGACTACCCCCCAAGAGGCAACTGTCATTGGCGCGTAACCGGCAAGCATTCCAACGCCTTTGCTGTTGGTAACAATCTGTGTGCCTGAGTTACCTTTTAATACCTCATCAATTACTTGGTTATCATATACTTGCTCACCAATTCGGCTTTTATCAGGGTGATAAAGTAAGCGATGATTTTCATCAACCACATACAGATAGGAACCGTCTTGATAGTAATGAACTTGCAGCAATTCATTTAAAATACTGGTCCGCTTCAAGTAAAGGGTGCCGCCAACATAACCAATAAAATTGCTATTTTTGTCAAATAATGGCTGCGAAATAAAGATCAGTAAATTACCTGCCATCGAAATATACGGCTCACTGATCATTGGAATCCGATACGACAAAGCTGCCTTAGTACCAAAACTATCTACTTTTCGGTTTTGTAGTTTCAGTGACTTGGGCGAAACACCTAGAATATCGCCTTGTGCATTAACAATAATTGTCGAATTAAAACTATTGGTTTGTAGTCTTAACCTGTCTACCTCAGAATTAATTAACCCTTGATTATTAAAATCATCCTCAAGAATTTTACCGACATAAGCAAGTTGTTGCTGAGCAGCCAGTAAAAAGTTATCGGTCGCCGACACCAACTTAGCGGCATAGGCCTTATGATTATTAAGGGTTTTATCTATTAGTTGTTGCTTTTGAACTTGGTAGCTCGAGTAATAACTATTTAGAAAGGTAATAAGCGTTGCAGAAAACGCTAACAATAAAATTAAGCGACGTAGGTTTAAACCTTTACTTAGACTCTTAAGCACGATACTTCTCACATATGGGGCCCAAAGTCCATATCGGGTACATCTAATACCTTTATACTAGCAAGATGTTTTGTGTACCTCTATAAAACTTTTGTCATAATTTGATTTAGCGCAAATAAATGAGTGCAATTACTCTAATTAAAGTAACTTTGTTTAATAACTTCAGCTACCAAGCACTCGTTAAACATGAACGGCATCAAAGCCTCTTACCAGCAACCTTCGTTATTTAACATGTTGAATTTAATAAACTATAAACTTAAGACAGTTAAAAGAATGGCTAATACATGCGATTTATATTGTTCAAAAGCAGCTTGCTTTGATGTAATAATTTATTACACTATAAAAACAAAATAACAATAAAGTTTTCCTATGCGTCAACACTGTGCTGAAATCATCAATAAACTCCCTTCACATCGACTTATGGCGTTAGATGTAATGCGGGGCTTGACTATTACTGCCATGATCTTAGTGAACAACCCGGGCAGCTGGAGCGCTATGTATTGGCCGTTGAAACATGCAGACTGGCATGGCTGGACACCTACCGATTTAATTTTTCCCTTTTTTATTTTTATTGTCGGCATGTCTATTACGCTATCTGTAAATAACCTGCGTGGTAAAGGGGTAAGTGATCAACAAATATTAAAAGCAGGTGTTATTCGCACCATTAAACTTATTGTGCTGGGTTGGTTTTTAGCCTTGTTTTATTACAATTTTCAAGACCCTTCTTTTAGCTGGGTTGATGACAAATTATTGCAACTGCGCGTGTTGGGTGTGCTACAACGCATCGGTTTGGTGTATTTAGCAGCCCTGTGTTGTTACCTCTATTTATCGCCGAAAAAAATAGCCATTACTTGCATCGCTCTTTTATTATTTTATGGCGCCGCCATGCTTTATATCCCGTATACCTTGCCAAACGGCGAGGTAGTGAGTGGCTTATGGTTACATGGCAATAACTTAAGTGCTTTCATAGACAACACCGTACTTGGTAGTCATCACCTGTATTATGCCAATGCTAAGCCACTGCCATTTGATCCTGAAGGGCTGTTCTCAACTCTTCCTGCGATTGCGAGTGCGCTCAGCGGCATTTTGACTGCAGTTTACTTAACCAAACAACTCGACCTTAAAAAGCAAGCACGTACACTAATCTTAGCAGGCATATTAAGCGTTATTGCCGGCTATGCTATTTCGCCAATAACGCCTATCAATAAAGCATTATGGACTCCTAGCTATGTGTTACTCAGCTCAGGGCTTGCTGCGATTTTTTATGCTTTATGCAGTACTATTTTAGATATTTATAAGCTGCGCAGCTGGAGTGCTCCATTTATTGTTTTTGGTGCTAATGCGATATTATTTTTTATGTTTGCAGGCGTGTTTGCACGGCTATTAATTATGATCCCGCTCGGCGATAGCAGTTTAAAAGGCAATGTTTATGGTCTTATACAATTAGCGATCAGTGATGATTATTTGGCATCTTTTATATTTTCGCTGCTGTTTTTAGCAGTGTCTTATATTGTGATGTTCAGCTGCTACCGCAAAGGCATTTTTTGGAAGGTTTAGTCTTTGAACAGATGAGCCAGTCAGCAACTGGCTCATCTGTTCAGCAATTATGCCTGTGGTATTGCATGGCTTTGCTTATCGAGTAGATACAAAATTGACTGATAACTAATGCCACTGTGCTCAGTTAAACCAATTTCGCAGCTACGGCTATTAGATACGCCGCGACTACAATTTTTTGGCACTTGTTGTTTAAGGGTTTTTAGCGCGTTGCTATTGAGTTCTGGCAAGTTAAAACCCTTATCACCAGCAAAACCACAACACTCAATATCGGCTGGAATAATTACCTCATTACTACATGCCTTGGCAAGTGATACTAGGCTTTGCTCTTTACCTAATCGCTTTGAGCTACAGGTAACATGGAGCATCACAGGCTCATTCACAGGCGTTACTTGCAAATTAGGCAGTAAGTACTGAGCTGCAAAGTCGGCACTTTCGTAAATTTTGAGTGCAGTATTTTGCGCAGCATTAAGGGTGGTGAGCGCACAGGGGCTGGCATCAAAAACGATTGGATACAGGCCATTATTTGAAAGCGCCTCGAGCTTAGTAAGTAATTGCTCACTTTTATTTTTAGACTCTTGATTAAAACCTTTACTAGCAAATGGCATACCGCAGCATAGTGAATCAGCTTGTTTAGGTATCACCACTTCATAGCCTGCTTTTGCAGCTAATGAAAAGATTACATCAAGCAGTGGACGCTTATCATCGGCAAGTTTATCGGCCGCAAAAACCCGGCTTGCGCAGCTTGGCATATAAACTAACTTTTTCGCTTGTTGGGGTTGTTGACGTTTTCTATTAATTGGCTGCTCGGCCCTTGGCCATGCCGAATAATATAGCGGTGTACCAAGCAACTTATTAGCAGGTTTACTCAGGTTTCTTAAGTTACTGCTGCCAATTGCTTTTTCTAGCACCTGCATGACGGATAAGCCAAACCGAGCACCAGAGGCGACAACCGCAAAATGCTTGCTGGCAAAGCGTGATAATGACCGCGCTACCTTGTTTGATGAGGCTTTCTCTGCTCTGAGTGATTTTATAAATTCGCCCGTGTTTATCCCCACTGGGCATTTAAGTCCGCAAAGACCGGTTGCTGCGCACGAATCAATACCAAGGTATTTAAAGTCGGCCTCGATAACACTGAGCTTTTGATTTAACTTCTGCTTACTCGCTAAATCATCGGTTGTTAGCAATTGATTGTGTAATTCGGTGCGGTGCCGCCATAAAGTAATACGCTGCCTAGGTGTTAAGGTAAGCCCTTTTGATGGGCAAACCACTTCGCAAAAGCCACACTCAATACAGGTGTCAATAATATCATCACTTTTTGGCATGACTTTTAAATGCTGAGTGTGAGCATTTTTGTCGTGATTAATAATAACCCCAGGGTTGAGAATATTCTGCTTATCGAATAATGCTTTAAGCGCAACCATCACCGAGAAGCCATCATCTCCCCATTCGGTGGCAACAAACGGAGCCATGTTACGACCTGTGCCATGCTCTGCTTTTAATGACCCTTTTAGTTCAACTGCCACTAAGTTCGCCACATCAGCCATAAATTGCTCGTAACGGCTTACTTGCTCGTGTGTGTCGAAGGCTTGAGTAAATACAAAATGCAGGTTTCCGGCCAGTGCATGACCAAAAATAATGGCTTCGTCATAGCCATATTTAATAAATAATTGATGCAGCGCATTTACGCCCTCAGCTAATTTATCAAGAGCAAAGGCGACATCTTCAATAATCACTGTAGTGCCAGTTTCACGCACCGCGCCAACCGCAGGAAACGTTCCTTTGCGGATATTCCAAAGTGCTGCATTACGAGCACTGTCAGCAGAAAACTCAATCGCTGCCAGCTGGCTTTGCTTAAACTGAGCAAGAAGTTGCTCGGTGATCTTAGTAAGTGCATCAAGAGCCTCTGCATTTTCAGCTCTTAACTCAATTAAAAGTGCCGCTGATTGCTCTGGATAGTTGGTCACTTCTTTTGGCATTATGGCATGTTCAGACACCGACATCAGGGCACGTTTATCAAGTAGCTCAACCGCAGCAACATCAAGTTCACTCAGTCTTTGTACCAGCTCACAAACCTTACTGATATCGTCAAAGATAAAAAAACCTGTGTGTTTATACTTATGCTCGACCACTGTGTGGTAGGTAATATCTGCGATAAAAGCTAACGTACCCTCAGAGCCAATAATTAAATGTTTAATGATTTCGATTGGATCAGAAAAATCCAGTAACGCATTTAAGCCATAACCTGTGGTATTTTTTAAACGATATTTATGGGCGATGCGTTCACTCAAATCTGGGTTCTGCTTTACGCTATCAACAAGGTTCATTAGCTCATCAACCCAGCTACTATGGCTTTGCAAAAAGGCGTTACAGCTTTGGTTATCAGCCGTATTAAGCACAGTGCCATCGGCAAAAATTAGGGTCATATCTTTTACTGTATGGTAGCTGTTTTGCGCCACCCCACAACACATACCCGATGAATTATTTGCCGCCATCCCCGCTATTTTGCAACTATTAATTGAAGCGGGATCAGGGCCAATTTTTTTACCAAACGGGGCTAATACTTGATTCACTCTAGCGCCGATGATCGCCGGTTGTAAGCGTATTGCATCGGCATCATCAATAATCTCAAACTTGCTCCAACTATCGCACAATAAAACCAATACCGAATCTGTAATTGCTTGCCCAGATAAACTCGTCCCTGCAGCTCGAAATGTGATAGGTATTTGTTGCTCGTTTGCAGCAATGATCACTTGTCGTGCTTGATTTTGATTGCTAACTAATACAATTAACTCAGGAATTAATCGATAAAAGCTTGCATCTGTTCCATACGCATAACGGCGCGAGTAATCTTCTATTAATGCAGACTCTGGTAAAAAAGGTGCAATTTGCTGTTTGAATGCGTGCAATCTTGTTAAAGCCATCTCGCCCCCAGGCTTGTCATAGTTACGCTGATGATTATGGAATATATTATTACTTTAAATTGTACTAAAAAGCGACCCATTAAATTGATAAATTATCATCTTCAAGCATTTTCATCAGCATAAAGGTTTGGTTATTTAAGCATATCAGCCCTATTTGGTGATCTAACTTAGCTTTTTGCAGTCATGCAGAAAAACCGCTAGGGTAGCAAAAAAAGACTGTATTTATATTTAAAAACCCATTAACATCAAGAATAATTTATTCTAAAAACTAAATAAGCGTTTTGCTTTGGAGCTTGCTGTGTTAAATAAGTTTGCACTATCGTCACTGGTTATCGGATTAGGATGTTTCATGCCATTACAATCATCATTTGCTGAGTCTGCATTAACTTTAAAACAACAGTTAGGGCAAAAGCTCATGCTCGACCTGCGCTATTACTGTGAGCAAGACCCTGGCGAGCAAAAATGCCGTACACCGGTCACTCAGCTGCCAGCCGATTTAGCCAATATCATCACTAAACATAACATTGGTGGTGTGATTTTATTTGCTGAAAATATCGATACCGTGCCACAGGTGATCAAACTTAATAATGATCTACAAAAAGCTGCTGCTAAGTCTGAGTTAGGCTTACCGCTGTTTATTTCGATAGATCAAGAAGGTGGCCGAGTAGCCCGAATTCCTCGTGATGTAGGCACTTCATTCACAGGTAATATGTCGATTGGCGCAACCTACAAAGAACATGGCACATACTTCGCGACTGAGTCTGCGCGCATTATCGCCGACGAGCTTTTAGCACTGGGTGTTAATGTTAACTATGCACCCACGGTCGATGTAAACATGAACCCAGATAACCCTGTTATTAACGTACGTTCTTACGGTGAAGACCCGCAACTGGTTGCGAAACTAGGTGGTGCACAAGTCGCAGGGTTCGAAAATAACGGCGTTATTTCATCGTTAAAGCACTTTCCGGGGCATGGCGATACTAACGTAGATAGCCACACAGGCTTGCCAAAGGTAATGCATGATAAAGAAACCATTTGGCAGCAAGACCTACCACCATTTAAAGAAATTATTAAGAATCAACAGCCGGGTATGATCATGACTGCACATATCCAATATCCAGCCCTCGATGACACTACGTTTGTCAGTAAAGAAGGCAAAACCATGATCAAACCTGCAACAATGTCGCGCAAAATCATCACCGACTTATTGCGTGATGAACTCGGTTATCAAGGTGTTGTGATCACCGATGCACTTGATATGGCAGGGATTAGCCACTTCTTTGAACCAATTGAAGCAGTGATAAATACCTTTGCAGCGGGTGTTGATATTGCGCTTATGCCAATTGAAATAAGAAGCCCTAAAGACTTGGCGGTACTTGAAGCCCTAATTGACAGATTAGAGCAAGAAGTACAGCGTGGCACTTTAAATGCTGACGAAATGAGTGCTTCAGCAACGCGTATTTTAAGACTTAAAGAGAAGTTTAAACTCACCTCTTCACTTGACGACGAAGCAGCTATCAAAAAAGCGCAGCTTTTACTTGGTGATCAAGGTCACAGAAAAGTAGAAGCCGAATTAGCATTAGCCGCTATCACCGAAGTTAAAAACGAAAAAAATACCCTACCACTCGACATTAAATCAGGCAGCAAAGTGCATATTATTATGCCAGATACCCGCAAGTGCTATGCCCTACAGCAGGCGTTAGTTGATAACACTGATAAGTTAATCAGCTTTAGCTGCACTAGTTTGCAAGGCTATGAGAAGCTTGCCACGTTAAAAGAAATTAACGAAGCCGATATAATCATTGCCGCAAATGCGTCACCAAAACAAAGTGCTGTTGAAGTAGGTGGAATGGACGATTTGGCTGATAACCCAGAGTTTGCAATTGCTAAAGCAGATCAATCTGCGGCATTAGAATCATTGCTAAAACAAGCAAAATTAGCCCATAAGAAGACCGTATTTGTAAGCTTACGTGCCCCTTACGATATTGCTCAATTTGGAAAATTTGGTGATGCTGTACTTGCCACATATGCTTACAATATAGATGTAGATACAGATGAAAAGATTGCTGGTCCTGCATTCACAGCGCTAGCAAAAGTTTTACTAGGGAAGGCCCCTGCTAAAGGGCAGCTGCCCGTTACTATTAATGACCTGAACTGAGTGTTATTGTAGCAACTATGGGCAAGTGTTAACTTCAAGGAGAGTCACATGCAAAAAAATGCATCTTTAACCACTCCTGCGGCTATTCGTAAAATGGTACGTGAGGGTGACTACAGTGGAAATACATCGGGTTTTGCACCGGGTTTTGTGCAAGCAAATTTAGTGATTTTACCTAAACAATATGCGTTTGATTTTTTGCAGTTTAGCCAAGCAAACCCGAAAGCTTGCCCGATTATTGCTACTAGCCGTTTACCGGGCGTTACCGATATGCCAACCGTTGGTGAAGATATAGATATTCGTAGCGACTTCCCTCGTTACCGCATCTTTAAAAATGGCCAAATGGTTGAAGAAGTAACTGATATTACAAGCCATTGGCGCGATGATTTAGTCACCTTTCTAATTGGTTGCTCGTTCTCGTTTGAAGAAGCGCTTATTGCCGCGGGTCTTGAGATCAGAAATATCAGCGAGCAAAAAAATGTGCCTATGTATGTGACCAATATGGCCTGCCAGAGTGCGGGGATTTTCCACGCCAATATGGTCGTTAGCATGCGCCCAATGAAACCTGCAGATGCTATTCGGGCAATCCAAATTTGCAGCCGTTTTCCAAGTGTACATGGTGCGCCAGTGCATTTTGGTGACCCTGTAGCAATTGGCATAAAAGATATTAACAAGCCTGAATTTGGCGATGCGGTTACCATCAAAGCAGGTGAAGTACCGGTGTTTTGGGCCTGTGGTGTTACTCCACAAGTTGCGATTGCCAACGCAGCACCTGATTTTTGTATCACGCATAGCCCAGGACACATGCTGATCACTGATATTCCAAATAGTAAAATGGCAGCGTTATAAATGACGATGAAACTTAATTGCGACCTTGGCGAAAGCTATGGGATGTGGAAAATGGGCTTAGACGAGCAAGTTATGCCACATATTGATATGGCAAACATTGCTTGTGGTTTTCATGCTGGCGATGCCGATGTGATGGCAAACACCCTAGCCCTTGCCAAGCAACACAAGGTAATGATTGGCGCACACCCAAGTTACCCAGATAAGCAAGGCTTTGGTCGCCGTTCTATGGCTATGAGTGAAAAAGAGCTTACCAATTGCCTGCATTATCAAATTGCTGCAATTGATGGTATGGCTGCGGTACATGGCTTAACGCTCGAATACGTAAAACCACATGGCGCCTTATATAACGATATGATGAGTGACGAGCAAACCTTGAATATCGTTATGCGTGCTGTGGCTAGTTATGCAAAGCCACTAAAATTAATGATTTTAGCCACCAACCAAGCAGCCGAACACAAAGTACAAGCAAAAAATCTTCAACTAGAACTCATTCTAGAGGCGTTTGCCGACCGTCAATACACAGACGAAGGTAAACTAGTCACGCGCTCTTTAGCTGGCAGTGTACACGATAAACCAGCGCTAATGGCGCAGGTTAGACAGTTAGTTGAACATGGCACAGTCACAACGCGAAGCGGTCAGCAGCTTGCGCTTGATGCCGATAGCCTGTGTGTGCACGGCGATAATGAAGCGGGTATTGCGCTCATTCAAGAGATCAAAGCACTATGTCAGCAAGCATAAGCGACGCTGCGCTCAGCCAACAAATTGAAACCATGATGGTTGAACAAAACCCGCGTGGTATGCAGCATTTATATGCAAAACAACTAACGGGTACGTATTTACGCGCAGCGAAATACCTTCATCAAGCACAAGGTACTGTATTGATTGGTACAGGCTTTGCAGTCAACAATACCTTCGAAACCGACGGCCCAGTTGGAGCGATTGCACTTTACAAAGTACTCAAAAAACTTGGTAAACAGCCCCTTTTGGTTACTGGCAACCCCCTTTACAGTGCCCTTAAAAAAGACTTCAACTGCTTTGAGCTGCCAATTAATAGCATTGATAATGCCCACACTTTTAGCATTAAAGCCCTTGCACAGCTGAAACCTGATTGTGTTTTATCAATAGAACGCCCGGGGCTGAATCAGCATCAGCGTTATTACAATATGCGCGGTATTGATATTTCTGAGCATTGCGGCTGCTTTGATTTTTTTGTAACAGAAGCACGTTGCCCCACCATAGCGATTGGTGATGGCGGTAACGAAATAGGCATGGGTAACCTTGCACAGCACATGCAAGCGCTAAACATTACTCCTTGTTTAACTCCTTGCGATGAGCTTTTACTCGCCGATGTATCTAACTGGGCGGCGTACGGGCTGATAGCCTTTTTAAGTCGCTGGCATAACACCGATTTGCTGGCTGAAATTGAGCCACTCAATATTTTACATTATCTAAGTGAGCGCGGTAGTGTCGATGGTGTCACCCATAAAAACGAGCTCACCGAAGACGGCCTGCATGCAATGCATGGTCAACAATTAATAACTCGGCTTCGCCAACTTGGCGGCTTTACGACAGAGAATGAGGTTTAACAATGGGCACGGTATACCTAAATGGTGAATACCTTGGCGCTGATGAAGCAAAGATTTCACCAATGGATCGCGGCTTCTTATTTGGCGATGGCATTTATGAAGTGATCCCATCATACCAAGGCAAAATGCTAGGCTTTGGCGCACATATTGAGCGTATGAATAACGGTTTAAACGAGCTTGAAATTAAGCTCGATTACAATGCCGATACGTGGCGTAAAATCTGTAATGATTTATGCGAAAAAAACCAAGGTGACAACCTAGGGATTTATTTGCATGTGAGCCGCGGCGCTGATACAAAACGTGCCCACGGCTACCCAAGCAATATTACTCCGACCGTATTTGCGTTTGCTTTTGAAATTCCGGCAGAGCCAAAAAGCGACATCGATAGCGCAACAACTTACACCGTATCACTTGAGCAAGATCGTCGCTGGCAACGTTGCCATATAAAATCAACGGCACTGCTTGGCAACGTGATCCATTACCAACACGGTGCAGCAGCGGGTAATAAAGAAACCATTCTATTTAATCGTTTAGAAGAAATTACCGAAGCCAGTTCAAGTAATGTGTTTATCGTAAAAGATGGTGTGATCAGCACGCCACCACTTGATAACCAAATTTTACCGGGGATCACCCGCTGGTTAATCCTCAATATTCTTCACAGTTACAGTGATTTTAAAGTGCAAGAGCGCATTATTAGTAAAGAAGAGTTACTTGATGCCGACGAGGTATGGATTACCAGCGCCACTAAAGAAGTTGGCCCAGTCGTAAAAGTAAATGGCAAGTTAGTTGGCGATGGCAAACCAGGTGCAATTTGGCAACAAGTGCAAAGCCTGTTTACCAAGCATAAGTTTGATTACTAATTTAATCGCACTTTAAAAAAACGCCTACTTAAAGTAGGCGTTTTTTTTAGCTATTATTTAATTGCTTATTATATCAAATGGCCAAGCTTGCAGTAGGCCGTCACTGGTTTCTGAATATAGCAGGTTACCATCGTATGCCACACTCAGTACTGACGTACGCTGGCGCTGTTGTTTAGCTTCGTATTCAGCGATTAGTTCACCATCTGCAACGCGATATAAACGCATCTTCTTTTTTGGCGAACCCGTTAATAGCCATTTATCTTGATTAATAAATTGCGATGCGGTGAACTCAATAAAATTAGCGTATGAGGCCACTTCTGATAGTTCTTTTTTATTGGCTAAATCAAAAAATACTCGATCATCAACCGAATCAATTGCAAAGGCCAAGCTCGCTGTATCATTTAAAGTAACGTGATTTACTCTAGTAGCTAAACGCTCTTCAAAGCGAGTGCTGCCATCGCTCGTTGACCAAAGCTTTACGTATTTGTCGCTCGAGCCAGTAAACGCCCACTGACCATCAGCCGATAACGCCACGCTATTAATATCTAAGCGATGAATATCAAAACGCTTAGTATCACCTGTGCGGGTATTTATCACCTCAGCCTTACCGCTACGATAGGCTATAACCAAAGTATCGCCTACAGCTGAAATAGCGATGTCTCTGGCGATTTCTTGCCCAGTGAGCCAAGTGCCAATACTACGCCCGGTGCGAGTATCGTATAAAGTCACTGATAACCGGTTTGAAATGAAAAAACGAGATTTGTTGGCGCTAAAGCCCGCAAGCTCAACATGTTCAGCGCCCTGCCCTGTTATACAATCGTATAGACGCGCTTTTAACTGATTATCCCAAACGCACACCTCAGATTGGGTTGCCACTAACGCGTGACTAGCATCTTCACTAAGCGCCGTGGCACTTAATAGCTCATTGCCATGCGCAAATTCACTACTAGCAGAGGCAGTAAAAACCTCACCTCCACCACAGCCCACAAGGCTTAGTGCAAATACACAGCAAAGAGATTTAAGCAGTTTCGACGTCATGATCATTCTCATTTTTTATAATTATATTGTATAGGAGCAGTGTAATGAAAATAAGCGGAAGTTGGTAGGAAATCTCGCTGCCAGCTTTCAGCCGTCAGCCATCAGTTTTTGTAGGCGTGAAATTTATTTCGCGCGAAGTGCCGGCTGTTCGGCGATGCAGCGGCGCGCCATGCAAGCATGGCGCCTACAAGAAACGATTATTGGTCTGTTCTGCTAACGATTTCGTAGCCTTCAGCTTCATAATCATTGATGCATTTTTGAAATTTATTTTGAAGTTTTATTTCATCGAAATAGCCAAGTGAGTATACATCACACTTTACTTTCATATGTTCACTGTTTTCCAAAACCGCATTAAGTTTAAGCTCAGCAAAACCAAATTTATAGGCTAATTCTGTGAACTGTGAATACAGAACCAAAAGCAGTACAGCAAGAAGGGTAAGCGTTAGTGTATTTTTCATTTTTATTTCCTTTAAAAGTGTTGGTAAAAAGTCTGGAGCAATTATCGAACCAACAATATAACTTCATATAAATCAATACAATGAGAGATTAAAGCAAAAGCATAGTTGATATTTTCACCAATAAATAGTGAAAAAGACAACTTTTCCCTAAAATAAACACAATATGGTGATAATGCTTGTTTTAAAGTACTAGAAATGAGCTTCGAGGTGTGTGAAAGATAGGCGAGAAGCGAGATAGGAGGTGCTTTAGCGCCGAACAAAAGCCTCCTGATTCTCTGCTTAAGGTAATCCCACGGTTTTCTTGTAAACGTGAAATTTATTTCGCGCGAGGGTTCTAACTTTCCCCTTGCTAACTCCCCTCACCCATGCGTAAAACAAAACACATTAAGTTTGTTACCGTCTAGGTCTCTAAAGTATCCCGCATAAAAGCCCGGCATTTCACGTGGGCCGGGAGCGCCTTCGTCAGTGCCACCTAGTTCTATGGCTTTTTTATAAAAGGCATCTACTTGGGCTGGAGTTTCGACTGCCAGAGCGATCATAGTACCGTTACCAACTGTGGCTTTTTCATCATTATGGGGTTTAGTAACCGCAAAACCGGGCTTATCTTGACCTGTACTCCATGCGACAAAGCGATCAGTTTCTAAGAAGCGCTCGGCGTTTAGAGTGGCGAACAATTCATCGTAATACTTTACTGCTTTAGCTAGGTTGTTAGTGCCTAACATGATGTAACCTATCATTGTGTGCTCCTTACATTTAAAAGTGTCTTTACTCAACATAAAAGGGAAATGACCATCTGTCTATTGATTTCTTCATTCATCGCAATGGACTATATTTCTTATGGTTGTTACTTTATAACAGGTCAACACGCCCTAATCTCTGCTCACTAACAAGGAAATAAAATGAAGTTTAAAACATCTTTAGCACTGCTTGCAGCAGCTAGCTTTTACAGCCACGCAGAAGCTAGCAATACCTTTGACCTCGAAAATGTTTTTGATCTTGAATACGCCAACCAAATAGAAATGACAAAAAATGGCGATACAATTTACTTTGTGCGTAATCGCATGGATATCAAAAGCGACCGTAAAGTCAGCAATATTTGGTCAGTAAACCCAGATGGTAAAACCATGCTACCGCTAACGTCTGGCGTGCATATGGATTACTCTCCGGTGCTGTCACCGGATGAAACTCGCTTAGCGTTTATTTCTACCCGTGATGGTAGCAGCCAAATCTATGTAAAATGGTTAAAAACCGGTAACGTAGCGAAAATTAGTAACCTAACGCAAAGCCCTGGTGGATTAACTTGGACACCAGATGGCAAGCAATTGGTGTTTAGCCAGTTTGTACCAGCAAAATCAGCAAGCCCTGTGTCATTACCGGGTAAGCCTGAGGGCGCTAAGTGGGCAGAGCCAGCTAAATATATTGACGATACTTATTACCGTGCCGATGGCGGTGGCTACTCTGAAAAAGGCTATCGTCACTTTTTTATCATCAGTGCAACTGGCGGCAATGCACGTCAATTAAGCTCAGGTGATTTTGATCACGGCGGAGCAATCAGCTTTAACGAGCAAGGCGATGCGTTCTATTTTTCGGCTAATCGTTATGAAAACAACGAACTACACCCAACTGAATCTGAAATCTATAAACTTAGTTTAGCGGATCGTTCAATTACCCAAATAACAAACCGTAAAGGCCCAGATTCACGCCCTAAAGTCTCACCAAATGGTCGTTACCTTGCATACACAGGCTATGACGACAAAAAGACTAACTATGAAAATAACGACATTTATTTACTTGATTTAAATTCAGGTAAAACCTCAGTGCTCACTGCTGATTTAGACCGTAGCGTCGAAAGCATAAAATGGGATGATAGTGGCAGAGGTCTTTATTTTAGCTACGATAGCGAAGGTAAAACACACCTAGCTTACCAACCTCGTAGTGGTAAACATAAAGTGATTACCTCAGAGATTGGTAGTGTCGCCTTTGGCCGTCCGTATTCGGGTGGTGACTTTGACGTGAGCGAAGATGGTGAAGTTGCATTCACACTTGCAGATACCCAACGCCCAGCTGATGTAGCACTAATTAAGCGCGGTAAAACAGCGCGTTTAACGCAATTAAACGAAGATGCGCTGGGCGACAAAGAACTCGCTAAGGTTGAAGAAATTTGGGTTAAGTCAAGCCACGATGGCTTGGCTATTCAAGGTTGGGTTGCTTACCCACCAGGTTTTGATAAAAGCAAAAAGTACCCACTTATTTTAGAAATCCACGGTGGTCCTGTTGCAAACTATGGCCCTCATTTTAGCCCTGAAGTGCAATTATATGCAGCCAAAGGTAACGTTGTGCTTTATATGAACCCACGCGGCAGTGATTCATACGGTAAAGAATTTGCGCAAACAATTCATCATAACTACCCAAGTAATGACTTTGATGACTTGATGACAGGTGTTGATGCTGTCATCAATAAGGGCTTTATTGATGAGAGCAAATTGTTTGTTACCGGCGGTTCAGGCGGTGGTGTTTTAACAGCATGGATTGTGGGCCATACAGACCGCTTTGCAGCAGCGGTAGTTGCTAAACCTGTCATCAATTGGATCAGTTTTGTACTAACTGCTGACTTCTACCCTTTCTTTGCTGATTATTGGTTCCCTGGTAAGCCATGGGACAACATTGAGCATTACATGAAGCGCTCACCAATAAGCTATGTTGGCAATGTTAAAACACCAACCATGCTGTTAACCGGTGAATCAGACTATCGCACCCCAATTTCTGAAACCGAACAATTTTACCAAGCCTTAAAGCTACAAGGTGTTGATACAGCGATGGTGCGTATTCCTAATGCCTCACATGGTATTACCGCTCGCCCATCAAACCTGATGACTAAAGTAGCCTATATTCAATGGTGGTTTGATAAAAACAGTGGAAATAATTAACGACATCGAGCGAAGCGAGAACATTTCGTTTGCACAAGGTGAACGAATTTCGTGACGCAGTTTCGTTTAACTTATCTCAAATTGCATTAAGCGCGGCTTTATGCCGCGTCATTTAATAAAACTATAACGCGGGGTAAACCCGCTGCTACTTTCTCCTTTCTAACTTTTGAATTTCAATCTGATAGCTGACGGCTGAAAGCTGACAGCTTTCTTTTCTCTGTAAACCCCCTTTACACTTAAAATGTGATTAACTCCTTACATACTTTTCTCAAATATCGGACATTACCCAAAAAGCAGTTAGTAAAAAATCGGTTTATAGCCAAAATCAGTAACTTGAGTTAGTAAAAAATCGGTTTGTGCCGCTAAAAACCTAGCTTCAGTTAGTAAAATTTTGGTTTGTAAGGGTATGGAGTTGGTAAAAAATCGGTTTATGGCTTGGGTGAGTTAATAAAAAATCGGTTTATAAATCGCTAGATTCTACAAAACAACATTAAATTGCCGTTTATATTACCCATTTTTAACCATTCTAGAGGCTGTACTCAGGCAATAAGCCCTAAATTAAAGCTCATAAGACGGAGGTAGTTAAATCCTGATCTAAAATTATGAGGCTGGTAAATGCGTGATCTGTATTTTTATAAAGCTAGTAAATGGCTGATCCAAGACTTGGTTAAATAGTGATCCGAACCTACGAGATGCGAGTCTGAAAGCTGATAGCTACAAATGAAAAAGGGCCCGAAGGCCCCTAACAACATTATTGAATAGCTATAAAGGAAATTACAACTTGGTTAGAACTGGTTCATGGTATTTGCTTCACCACCGGCTTTAAGCGCATTTTCACCAGAGAAGTACTCTTTATGAGTATCACCAATGTTAGAACCTGCTAGGTCTTGGTGTTTCACTGATGCTTGCTCACGGCGGATTTCTTGACGTTGTACGTCACGAACATACGCTAGCATCCCTAGGTCGCCGAAATAGCCTTCTGATAGAATATCAGTGCTTAGCGCCGCTGTATGGTAAGTTGGTAGCGTGATTAGGTGATGGAAGATACCCGCTTCACGTGCACCATCTTTTTGGAAGTTTTGCACAAGTACGTCTGCTGCCGCTGCAAGCTCTGTGTCATCCATTTCTGGTGCCATTAATGCCTTATTATCATCGATGCTTGGGTAAGCAGATAAGTCTTTACCTTGCGCTTGCCACTCAGCATATACTTGCTCACGGAATTTAAGTGTCCAGTTGAACGACGGTGAGTTGTTGTATACCAGCTTAGCATTTGGTACTTGCTCTTTAACGCGGTTAACAAGCTCAGCGATTTGTTTAACGTTAGGCTTTTCTGTTTCAATCCACAGTAAGTCTGCGCCTGATTGTAAGCTAGTTACACAGTCTAGAACTACGCGGTCTTTCTCTGTGCCTTCACGGAACTGGTATAAACCATTATCTAAACGTGTTGGTTTGCAAAGTTGACCATTAAGTTTCATTGCTGTGTCGCCTTCATTTAAGTCATCCACACTGTTTACTGGTGTTGTTTCAAGGAACGACGTGTATTGGCTAGCAAGGTCGCCAGGTGTTTTAGATACAGGCACTTTTTGAGTAAGGCTTGCACCTAGTGAGTCTGTACGAGCAACGATGATACCGTTATCAATACCAAGCTCTAAGAATGCGTAACGAACTGCGTTAATTTTTGCTAAGAAATCTTCATGCGGTACTGTTACTTTACCTGCTTGGTGACCACATTGTTTTGCGTCAGATACTTGGTTCTCGATTTGGATAGCACATGCACCTGCTTCAATCATCTTTTTAGCCAGTAGGTAAGTTGCTTCTTCGTTACCGAAACCCGCATCGATATCAGCAATAATTGGCACAACATGGCTTTCGAAGTTATCGATTTTATTTAGCACAGCTTGAACGTCACCGCCGTTTGCTTTCGCTTCGTCTAGGTCTTTATAAAGGTGGTCAAGTTCACGTGCATCAGCTTGCTTTAAGAAGGTGTAGATTTCTTCGATTAGCGCTGGAACAGATGTTTTTTCATGCATACTTTGGTCAGGTAATGGACCGAACTCAGAGCGAAGTGCCGCAACCATCCAGCCACTTAGGTAAACGTAGCTGCGTTTAGTTGTTTTGTTATGACGTTTAATTGCCATCATCATTTGTTGTGCAGTGAAACCATGCCAACAACCTAATGATTGTGTGTATTGGCTGTGGTCAGCATCGTATGCAGCCATGTCTGCACGCATAATGTCTGCAGTGTATTGTGCGATGTCTAGACCCGTACGAAAACGGTTTTGTAAGCGCATACGGCTTGCGTATTCTGGGTTGATTGACTGCCACGTTTTGCCTTGTGTTTGACATAAAGTAGCTAGGTTATCTGTTTCGCGTTGATATGTTGTCATAATAAAATCCTTCGAACGGGTTATCTATTTTTGTTAGTGAGAGTGGCTACTTGGCGTTTGCTTCGTAGCGCTTAATTCAACATTAGGCGGATTTTAAGGATTTAGTAAATTTATAGTTGTTATTGCCACTATATATCTAGTGAATGACAAATAGCCTGCTTATTAGCCTTTTTTACGATATGGTTTAGCCATGAATGATCAATTTAAGCTCGTTTAAAGGACATTATTATGACCACTCTCTCACTTAACGGTTTAAGCGTTGATCAACAACTAGCACAGTTTGTTGAGCAGCAACTTTTACCAGGAACAGGCATTAGCACAGACACCTTTTGGCAAGGTTTTGCTGAAATCGTCAATGAATTAACGCCAATCAATCGTGCGCTTTTAGAAAAACGCGAACAACTGCAAGCTAAGATTGATGACTATCACAAGCAGCAACCGGTATGGGATGCAGCTAACTATCAAGCATTCCTTGAGGACATTGGCTACCTAGTTCCCGAGCCAGCTAGCTTCAGCATAGAAACAGAACAGGTCGAGCCTGAAATCGCTAGCACTGCGGGGCCGCAGCTTGTTGTGCCTGTGAGCAACGCACGCTTTGCCTTAAACGCAGCGAATGCCCGCTGGGGCTCTTTGTATGATGCGCTGTATGGCACCGATGTATTAAGTGAAGATGACGGCGCAGAGAAAGGCTCTACATACAACCCTGTACGTGGCTTTAAAGTAATGGCTTATGCCCGCCAGTTCCTTGATAAAGCATTACCTTTAGCAAATGGCTCGCATATCGAAAGTACTAGCTATTCAGTGGTTAACAATGAACTTTTAATAACATTACGTGACAGCAGCCAGGTTCGCCTAGCAAACCCTGATCAACTTATCGGTTACCAAGGTGAAGCGCAAAACCCAACCGCTATCTTACTGAAAAATAATGGCTTACATATTGAACTGCAAATCGACCATCATCACCCAATAGGTCAAGCTGATAAAGCAGGCCTTAAAGATGTGCTACTTGAAGCAGCCTTAACAACGATTATGGATTGTGAAGATTCAGTTGCCGCTGTCGATGCCGAAGACAAAGTAAACGTATATCAAAACTGGCTTGGTTTAATGCAAGGTAACCTAGTAGAAGCATTTAACAAAGGCGGTAAAACCATTGAGCGTCGTTTAGCACAAGACCGCCAATATCAAGGTGTGAATGGTGAAACACTTACGCTAAAAGGCCGTAGCATGATGTTTGTGCGTAACGTTGGCCACTTAATGACAACCCCTGCAATCCAAGATAGTGAAGGCAATGACGTGTTTGAAGGCATTATGGATGCCATTATCACCAGCACAGCAGCTCTTCATGACTTAAAAGGTACAAGTAGCCTAAAAAATTCAACGGCTAATAGCATTAATATTGTTAAACCAAAAATGCACGGTCCAGAAGAAGTGGCATTCACTAATACATTATTTACCCGCGTTGAGCAGCTATTAGGCTTGCCTGAAAACACAATTAAAATGGGTATTATGGATGAAGAACGCCGCACTTCAGCTAACTTAAAAGCCTGTATTTTCGAAGCGAAAAAACGTGTTGTGTTCATTAATACTGGCTTCTTAGACCGTACCGGTGACGAAATTCATACTTCGATGCAAGCTGGTGTTGTACTGCCAAAAGGCGCTATCAAACTTGAGCCTTGGATCAGCGCATATGAAGATCGCAATGTTGATATTGGGCTTGCTACAGGACTAAGTGGTAAAGCACAGATTGGTAAAGGTATGTGGCCAATGCCAGATAAGATGGCATTAATGATGGAACAAAAAAGTGGTCACCCGAAAAGTGGTGCAAATACCGCATGGGTGCCCTCTCCGACAGCTGCAACCCTACATGCAATGCATTATCACGATATAGATGTGTTTGCCTGTCAAAAATCGCTTATGGACCGCAAAGAAGCAAGCCTTACCAGCTTACTCACTCCACCGCTTATGAAAGATGCAAGCAGCTTAAGCAAAGAAGATATTCAAGCCGAACTTGATAACAATGCACAGGGTATTCTAGGTTATGTTGTACGTTGGATTGACCAAGGTATTGGCTGCTCTAAAGTACCAGACATCAATCATGTTGGTTTAATGGAAGATCGTGCCACACTGCGGATTTCAAGCCAACACATGGCTAATTGGTTGTATCATGGCGTTTGCTCTGAAGAGCAAATTAGAAAAACTATGGCGCGTATGGCAAAAGTTGTTGATGGTCAAAATGAAGGTGATCCAGCCTACAAGAATATGGCAGATTCTGCCGAAACGTTAGCACAAAGTGTGGCTTATCAAGCAGCGCTAGCCCTTGTACTAGAGGGAGTTAAACAACCTAGTGGCTATACTGAACCATTATTACATGCGTTCCGTATAAAGTATAAGTCGTTAAATTAGCCACTACACAACTCCCCTTCGAGTTTCATGTGTCGTTCCTAGCAGCCTAAGGGCTGCTTTTTTTTGACTAATATCAATTGATACCAATCCGCAATAATACTTAATTATTTTGAGGGATTAAACCTGTCGCTACCTGCGTTAAAAATTTCTGATTTAGAACAACTAAATAACGAAATTTTTGCCTTGTTATCAACAAGGTTTTATTGCCTCAAAATAGACCATTAAATTAAGCGTATTGGTATAAACTCATAACGACAGTGAATACTCATCATTCACGGCATAATAAAAATCTATTAAAAAAGGGGGATTTGTTACCAAATCCCCCTTTTTTACATGCTAATTTCTTAAAAATTAGTTTTTGACAATCGCATTGTGATAAACGTTTTGAACGTCATCACAGTCATCAAGCATAGAAATAAACTTTTCAAAGTTTGCGATATCATCTGGATCAGTGATGTCAGTATGAACTTGTGGAACAAACGTAATCTCGTCTACTTCAAAGTTAATACCTTCAAATGCTTCTTCCAGTGCTGTTTTTGCTTTGTAGTACTCTGTATGAGGAGCGAATACTGATACTTTGCCGTCTTCTACTTCTACATCTGTTACGTCTACATCCGCCATCATCAGCGCTTCTAGCACGACTTCGTCGTCATCACCTTCAAAGCCTAAAACAGCTAAGTGATCGAACATATGGGCTACACAACCAGGTGTGCCAATTTTTGAATCTGTTTTTGTGAACGGTAAACGTACATCTTTGATAGTACGGTTAGGGTTATCAGTTAAACAGTCAACAATAACCATACAATTACCAGGACCGTAACCTTCATAACGTGCTGGTGAATAGTCTTCCCCTGCCCCACCGGCTGCTTTTTTGATCGCGTTATCGATTACATGTGCTGGAACTTGGTCTTTCTTGGCACGCTCAATAATACGCTTTAGCGCTTGGTTAACTTCTGGATCTGGTTCGCCATTTTTAGCAACTACGTAGATTTCTTTTCCGTATTTAGAATTTACTTTTGTTTTTGCATTGGCTGTTTTAGCCATGGCGTTTTTGCGGACTTCAAATGCTCTGCCCATCTTATGCCTCTATGAATACATTTGATAATTGCCGATATTTTAGCAACTCATGACCGCTTGGGCTAGTACTAGGACATTTTGAAAAATAAAAAACTAACAATTAATCTCGGGAAAAATAAAAAACAAGGCTATTTAACATAACACCTTATTTTCTTGGAATGAGTCAACCAAAATAGGTAGTTCTGAAAAGTGATGCATTACATAATCAGCTTGATTTGCGTATTCGGGAATTTCGTCTGGTGCATATAAACAAGCTCGCATATTAGCATTATGGGCTGCTTGTATATCAAATAAATAATCACCAACATAGAGTAACTCTGACTGGTCAAGTTCCCATAATGTAGCAATGGCATTTAAAGCACTTGGGTCAGGCTTAGCTGGCGCATCAGAGCGAGTTAACACTGTTTCTATAGGTAAGGGGTTATTCTTTAATTTAATGGCAGCAGCCCGATCGTAATTACGGGTAACAATAGCCATTGGGATATTATTTTCTTTTAGCCTGGTAATAGCTTCAGCAACACCAGGCAATAAATGAGCGTGCTGAGCATCAATAAGTTCATGTTGATGGACAATATTCATTGCTTCTTCACGCATGTAAGGCGAAGGTAATGATGCAATATAAGCGAGTAAGTCATTCTCGATAGGACAACCTACCTGTGCTTTAATTAACGAAAAATCTAACTCCGATGAAACCAAAGTACCATCTAAATCAAAAATTACGCCACGGATTTTATTGTCATGGATAGTCATATAAATCCCTGTATATGAGAATTGGGAAAATTTTGAAGCCCACTAATAAGATAGTTTACGAAAGAAGTTAATTAAAGGATCAAAGGATTAAAAAAGTAACTTTTTTAATCCTTTAGGATTGCTATTACTCTGGATTTACCGATTCAAACCTTGCTTCAAGCCAGGTATCATCTTGGCTAAAGGTCAGTGTTTTTACCTTACCTTTACCTTCAATATTAACCATATTCACTTGTGCCGGCCAAAGATCGCGAAGTGCACCGTTGCTCATGCGTATGCCATGAATCCCTTCTGGTATCGTGACTTCTTGATAAACCCAAAAGAATTTACCATCAACTTGCGCACCTACATCTTTTAGCTCAAGTGGCTTGCCATCTAAAGTTTGCAGAGCAATATGTGACTCAACGTAGTCAGCAAAACGCTTCTGATCTTCTTTATTAGATAGGATATCAGCATTGCCATCAAATAAATGTTCAACGGCGTGCTCTGTATCGTGTAAATAAAAACGATGCATCAGCTCTATGTTGTTAGTGCGTTTATTAAATAGCACAGTTGTCACAGACGCTTTTAACTGGTGCGCCATGCTTGGCGCACTCAGTATTAAAGCAAAAATAATGGCCGCGAAGCGCATTATTGTTGCTCCTGGGCATCTTTTTCGTCGTCCTTTTTCAGCTCAGTTTTAATATCTTGCATGATATCGCGGCTAACTTTCGCTTTACTCTTTTCACGTTTGTACACTTCAATGCGTGATGGAATAATACGACGCGGGTAGTTATTGTTTTCTACATCAACGTCCGCTGTTTCCCAGCGCGGATCGACTGTAACAGACACTAGGTTTTTACCTTTATCGGTTACAATTAGCTTTTGTACATGCTTGTGGTTACGACGCCAGATTTCAGCCGGAATGTACTTTTCTTCTTTCGTACCATCTTCATAAGTAAGCTCTAATAAGATAGGCATTACTAAGCCACCTAAGTTTGAGAACTCAAGTACGTAGTAGTTTTTATCTTCTTTGATTGCACGCTCAAACGTTTTACGTTCCCAAGGCTCTAAACCTTTAAGGAATTTGTTATAAGCGTTACGCTCTTTGTTAGTTACTGTGAAGCGGTCGTTTTCGTCGTAGAAGTCAGTCACATCAGGATTTTCTTCAACCCATAGTTTTTTACCTTCTTCTTTATTACGTTTTACGAATAACGGCATTGGCTTGTCTGCTTCGATATCACGTAAACGATTAAAGTCGATATCAGGGTTTTTCGTATCTAAACGCAGTTGGTAAACCTTGTCTAGCGAGATATCAACGTGATCTGTGGTGTAGAACCAACCACGCCAGAACCAATCTAAGTCAACACCTGACGCTTCTTCCATTGTACGGAAGAAATCAGCAGGAGTAGGGCGCTTGTACTTCCAACGCTGTGCATATTCTTTAAATGCAAAGTCAAATAGCTCTCGACCAAGGATCACTTCACGTAAAATGTTAAGTGCGGCAGCAGGCTTAGTGTAGGCATTAGGACCTAAACGTAATACGCTGTCAGACTGGGTCATAACTGGTACTTGGTTTTCAGACTTCATGTATGCAACAACATCGCGAGGCTCAACACCCCAAGGAATTGTGTGGTCCCACTCACGACCAGCAACACCATCTAAGAAACTGTTAAGGCCTTCATCCATCCACGTCCATTGACGTTCATCAGAGTTAACCACCATAGGGAAGTAAATGTGACCTACTTCGTGGATAACAACGCCGATTAAGAAACGTTTTTCTGCTTGTGAGTAAGTACGTGTGCCGTCGTCTTGTAAATCAGTTCGCGGACCATTGAAGGTGATCATAGGATACTCCATACCACCTACAGGGCCATTGACTGACTGAGCCACTGGATAAGGGTAGTCAAACGAGAAGCGCGAATACACTTCCATTGTATGAACTACAGCTTCAGTAGAGTACTTCTTCCAAAGGTCGCCACCTTCTTTCGGGTAGAAAGACATCGCCATAACTAATGGCTGATCTTTACCACCTTGATGATAGCCTTTGGCATCCCACATAAATTTACGCGAAGACGCCCACGCAAAGTCACGTACGTTCTCAGCTTTAAAATGCCATGTTTTAGTTTTATCGGTGCCTTCTTTCTCGTTTTCTAACGCTTCTTCTTCAGTCACGATGAAAACAGGGCGCTTAGCATCTTCAGCTTGCTCAAGGCGCTTACGCTGCGTGCTAGTTAGAACACGGCTTGGGTTATCAAGTTTACCAGTTGCAGATACAATGTGATCAGCAGGAACGGTTAACTCAACGTCATAGTTACCAAATTCAAGAGTAAACTCACCACTACCTAAGAAGGCTTTATTCGTCCATGCTTCATAATCAGTGTAAGCAGCAAGACGAGGGAACCATTGCGCTAATAAAAAGATATCATTGCCATCTTCTTCAAAATGTTCATAACCCGAACGTGCACCAACGGCATCTTCTTCAACAATGTTAAAGGCGAAGTCCATGCTGAACTCAACGTCTTTACCCGGTTTAAGCGGTTCGTTTAAGTCGATACGCATTAATGTATCTACTACAGTAACTTTAAGCTCTTTTCCGTCTTCGTCTTTAACATTGGCGATTTGATAACCCAGCTCGTTGTCGGCCATAAATTGCTGACGACGTAGCTGTCCTAAACTCAATTTAGTTGATTTTGGCTGAGGGTCACCTTGCAATGTTTTACCATTAAAAGTTGATGTCATTTCAGCAATTGAGTCAGATTTAAAGATATTTTGGTCTAGTTGTAACCAAAGATACTTTAAAGTGTGCGGCGAGTTATTTTTATACTCGATAGTTTGGCTTGCTGTTAAGCGGCGTTTCTTTTCATCAAGCTTTGCATCAATTTCGTAGTTTACTTGCTGTTGCCAGTAATGCTCAGCAGGTTCACCTGCTGCACTACGGTAAACGTTTGGAGTTGGAAGTGCTTCATCTAGCTGACGGAACTTGTCAACGAATGAGCCTTTAGTTTGCTCAACAGATGACGCCATGACAGCTGAAGATACTGCTAAAGGCAATACCAAAGCACTCAACTTGAGAACTGCTTTTTTCATTGTTAATCCTGTAATTAATTTGCAAGCATACCATCGCAAACTGCTAACAAAGTTGCAATAAAATAACGATAAAGCGCGGTATTTTTCGGGTAGTATTCGATGTTTTACTGAGGTCCTATTTTTCACAAAAAAAATAGCTTCGATTAACTTCCTGTAAACCCCCTTTACAAAACACTGGTTAATTTTAGTTCAGCACTAATTCATCCCAAAGTATTACAGTTAATAAGTAAATACTCTGCTTAAATTCTAGTTAATGATGAAAGGGTGATTAGATGAAGTTTTATATTGTAAAAAAAGACTCTCGTTTAGCAGCCATTCCTGCTCAAGAATCGATTCTAAACGAGTACAAAGAACGCGGATTTGAATTTGTTGAAGTCATTGCTGCATGCGATGAGTCAGATGCATTGTCTCGAACCACTCCAAGTGTAACTGGGTCTAAAAAATGGTTAATTTACCCTACTGCA
>NZ_SGBT01000003.1:0-175321 GCF_004195145.1 Pseudoalteromonas sp. MEBiC 03485
CTTGGACGATTATGCTGATGGTTTTGTTTTTATTCCAAAAGACCCGCAGTTTGCCAATGTAAGAGGCATGCTTAAGTGCATGACGTATTTAGATGGCAAATGAAAAATACATTCGGTATGAGTTTACAATAGATGATACTGATAGTGATCTGCAAGCTATTTCTACTGATTTACTAGGGCGAAATAGGTTTATCAGAATGGATATTATAAGGCAAAGCGTACTAACAGCCTTTTTGCTCTACAAAGATGTGGATATTGTGGAGTTATGCACAAAAACTGATGTTCGCAATCCTTTAAATAGCGCTCTCAGAAATTCAAGTCAGAGAAGCCAGTCTTTTGAGCTTCGGTGGTATAGAACCAGTGATTTATTTGTTCATAAAACGCTTGGTATGCTTCTTCAAGAGCTGAACCCGAACTACCGTGACGCATATATCTTGGTTTTATTTGTATTAGGTTACCGCATCCTTCAGGGTAAGGTTGGTATTAGTGATGGACTGCAACCTATAATTCAGGCTCCGAGAAAAATCGATTTACCAATTGAAAGTAAAGTTGATGATATTATAAACAGTGAGCCTGATAACACTGTTGAAAGTTCTGAACAGACAACAAATGAGACGATTGTAACATCAGGTTCTGAAACACAAGACGCAGCACAATTACTTAGGCCGAAACTGAATGAAACAAAGGTTGCGTTGGCTGGATTAATGAAAAGGAGTAGTTAAAAGTGCGATATAACATACCGTCAGTGTTCGTTTCATTAATACTGCTAACAAGCTCACTTGAAGCGTCAGCAACGTTTTTCATTGACTACCAAGGTTTGGAAAAGCCAAAAGTAGCACCAGTGGAAAAGCGCCAGTTAATTTCGCCTGATGGTTTCAGGCTTCTAACAAACGATTTTTCAGGGTTGGTTTTTCAAATAGGGGAGCCAGTTAAAACAAAGCCTATTTCTAGCTTTGGTGAGGATGTCAGTTTTAAAAATGGAGTGGCCACGCTGATACCAAGAAGCTGGTCTGCGTACATTGATGAGCAACTGAACGCTAACAATACAATCTCATTTTCAGCGGAAAAGGAAGATTGGTTGAAGGTACTTGCGCGAATTGGTAATAACTATGGCTATAAGTTTATCGTAGATTGGCAGCAAAAAATGGTTCAGATCACCAAAGATGAGTTTTATGTAAAACCCGACCCTAATGAGCCTGTTATGGTTGAAGGTGATAACGGTCAGAACTACTTCATTTATAAGTCTAAGCAATCACTTTCAAAAGGTGTAATGATTGTTGATGGCAAAGTGGTTACACTAAACATTACTGATTAATTTACTTTAAAATCAACACTTTGATTGAGGTGGTACTTTTTAAGATTTAATTTCTAGTTACCCTATAATGAACCTATGTTTGTTATGGGGTGACTAATTAATGGATTTAAGTGTCTTAAATTGTCTAGGTGAAAATCTCGACTTTTGTGCGCAATCTTGGAGCATGCACAAGTCTTCATTCTTGTTTTTTTTCTTTGATGTTATCGTGTGGACTTTTGTTCACGTATTTGCTGTCCGTGCTTCCTATCTCACTTTTTTGTTGTTAAACAAGTTTCCTTATTTTCGAACTTTGACTTCGAAAGTTATTTTACTCCCATCGCTTTTAATGTTTGCCATTCATATCACTATCCCATTGGTTTTGCTTGTTATTGGCTTGTATGCCTCACCAGTAGCTCTGTGGGAGTGGTATTTTGCTCTTTACGAAAAGATCCCACTGCTTGGTGAGCAATCTCTTCTAACTAGCTATTTTGGCTTATAAAGGTGATTTATGACTGAAAAAACAGAAAAAAAGTTTTATATCGTCAATTTGATTGTGTTCACCGTTTATGTGCTGGTTGAGATGGTATTTAACTCTTACCTCCTAGATGTAGCAGCCAGTCAAGAAAGTACAAAAGCACACTTTGATACAGCGGAGTTTATTGGTCGATGTGTTAGTAGTACCGGTGTCACTATATTTGTTGGGTTCTTCTATTTCAAAAAGCGTGGCCGCACTCCTTTGTGGCTTCTTGTTGTGTGTTGGTTAGGGTTCTTTTTCTTTCAGAAGGCTGTGATAGACATTATTGTGATGAACTCAACTGCAGAGCAAAGGCAAGCATCGTTTTTGTTACAGAGCGCTGCAGGGGCTTCAACGAATAATTTAAATTTAAGCCATTTTGGTGCTGCAAGTGATTTTGAAAGGGTAATGCTTCCTAGTTATAGAATGTTAGAGTACGGGGTTGGTTCAGATGTTGTCGCTGCCGTTAAAGAGATAACTAATACGCATGTGATGAATAATAAAGAACTACTCGAAGAGAAAGAAAAGGAGGTTTATGACGCCCTAGTGAAGTTAATAGATTCATACCTTGAACTTGGGCGTGAGGTGGATGTTCAACCGGAGAAGGTTTGGGAAGGTTTAGAGAAGGTACATTCTGCAGTGCTTTCTTTAAAGAGGAGGGCCTATGGTGCTGCAAAGGCACAGAAGTCTAAATTCCGAAGATTAGCAAGTATTGTTGAGTGGGGGTTGCATAATGGTTGCACCTCTGGAAGGCGGTTAGAGTACACTCGTATGGTTGCTAGAAACCCAATTTTAAAAGGTACCCTGCTTTGTCACTGGGTTGAGGATGAAGCTAGAAATAAATACACATTCAAGAATAATCCTGAGTATTTTTATACCCAAGTTCAACATGTTGCTGTAATTAATCATTTTATTGGTACACCACCAAGAGTAATTAAACAAAAATTTGAAGACGCGATAAAAATTCCTGAGTATCAGCGTTTTTTGTTGTCACAGGTGGTTGATAGGTATTGTTCTAAAGGGGAGTTTGCCAACAAGGAGCAATTGGTTCAAGTAATGAGGGAGTGTGGTGCTATTGACGAAAGGGCTGGCTTTGCTTATTGGTTTATAAGTATTCCTGAAGATGAAAGGGTTGAGCGGTTTTTGCGTTCAGAGTATGGGGCGAAAGTTGTAAAAGAAAACTTAAAAATTAACGCCTCTCTATTACTTGAGGGTGATGGTGTCCATGAAAAGTTTGTAAAGCAACTAAAAATCATGTTATCAAACGAAATGACCGAAGCGCTAGTAGGTTCTGGAGATGAGTTTTATTTAGCTGGTGGAATGTATGAACAAGGTGCCGATAGCTTGAGAGTGTTGGTTGCCGTACCATTAGCGTTAATGCTGAGTTTATTATTTTCTGTAATTGGTGTTATTCGGTTAATTTGCGAAGCACTAAAACCACTTTTTGATAGTGTTAAATCAACTTATATCTTACTTGGTTTGTTGGTCTCGTTGGTCTTCTTGGTTCCATTTGGCGGTGAGTATGGTTCTTATAAAAATTCGATGACATTGTCGTGGGCGTTGAAGTACCAACCGGTGGTATATTTCATTGGAAAAGGGGTAAGAACTGCTCCTTTTTCATGAGGTAGTACTTTTTTGGACGGAGCTTGGTATTAAGTATAGTATTGCTTTTAGAGGTTTTAGATAATATAAGGTGTCGTAATGAGAAGTTTGATTTTTTGGTTCTGCGCCATTTGTTGGATGGCGTTTTCAGTAGTTGCAAGTGCTTGGTTGGAAAAGTTAACTGGGTTTGATAAAGGTGGAATTTTTGTTGTAATTTTTGTATTAGGAGGTTTTTGTTTGTTAGGATTAATAAATTACCTACGACATGCGCTAATCCATAGATTAGTGAAATAATGAACGAATTAGGCTATTTAATTCAACAGCACTACAACCAACTATTGAAAATATGAGTTGATTGTAGTGTGAATTATTGTAGTGTGCCAACATTATTTTGTTTTGCTGTTGATATTTTTTCCCTGGCTCGTGTCATTACCTGTTCTGTCAGGGTTGTTTTCGTTTGATTGTCCTTGTCCTTGCTCTTTACCAGCCTTTTCCTTTTTCTTATTCAAATTCTCGGCAGCGTTTGCTATACCACTTTGGAGACCTGATTTACCACTATTTGTAACAGCTACAAAATTTCCTTTACCTTCAGTTATAGAGCTTGAGTCACCAAGCATTTCTTCGCCACCACCTATAAATTTTCCTGCCTTTTCAGGGATAGTGGTAATAAGAGAAAAGCATCGATTAGCTACTAGTACATTTATGATAAAGAAAAGAGCTAGCATTATAAACCCAGTAATTATACCTGTGATATTGTTCCCGTTAAGGGCTTCAAAAAAAGGTATGAACACTATTTGGATGAATTTTGCTCCGGCCATAAGAGTTAAGTATGCTATAAAGAATGAAATAACCATTATCGGTAAATATGAAAATAATTGAATAATAGCCATGTATCCGTGCTGTGTTTGGTTGTTTAAAAATCCCTTTTCAGACGATAGTAAATGAGCCAACCCCAAAAGTGGCGTTAATATAAAAGCCTGCATAAGTACAATTAAAAACCCTACACTACCGTTTATCCAGTGGATCAGAGGGATGCTTGGAATCCAAAAAGCAATAAGAATTCCAAAAATTAAAGTTACAATAGCTAATGCCATTATATCGCTGGCAATTTCAGCTCCATTTTCAAATGCCCATGACGCCATTCTCAATGGAATAACGAGTGGTGAACCTGCTCCGAAAGGTGCGGCAGCAGCAGCATCACCCGCTGCGTCAGAACCAGCTGCTCCCATTGAAGCTAAGCTGTAACCTATAGCTGCGGCTGTTAAAATTGATTCTGATGTGATTATTAAAGTATGGCCAAAATCCTGTAATGCTAAGATAGGATCGGGTTGGTCGATGATACCTGATGAAATTATGCTAAATAGAGTTGACCCAAACCCAATGCTTGTTGAACTTGTACTTTCATTTATCGTTTTTATTACAGCCTGGTCAAGCTCTTCTGCACGATACACATAAGACTGAGGACCTTTAGATGAGTAATCGGTACGCATTTCATTGAGAAGTTCCTTTGTGATTCTTGACACTTTTTCATACGGCTGTGTAGGTATTTTATCGAAGTAATCGCTATGTCGAGGTTGTGAGTTACTAGACGTAAGTCCAGTTATGCTTGTAACTATGCTGTTTCGCCTTGCATATTCCCAAAAATATACACCTAAATATCCAGCGCCATATTTCCGCAAGCTTTGAGTAGCATTATTGTTTGCGAGTTCAGAGTCATCATTTTTAGCACTCTCATTTATTCGGGTTATTAGTGTAGCTAACTGGTTTCTGTAGCTATTTACGAAATTATTTTTTGCGGCTTTAATTTGCCCTTTGACAGAGGGAGGAAAGCTGTTTAGTTCAGTCACATATGATATGAGAAGGTTATCAACTAATCCCGCACCAGCTATTGAAACAGCTTTATTCATTTGACTATAAGCATCAATAACACCACGCCTAAACTCCATAACCGCAGCTTGTTCTACGTATTTCTCATCTATAGCACCAAATGTAATTGTGTTCGTGCCACATACTTGCCTTGGAAATGCACGCGTTAATCCGTTTTTTGCTCCGGCTGCAACATCTGCTTTATACAGTGAGCTAGCATCACTATATGAATATATTCCATCATAGGAAACCGTAAAGCTATGTTTGTTGTTTTCAAGGTCAATATCTTCATACATATTAACCTCTACATTAGTTTTTCCGGTCGTGAAATTTATTAGGCTCATGCAGACCGCGCTTTCCAGTATGCCGTTTGTGATCATAGATGTGTTTAAAATTGCAGGGTTCACTGTGAAGCTACCATATTTTTCTAGGTAGTCTGCAGCAGCAAAGGTTTCTTTGTTAGCAAGACTAATACTTTCACCACCCACTTTAATTACAATGTGTTGCATCGGTGAGTAGCCATCATTCATTGGGAGCATTGCGAGCACACACATAGCGATAGGCAAAGGGGCGGAATTAAAATCTAGCATTGAGTTGTCATTTTTTTCTTGGCCCATTTGTATAAACCATTTCACCCCTCTAAAAACCATAAATATCATTGCAAAGGAAATGAGCCCAAAGCCGTAAGTTTCCATTAGCACAGCCATAAGGTGATCTGGTTTGTCTGGAATATCATCACCGACAATGATGTTTGCCGCGCTACCCACTAAACCTTGTATGCTTTGAAAGAAGATGTCTTCTTCAGCAATAACGACACTTTCATCATCATCCGTGTCCGCATATACCTGCATTGGTGCAGTTATGCTGATAAAACAAAGTAGCAGCATTATTAAATAATGTTTTTTCATAAATAATGACTTTTTTCTTGAGTTTAATTTAGACAAATCCACAATAAGCCAAAAGTAGAGTTGGAACTGGTATCTTGCAATCAAAAAGTGAGTATTTATGAAAATAATGGACATACCGATAGATATAGCACTTGAAAAAGTGGCTACATTCGCAATAGAGATACCAGGTATTAATTTGATCTTTTCTGATATGGAAAAGGTGGAAAAGTGGGTAGCTAGAAGCGGTGAGGACAAAGGTTTTACAGCCGAATTAAGACAAAAACTCTATGCATTAAATGAAAGTGATTTACGTGAGATATCTAAAAAAACTCAGCCTTTGCTTTGGTTACTATTCTTTTTGCCTACATCAACATCTTTTTATCTATTGTATTCACTTAATGAAATAGTTCCTGAAGTTTCAGACAGCTTACTTAATGCATCATTGGCAATTCTGAATGATGAAAACAATCCAGATAAGCGCCACGCTCAAGTGTTTGTAGATAGGTGCACACATTTGAATTCAGCTAATTTCATGACGCATATTACTAGTGAAGAGTTTGTTAAGTCACTGAATTTGGCTATATCACACGTTAAAAAGGAGCATGGAGATGTTGTTTAGGTTTGATACCTTTTTAGTTACTTTTATAGTTTTTTGCACTACGTTTTGCACACCATCTTTTGCTGAAGAAGATGGTGCTGGTGATGAAGTTTCAGGCCAAGCTCTTTTGGACGAGCAAAAAGCGAAATTAGAAAAGCTTGGTGTCGATATGAATCAAACTGGTAAGGCACTTTACGACACATTTACTAGTAAACCACAAAAAGTGAAAGAAAGTGGTTGCTTAGATTCAATTAGAGCAATTAACGCGAATGCGATTGTGATAGATCCAATGAATGTACTCTCAGCAGTTTATTCTAAATTGAAAGATGAATTAGTAAACAGTGGGTGCTCTGCTGCGACTGATTATGCAAATGAGTTAAGTGGCCTTTTGGCACAAAAGCTAGAATTACCATACGGGATTGCGTCTCTAGATATTAGTGCATCAGGTTCAGCAACCGGTAATGAAGGTGTGTTTAACCCAGATGTGAAACTTGATAATGAGAGAGTAGCTAATGAAATTTCTAATTCTGTTGTAAAGGATGCTAGAAGTAATAGCTACAGCGCTAAATCGGGTTTGCAGATGAAAGGTACGATCAAACGCACTAAAAGTACTAAATCGCCAAATACAAAGGATGCTGAAAAAGCCATTGAAAACGCGATTGATGTAGACAAATTTTGGGGGGGGAGTAACAAAGAGGGCAGTGAGAATGAGGGTAATGAAGGGAATGGGGGTAACTAATCATGTTTCGATATACACCGATTTTACTTGGCCTATTTCTTTCTTTTAACGCACAAGCATCTTGTGATGCGTGCGCTAAAGCTGCATTAGATGCTGCTTCAGGTGCCATTTCATCAAGTGTTGGGGCAACTACGAACCTAGTATCAGTGAACAATCAAACCGTGGAATTGATGAATACAAATGTTCAAGCAGGTACGCAAACACTTGTTAGCTCATTAGAACTGTTAAATCAAAAAGAAATCACTGCCTTAGATGGCGTTGCCAAAACTATCACTTTGACCATTGATCGGCTAGGTGAAGAGCAAATTCGTGCAACTGACCATCTTGTATCATCTTTAAAAAAGATTGAAGAAGACCTGAGAGTTGGTGATTTGGCTATAGAAACAAGCAAACAAGTTGGGCCAATGTCTCAAACATTATCAGGCGATATAAACACTGCACGCGCCCATGACCTTATGACGGGGATTGCTACACGTAAAGAGTTAAAAAATCTATATCGGGAAAATATGGAGCTTTGGCTTCAAGAGCCAGCAAAAGCTGTTGCTAAAAGTGGCGAAATGGCAGTACTTCTTGATAATGAGGAATTTTGGGATATTTTACCGCTTTTGCAGAAAGATATTCTCACAAATGAGGAAATTAATAACTTGCACGTACTGCTACAGTTGTTAGTTGAACCAAACCCGCAACCGAAGGCCACAGCCGGTGAACTTGCTAGTGGGGATTTAGCAGTAAAAAAAGAATTAGCACGCTTGAGAAAGAACGCTTTATCAAGAGTAGCACACGACACACTTACCAATATGCTAGCTGACAAAGCCCCTATTATACCAACCGATGAATCATGGCTTAAAAGTTATTTTAAGCTTAAAACTGGTGAAGATGAAAAAATCAGCTTTGAACAATTCTATGAAGCCGAAACCACTGGAAAGATATTAAGTCCAGATTGGTTTTTAGATATTAAATCTCGAACTGAGGCTGGGTTGTTAAGAGAGCAAATATACCAGACCAATACTTCAAATGCGATTTTAGCTGAAATTCTGAAAGCTGAACGAGATGAAACGCGGTTATTGACGTTATCTATCTTACAACGGTCAGCGCTATGAATTGGAAACTACACGCTCTATACGCATTATTTTTAAGTTCATTACTCTTTAGTGGAAAAGTGTTAGCCAATAATTGGGGCCTCTGCCCTGGCACGCCAGTTACGGGGATGATCCCATGCGACACCGCATGCTTTGGACCTGCGGGGACAAATCTTGGTGTTACTTATACTGAAGCTGAGCTTCAGCTTCAAAGTACATTTAATGAAAACACTCAAAAATGGTCCGAACTTAACAACACTGCGATGGATTATTTTTCTAAGTACTTTGAAAGATCCAATACAACCAATGTAAATCGAACAAGAGCGCTTGATGGTGTTTCAAAGGCCGTAACATTTGCGTTAGAGCAATACAGTCAGGTTAATAGTAGAAATATTGATAGCTTTATTCAGAGCTATAGAGAGCTTCACGCTAACATGAGGCAAGCAGATTTAGTAAGAGAGAATTCTAAAAATTACTCAAGTGATTATTCATCATTTACAGGTGATTATTTACTACGTTCCGGTAAGAAGCGTGCTGAATATTTGAAACTCCAACAATCAAAAGATGCCATTAATGAGCTAATTAAAAGCGAAGTAAAAAAAGTAAATTCCAATGAGCAAGGTGTTTTATTAGTTCAAGCAAGCCAAACTGCCGATGATGAATTATCAATTATAGATTTTGGCTCATTACTTTTAAAAGAGCACCTTAATGAAGAAGAGTTGACGATACTTTTAAAAGCCAGTTACATTTTTTATTTACCTTATACAGGCGTAGATGATGAGCAAACTAGGTTGCAGAATGCGAAAACATCTATTGCACTTAATACGCTCTTTAAATCACTTGATTTTGTGAAGGAAGATGAACAATCTCACTTATTGGGTGACAACATACATCAATTAAATTTTGAGTCGTATGTTAATGGAGCCAATATCTCATTACCAACGCACACCTTAAGGCAAGAGCTTGTATTTCAAAAGTCAGTTGAGAACACATTGTTTCATTCTTATTTAAAAAAAGTGAAAGATAAAAATGCGCTTAAAGTTATTAATCATTACTAGCTTATGTTTAAGCGTTTCACCTATTGAGAATGTGTCAACGTGGATGCCATGTATGCCATTTTGCGACACGATGTGCACAGGAACTGCAGCAATTAGTTTAACAGGAAACGTAGCCAGTCAATACGGCTCATTATCAAGTCAAATACAAACTAATACCCAAGCAGTTGGTAGATTGAGCTCATCCTTTATGGAACAGCAAGCAAGCCTCTACAGCCAAGAAACCATGGCTAATCAAAAAAGGATCACAGCTTACGATGGTGTCGCGAAATCTATAAACTTAACACTAGAACAGTTTGCAGTTATCAGTGAAAGGTTAATCGATCATGTTGCTACTGAGCTTTTTAATATAAAGAAAAACAATCGCCAAGCTGATTTAGTCCACGAAACTGCAAAGAATGCTGGTGTTAGCGATATTCCTCATGTAAGCAATGCTTTAGTTGCTGCTCCAGAATTAGCAAAAGCAATTGAGTTACAAAAACAAAGAGCGGGAGAGGCAATTCTTTTTCAAGATGATATTGCCAAAGAAATTACCGCGCCACAGCAAAACCAACAGATGGCTTCGCTAATTGATGATCTAGATTTTGAAATCCCAAACCCGTTCAACCTAACTGAAATACCGGAGGAAAACTGGGATGAATATCAAAAGCTTTTAACGCTTGTATACAACAACAAACCAAAAATAAAAGATGCAGGCCTTCAAGAGCGTGTAGCCCACATTAAAAATCAATTTGCATTATCAGTTTTGACCACAGCGCTTTCGAAATTGGTTACGATCCCAGATGAAAAAGCAGAAACTTTGCTAGCTCTAACCGGAGATAAAACGACGAATATTAATAAGGCTATGTTTGAAACCTACAAACAAGAGCTTATGAACGTGAATACACAAACATACACAAAATCAGCTCCAGTAAATTCACTGTTGATTATTAATAATCTACAGCTTGCGCAACGTAATTTAATTTTGCAAGAAATCCAAAATACAAAAAAACTGAAAAACACATTACTAGCAATTGAGATGTATTAGTTTTGTCCATTTTAAGTGCCAAAACTGCAAATATCTTTGTTGTTATGATGATTACTATGTAAAAAAAACTAATCACTTTTAAAAGAGAATTAGCCATGAGCGATGAAGATAAAAAGGATAATAACGAGTTATTTAATAACTTCTCTGACGATGAAATCTCAGAGCTTGAAAAAATGGCTGATGAGATAGCAAAAGAAAGTGACAATAGCGCTACGGTACCTGCAGAAGAGCTAGAGGGTAGTAGTTTTACCCAAGAAGTACCTAGCACTGGCAGTAATGATGTAGATGAAATACTTTCAAAAGCCAAAGAACTTGCAGAAAATCAAGGAGAGATTGATCTTAGCGAAAATCATCTAACCAAGGACGGGGATGTCGGTACAGATATTGAGAACGCTGATAAGAAAAAAGAGGGAAGTATTACAGAGCTTAACGGCAGTAATGAATTTGATGAACCAGTTTCAAATGACTCTGAACCGCCGTCATGGGTGAGCGAATCCCCCCCTATAGATGAGTATGAAGAGCAAACGTTTGATAACTCAAGCTTTACTGAAGCCAGCGATATCGATGAAGGTCTAAATACTAATACTGCACCTCAACAAGCCAGTAATAGTGACTCAGCCCTTGATATGGAAGCAGAAAATGAGGTGGCTAATGAAATTAGCCACCAAAATGAACCAAATGACAATCTTGATTCTGAATTTCAAGATAAAACCAATGTCGATCTTGATCATGAAAACTCAACCTTTGATGTGCAAAGTCATCAATTGAGCGATGACGAAGAAGATGTTGTTAATGGTGAACAGTTCGATGTAGAGCTTACAAACGAACCTCAAATAATGCTAGATGATGAATTAAACTCTGATGTTCCTGATAAGTTTATTGAACTCGATTCAACAGAACAGCACGAAGGCTTTAACCTGGATGGTAGTGATGCTTTTGATACTATTGAAAATGATGGTGTTGATGATGAAGCTCAAGATATAAATGATGTAGAAGATGCTAGCCATGATTCAGATTTTAGTGTTGAACTAAACAATAAAGGGGAGATAGACCAAGATTCAATCACATCTACTCCGGTAAATCATCAAGAACAACCAACTAGTCAACAACCAAATTATGGTCAACAACCAAATTATGGTCAACAACCAAATTATGGTCAACAACCAAATTATGGTCAACAACCAAATTATGGTCAACAACCAGCATTTACCCACTCTAAGTCACTAATGTCTTTTGGCTTTGGTTCACTGTCTGCATTATTTAACAGGAACAGTGATTCGGGCCAACAGAGAGCGGAAGTTGGTTATTCATTTGGTGAGCACCTTAAAAATGCAGCTCTGAGAGATATTCAAAAACTTAAAGCAATGCAGAAAGAGCAGTGTAAGCTACTCGATATGACCGCCAAACTTACTAACCCTAAAGAGTACGATTCAAACAATAGAGATAGGGTACTAGGCCTCTTAGGTAAAATATCAGAAGCCTCTAACAATATTACGGCCCAAGCTAACAGGTTGTCGATATCAACAAGTAATATGAGTGATGTTAGTGCACAGCTTGAGGCTAACAATAAAGGTTACAAAGCAGACTCTGAAAAAATCTTAAAGGATATAGAAGATAACACTAGTAAGCTTGATGAAAGCTCGCTACAAGAAGCGGCTAAACAAGTCGCCAAGGCCTTTAGAGAGCTATTTAACAAGCTATTTTCAAGTGATAAAAACGCTAAACAAGAAATGAGTATGCAGTGATGATTAAAGATAACTTAGATCAAGCGCTAAATGAGTTAGAGCAATTAAATTTAACATTAGAGGCCAAGGGTGACCTTACAGATGAACAGATTTCAAAAGCGGAAAATGCGTTAGATGTAATTGATTCCGTGTATAAGCACGTTGCAGATCAACATAGAGCAATTGATACTGACTTAGCCCATACATTAAACAGGATTTCGCGAGTAGCTAGTGACTTTGCTTCATTACAACGAAGTGAAATGAACCTTAGAGATAATGATTTAACAAGCAAAGCGTTGAGCAAGCTTAATAAGCTAGAAGCGGCGATTTCAAAAAACGATAATGAGTTTGGTCAAAACTCACCGCATCAGCAAAACCATCCAGCGCAATATGGCACACAAACTACATTCGAAAAAGACTATAACTTAGGTTCTATTTTAGTGGGTAGCGCAAAAATGGCAGGCGCTGTGGGTGCAAGTCTTATTGGTGCAGGGGTTGGTGGTGCTCTCGCTGCAGGTAAGGGGGCATTTGACGCTTTCTCTTGGGCTAGACACCGATGGGCGCAGAATGCGAATGCTTGTGAAGAAATTATAAAAACGCACAAGACTGGCGGAGTTGTGGATGATGGCTCTATCAATGATATATTTTCAAAGCATAGAGGCGGTTTGCAGCCTTATGAAGCTAAACCAAGCTCAGAAACAGGAAAGCCTAAAATTGACAATACCGCATCTATTACTGAAGCAAGTACAAGTTTAGTTAAGCCAACTGGCTCTTTTTTAGATTTTAGGAAAAACCAAGAAGAAATTCAATTTCTCAAAGCTGCAGAAACTCTTGCTAAAGACTTAAGTGAAGCTAAATATAATGAGGGGGATGGATCAGCTTCGAAGGAAATGCATACACGCTTAGTGGAGAGTGTGAACAACTTTGCAAAGGCTGCCGAGCAACTGAATGATGAGTCTAAATCTAAACTTAGTAAGGTGACTGAAAATCTTCTTGACGATGTAGATAAACATTTAAAAATGGATGAAGAGTCCCAAGAAAAACTATCAGAATCAGTCCGAGAAGCGATGGAAAAGTTAAAATCAGTCTTCTTGAACCTACTTGGTCGTAAACAAGACAACCAAATGGAAACGAATTAAATTAACTTTACTCGTTTTTTGGTGCGTGAAAAGCTAAATTTAGTCTAAAAGTGATAATAATTGTCATGTTTTGACTGTATCTGACAAATTGAGTTTAGGCCTATTTCAGCTTGTGAACTGCCCTGGTATTTCGTTCTGATCACTTGGTTTTCTCGGTGAATTTCGATAAATTAGGTTGACCAACAGGTGGCTAGCAGCATCCTGTTGGTTCCCTATTATCGAATCACTAATCAAATAATTCTCCGACATGCTTCCACATCATTTCTTCATCATCACTCTTTGGTTGTACTCTCGGTTTTGATGTGTACGGTATTTCTTTTGCAGTAGTTCTAATTACATCTTCAACTTCGCTTTCATTGATGTGCTCAGAATTTTCACCATAAACCTGTTTGTTTATCGAGTTTAATTGCTCTTTAATTTTATCTGCTATGTTTATACCGCTACCATCAGCTGAAAACAGCCAGTGATGGCTACCTTCAGCCAAAGTGTTAGCGATATCATTTGAGAGTGTGGTCGGTTCCTTGGTAGGATTGTCTTTACTAACAGATTCAGATTCCATACTCGCATTGAATTGCTCAGCATCAAGTCCAGAAACGTTTAGCTGTGATGTATTAGTATTTGTTCTTACCTTTTCATCTTTCACTGGTTGAGGCTTAGTCTGCGCAGCTTTCTGGGTGTTATCTGGTGTTATTGCATCATAAACATGTTTGTACTTATGTAATGTAGAACCAAATAATGACTTACCCTCGCTTTCAGATAGCCATGCGCTATCTGGGTTCAGCTTAGGTATATTTGGGTAAATATTATCACTCTCATACTGCTTGATTAATGTATTAGCTCCATGCACATACCTTTTGATAACATCAATCTCTTGGTCTGTGGGTGGTATAATTGGAATCAGCCTGTTGTATCGGAAGCTTGTCTTGAATTTTGTCTCATCAATTCCGTGATAAAACGTATTTATTTTATGTACATTACCGCGCTCAAAAAAGTGTGCTTCACCTTCAATTTGACTTGCTACATCATCAAAGTGGATCTTATCCACTTCTTTAATTGTGGCCTGTACATCTTTCTTAAATCTATTGATTAAGGATGCTTCACTAAATGAGCCAGCTTCTGCAACAGAAACGGTCGATGCAAGCTCTTTGAATTTTTTCCATGTTGTTTCTGGGTCTTGCGTTCTCATTAGCCATTTATTCAATGTGTTACCGAAGATCATCTCAGCTTCATCTTTGTCAGCACGGATAAGACCAGCCAGATCTTGCGACCCAAATGTAACACTTGTACCTAAACTGCGTCCTTGAGTGGCGGCCACTGCAAAACCAGGAACAGCTACCTCTGCATATTCGTCAGCAATGATATTAAAAGGTACTTTTAAGTCGATTGGTAAGTTTTCGATAATGTCCTCAAAGCTTCCTTCTGTTACAGAGCCAAGTCCTAATGACATTGCTTGCTTAACAGCCGAAAGAGAAATCTTACCTAAGTTTTTTTGCTCTGCAGGTGGGTTTTCCATTGCAGGGAGCAGGGAAAGAAAAATACGATTATTGAAAATAACGTCTTCTAGCGATATCTCAGGTGTGTCGTAATCATAAATATGACCAAAGTTTGCGGCGAGGTTTGCTAACGGTTCGCCGTAATAGCTTTTTGCATACCCGAAGCTACGAGTTACAGATTCGTTTTGTTGGCTCGCGTTCTTGCTGCCATCGTATTGTAGATTTTCCAAATACATCTGAAGTGGTCTTTTGACCTTCTTTGAAAGTTCAAAAGTTACATTCTCTTCAGCATCAGGCACGTAAATGTTTTTATCAGTTTGATAATACAAATCAGCAACACGTTGTAGGTTAAGATAGTCAGCGATTAAGCCTGGGCTTAATCGGATAATATTATTGTCTCTTAGTTCGCACAGAGCAGGTAGAATTGCCTTCATTACCTCTCTTGCGCTAGCTAAGAAAGATTCATTTTGACCTGCTTCTGAAGGGATTAGCATGCCTAATATTTGAAAGTTTTCTGAAGGGTTTCCAAGAGCAAATGGGTTAAACGTATTTGTTCCTTTTTGCCACCACTCCTCTTTAATTGTTGCGCCACCTTTTTTGTAGTTAAGTACACGTAGATCATCGATACGGCCAAACATTTTGCACAATATAACAATCTGGATTAGAAGTTTATTTCCAGCTTTGGGATCAAGGTAAAATACACCGCCCCCCATGCAAAAGGTCGTCGCTCCGACTAATGAAATAAGTGTTTCAGTTTTGCCGGCGCCTGTTGTACCTATAACAAGTCCATGGGTTAGTAAGTCCCCCCCTTCTTGCCATAATTCCTTTGCAGCGCCACCCCTGATATTACCCAGCATGACCGTACCTAATGCCTTTTTGTACTTTATTCTTCCTGGGTAAGGCGCATTCCAGTCCGTGTATTTTCCTTTAAGCTCTATTGGAAGTTTAACGGGGAGTGTTTTATTGATTTTAGTCAGCGTACATCTGAGCGTGACAATGGTTATAGTAAGAAATGATACATAAAAGTAGTACGGTGCAAAAAAAACAAGCACTATACAAATTAGATTGATTGACAACGCCGCTTCAAAGCCAGTAACAAACGCCCATACTTTTTGTAACTCAGTTCTAGTATCTGCATATTTTTTGCTGTTTGTTATAATCTGGTTGTGACTAGGCGCTTGATTATGATTCAAGATACCACCTCACTAATTCCGCTCGGTTGCTCTAAAAGCCAACCTTCACTATTGATGTACTTTAGATAGCCATTAATCGCGTTATCCGTAAAAGGGTAGTTTGCTTTCCCTTTAAGTTTTTTCTCGGTGAGCCAAAGGCCTCTAGAGCCTGCTGATTCAGTCCATGCAGCAGGTGAAAGGTTGTGATGTAGGGAATACCAAGTGTCTCGGTCAACTTCTTTTAACCATGGGAAGCGGCTAGGTGGAAGCTTTGAGCGCCTATGTGTAGCCCTGTGGTAGAGAGCCACCAAAACAGTACTTGCGTATGTATGTGCTTTTTGAATTTTTTTTACAGCAACTTGGTTACCAAATTCCGCAATAACGTCATCAACACCGGTATCATCAAAAGTTAAATTTTTATCAAATGCTTTAGTTGATCTAAATGTGGCTGAAAACCTATCGAGCATTGCGAATGCTTTTTCTTTATTAGTATCACCACCTTTTATCATTAGCAGGAATACAGCATACAAAGCTTTTATTTGAGGTGGTAGTTTGTCGGGACTTTCCCAGCGCCCTAGTTTTGTTATTTGATTTGCGAAGCAACGTCTAATGATAGATATATCAAGTAAACATCGGTTATGTATTACCGGTAATCCTTCATCCACATCATAGGAATCGATAATAGTCATAGTTTGACTTTTATTCTTAAATTGAAGCTTTTTTCCAAACTTTACTTTAAATACAACACCTTCCTCATCGACATAACTAAGTGCCCCTTTTAAGATTGCATATCGAATAGGAGATGCCTCTTGTCTGTGCGGCCCTTTATCAAAATCGCTCTTTATCAAATTGTGAAGTAGTGCTGGGCGTATTTGCGGAAAGTGAGCTTGCATAAGATTTGCAAGAGTGAAAATGTCAAACTTTCTTCGCAGTTGGCTTGGCCTTGAATATCGGTAGCATAGGTAAGAGCCCCATACACCTAACATAAGTATTGGGAATCTTAAAAAGTACCCGATCACATAAAATACATCTCTGGCATCGCCTAGGCTAGGACGACTGCTCTTGTAGAGCTGCATCTGTCTAAGGATAGCTTCTTTGTCCTTGATGAACATTTCATCAATAAGTAAGAAGTACATGCTATCTATTATGTCATTTCGGGGTAATAGGTCGTATATGAAATTAGATGCATTAATTAGCGCAATGGATATCAGAACAGCAGTGTTTACGATGTAATGACCGGTTGTAAACCATAAAGCGTACACACCGAATATGATCGCAATAATAAAAAATATTTGTGCACCAATGTCGAGGTCTTGGTAGTTGTTATTCGCCATCAGTAAGCCCCCTTTTCCAAGAAAGGAGGGTTTTGTGTTTGCGTACAGTGAAATACAAGCAAATGAATGTGTATATAGAGCTGGCAAGTATGGCACTAACTACGTAAAGAGAATGGCGATCCGAACTTATATTAGTGAAAGCCGAATACGCAATAATGAGGAGTAATGCACCACATACAAAATATGACTTTATACAGCCAACGATAAGCTTGTTAATTTTACTATCATCCATTTCATCTTTAAGTATCTTGTTATGATCGCCAAGTAGCAATTGCCAAATTGCTTTAGATTGCGCTTTTGCTCTCAACATGGGTAAGCGTGATCCCCGACTGAAAGAGCGTTTATAAACTGGATCTTTCCAAGGAAATATAAGGCCCAGTTTTTTATCTTTCATTTCCAATATGTTTAGACCTAGCCGGTCTATTGTTGTTGCACCTTCATTTATCTTCTCTTGCTCTCTGAAGCGAAGTTTCATACCAAGCTCGTAGGCATCACTCTCTGTCTCTGCGTAAACGCTGTATGTAATATCTTTATTTTTTCCGTCAGGAAGTGTGATGGTTAGGACAACATCATAAATATCAGCATCAGATTTCATCAAACGGCGCTGTTCTATCATCTCAATTAAGGTAAGCATTTGATTACTCCTTTAACTGCGCTTTGACAGTAATAGCTTGTATGTATGGTTCATACGCTTGTTCAAAAAGTTTGTTGACGAGGTGTGTGTTGATAGGTCGGCGGCTGTTACCTTGTTTTGTGTGTGTCATGATTGCATCAAAGATTTCTGCGGAACATAGTAATAATTGATTTCGCACAAATGGAGCTGTTTCTTCATTGATAAAGTTATCCATAATTTCATCAATGTGAGTATCAACACACGCTACTGTATTATTAATAATATCGAGCAAATCATCTTCATAGTTTTCATTCCCACACTCAATTAGGTGTTTAATGATTACGCAAGATAATCGTGCCATACCAACGAATTGCAGTGCAAAGTCATCTTCTGTGAGTTCACTTTGTATACTTTCTGCATGAATGGTTTCTAAATCTAATAATTCAGTGCATATGCGAGTAATTGAATCAATTGTTTGTTCATTAACTTCTAAGCCGGTTTCGCAAATTAAACTAATTGCCAATCGTGATAGGGAAACAAAATGTAGGTTCGTGATATTGTAATTTGCCTCTACAGCAGCTGTCATAATAGACCGTTGCAATTTCTCTATACATGATAGTAATGAGTTAAATTCAGATTGTGAGTCGGCTTTCCCCTCTTTAATAAGATAAGCAACAATCGGTGTAATCGTTTTTGTTCCATTGACAATCACTCTTGCGTTAGCGTCTTGCGTTAATGTTCCTGAGTTTAATAGAGCCTGCTTTGCAGATGCGGTAGTTTCATTGGACATTATTGCGCCTCCATTTTTTGTGAGGTCGTATTCATTACCGCATCATTACTTGTGTATTCAGTTATACTGCTTTGCTGGCTTACTGATATCGGTGAAAGTAAATTAAGATCTAGTGCTTTTTTCCCTTTGGTTGGGTTATTTATCATACTCATTTTATGTGCAGCAAAAAGCGTTTCAGATAAGGTTGAAATGGCAATGGATGGGTTGCGAATGCTGTTTGTACTAGTGACGACTCTACGCTGATAAAATGCACTTTCATCGTGCACGGTTGTAAGTGGAATATTATTAAATCCGTTACCAATGGTGTTGGTATTTAGTTTCGCGTTCACAAGCAGGGCAGGTAATATAGCTTGAGCATCAACTGCGGCCCGTAAGTCATTAGTAGAAGCATCCCCAATGATAATCTCTTCAACGCCGAGGTTTTTTAAAAACTGTGAAAGGACTTCTGTAATAAACGTTACGAAATGCACTGACCCTGCTGGTTCAGTATAGCCGCAGGTTGAGCATGATGTATTGGTTTCACTAAACATCGGTTCAATTGTCAGTTTCTCATTGCAGTTTGGACAGTAGAGTAAACTTAAAGAGGGAGTGATTATCACGCTATTACCTTATTAGAAATTGATAGTTCAATTATCAAAATCGGCAACAGCAAAGACAACAAATAAATTGCGAAATAATCACTTTTCCGTACCGTATTCTGGTACTTGCGCCCTAGCAAGACTAATATCTTGCTAGGGCATTTTTTTACGTTAATACAAGTGCAGGACGGTCATCAGCGTTATTATCTTCATTTTGCAATTCACTCTTATTAGAAAGAGCGTTTAAATCAGATGATAACTGATTGCTAATGACTTCGTTTAAATGCTGCTCCCAGTTTTCTGTAGGTGTTTGGTCACTTTCTTCCTCGGCCTCATTTTCAACTTGCTCTGCAATTAACCTCTGGACCTCTGTCAAACGTTGTTTCGCAGCAATAATTTTATCGCCGTGTTCAAAAGGTTGTTTGTTAGCTTCAGATAATGATTCAATTTTCTTCTCAAAAAAGTCAATTTCACTGGTTACCGATTTCTTACTTTCACTAAGACCTTGGTTTAAATTAACCAAAGAGCGAAGGAGTGAGGCAGCAAAATGTTGTGTTGCGACTTCCTCAGTCTTTCCTTGCCCCTCAATCGTCAATGCTAGTTTTTTAGTGAGAGAGGTTGCGTTAACATAAATATTATTTCCATTAACTTCACCGACATGAAATGAGTGCTCCATTGTCTTTTTCTTTTTCGCATCGTTTATCGCTTTGTTGATTACCTTTGCTGCGCCCTCAAAGTTGCCTTCATAACTTTCTAGAGGCTTACCAAGTAAGGTTATTTTGTGATCGCCAAATAAAACAGTTTTTGTCTCAATTGATTGGATATCCGCTTTTAGACAATCAATATGCTCACTTGAGCGCTCGATCTGTGAATTGCGGGTTGCTTTTGCTTGGTGATAGCTACGTTGCAGCATGCTTAACTTATCAACCTCAGCTTCTAACGTAATAGACTCTTCTATTAGTGGGTTACCAGTAGCCGCTGACATTATCTCTGAATAGGACATATCTAATTCTTCATCAAATTCACGCGCTGCATCTCTAGGTGTGCGTTTTGTCTGTGCAGCGAATAGCGCTTTTTGCTTTAACTTGCTCCACATAAATAAATCAAAGCTATCTTCAGTCGAATATTTATAGCGCGTTGCATTTTCAAAGATGTTGCCAAAACGCTCTATTCTCCCGCCACGCTGTTCCATGTCACGTACACGCCAAGGCAAAGAAAGATCGTGAATTGCGGCAAGTCGCTCTTGTACGTTTTTACCCACTCCCATATTCATAGTGGTACCAATCGTTACTGCAATATCACCACTGTTCATTTGCTCTTGGAGCTTTTGCTTTAGTGCATCGGTTTCATAGTCACGCGCAAAGACAATCTTTTCTTCAGGTATGCCACCAGCTGCCAGTTTAGATTTAATGTCATTGTACAAATCAAATTTACCTTCATCATTTGGAATACCAAACTCAGCAAAAATAATTTGAGATGGGTTTAATGCTTTGTTTGTGTGGTATTCATTTAGAACATTTTCAACACAAAGATTAACTTTGCTCTCAGGGAAGTCAGGTAAAGCAGGGTGGATAAAGCGTGCATCTAAAGCAATTTTTCTACCAGCGTTGGCAATTGCAAGTAAATTATCGCTTTTGTTATCACCATTCCTTACAGCTTTAGCACGTTCGGCCAACACAGCCATATACAACTTCAATTCTTCACTGCTATTTGCAACAACATGTTTTTCTGTGATAACAGGTCTTTGTACGCCAGCATCTTCAGCATTGACGATATCAGCTACCTGGCGGTATAGCATAGAAAGTTCTGGTAAGTTATAGAACTTATTTAAGCGTGTTTTTTCAATAAAACCTGACCCTTCAGGTGCAATTTCAAATTGTGTTTTAATCTCACCGAAAGTACCAATGAAGTCATCAAATAGGGCAATGTCTTGCTCTTCTAACAAGTCCGGAGCAAGGAATCGAAGCATTGTAAACTGATCGCCAATGTTATTGCGGATATCAGTACCAGTCGCTAGCACAACCCCTTGGTTGCCATTTATGTGGTGCATGTATTGTGTTAAGTAATACATGCTCCATGCCTTTTTAGATTCAGCCGTGTTTACACCCGCAACGTGGTTCATGTTGGTGATTTTAGGTAAATTAACAAATTCATCAGCTTCATCTACGAAAATTGCATCAATCCCCATTTCAGCTATGTTAACGACATCATCTTTACCATCAGAATCAATACGGTCAATGATTTTAGCTCTCGCGTTTTCTAGCTTTTTAGCATGCGCTTTCACAGATAGCTTGCCTACATACCCTTGGTCTTCTAGTGAGTTCATTGCTTGCTCTATTTGAGCCAACTCTTCATCAATGAGATCCAATTTAAACTCTGCAGGAATATCTATTTTTGGCAAAATAGAATGAGACACGATAACAGCATCCCACGAGTTCGTTGTGATAGAAGACAGTGTGCGTTTACGGTTGTCAGCGTTAAGCGCTTTAGCATCTACCATCAGTATCTTCGCGCTAGGGAAGTGGTTAAGCGCTAAGTCTTGCATTTGGGCAAAAACAGGATTTGGTACGGTTAATAGCGCTTTGTTGTGCTTGCCAACCTGTTTACCTTTTATAATTGAACCTAATAGCGCGAAGCTTTTACCAACACCTACGTCATGCAAGAAGAGCGCGCGGCCATCAACTAAATAGCGTTGTATCGCGTTCAGCTGATTCTGTCTTGGTTTAAACTCTTTACCTCGTAACACAGGAGAAAGGCCATCAATGACGATTTTAGACCCATCGTACTTGGTCTCAATATAGCCATTCATTTTCTCGTTATAGAGTTTTTCCAAACGCGCCGCTCGGTCTGAGTCTTCCCAAATCCATTGCTTAAAGGTGTCTTTTATTAAGTCAGCTTTGGCATTCGCTTCTGCTGTTGCTTCAGCAACAATGTATGACTTACCCTCACTGTCTTTGGCTCTAACTACAATAGAACGATTGTTAAGAATGGCAAGCATTAGCTTATCAGCAGGCCAACTGGGAGTACCGAATTCACCCTCTGTACGACCAGAGTTTACGCCTACTTCAAATTGAGATAGGTTTATATCCCAGTTGCCTCTTGTTTTAGCGACTTTAAATTTGCTTTGTGCTTCTTTTTCGGTGCAGGCTTCATTTTCACCTGTAACAATGAACTTAGCGAAGTCTTGAATGTCGCTTTCAGGTATCCAGCTAGAGCCAAGTTTAAGTCTAATTTCATAGTAAGGGATAGGAGTCGGAAGTACTTCTTTTAAGCTCTCAATATTGTGTTTAAATATATCATTTGTAGCAACGGCTGCTTGAGCGTCTTTGAGCTTGTTCACAACGTGACCTGACAGATAGGTGCTGCTATGTTCCCACTCCATTGAAGTCGGGTTAAGGAAAATAGAATCGCCTAACTCAGAGACAATATTAGGCCATTTTTTATCCGTTAGGCTTTCAATATACTCTGGTACCACAGCCCCTTTTTCTGACAGAGAGATAATCACAGCATCTTCAACGCTGTCAGTATTTGTAATTTCTTTGCGAGGGTAAATCGTTCTTTCTGTAAAAATATCGGCTTTTTCAGCGGTTTTACCATCCCAGTGCTCAAGACCCAATATTAGGTATGAATCAGGATCTTCTTTAAACGCGAGTTTATTGCCTCGTTTATTCAGCTCACCAAACTTTTTAGTGAATGCATCATATGTTTCGTTGAGCTTTTGCATTGATTGTTTAAATGCATCGTCACTACTTTCGGTGAGCATTAAGTTGATATGCTCACGCGTAAGGTCACGTAATTCAATGAGCCCTTTCATTCGTGGTATTTGTGCTTTTTTAAGTGCAACAGTTTCTAGGAACTGTTGTGATTCGAGCTGTTCAGTTTCTGCGTTGAAAGAAAACTCCTCAATAACGATGCCTACATTTCCATTGGCATCTAGTTGATATGAGCCTAAGCGTTTTTCTTCTAGGAGAATGTCGCGTTGCGGGGTAGTTGTATCAATTACATTACGGCTTTCTTGGTGCTCAAAATAAATGTCACTGGGTAGTTTGCTGATTGCATTATCTAGCGCTTCTTTTAAATCACTTTCTAAAACTGTACGGTATGTCTTTCTTCCATACTGACCCGTAGTGATATGTTGTTTCCCAAGGACCATATCTGGGTTATCAATGAAGTATTGATTCACACTGATTTTTTCTTCATAACCACCATGCACACTGACAGGGATGCTCTTTTCACCTACGCTAAGCCAGTTGGTGTTGCTAGGTTCTTTGTTTGGCTCACGCTTTTGTAAAAAGATAATATCAGAGTTTACATCTGTTCTCGCGTTATCAGAAAATGCATTACTTGGTAGGCGAATGGCGCCAATTAAATCGGCACTTTGAGCAATTTTTTCTCTCACCACAGGCGATGCTTTATCTAATGTACCGCTCGATGTGATAAATGAAACAAAACCACCTGGCTTTACTTTATCTAATGATTTTAAGAAAAAGTAATCGTGAATTTGGTGTTTAGCAAAGTCTCTATGTGCTTTATCGTGTACTCTAAAATCACCAAAAGGAACATTGCCTATTGCAAAGTCATAAGTATTCTTTGGGATTTTAGCCTCTTCATAGCCTTCTTGACGTACAAGAGGTCCATGAATATGGCGAGCAATTTCTGCCGTAAGTGGATCTAGTTCTTTCGCTTGTAATGCGACTGTTTCGCTTAGCGACTCAGGGATAGCACTTGCAAAATTACCTACACCAAAAGCAGGATCTAATCCTAAACCGCCTTTTAACCCCATTTTCTCCATTGCATCCCATACACTCGATACGATAACCGGTGATGTATAAAAAGCGCTTAGTGTTGAGCGTTTCAGTGACTGGTATTCATCAGTAGACAGCAATGTATTTAATTCAGCACGCTTAGAAGAGTGGCTTGAGTGAGCATTATCAAAGATGCGTGATAAGCCTCCCCAGCCTCTGTAACTTGCCAAAATGTCTTTTTCTTCTTGTGTTGCTAGGCGATTAGCAGTGGTTAATTCCTTAGCGAGCTTAATAGCTGCCAAGTTTATCTCGTATGCTTCACTTTCCGTTTTATAACTTGATATAGCACTGATTAATTGGTCGCTATACCTAAAGTTAAGATTAGGCTCTATTCGGATTCCATAGCCGGTAGCACTAATGTCTTCGCTTGAGATAGCGCTTCTTGTTGGATTGCTTCTAGCGCTGTCGTGTTCTCGATGTACGTTTTGCTCGATGTATGGTTTTTCATCAGCTTCTTGCTGATCCTGTCCACGACTTGACTCAGTTCCTTTTGTTTTTCCACTGTGTACTGCTCCAGCGTCTTGTTTTGCAACAGAGTCTTCAATAGTGTCGGGCAGTTCATTTTCAAGTGACTCTGAACTATCACTCCGTAAGGTGTTAGATTTGTCATTAGAAACCTCGTTATTAACTTCTCGTTTAGCAGTCAAAATTGCGGTGTTAAGTGCTTTAATATCATCAAACTGATTTATATTATCGTAGCTCTCTTTCGCCAATTCTGACACTGTGTTTTCGATATGGTATTGATTATTAGTAATGCATAAATCGTAACCTTTTGGTATTTTTGCTCCCAATATTGATGTTGATTTAGTCGCTTCTATCATCAAGTTTGCAAGTTCATGAGAGAACACATACTCAGCACTGTCAGTGTCGATATCTTGCTCCATGTATGGGGCTGTGATCTCATTTACCGGTTTATTCTCTAATGAAGCAAAGTATTCATCTTGAAGTGAATTAGCTTCTTGTTTTATCGTTTCTATTTCAAACGAAATAGCGTGCACATCTTCACTAAATACATGTGTTTCATCCTCACTATCAGTGAAGGTAAGTTCTGCTTGTTTATTACTAGCTAGAAGATCTCTATTTAGGTTTGCCAGTACAAGATTACCGTAATACATTGCATATACTTCGGTGCCCTTTGTTTCTTTGACTTCTCTGATGGACACAACGTTATCGTGACTTTGTGCAATCTCTGAGTTGATTTGAGCACTGTTGTTGATAGTGTATTTAGCGTTAAGTACCTCGGTAGGTAATGTTGCTATATCTGTGATCTGCTTTTTGCTAGCACGCATCACATTTTCTATTTGCTCAACTGAAATAGCCGAGAAAGTATTTTTTTCGTGATTAATGATGCGTTGAGAAATTCCTTGTTTTTCTGCTTGTGCGATTAAGCCATTATAGGCTGCATTGACAACACGCTCTCTCGTTGCATCCACCAGCTCTTTAGATAACTCATCAATGTTCTCGAACGCAGTATCACTTCCAAAATACTCGGCTACAAAACGTTTTTGTTCGTTAGAAACCAAATCTTTAGGGGTAACTGCAATTCGGTTAACTTTAAAATAATCATCAACTAATGGTGTGATGGTGTTACCAAGAATAAATCCAGTGTTGGGTTCAATCACACCTGTTAATTCACCCAAAACTTTCAATTCTTTTACTGATAGTGAATTAATTCTATCTAAATTATTGAGAATGCGGTCAATTGGTTCATATCCAGTACTAGCCGTGTTCTTTATCGCATTGGCATACTCTTTCATACTCATTGCAAAAATAGGCTTTTTGATAGCACCTTGGGTAACCAAAAGGTGATTAGCAGAGCCTTCTGTGTTTGTTTTTATATCTTGATAAGTGTATTGAACTACCTCACGTCCATTTCCATTATCAACGACATACCCAAATTTCACATTTCCATTCAATGTGTATGAAACAGGGGTATTTATAGCTATTTCTTCTTCAGTTGATGTATCAGTGACTTGTTGTTCTTTGTCTGTATTAACATCTAACTCTTGTGTGTTAGGAGTCAACTCAGCGCTATTATTTTCTATGTGAGGAGTGGCGTCATCTTCTTCATCTGCGTATGCTTGTAAAAACGCACGCTCATCATCCGTTAAATCGAGGGATGCCCCTATTTTTTCAAGCAGAGCATCTTCATCTTCGATCTCAAAATGCGGTATTTCCTCACCCTCAAGTTCACTTGTTAAGAAGTCATGCTCTTCGTCACTAACCTGAAGATAATCATCATTAGTTTGTGGAGTCATATATTCATCAGCAGTCGACACACCTGGTTCAAGTGTCAAGGCCGTATTCAAATCTCTTAGTGCACTAGTTGAAAGCTCATTGAGTAGGTTGTTTAAATTAAGTTCTTCTTCGCTTTGCTCTGGTTGACCAGAATCAATCATCGAGGCTAAAGACGCAGCGTAAGCCATCAATTCTGAGTTAGGATTTGCGCTAGCATTGCCTTTAATCATTTTATTAAAGTTTTCACGCTGAATTGATTCAGCTAACTCATCGAGAATAATAGTGGCTTGTATAGTGTTGTCTGATGACTCTTGCTGTGGCTTATAGTTAAGCTCATTCGCTTTTTCTACTATGTTAGTAGCGATATCAAGAGTAACTTGATCAATTTCCTTGTCTGCATTGATTGGCATTAAAGCGGCACTAATGCTGTTTATTTTTGTCAATCTGTCATCATTGGTATTGCCGCTAAAACCATCTGTAAACTCAATTGATGAAGGCGGGAAGAAATCAAATGCTTGCTCTAATGCCTTCTCAAATGTTTTGTGCTTAAACACTTGAGTTTCATCGTTACCCTCATCATTTAAAAGCAGTGCGACATTCTTATTTTGTCGCTGAATAACTCCAAAGCTACCCTTTTGCGTACTGAAGGCGACATAATCTTGCTTGTCGAATAAGTCTTGAGCACTTGTGTAAGCCTCAACAAGGGCATTATTACTGACTGGTTGTAGGTTATGTTTGTAAAGCGAATTTGCAGGGAATGCTGCAGGGGCCAGAATTAAATTGTCACCATAGATAGCAAAGCCAGTCATGTGTGGCGGCTTAGGTGTATTTACAGCATCACCGTCAGTTACCTTATACACGTAACTACCTAGACCGATAATATCCGCGTTTTCAACACCAACCATTTGCGGTTTTTCTGGCACCGGTGTAAGTAACGCATGTCGACGTTCAGCATCACTTAACTTAGCAATATACTGTTTCATTTGCTCTGCAGCATTAGAGAGCTTAGCTAACTCTGCCTTTTTAAGGTTATTTTCAACGAGCGGTCTGTAATTAGCTTCTTCGCTGAGTAAGCTATTAAGTTGTCTGTATACAAATGGTGGTACGTGGCCATGCTCTTTTTCGACAGTAAGTGCAGAAAGGACATAGCTGTACTGCGCAATCCTTAGATGACGTAATTGTTTTAGTTCCTCGCATTTATCAAGGATATCTTTGGCAAGGATAGTGTTAGATGGAGATTGCGCTACACTTAATGAATCGGCAATAACATGCAGTTCGTTAGTCGGAAGTTCAGCCAAGTCATTTGCGGTTAAATCATTTAGCGATTGAATTGCTTTCCATTGCTGCAGTGTATTCTCTGCAATAACTTGGGAGTTATTACTGCTTGCATCAATATTCATTACATCCGCTAGTAGCTTAATGTCATCCAGTGTATAACTTTCGCTTAGTTCTTTAGCCGATGTTAGATTTAAGTTCTCTGTGAAAATATGGTGAAATGGTACCGCAATAGTATTATTACCGTTATTGTACCAATCGCTGAAGCTTCCTTTGGTGATCTCTAATGCTTTATCAATTTCTAACACAGGTTTAGCGTTAAGAAGTGTACTTACCGCATCAAATTGCTTGCCTATACCACCATTAAGTTCAACGAAGCTTGGTAATAGGCCTGTACTGCGTGTGAGTTCAACCGCGCTTTGAGATTTACCAATAGCATCAATGAACGCTGACTCATAAAAGCTTTTCGGAGATTTAAAACCGTTAGGTGTTAATGCATTGACAACGTCTTTTTTCGAGAGCTTATCGCCAACAACAAATGGGTTGTCGTAAAAATACACGCCACCTTCAGTAAATACCGACTCGTAGAATTCTTCATAACTCATTTGCTCTTTAGCGCACTGCAGTGCTAATTGATAAAACGTGTCATAGTCTGAATTATCATTATCTACCGCCTCTTTTAGTTGTTGTGCATCAACAATTGACTCGCTTTTCACTGCTAAATCTGATGACACTTGCGCTGTTGTGTCAGTGTCATTAACAGTAAACGTAGATGTATCAACAGAACCTAAAGGTAATGTGCTCGTGCTATCAGTTTGCTCATTATCAATAACGGCTTGTGGTTTATCATCTGTGCGCGTTTCAACGACAGCTTCAGAGCTCGACTTTACAAGTGATGGTGGTGGAGGCATAGCGCTGATCAAGTGAGGTTTGAATTGGGTTTCTACCTCATCATCACTGACTGTGTTACCTTGAGATACTGAGCCCAAATATTCGTCTTGTTTCTGCTTAAAGTAAGCTGTTGGGGTGATCACTTCCCCTGAATCAGAAAATGTATTCAAGTCAGATTTTAGTAAATCTTTATTAAATCCAGACTCAACATCGAAGTAAGGGTGCGGTTCAGAACCTGAGTAAGTTCCTTTAATTAGATACTTAGAAATACGTTTAGGCTCCATCGTAGGGTTAGCTACAACGATCTTTTCAAGGAAAGCATCAAATGCGATTAAACGTCTTTCAATATTTTCTTGCTCAACAGTTGCGATGAACAAAAATGGTGATTCGATATTTTTTGGGAAAGTATATTCTTTAGCTAATGACGTACCATGTACTTTGCGGATGTCTTTTCTAAGAATATTTTCTTGATAACCTAATACATTGTCATAGTATGGGCTACCAGGTTCACGTAACGCATCTGTAGTTTCTTCGGGGGTATACCCATTTGTAAGGTAAGTCTGCGTAAACTCTAACAGGTTTCGCAAACGAATTTCTTCATCTGATTTGTGGGGGCTATCAGGGGCTTCAACTGGCTTAATCGTTACAGCTTGTTCATCAATTGACATTAAGTTGTCATTTGATTCATTGATAACATCTTGTGTGATTTGTGAGTTATCAAACGTAGCTTCAACGACTTCTCTAAATTGAAGCAATTGCTCTTGCAAGGTAACGCTATCTTGAAGTGCTGCGCGGTTGATATCGCTCAGTAAGTCATGATGTTGCTCAGTTTTCTCTAACTCTTCCTCACTGGCTGGGGATTCAACGCTGACCTCATCTGCATCGTTAGGTGCGATATTGTCGTTGTTAGCTTGGTTATCTGTATGTTCACTTACATTCGTTTCAGTAACGTTTACAGCGTCGAATTTTCCTTGCTGTTGTGAAGTGGTACTTGTTTTGTCAGTAGATGCAAGTTCCGCTTTTGTATCAGCTTCGAGCGCTGTTTGGGGCTTTTTTACAGGCATTTGCTTGGTCAGTATTGCAATTGCCTCACTTACATCATCTTGGTATGTGTGCTCTAAAGTAGGGTGTGTCAGGTGCAGTGATTTTAGCATCGTCAACAAGGTACGTTGCTGTATGAACACGCGCTTGCTTGGCATTAGATCTTTAGCAAGTTCACTGCTTGCGACTTTTTGCTCAGCTAATGAGTAAACACCAGCGATTAACGGGCTATTTAGTTCTGCAACAATAGGGTTGTGTTGATTGAGCTTAACCTGCTGCTTAGCGAGTTGTGATTTTTCAAGGCCTAATGAGAACGCCGTTTTATCAATTACATTAGAAAGCGTCTGTTGCTCATTAGACATCTCTAAAGAGTGCAGGGCGATGACATCAGGGTTCTGTTTTTTAAAACCATCTGCAAGAGATTCTTTTACAAATACAAATGTATTCGGATCTTCTATAACGTAACCCATTTGCTCATTGTTATAGCGAATGCCAAGTTGACCAACAATAGACTCGACTTCTTCTCTATTGTCTGGGTTTGTGAAGTCACCACGAATAACCGTTTCGTTTGCGTTGCCACTCTTTGAGCGACCCGCGTAATACTTTGCTGCACCTGTTACATCAGATAAGCCACTATTAATTAGATTAATGAACTTGTAAGGAGCGTAAAACTTATTTTGTTGTTGGCTAAACTTATACGGAACTTTTAGTTCAATAAGCTTCGCTTCAATAAGCTGTTTATGCTCACCTGTTGTATCTGATATTTCTGTAATGACTCTTGCTGGTTCACCCGCTCTTGGGTGTGGATTTTGGACCCCAGCTACGATCACATTCCATGGTGACCGTTCAGTATTAGCTGCATCTGTTTTATCAATTGTAACTTCTGAAGCGCTTGCAACCGTAGTTGAGGCACTTGTATCAGTCTGCGTGTTTTGCACAAGGTCATAATCAACTTTATCAAATGCATTTTCATTTGGCTTTCGCAACGCATTCAATTGCTCAGTTGTGATCCCATTGCTGTATTTAGATACGTAGGTTGGCTCAACCATGCTGTATTGAATTTTGCGCAACGTCAAAGCGCCCTGTATTGCATCCAATACATCCTTTTGTGTTGAACTACTTTCTAATGCAGCTGCCGTTAGCGCGATGTATTCATCTAGGTGGCTTTCAGCACAGTGTTGGATTTTTAGTAGGTTGTTATAAGCAACATCACTGACATCAAGTGGATTATTTATTTCATCAAGTAACTGCTGACGTTTATTACTTACGAATAAATCACTTGCATCAGAGAGCTTTTGTTCAGCAAAGTTAGGGATGGTAGAAACATCATGAATAACAACTTTAGCGTTAAAATTATAAGCGTTTTCAAGCGCAGCCATAACACCAACATTGCCTTTTTGACTTGAATATCTGTCATTATCAGCAACATGTACATGAGTATGATTAGGGTACTTTTTACTCATTAAACCAATGACTTTTTTCATGTTATCTTTATCAAAACAGATCACGCTGGCCTGGTTTGTTAAGCTATAACCTGAACCGGCATTGGCGTAACTTTCAAAATAATGGATAGCATGCGGCTTATCTGGATTTATTTCTCCAATGGTGTGGTGCGTACCAAGTGGTAGGCCTGTTCTTACATCGTCCTTTTGAAAACCAGTATTAAATAGTTTATTGCTCCAGCTGTTCTTTTTCTCAGGCTTTTCTTTGTTGAGTAGCAATTTTTCTTCAGTTACATATTGATAGCCCACAAAGCGCTCATGAATATCATACGCAGCAAATGCAAGCGCTCTGTTATTTTCACCTCCAAACTTCAATGTGTAAGCTTTGGCATTGGTCCATTTAGTAAATTCAGGTAATTGCTTTCGCTCAAGTTCTCGGTGTGGTGTGTTACCGTATGGAGGAAGGGCACTAAATTCATTAAAGGCTGCATGTTTGCTTGCGTCAGCATTTGCAATACGAACAGCTAGTTTTCGTTTCCTTTCAGCTTCAATGGCATCTTGCTCAGCTTTTAACTGTTCAGGTGTCAGTGTTGGTTTTTGAACTACCTTTTTATTGCCCCAGACTTCATCACTATATCGGTTGTAAGTGTCTTCATGTGACAGATACGTCCATCGTTCATCACGGCTTTTATTAAGATTGGTGAAGGTAATTGCAATACCGTATTGCACCTCCCCTTTCTTTGATAACCATGAGTTGAATATAGTCGAGACATAACAGCTACCGTTGTCTGCTGGGTTTTTTGGCACTACATTCGCTTTGCCTTTTATTGATTCAGGTTTTCCGTTAATAGTAGGCCAGATAAGGTTGTCTTTAGTAGCATCCCAATCAATACCTGCTTGCTCCGCAAGCGCTTTGATTTCGAGGTCAAAATCACTAGCAATTTTAGTCGGGTTTTCACTGAATGTGTTTTGCAACCACTCAGTATAGGTAGGTTTTGATTCTCGCTGCGTTCGGGGTTTAGATGTGTGTGACTGCTTGTTCTCTGGTTTTGTGGCTAAGTAGCTCTTAGCAAGCTCAGAAGACGCCGGTTTTTTCAGTAGTTCAGAAAATAGACTCATGCTTTGTATGGATTTATTTTCTGGGACACCATATAACCCGCCAGGGAATGCTGTTAATTCAGATGTTTTTGTTGCGTCATCAAGAATTGCTTTAAACTCAGGCTCATTTGTGCGACCTGCAATAAACGTATAGCGTTCTTCACCAATACTCCCGTTTGTTGTATACAGTGCGGGAGTACCTGCTAGGTCTGATAATGCAGAGTTGATTTTATTTTTATATTTCTTATCAAAGAAGTATCCACCAGCTCCTTTACGGGGAACAATACCACTTATCGCATTGACTACACGCTGGTGGACACCATCAGGTGCATCATCGTTTACTGTCACTAGGATAGAGTTATACTTCTGATTAGATTTATCTATATAAGGGGTGATAGTGACTGGATAGCGCTTACGCTGTTTAGATTGCTCCGTTTCTGAACTTACCAATGTTTTCGGTAAAAGGTATGGCGTTGTGTTGACTTCATTACGGTCATGGTTACCGACTAGGCCGTGCATATCACTTATGATGTTTTTGTCAGGTAAGGCAGTGACGCGCAAAATCTTATTATTCCCCTGCTTATCAATGGTGATGGCTGCATTCGAAAAGGTCGCTGAAATAACGTTCTTGTTCTTAACTTTAAAATTAGGCGTGTTAGCTAAATCTTCATCGTTTTTAGAGTTACCAAAGTTGAAAACGGGTGCATCTGTAAAGCCAACCACTTCAATTTGCGCTGTGCTTACTTGATTTGCTCGGTTAATCGCATTTAGTAATGCCTTCATCGGTTTTGATGGTTCTTTTCCATGCCCTCCAAGATGGATATTGAGTATTTCATCTATAGGCAGATTTGGAATACCTTTAAAGCAAGCTGACTCTACACCACCTTGACCAGCGGTATGAACACGTACCATGAAGCCTCTATTACCCTTTAACATGTCAGCTTGGTCTTTGTCTTCAATAACTGATTTTGCAACCGCACGAATGTCACTTGATTTATTAGCAGTAAACGGGATTGGATCGAGAGCGCGAGCAAGTACTTGGGTTTTTCCATTACCAAGGTCAAGCACTGGTGAAACCGTCATAGGGGTGACAATGACATCTTCAGATTGTGGCTTTTTACTGATGGCTTTGGCCCAACGGCAAACATGAAAGTTATCTTTTGGGTTTGATACGTTGAACAAGGCAATTACAGAACCCTTTGGTGCATGTCGGTTGTCTTCAGTGTTTGCTAAATAACCAATGAAATCGCTTTTGACACTGCTGTGCCCCGTAATACTTATTTTCTCACCACTCGGAAATTTCCGTGCATACATGTACTTGCCATTTGCACTGTATCCTTCAACCTTTACGAGTAGATAATCTTGATTTTTTGTGTTTTTATCAGCCATCGTGTCGTTACCCCTTTAAAAATCCATACTGTGTGAAACACCGGTGTTTGCAAGATTTTGCTTCAGACGCTCATCGTCAAGGCTCGGTGATTCAATTAATTCATTTGTTAGATTCTCAGCAAACATGCCAATTTCATTTTTGATGGTTTGCATAGCGTTGTAGATATCGCCACGGCTTTGCCCTGACATATACACTTTCATATGCTGTTCTGAGTAATCATCTAAATCTATACCGTATTGTTCAGCTGCAGTTTTTATCCCTGCTTCATTAAACCCATCGTATTTGATAACGGATGTAAGTTGTTCATGCGAAATAGGCTGGTTGTTTTTAGCCGACTTATCTAAAAGGTGCATATATGTATCTATGTCAATCGCTGCCTTTTTTAAGGATGTGCTTTCGACGTTGAATTGTGTTGTAAGCACATCGTGCAACCCCTGAAGGTCAAATTTTGTGCTTGTTCTTAATGTCGTAGCATCATAAGGTAGCTTGAAATTGCCATTTATTTGGTTCACTGCAGCAAAATTTTGCATCTGCTCCCTTGCTGCAGTTTCCAGCTCGCTCGCTTTGTCTTTAAGGTTTTTTGCAACAACGATTTGCTTGCTAATTTGGGTATATTCATTTGCTAAATCAGCGGGTAGCTCAGTTAGGCTTTCAGTTTGCTCAATCACTTTGCCTGACATCATGCTTGACCAATGACTTTGGCCTGTTCGCGCTAGTTGATCATATGTATCTTGGTTCTGCTGAATAAGACGCGTAGACAATTCAACCGTATCAGCGTTATTTGTAATTGCTTCTTTTAGTATGTGTATAGCTGCCTGCTCAGCTGCAGGAGATATTGCAGCCATTCCCACCAATTGCTTTTTAAACTCAGGTTCTAATTGTATGTTTACTTGGAACAGTGATTTAGGGGATAAATCTACAGAGCAAGCAACTAAGCTATGGTAGTGAAGCCTCAATTCATCTGAATGAGTAACATCCTTGCCTCTGTTGATGTGAATGTCGACAATGATATCTTGACCATTGACCTTACCATACATTGATGGGCGAGATTTCAACCACAACTGGCCTTCACCGGCTAGCATTCGCTCTTCATTTTCTTGTGAGCGCTGAATACCGTTCCTTTCTTGCATTACTTGCCTTACTGCGTTAATGATAAATGGCTCTTCGTTACGCGCTAGAGTGAAGCTAGCTGGGAATGCTTTTAGCTGTTTTGATTGATAAATTTCATTTGCAGAAAGTGCTGGGTAGTATTCACCTTGCTCATAGGCTATTAATGCCCTCACATCTCTTGCACCGATGCCGCTTGCTTGTTTTATACAAGTCGAAACGTGAGAGTCTGCATGCGTTTTTGCCACACATTCCAACCACTTTTGTGCATTTTCAATCGATGTAACTCCTTGCATTACAGCAGGAATGTTTTGCAACAAAGGGGCATACTTATCAAAAGTACGCTGCCAATCTTTTTGTTTTATTGATATTTTGCTTGGGTCGGCTATTACATATTTCATACATTCATTCCAAGGCTACAATTCACCCTATTTAACGATTATTCACAAAACGCAATTAGCTATCGAAACAATCTTCAGAAATGGGAATTTAAAGGGACATTTCCTGCTTATTTAATCGCTCAACCATATCTCTAATGCTGTTTTTGCTTGTTAAGTTGGCGATGACAACTTCGCCATTTAGCTTAAATGTGAATACGGGCGTGAGTTTTTTTGGGGTAAACATGAATGTTTTGTTTGATTCACTGATTGAAGCAAGGGCTTTCAATACCCGTTCTTTTGGTGCCTTTTTTTGAATCAATTCATCAGCAGTTTTATTTTGCGAAAAGTATTCAAGTAATATTGTTCTATCGTCATTTGACTTAGGAATTATTGAGTATGCTGCTTTAATTGCTGATTCTTGCTGGATGACGCCAACAGGGATATACCTAACTCGTAACTGATTAGTGTCAGTAAATTCATTGAGCGCCTTTTTCGCAATTCGACAACCTGAACAATTAAAATCGAAATAAACGTAAACCAGAGGTGCGTTTTTATCTCCGACCTCAATAAACTCTAACTCTTCTGTTCTATCAAAAAATAAACCTTTGTCTTTGCTTGTTAAAATAGTATTACGTTCTGGCAGTTTGAATGGCAGTTGTTGCTCTGTATTTTTAGGTTGTTCAACAATTTCATCTGTATTTTCTTTGTCAGAGTTATCAACCGATTTTCCAACTTTTGTTAAAAATTCTTTCTTTAGTTCATTGCTGGTTAATTCTGTTGAGGCGACTTGGGGCTTAGGGTGCTCTTTAAGGATTTGTTCGCCCACAGAGTTTGTTAGGAGGTTTCCTTCAATAAGATTTTTCCCATCTGGAAGTAAAAAAAACGTCCTATCTTTGCCGTCGATTTTCACATGAAACAACCATGTTTGAGATGGACCGATATTCACGCTTACAAACTCTGGTACTGTCTTAAATGTATTTAAAAGCAAAGTCTGTGCTGCCATGGATGCTTTAGCTATGTCGTTCTGCTGATGCGACACTTCCCCATTATTTGAGCCAAATTCACTAGGGTGTTTTAAATCATCTTTCACCAATCCATAAATGATTGCTGCACTAAACACAGCTGCTGCGCATAAGGCTATGGCTGAAAGTGGTTTATTTTTTAATTTCATTATCTCATCCAATGTAAGCATTAAAGTGTCACTCGCTTTTAGTTCTTTTTTATTGTTCACCGGATAGCAATGCAATTTCATTAACTATTTTTGGAAATATTCACTTTTTCTTTGATTTCACTTAGGCCGGAACGTTTAATTGCATCAAACCAAAAACTATGAGGCAAAAATGGACCTTACTACGAAAAAAGAACTAATTGAGCTGCAGATTTCATACTCAATTGAAAATGAAAAATTAGTGACTAGCGTTATGTACCCAGAGAATTTTTTATCGCTTGCAGATATGGAAAAAGTACAGTTGCTAAGCTCGATAATTGACACAATTAACGGATCTTCATTTGATGTTGACTTTGAATCTAAATCCATTGAAGCAGCGCATGATGAGTTAGTTCAAGAATGCAAAAATATATTTCCATTTAGCTCTAAAGTTTCCTTCGATTTATCAAACAAGACTAAAAGCATTCCTTTTGAATTTATCCATGATGATTCTATTCACTCCCTACATCCAATGCATATGGTTGTGATAGCAGACACGTTGGTCGTAGCACTAAAAAACATGGCTATCACAATTGTAAAAAGTGCTGATAGAAAATAAGGACGAGCATGGATAAGCGTTGGATAAATCAAGAAATATATGTTTTTTCTAAAGAAGATATTAGCGACATTTACAAGGACTCGTTAAAAACTAAGAAGCGTATTTTCTTTTTGTTCAGCGTTATTGTGCCTTGTGTTGTTGCTCTTATTTGCTTAGTTATTTTAACTGTCAATGAGATAGTAAAGCCGAACATTGGTGATATTGGGTTTTATACCCCTGATGGTGAGACAAGTATTGTTACACCGTCAATCAACCCTGCAGTAACAAATGAAAATGCCTATGAGTTTGCGGTTGATGCTGCCATACAAATTCGCACTTTTTTCTTTTCTACGTACTACAAAGATTTAACAGCTTTAGAGCCATTGTTTACACCTGAAGCATACAACGAATTTCTGCTTACTCTCAATGCAAGCGGTCTACTGACTCGCGTGAAAGCAGAGTCATTAAATGTCACAGCTGTACTTTCGCCATCAAGTGAAATTAATGCGCTGTCTGTGTACCAGAATGGTGCTAATCACTTTTATGTCCGAGTAAAAATCATGCTCCGCATCGAGAACCTTTCAGGTGAAGACCAATTCGAGAGTGAGGATTTATTTTTTAACCTTATTGAAGTAGACCGTGGGCAAAGTATGCGCGGTCTACAAATCTACTCATTGGAGCCATTCTAAGATGGAGAAATTAAAACCCAATTTCAAGCGAATATACACTGAAGGGTGCCCTCATTCATCAGATGTGATTGTTGAGGAAAATATACACCTCAAGCGCTTCGGTATTTTCGTTTCTTCTATCTTGTTAGTTCTTATTGTTGCTTTAGTTATCGTCGTGATCTCTTTTGCTGTAGTAACAAATAGACCACCAACAGCGCTTAGTTACGCAATGGATGAACAAGGTCGAGTAGTTCAAATTGAGCCAATTGATCAGCCTTACTCGCAAGGGCGTGTTATCAGATTCGCCACGAAGACAGTTGAAAGTGCAATGCATATTTCATTTACCGATTATCAAGACCACTTCTTGGCAATGTCTACAAAATTCACAGTTGAGGGATTTAATGCCTATCAAAAGGAATTAGTAGACAAAGGTTGGATAGAAAAAATCACCAACGACAATTTGGTTATGTGGATTGAAATTAGACAAGCACCCAAATTCTTGAGCGCTGGCAATGGTAATGGGCGGTATTTTTATGAATTATCGTTTGATATCGATTTGTTTATTGGTGGGGGTAATAAAACATTTAAGCCAAATAGATTAAACGTCCGTGTCCTTGTTGTTAGAACAGAAGATAACCTCGACGGCCTTAAAATACAGCGAATCTTGATTGGGGAGAAGGGATAATGAAACGCCTACTATTTATTTTGTTAGTTTCGTTTTATTCAAACGCACAAGAAGAAGTGTTTGTTCACCCTGATTTACAGCGCAGTTTAGATGGCCGCTCTGAAGTCGACAGGTTAACAGATGAGCAACTTACAAAAATAGCAAGGGATTCGTTGCTATTAAAGCGAATGGGGTTGGATGCCAGTGTTATTAAAAAGGCAATAGAGCTAAAAAAAAGAGAGCGAGATGCGATTTACAACAACTCAAAAGCAACGATGCTTAAAGGAATTATAACAGTTTCAACAGATCCAAGCGCTAAAGCGCCCGTAATTTACACTACACCAGGTCATGAAACGCTTGTTAATGTTATAGATCAAACAGGTGAGCCATGGCCGATTGTGGTTGCAAGTAGCGGGAATAATTTGCTTTTTACTACTGAAGCTATCGAAGCTCACACGTACAAAAACATTTTTCGTCTCACCGCGCTGGAACGTGTAGGTTCGTCTAACATCACTTTATTATTAAAGGATAAAGCCCTTTCACTAACTATTCGTGTCGAAAATTCTAAAGAAAAATACCACCCACAGCCTATATTGCAGATCACTGAGGTAGGGCCAAATGGTCGCGCCCTTCCAAGGGTTACAAGAACCACCGAAATTCGTAACGACAAAGTAATGAAAGAATTGATGTACGGCGTTGCACCGGATGATTTTATACAGCTTGAATCGTCAAATTCCCAAGTTGTTATATGGAAAGGAACGGATAATCAACTCTATTTAAAAACAAAGCTACACCCTATAAATCCTTCGGCTAACTCAGTGTATCCAGGCCCTAATGGCTACTCGACTTATGAAGTTGATGCATGGCCTGTGTTAGTAATGAGTGATAACAATGGCATTGAATATCAGATAAATGTGAGTGGAGAATAACGATGTCATTTATCAAAAACGTAGCAAAAAAACTCCCAAAATATAATCCTGATATGAAATTCCTTGCGCCGGATAACCGCGCATTTTTAATGGTTTCATCTATATCCGTTGTCTTGTTTGTGCTTGTATTTATATTCATATTTTCAGATGAAGATACTGAAAGTAAGAAAAAATCCATCATGCTCGATAGCATTGATGGTAGAGCAAAAACGAGTAATGTCGATGCGCAAGTTTCTGATTTATACAAACAAAGCATTCAAGAACTAAATAAAGAAAATTACGATAAGGCATCAAAAAACATCTCTGGCGCTGCAATGCCAGTCCTCTACCATGATAAGCCTGACACTAAAGCTGCAAGCATTGAGGGGTGTGGATGTACGTTTGATGCGACAGCAAGAGAAGCATTAATTGAAGAGCTTAGGAAGCTAGGTATCACTGATATAAATAAGAGTGATGGTCTCCGTTTAGGTCAGTCTGATGTGTATGTGCAAACAGATGGTACCATCATCGACCAAACGGGTAATCCATACCTGTGGGATGGAGATGAAATAAGAACGAGTGATACAGGTGTTGTATTGCATTCACAATCAGGAATGCCAATAGAAACTTCTGACGGACAATCTATTCATCTATCTAAAGATGGGAAATTTTATAATGATGTAACAGCAATTATTCGCTTAATGGGCCGCATGCTATCAAGTGATGGCGTTATATTACTAGGGAATGGCTACAAAGCACATCGCCCTGGTGGTATGTCGCAAGTAAATGACACAGACATCTATATTACAACAGACAGACAGCTCGCTACGATGGATGCGAAGCCGGTTTTCAATGGTTCAAGTACTGTATTTAAAGATATGGAAAACCGTCTTCACGATTACTACGGAAAGAACATTAAATGGGAAGATCGTACTGCATTTCAACAAAATGACGGGAAATTAACAGGAAGAGCAGGAGAAAAGTTTTCTCGAATAGGTATTCTAATTTCTCACGGAGGCATACTTATCGATAACGACAGTATGTTAACTGATGAGCTAAATGACATCAAAAGGTTTTCAGACAGTGACCTATACGTAAATAGTCAAAATATGCTGGTGGACTCTTATGGCCAAGAGATCACATATCAAAATTACAATGTCAAAGTTGGCGTTAATAATATTCTTAACTCTGAAATTGGTCCCGTTCTTAACTCTTCCGGTTCGCAAGTATCAATCAATAATTCAGGTCGTTTAGTTGCAGACCGTCCAGTTTTTCTAACTGGAACGTTGAAAGATAGCCAAAAGGTTGCATTTGACCGTTTCGGCCATCGCATATCACGTCAAGGTAAATTATTACAATTGGCTGAATCTGCGATTTGGCACACTGCAGACCGCTACTTAGCAACAGAAGATGGGCAATCTTTGTTGTTTAATGGTGCTGATGTTTTTCAAGACATAAGACGATTCAAGCGAATTGATTCTCTCGATGCTTACGGCTTAAAAACAAACCAAGGCGTTGTGATTAGAGATCTTTTAGGTCAAGAAGTGTTTCTTAATGAGCGTGGGCAATTAATTTATGATAACGGCCTGAAGATAACAGAATCAGGCATATTGACCACATCCCAAGGAGTAATCATTACATCCGATGGTGAATTGATTATAGGTTCTGATGGATTTAAACCTGTTCTTAGCGGCCATGGCGAACAAATTTATTACAAAGGTCGCAAAGTTTATCAAGGTAAAGATGGGCGTTTGTATGATAGTAAAGGGAATTTACTATTATCGCCATCAGGTCAAGCTATGACCTTGCTTGATGATGGTTTAGTAGTCGATGAGGATGGCAATGTTGTTGAGGGCGTGTTGAGTAAATTAGCACCTATTACTGATAATATTGGCTTTGAAGTTGGAAGCGAAAATCAATTACTCGATAAAAACGGCCGTCAGATCTATTACAAAGGGAAAAAAGTTTTCCGAGGTTCAGATGGGCGTTTGTATGATGAAGATGGAGCGTTGCTAAAGGGTAAAAACGGTCAGCCACTTTCACTAAATAGTAAAGGTCAAATTATCACTCCAGACGGCCAATTAGCTTCTATGGAAGATTTTGCTGTCGATGAAAAAATATTAGTTCCATTAAGTCAGAACAAAGGTTTTATTGTTGATAAGCACAATGAGCTACGTGATAAAAATGGTAATCAAATTTATTACAACGGCAAAAAGGTAAAGCGTGGTGCTGACGGCCGTTTGTATGATGAAAATGGAACACTGTTGACAGATAAAAACGGTCAACCATTATCACTAAATAGTAAAGGCCAAATTGTCACTCCTGACGGCCAACTAGCTTCTATTGATGGGTTTGAAGTAGAGCAAAATCCGCTAGAGGGCATTACTGATAATGAAGGCTTTAAGACCGGTAGTAATGGAGAATTGTTAACCAAGAGCGGTAATCAAGTTTACTATAACGGCAAAAAAGTAAAGCAGGGTGCTGATGGTAGCTTGTTTGATGAAGATGGCACACTGTTAACAGATAAAAACGGCCAACCATTATCACTAAATAGTAAAGGCCAAATTGTCACTCCAGACGGCCTACTAGCTTCTATCGATGGGCTTGCAACTAAACCAAGTACTTTTAATGATATTAATGGAAATGAAGGTTTTAAATTAGGCAAAGGTGGTGAGTTACTAGATAAAGACGGTAATCAAGTTTATTACAAAGGGAAAAAGGTTATCCGTGGTGCTGACGGCCGCTTATATGATGAAACTGGTGAGTTACTAAAGGATAAAAACGGCCAGCCATTATCATTAAATAGTAAAGGTCAAATTGTTACTCCCGATGGTCAAGCAGCTTCATTAGATGGGTTTGCCGTAGACTCTGTAACATTTTCCCCAGTTAAAAATAAGGGGTTTAAAACAGGTAAAAATAATGAATTATTAGATGAAAACGGAAACCAAGTCTACTTCAATGGAAAAAAAGTTATCCGTGGTGCTGACGGCCGCTTGTATGATGAAGGCGGCACACTGTTAACAGATAAAAACGGCCAACCATTATCACTAAATAGTAAAGGTCAAATTGTTACTCCAGACGGCCAGTTGGCTTCTGTTGCTGGGTTTGAAACCAAGAATATGCTGCTAAAACCAGCTAGTGAAAATAAAGGTATGTATCGCGCAACTGATGGGAGCCTTTTAGATGATAACGGTAATCAAGTTTACTACAAAGGGAAAAAAGTACTTGTTGGTGATGATGGGCGACTATATGACACTGAAGGTGTATTAATCACTGGTGACGATGGCCAAACGTTAAGGTTAAATGACAAGGGAGAGATTGTCACACCAAGTGGTCGAGCAATAACCCTTAGAGATTTTGAAGTTGAAGAGCGTAAGTTAATACCTATAACCGGCAACTCAGGCTTTCGCATTGACAAGAATAATGAGCTACGTGATAAAAACGGTCATCAAGTTTATTACAACGGCAAAAAGGTAAGGCGTGGTGCTGACGGCCGTTTGTATGATGAAGATGGCACACTGTTAACAGATAAAAACGGCCAACCATTATCACTAAATAGTAAAGGTCAAATTGTTACTCCAGACGGCAAGCTAGCTGGTTTGGATAATTTTGGTATTAAAGACCTATCAAGCAAAGCTAACCTACTTGATAAGAAACTAAGCAAAATATCTGCTAATAAAGGTTTCCGTATTGGAAATGACAACACACTTCTCGATGAAAACGGTCATCAAGTTTACTACAAAGGCAAAAAGGTTAAACGTGGTGCTGACGGTCGGTTGTATGATGAAGATGGCACGCTGTTAACAGATAAAAACGGCCAACCATTATCACTAAATAGTAAAGGTCAAATTGTTACTCCAGACGGTGAGCTAGCTACCTTAGAGGGCTTTGAATTTGAATCAAAACTGGGCCGAGAACTACTAAAGACAGGTTCTGATAATCAATTAGAACAATTAGGAGAGTCAGGTATTTTCTCTACTAAAGATGGGTTGCTAGTTGATAAGAACGGGAAATCAATAACATACAAAGGGAAGCGGTTAAGAAGGGGAAAGAATGGTCAGCTATTTGATGAAAATGGTAATGCAGTCCTAGATCAAGATGGTAACCCAATTCACATGAATGACAAAGGGGATCTTGTTGATGTGAATGGCAACCCAGTTGAAGGTGTCTTATTACAAAATGGTGATGGTCAATATCTTTATGGTGGGGCTGATGGGCCAGCGGTGAGACGCATAGGCAACAGTGATATTTATATGACACGCGAAGGTTTGTTAACTGATGATCAAGGCAAGCCAATCACCTTTAATGGTAAGCCAGTAAAAATTGGTGAGGGTGGGCGTTTATATACAACTGACGGTGTAGCTGTGACTGATGCTGAAGGGAATGTGGTTGCATTAACTAATAATGGAGAGCTAAAAAATAGATCAGGAATGCCAGCGAAAGGCGCTGTTTTGCAAGATGGAGAAGGAGTTTCATTAGATCCTCAAGGGCTTCGGGTTACAAATGGAGGGAAATTAACATCAATTGGTAATGGGCTGTATAAAACGGCTGGTGGATTATTAGTAGATAGATTAGGTAAACCCGTTCTCATAGAAGGAAAGCAAGCGTTTGTTAATGATAATAATGAAATTGTAGATGCAAACGATTACCCGCTTAGATATCAAGGTCGAAGACTTAACCTAACAAATACAGGGGCACTCATTGACGCCCAAGGTAATCCGATTTTAGAAGATGGACAAGCTGTGATTATAACAAGTAAAGGTTTTACGAAAGAAGACGGAACCCTGATTGAGATCCCAGAAGTATTACCACCGGAGGAACGTGATGCTAACAGCAAATTAAAAGAATTCATCGCGGAACAAAAACAACAGATAGATGAACCAAACCGTAATAGTTCCAAGAGTGACACGGCAAATCAAGTTGATGAAGAGCCTAGTAACTCAGAGAAAGATTCCGAGGTTGAACTAGCCAAAATACTTGATGTAAGCACCTTAACAGATAAAGAAATCACCCGACTTAATAGACGTTATTTAGCTATCTATCAAAGTATGGAGCAGAAGTTGTCAGAGTACGATGGAGCTTTTAAAGAAAGACCATCATCGTCAGTTGCAACATTCTCACAACCTGTTAATTCTGAAACGATAACTAATTCAGGGTCTAGTTCTTCAAACCCCGAACAAAGTCTGGTTAATGCTAATACTACCAATAGTGATATAGCATCGGCTTCTCGCGGCGACTTATTGAAAATTCAATCTGGCACAGTCTTATACGGTGCAAACCAGATGACGGTTAATACTGACTTAGATAGCCGTGTTGTATTTAACTTGATGGGCTTACCACACACACACCCTCTCTACCGTGGGACTGCACAAGGTGTCGTTGCTCTTAAATACGATCATATTGTTATAGCTGTGACCAGCCTTTGCCCTGAAAAGAGTGAGTGTTATCCAGTTCAGGCTCTCGCTGTAGATCCAACTACACGAAGTGCAAGTGTGAATGGTGATATTGACAAACACTACTGGTATCGATTTGGGGGCCTCACTTTCGCTTCACTTATTCAGGGTGCAGCTATTGCAGTCGGGGAGTCAAGAGATCGGACAGATACTTATGACGAAGAAGGTAAAGTTGTTTCTTACTCTGGCCTGGACGGTAAAGAGTTAATGATTAGAGCCACAGAACCATTAGGCGAATCGTTGGCAAGTGTGTTCATGGAAAATGTTAACAGACCTTATACAGGCAACATTGCATATGGGGAAGAGGTAGGTATTTTTCTCTTTGAGGATGTTGTAATCAAATCAGGTACAGAAAAGTGAATATTTTGCAAAATATAACTTTAAATGACATTTGCATATTAACAATAATATAGACATTAAATATTTAGGTGTCACAACATGCCAGAACACAATAAAGATGAAGATATTCAAGATGTACTGCAAGGGATTCAAACTGAGCGGGCAGGAGAAGGTGTAGACCATGATGAGATATACAAAAGTCTTCCAGAGGCCGGTGATGAAGGTGCTGATGAAAATGACGACTTTGAGCAGCCTGAAATAGAAAGCAAGGCTGGCAAAAAGGAAAAGAGCCGTAAAAAAACAACTCAAGTAAAGGTGCCAAACAAGGATAAAAAATCGAAAAAAAAAGTTTTGATTGCAGTCGCTGTGGCTGCGGTTTTTGGGTACGGGCTGTTTAATTTATTACAACCGGTAAAGCCTAACGTAACAAGTTCAATTCCAAGCTTTTTTGGAAAGACTTATGGCAATGATCAAAAGGCTGAACCAACTGTTACTGTCAGTCAGCTAGAATCGGCCATGGCGGATTTAAGGGCAGAGGTAATTGCCCGAATTGATGCTTTACCATCGCATAACGACTTGAATGCCATCAAGCACTCTGTGGTGGAGGTTGAGCGCTTGCAGAATGAACAAAAAACAAGTATCGCTATGTTGAATCAAATGGCTGATAGACCCGTTCCTGTAACATTAAATACTCAGGATTATGATCGTCAATTAAATGCTTTTAAACAAGAGCTTGATGCTCTAAATGCGTATACAGGCAATATTCTTTCAACAACTGAGACTTTAAAACAAAAAGTGTCTTCACTGGATGGAATAAAGAAAGAAGTAGATGAGTTGGTAAACAGTAACTGGGCTACTTATTTGGAAGTTCAAAAGTTAAAAAAAGAGAGTGAGAAACAAGGGAAAGATGAAGCCAAAGACAACAACGAAACGGTCAGCACAAATAAAGCAGAAAAAATTACATGGAATAGCTCTCATTCTTGGGTGTTAAAGATTGCAAGTGAACGATTCACACAAATTTACAACACAAGTACAGGTAAAAATTTGCGTGTATTTGAAGGTATTGAAATACCGAATTGTGGTGTTGTTATAAGTGTGGATGTAGCAGCAAGAAAAGTAAGCACCCAACATTGCACGATTAGCAGGAAATAAGTAATGGATTTTTTCAGTGTTATTTCCGCATTTACAAAACAAATCCCAGGGATCATGGAGGGGTTTAAGGCTGTAATCATTGTATTAGGCTTGTTTGTTTTTACTATTTCGGGAACAACACTTTTAAAGAGTACAAGTAATGAAAAGGGGGTAAGAGCAACTGCATGGTTTGGTCTAGTTGTATCACCTGTATTGATCAATATCCAAAGGTGGATGGATATTACGTCAGCCACATTTTATGGAAAAAAAATGGGGGCTGTTTTTGATACGGTTGGGACGGGCTTTAGTGCGACCAATGATTCCTTAATGCTCTTTAATTCGGCAGAGATAATCATCATGGCCTTTGGTTGGTTCGGCTTTATTGCTGGTTGGCTGAAAATGTCAGAAGCACCGAAGTATAACCAGCCTGGAATAAAACGAAAGGCGGCGGCGGCAATCGTTATAGGAATGGCCTTAGCAAACTTTAAAGTGTCTGTGGATATAGCTGGGGGAACATTTGGAGTCAGTGATTCATACGAAAAAATGAAAGAAAACTTAACACAGTAAATTGTAATTAAAGATTAATTTTTAACAAACAGAGGTAATTATGAAAAAACTATTATTAATTGCGCTAGTGGCGCTGAGCTTTGTCTCGTTCTATGCAGATGCGAATGCTGGTGGTGGCGTAACGGATGCGGCATCACTTTTTAAACAAGCAGGCTCTCAAGCTAGTCAGGCTGTTGATGGCTGGGTGCAAGCAGCCGGTTTAATTGGCTTAATCCTGTTCACTTTTTCTGGTGTCAAATTATTCAACTCTCGCGATAATCAGCAAGAAGGTAAAGGTAAATTGTGGATGTCGTTAGGTGCGGGGGTTTTCTTGATTGGATTATGGACTTGGCTAGCGGTTCTCTCAAACACAGCTACGGGCACAACGCAAACAGCTGATAACCTAAAATCAATCGTGAAGGGCGCAGGCAACTAGTTCGTTCTGTTTCTGGAAGTGTGCCAGTAGCGAACGTGTTTCGCTACTGCCACGTCCCCCCTAATTTTTACAGGTTTTCATCATGAATTTCTATCCTAAAGCAGAAAAATCACATAGCTCTGCAGGTTTGCTAACAGCTACACCAACTAGAAATGAATACAAAGGAATGCGTATTCTCAATTTTACGTGTCAATGTTGTGGTTTTAGAGCGGTGCCATCTAAAGAGGTGCCAAGTGGTGGGATGGAGTTTGTAACAATAAATGGGAAACTATTTCTTTTGTGCTTGATGTGCGCGCAAAGTCAAATGTTATCAAGGCCAGTCACACTAAAGAATGGTAAATTAGAGTATAACCATGGCTGTCTTGTTTATTGTCCAGAGATACCGCAAGGTAAAATCATTGAAAAAGTGCGGGACATATATGCCCTAGCAATGCATCAAAGTGCAAACCCCAATAGGCAACTCCTTGCATATATAGAAGAGCTTAAACAGTCTTATATTGATTTACTTGTTAAGCGAGTAAGTAACATTCCTGCATTAAAAGTCGAAAGTAATTATATGGGGGGCTATGTTTCGCTTTACAAATTTGCCCCCCCTGAGCTTCTTGAAAAAGGTCACAAAGTATTTGGGGGTATTCGCTATATACCCAACGATCTTGTTTTTTCTCACATCATTCAATATTGGCTTGATACAAGCTACAGCTCTTTGGCCAATAAAATCTAAAGTGACTTATGAAACTAGCGTATAAAAAAAATATATTTGAAAGCATTGCATCTAACTTTGATTGGTTATTTCAGCGAGTCAATGACAGTTTCTTACATGTTAACCCTCGCAGCTTTATCGATATTGTTACCACTGAAGGTAAAAATACACTCGTAATGCGTGATGGTACTTTGCTTACAGCGATAAAGGTACATGGCTCTACCCGCGATATACGGTATGAAGAATACGTTGATATTTTAGACTCCCTAGAAAGTTCGTTTAAGTCGCTAATCTTGAGTGAAGATCACTTTTTTTCATGGACATTTAAATCTGATCCTGAAAACGTAGACGAAGCTCTAGAAAAAGCGTGGACATCCCAAGCTTTAGAAACTGCAAAAAAATTAGAGTTAGATTTAGAGGACATCATAAAAGAAATACATGATGTTCACGCAAAAAAATGCCAAGAAGAAAGTGTTTACTTGCTTGTTTGGACAAATGTTCATATGAGCACTCGTAATGAAAAAAAGCTTCATGCAGAACGCCGCAATGAATTCATGGCAGGTACACCAAGACACAATAAAGCTCAGCCAGTTACATTTGTAGCACCGGATTTTTACGAAAAGCATCTAGCAGCATGTGAACAATTAGTCAGTGATTTGCTCAATGTCAGAATATATTCCTCTATTTCAGACAGCCACTCTTTCTTGCGTGATATTAGAATTAATATCGATGAGACTTTCACGCCACAAGATTGGTCACCAAGAGTACCAGGTGATCCGGTTTCATTAAAAATACTTTCAGATAATGATGCTGATCTATCTGGTATGTTCCATCAGCCCATAGCAGACCAATTGATGCCAAGAGGGATGGTGGACCATGAAGAAGGTATCGTGAGAAGTGGTGATGTTTTCTATGCTCCTTTGAGTATGGAAACTCACCCGAAACAACCAGAGCCATTTGACGCTTTATTTGGCAGTGTTTATAAGTCTCGGTTACCTTTTAGAATGCATATGTTGATGAAGCATAATGGTATGGGCGTTTTTGGCATGAAAGTCATGCTTGCGCAGTTCTTGTCATTTACAGGTTCAGAATCAAATAAACGCTTAAGACAATGTTACTATGATCTCGAAGCACTCTCACTAGCAGGTGAAGAGATTGTTTCATCACAAATTTCATTTTGCACATGGAGTCGGAACGTAGATGATTTCCGTGAAATAAGGCAGCGTAAGCACAGTCTTGCCAGAAAGATTTCAAGCTGGGGTAGTTGTGACGTTGCCGCTGTTGAAGGGGACGAAGCAGAGAGCATGTTATCTAGCATAGGTGGTACAATGCTAGGTTCAGTGGCTGATGCAGCAGCAGCGCCACTTTACGACTCATTGAAAATGGCTCCAATAGCTCGAATGGGCTCAGCGTGGGAGAAGGGGTCGAAGCTCTATCGAACCAATACTGGCCGCATAGTTTCTTATATGCCTTATTCGAAACAGCAATTAGCGTGGGTAAAGTTTATTGTTGGGCCAATGGGTTCCGGCAAAACGGTGCATTTGAATGGTGAGCACTTTTCGCTTTTACTGCATCCTGATAATGATGAGTTGCCATTCATACTTAATATAGATATAGGCCCTGGTATGAAAGGGTTCTGCTCAATGGTAAGGGATGCACTGCCAAAGCATCGAAAGCATGAGGTAGTGTATGAAAAACTCCAGAATAGAGCAGAGTCTGCAATCAACTCATTTGATACACCAATAGGGTTACGTTATCCACTATCCAATCAGGTAGCTTATTTAGAGACCTTCTTAACAATGCTGTGTATTGGTGATGATTCAGGTGTTGCACCAGAAGGTGTTGGTGATGTCATAACACAGGTTATACAGTTGGTGTATAAATACAGAGCTGATCGTAATACATCGTATGAATATAGGCCGAATGTATCGCCAAGAGTCGATGAGCTTTTGGAAGCTTTAGATATTGAGTCTGCTAACATCGATAACAGGGTGATAAAGTGGTGGGATGTAGTCGATTTCCTTGCAAAGCATGGTGAATTGCACGGCGCGGCAATTGCACAACGATATGCAGTTCCAGTAATGGAGGATGTTATATCAATAATCTCTGATCCACGTATTGCTAACAGTTTTGAAGAGCTGACCGTTAAGAGCACAGGTGAGAAAATGTGCCGGTATATTGAGCGTAAACTGACATCATCTCTTAATAAGTACCCAATTCTTTCCGGTGTAACAAAGTTCGATATTGGTTCATCTCGTATCGTTAGTCTTGACTTAGATGAGGTTGGTAAAGGCGTTGGTGAAAGCGCGGTCAGACGTTTACGTCTCATGTATTTCCTGGCGTATTTTACACTCACTAAGCGTATCTTTACTGGTAAAGAACATTTGTCTGAAATGCAATCAGATAACTCAGGGTTATTTCCGTTTGACTATACAGCGATCCATACCAAGTTAATTGCCTCTATTGAACGAACACCGAAACGTTTTAGTGGCGATGAAATGCATCGCTTTAAAGGCGATCCAATGGCAATGCAATTGCAGGAGTTATCAATCCGAGAGGGGAGAAAGTGGAAAGTAGACGTTATATTAGCTTCGCAAAGAGGTACCGACTTCCCTAAAGACATGATTGAACTTGCAACAGATGTTGTCATTCTTGGCCGAGGTAACGAAGCCAACATAGCATCGTTAACAAATCATTTTAAATTACCATCAAACCTTGTTGAAAGGTTGCGCAGTAGTATGCGCAGGCCTAATAAAGATGGTTCGACTGTTATTACGCTTATTGAGACTGATAAGGCACGCTGGGAGCTGTTTTTATACTCCATGTATGGCCCGTCATTTTTGTGGGCCACGACATCAACAAGGGATGACACCATAGTAAAAGATGCGCTTATCGAAAAGCTTGGTTCACAAACTGCACGACAGCTATTGGTTGAGTTATATCCAAGTGGTAACTTGGATGATGAAATTGATGATAGGCGAAGAAGAGAGCAGGTTTTAAGTAACGCCTCCATACCCGACGAGCAAGAAGAAACTCCAGTACATATATTGGATGGAATTATTGAAGATTCTTTGAGGCATTTTGAAAGACAGGCTATGCACTAAAACTCACGCTGAGTGGTAACTACAGCGGCTATCTTGCATTCAATTTATTGCGTAAGAGGTAATCTATCTCTCTGTCCAGTCAGGTTGGCAGTCTTTATCCTTACGCTTAACCATTTGCATGTGGTGTAATTTAGTTTACTTTCTTACCAATATCTGCGAAATACCCCACAGCTTTCTGCGTGGGAGTTTTTAAGCTTCACGAACCTATAACTGAACAAATTACTGAATTTACATTCATATTAAAGCCTCCCAGTTGATATAACGTAGTTAACATATTTAAACGTCTTTCTTCTACTGCTGTTCACTCATCCAAAACATAACTTAGTATTCATGTTGGTCATGAAATAAAATAATGGTCATTCGTTCATGGGTTTAAATTTACCTTGTCTCTTGTTCATTCAACGATATAAGCATTCAATTTATACTATTGATTTAAGAGTATAGCTTTTCGTTTTAACTACTGAAAAGGTCAGTATAAAACCCATAAAGTCCAGAAAAAAATACAGAAATATTCACTTAACTCCACTTCTAAAACAGCCGTCAAGAGCCATATTTAACTAAATTTGGAAATAATCACTTTTTTATTGAATGGGCTTGATTCATTACGTAAGTTTTCACTAATTCAGGTTTTAGCTGCAATAACTTTGTTGGCTGTTTCAATTTTTTGGGGGTTACTTTTCAATGATACGTTCTGCTTTATGTGTAACTTTGCTTTGTTCGTCATTTGGCTGTTTTGCCAAAGATGAAGCAGCTAAGGGGCGAATAATTAAAGTTTACCCTCTTTCAGCTAGCGAGCAGGTTTCAGCAAACCCAGTCGGTACTTCAGTTTCAAAAAGAGATGTTTACAGCATTCCTAAGACTAAACAGGTTAAAGGGGCAAACACAAGTGCTGGAAGTGAATCTACGCAAGTTGCTGTAAGTGGTGTTGAAATCCGAAAAGGCACGGTAAATGAGAACATCATCAGAATTGCAAAAACTGAATTAGGTATACCAGAAAGTAATGTGGATTTTACATATATCCCATGTGATTTGATAGAAAAGTACACCTATACGATCCCTAATTCGCATTTTAAAAATAAGTATGAGCGCCTTACTTATTACGCTTCACAATATTCGTTTTTTTCAACATTTAATTCAATGACTAATACGGTCACGCTTGAGTATCGCGGCCCAGATGTATTTGAAAATTGCAGGAAGTCTAAATAATGAATAACCAATTAGTTAAAACCCTCGCAGCATCATCAATTAGCGTTGCTCTGGCAGGATGCATTGCTATGCAACCTGATGAAGAATTTGATTCTGAAATGAAAGAACAGCAAGAAAAAATCAGTCAAATTCAACAAACAAAAAGTTATGCAGTTCTAGATACACCCAAAGTTTCATATGAAGCGAAAGTAAGTGAATCTGCAAATAAAGATGTGTTTGATACAACAACCATTAATATGAGCAACATGGCGAATGGGGCTACGATGCGCGCCGTGATCCAGATGTTTCAGAAGAAAGGCTTGAACGTTATCTCACAAAATGGTGTGGACTTAGAGCAACCGATTTTAAATTACGCGATTAAAAATACAAGTGCTAGACGAGCACTCGATATGATCACGTATGATCTAGGTATGGGTTATCACATGGTCGAAGACAACAGAGGTAAACCGTATGCTGTTATTACAGGTTTGCCGACCTTCGAATATCGCCTAAATATACCAGATGAAGAAAAGAAGTTGAGTCAATTTGTTGTTAACAAAACAAAAGACACAGCTTCACCAAATGGTGGTGGTCAGGGTGGTTCAAGCTCAGGCGCGCAAGGCGGATCTGGGGGCGGTCAAGGTGGTGCATCAGGTGATGTAAACTCATTAACGACACTGACAGAAATAAAAGCGGCGTTTTGGAATGATACAGAGCGATTTTTAAATTCAATGTTACAAGAAGTTGTCCTTGTTAATAATCAAAATCAACAGCCATCTTCAAATCCAAAACTTAAGATTACTGACGGGCCAAATGGTACTGATTACGAGTCATTAGTTTCAAATTTACAACCTAGACCAACAGTTTCTGGTGGGATGATTGAAAAGAAAGTGGGCACAGTTTCTATCAATAGAGCGACTGGTCATATATATGTGTCTGCGCCTAAACACAAATTAAAACGTGTAGCAAATTACCTAAAAGAAATTGACCTTCTCATGAATTCTAAGATCGTCATTAAAGGTCGTATCATTGCGCAGACTGAAACTGAGCGCCAACAAAAGGGGCTAGATGTCGCTGCCTTAGCTCCGTACTGCACTCATTCATACCGCTGTATCGTGTCTAATGATATCTACAATAATGTGAGCATTTCAGAGCCAGGTGTTAATACTTGGTTCGCTGGTGGCATCGATAACATGATAGGTAGTTCGATGTTGGGATTGCAATCATTGGATCAGACTTGGCAAGTATTTAATGCTTACACTGAAGATAATTCAAATATCCAAACGATTGGCAATTTTGAAGGTGAGGCTTTTCATGGTGAGGATATTACGTTATCAGATGTTCAAAATCGCATAAATCAACAATTAACTACTAACAATTCTGTTACTGCAGATGGTGTAACGACTGGTGGCGGCACAAGCAGTGAATTGCTCCCATACAAAATTGGCAGCGTCATTACAGTTCTACCCATGCTGGATATGAAAAGCGGAACCGTCAAAACCAAAGTCGATGTAAAATTAAGCGTCTTGGGTGAAAAAAAGGAAATAACAAATGTTATTGGTAATGATGTTGAGAAAGGGTATTACCAAAACGTTGATACTATAGAATTTAAAGTAAGCCCTAAACTTAAAAATGGTGAATTAGTCATTGCTGCAGGCCGTACCCAGACGAGACTTAGTGACAGCATAGGTGGTACTTCTGGGTTGAAAGACTCGTATGTAGGGGCTCTGTTTGGTAATTCGGAAAGACTGAAAGAAAAGGTCACATATTACATTTTGTTGCAAGCAAAAGTAGTTCCAGCGAGCGTCTAAGATGAATTATCGCCAAAGCCATGGTTTCTCCTTAATTGAAGTATTAGTTGCTATAACGATTCTTGCCATAGCGGCAAGTGCTTCTTCTGGTTTGATCAATCAAATTGCCGGTTTTTATAAGATTGAGCGAGATTTGGAAAATGACACTGAATTGCGTGCTATTGCTGACGCGCATGTTAAATATGCATCAGTTCATAATAGTGGCGCCATTCTTTCTGCATTCACCGAGGGTGATTGTTATTCTTGTGCAATCGACACAACAAATGCTGCATTGGTTAATTATGTAGAAAGTAGAACACAACGCACAGCTAAGATATCAAATTATGATAGCTCATCAGTAAAAAACGTGCGTGGTTTGATGCTTGATGCAACAACGTATCAAGCTTCTCTTAACCTACCATCTGCGATTAATCTTATTCTTGAATACCGAGCCGCTGTTGTAGTCCAAACTAATTGTCCTAAAAGCTCTACATGTGACACGGATGAATCGTGGAAAACACCTGCATATACCCAAACAGGGTGGGTACCTAACTCTACAATAGAAAAGGCTGTGCCATTTAATAACTTGGAAATCTTGCAAGGTTTGGCATCAAGCTCAGTAGAACGTGTCATTTTAGTTCAGCAAAAAATCAGAGAATACAAACATGAATTGGTGTTGGCGAATAATGCCGATGTAAATATTAATTTTTTGCCCGTTTCAACTCATCCATCTACTCCAGATTACACAGGCTCTGATCCAACCGTCAACGGTGGTTGCATCAATGGCTGGTATGACTTAGGAAGCGCGAATGTCAATGTTTTATCAATAGTCGGACTTGAGGCGAGTTATGGCCTAACCCTGTTCGGCGGTTCTATTGAGTATTGTGCTGATTTTGACTTAACAGCTGTTGACGCATCGACAGCAGACACTGCGCCACACGTAGGTGCATTGAGAATTAATCGATTCATTAGTCGGGGCGCAAGCCCTGATGTGAGTAACAACAATAATATTTTGTTTCCAATCTAAATTACATTAATTAAGGACTTATCATGAAGATAAACAATCGCAACACAAAACAAAGTGGTTTCTCACTATTAGAACTAATAGTGGTTCTAGCTGTATTGGGTATTTTGGCATCTATTGTCTTGCCTTCAGCTTTTTCAGGTACCAGTAAAGCATCTGCACTGTTGAAAATGCGAACGGCTGATACGTTAAAAACATGCATTTTAAACGTACATGCTAATTTAGGATGGGGTTCTAATGTGTTATCTAACCCTAATTACAATAGTGGTAATGATGGACTGGATATGTGTGTGGGGGGGGATGTAGCCATCGTTGCAGCTCAACAAAGCAACTTTAACCGCATTGATATATCTGGTTTATCAGACATGGTTCAAATTACAACAGCACCAACGAATGGCTCAAAAGGGGTTTATAAGGTGGGTTCATCTGTGATGAGTCTTTCTTCATCTCAACCATCAGGTGAGCTATCAGTGGAATACACTCTCACTCCAGATGCTGAAGTGTGTGACCTACTTGCCAAATTTGAAGGAAGCACTTCTACCTGTGATTTATCAACTGCAGACACAACCGGTGTGATACAACATACGGCTTCGTCTGGTGGTGTAAGCACCCTTAAAATTATACGTAAATTTGCAGTGTAGTTGTTATGCCTGTGGTCATGGTATTTCTTGTCATGTTCGGTTTCATCTCTACGCTTGGGATGACTATTCAGTACCGAGCTGAAGGGCGAGTGAGTGATTTATATGAGCAAGTGTTTCAATCAGAGATGATTGAAACCTCACGCGCTATGGAGCGTTACATTAGCAATGAATTCACTGCTCCGGCCACATTGGGTGTATTAACAGGGTATGCAGGGAATGCGCCGTTATTATCTCTGGCGACTGATAGGATAGGTGTCGCATCCGTTGAACTTGATGATGTTGGATTGATTTATTTTAAAGCTCTCATTTGGCATAAGCGCTACGATAGTGCTTATGCTGATGAAGATGTGCTAGAAAACAATCAGGTTGGAACAAACCTTTTTTCTGAACAAGGCGATTACAAACCGCCGAGTGATGTTTATTGGTATCAAACTACTACCATTTCAACTTTATCAAATTTGCGAACGCGTATTTATCGCTCTCTAGATGAAACAGTTCAACGATTAGTTTATTCATCAAACACATTACCTTTAACCACCTCTGCAGGGGTGAAACTAGAGCCAGATGACACTATCGATTTAGTCGATGCGGTAGGTTATACCGGTGGGTTTAATTCGTGCATAGGTGTGTTTGAGTTTGATGGCGCTGCGCTTACTTGCAGTGATTTATATGCAATTGATGGTACACCTGTCCAGTATAGAGTGTTGTCAGATTCGCAGGCAGTCGTGTATGTAGAATCAGAAAACTTGAAAAACTCAGCAGGTGAATCATTTCTAATTTTTTCTCACATAATGACTAAAGCAGATTAATAAATGACAGATCTTTTTAATAAATACGTTAATAAATGGGGTTTTACGCAATTTCGTTCTTTACCCGATTTCATTCAAGACCAAATCCGATTTTTAGAGCGCATTGAAAATGACAATCTAAAAACAGGCGATGTATTTATTCAAAAAGGCCTGTTAGATGAATCAAGGCGTGATAAATTTTTAGAAGAACATTTGAACGTCGATAAAAATAAACGGCGTCCATTTGCGCGTTGGGTTTTTGAGCAAACACCGAATGAAAAAAACATTCAAGATGCAAAAAATCAACTGCTTGCAGTGATACTTGAGTTGCCTTACCTAGCATCAATGACGCAAATAAGGCAGCTATCACTTGAAGCAATACCAGATTTAAAAGACGCCGAGTTTGTTGATGAGTGCAAAAAAGCAATATGTATCCCTTTTACATGCAATTTGAATGGGCATGAGACGTTGTACCTAGGCTTTGGAACAGAAGAAAAGCTCAAAGAGTTTATGCAATTAGGCCCACAGGTGCGTTCTCGCATTCGCAGCATTTCTGACTCCTTTGGTGAAGGTAACACTTATTACTTTTTAACGGAAGAAGACACCATTATTTCAGAGCTAGGTAGCTCATCAGCTAACTCTGCAGTTGAAAATGGCTCAAAAGTTTTATTCGAACAAGATATGAAACAGCACAATGTAGCTAAAAATTGGGCCGCACTGTTTAATGAAGCAATCAAGCTTGGAGGTACAGATATTCACTGTGACCCTTCAATATTGCCAAATGAAGATAGTGTTTCAATAAAGATACGTGTGGATGGAAAATTATCAAACGTTGCAGAACATAAATCAGCTGCGAAATTAAGTATTAAACACGCAACATTTAGAGAGATGGTGAGCTATTTACACTCCACAACCCAGGCAGGTGAAGTTGGACGCACAATAACGAGACCTGTATCAGGCATGGTGTTTGATTATGAGAACCAAGCAGGCGTAATGCGGATAAAAATGCGTCCAGAATTTGCACCTTTGGGGATTAAGGACGCGTCAGGTAAAGAGTTGGTCCGTGTTGTGTTACGTATTTGGGAGATTAAAGACTCAATTGCCTCGCTGGAAGACTTAAATGTTCCTGAGAACATCATTCATTACATTGACAAAATTTTAAAAAGTGAAAACGGCTTAGTTATTGCGGCTGGTCCCACAGGCTCAGGTAAAAGTACGTTAATGGGAGCCATTCTTGATAAGCAAACACAGCTTAGCAAAGGTTCTGAGAGTATTTTGTCTTTTGAAGATCCTATCGAGCAAGTGTCAGAAAATTTGGTGCAAATACAGCTGACCGATGCCGTGCGAGTTCAAATAGAAAAAGGGGAGCTAGATGAGTTAACGGTCAGGCAAAGTATATTGCGATCATTTCTAAGGCAAGATCCTAATAAAATCTTCATTGGTGAGGTTCGTGACACTATGACCGCGATATTTGCAGGTGATATAGCAAGCTCAGGCCATAAAACATTTGCCACATTCCACTCAACTTCAGCAGAAGAGGCGCTTGTTCGTTTAGCTGCAAAGTTAGAGTCAAGCCCAGCTAACTTAGTACAATTCTTTTCAGCTTTGACATGCATCTTTAGCACAAATTTACTCGCATCACCGTGTAAAAGGTGCGGTAAGAAACATCCTATTTCTGAGGCTCAAGTGAAAGATTTAGGTGAAAAGTTGGATTTAAATCAGAAGCAAACGCACCGACTCTCAAGTATGGAAGCCATAGTATCAACCGGAATGATTAGCGAAGACACTGTTTGCCCAGAATGTAGCGGTAAGTGCGTAAAAGGTCGGGTACCGGTTTTTGGAGTGTTCACAATCAATCGAAACAGAAAAATGATGTTACTTAATTTCGGTGAAACAAGTCGATTCGCTCGCATAACAGAGGAACCTGATGTCGATATGAGAGATAGTGTATTAGATGGCATTGAGCATGGTGTTGTGTCAATACAATCTCTATTGGATGAGGTGGTGTAAAAATGATTAGTATTGATGATCAACCAGACGTTTACGCATTATTAGCGGCAAACATAAAAGCGAGTGGTGTCCAGTATGCCATAAATGCGATGGTTTTTAATGGCAATAAGAAATACACAGAAGAATTCACTATTGTCAAAGAGGTAGTTGATAATGGCGGAACATTATCTTCAGGTATCGAAAAAACGACACTATTTGATCTAAAAACACTCTCAATTATTCGAGCGAATGAAGAAGCAGGTCGGCTAGAAGAGGCATTTAAAGAATTGTCAAAAATAGCAAAATTTCAGCGCCAAACAAAACGACAAATAAAGAAAACATTGGGTATGCCTATGGTTAGTTTAGTCGTTCTTGTTGGTGTTGTGCTTTTTCTAGCTCAAGGCATTTTTTCACAGCTAGCCCAACGCGATCAAACAAACGATTTGTTTTTACAGACTATGGGAACTCTAGGCGCTTTTGTCAGAGACAATTCATGGTCTTACCCTGCAGCAATGCTCACTGTGGCCTTTATTTTAATAAAAATGATGAACTCAAAATCAATCGCGGCAGTAGTAGGGGCGTTTATTGGAAAAATCCCTATTTTTGGCGCGTTAATGAATATGAGTCAAATTGGTACTTGGTGTCGATTCACTTCCTTAATGGCGAGGTCTGGTATTCCTATGCTTGAGATTAAGGAGTCCTTAAAGTCAGTACTAAACGAGTACAATTCAACAGCTATCGACAAAATTTTTGTTGATGTTGAAACAGGCAAGGATTGGTCTGCAGCAACGTCTTCTGAAAGCTGGGATAAAGATGATGAGCGCTCTGCACTACCTCCATTATATCTTTCATATGTAAATGCAGCTGGTACATCCGGTGATTGGGATGACAAAATGCGAGATGCAGCAGATACGTTCATAGAAGAATATGAAACCGCTGTGGAATCGACAAAGCCTATTATTGAAGCGCTGTCTCTTATTCTCGTTATGCTTCCGGTTGCGTACATAGTATTTAAATTGTTTAGCAATATATACGGAGGCGGCAATGCTCTCTAAGTTATTTAAACTAGTGACACCTAAAAAAAAGCAAGCTGTAAAAGCTGGTGCAATGCTAGGTGGCGAAAGTGTTATCACCGAGTTTTCGAAGTCTAAGAAAGGCTTTCAAACTCATGAAGGGTTTATTGAGCAGGGTGCTTTACCTCTAAAACAAAAATACATGTATCCGTTCATGGGAGCGAACCGCGATATTAGCCTTTTTATCTATGCATGGCAGGATTTAACAAGCATTTTAGATAGAAAAAAAACAGGCTCTACATACGGCTATTATAAGCAGTTTATAAAGAAAGATGAGTTTAAAGATAAAAAGTCAGCACTTATTGCATCAGTAGGACTTTCTAAGCGTGTTGATGCAATATCAAAGAATGAAAGTAACTTCATCTTGTGCCATGCGGTTCCATCGAAATCTCACCCTACCGTCAATGTTGAAGTGTGGACAGTAACGAATAAAAAGGTAGTCGCAATACGCTCATATAAAGGGTTACCCAAGCATCGTAACGCATTCCTTTCAGAGTTTTATGATGCACTAGATAACTATAAGTTAGGAATGTCTACAGTTAACCATAACGCGTATATTTATAGTGATAGTGTACTTGGCTTAGATGATATTGATACATGGCCAAGTTTATTACGAGATAGGTTATTCCAGCTGCCAGAATCAGAGCTTTTAAAAAGCGCTGTCGAACTCCCGTTGTTAGATACAACAAGAAAAAATACGAAAGCGTCAGTGGGGGTTGTCGTACTAACAGCGATTTCAATCTTAGCTGGCCCTGCATTTGTGTTTGTTGCAGATAAGCTTTACAGCAATCGTTTTCAAAGTGAGCGTCAAAAATACATAGCATTAAGTGAGCAGGTTGATGGTCTAGACAATCAAGGTCGTAATAGTTCACAAGTTGCTATTTGGGAAGCGCGTGACACTCATCTTCGCCAGCAAGCAGCAAAGAAACTCGATACTGATAACTTAGAAATACTTGTGCGTGCGGTAGGTAGTGCTGCATCACAATACCCTTCTAGAATCGTTGTTAAAACGGTTGATTACAGTAGAGAAACAAAATCACGTAACAACTTACCTCCTTACCATTTCAGCTTAGAACTTCTAATCATGAAATCGTCACTTATGGAAGAAGGTGAATCTATAGATGTTGTTTATAGAGCGCTAGGAAGCGCCTTGGCAGATGTAACTGATGAGTTTATCACTCCTGGTAATCCTCGCGAATACATTTCAAAGGGGCGTTATTATTATCGCGTCGAGTTTGTTGGTCGTTTCAGTGAAAGACGTATGAGGGATGAGGTATCAAATGGTTAACATTCGTGTACTTATCATATTAGCAGGAGCGATTGTCTCTGCTTCAATGGTTATTAACTACATCAAAAATATTAAGCCGGTTTGGGAGTCGTTGATAAAGCAGCAAGCTGCCATTAATAGTGAATCAAAACGCTACAGCGATAAACTGCGGTCACTTGAAAAAACGGTTATGACACAGTGGGAAAGTGCATACGAAAACGTAGGTGATAGTGACCGCGTTTCTTTATCAAAGCAATTGAATGTTAAAGGCACCTCTCTTATCCCAACAAGGGATGTGCCAAACATAACAAAAAACGAAAACATTGTGAGTACGATAGGTGGGGTTCAAGTCCCACTAGGGCTTAGAAAGGTATGTTTTGGACAAGGTTATGCAGGGTATGAGGCTAAAGGCCAAAGTATCGGTTCTGTAGTGTCAGCTATGCGTGAAATTGAGCAAAGAGCAGGTACTGACTTTGACCAATATACTGTTACTAGCATTGATAAAGGCATAAAAGTAAATTTCTATGATTTATGCGTGTACCTTAAAGAGGCAGGGAAAGCATGATTAAAAATCTATCTCAACAATGGCAAACAATGAGTCCTGCAATCAAATTTTGTGTGGTAGTTGCTGTCTTCGTCGGTATACACCGCCTCTCTGAGCAATGGATGGCAAGCAGAACGCTTGATGTGCAATCAATATCTGTTATTGGCAGTAACTCGATTTCAGGATTTAGTTCAACAGTTGAAGTATCAGAAAATACCTACTATTTAGATGCAAATTTTGAGAAAAGTAGCAATTTAAATGAAGATCTAGATTCATCACTATTCGTTGAAAACGAACCTGAAATAATTATTGAAAAGCCAAAGCCGATTGAAAAGAAAATAGAAATTAAAGAGCCACCGAAACCGAAGACTCCATTGGGCTATTACGTTCAGCGCACTTTATACGCAACGGGTATTGAAAGTGATGGTGCATTTATAAACGGCGCATATTACCTCTGGAAGGAAAAGATTGATATCCCTGTCGCAACAAATAAGGGGGCTTTTACACCTATCTTGATAAAAGCTCAAAATAATAAAGTTATTGTAAGCGTGGATGGTCAATGGTTCGCGTTAAAGGTGAATTAATGCGTGAGCTAATGTATCGATTACAGATTATCTTTCCAAAATGGATGATCAACCTATTTCTTGTGTCGCTGCTCGGATTTTCAGTCGTGGCCGTGCTGGTGTCATCACCCAATATCCGAAATGCACTTATGCCTACTAAACTAGTCGCACTTAAAGAAGCGATACGATGGGATATCCGCGCATTCCTACATTCTGAAGATGGGTTTGTTGCATTATTAAGTGGTGGCTCAAGTTATAGCCCAATAGATGAATCGGGTGGAATTGTATTGGGTGTCACAAAAACAGGTGGCGTATTGATAGACACCTATTCAACTGAGACACACGTTGAAGCTGTCTTGGCCGATTTAATTATCGATGATCCTGCAGGTGTAGCCGAGTACTTAAATGGCTATAAGTATCAGCATGTGCTAATGGACTCATACCTGGTCGATGGAGCCTACATGTATGTTGTTCGCCTTCGCGATGGAACCCCTCTGAATTTGCTTTTAATAGAAAAAAAATTAGCTCATGCACACCCCAATCCACCGACGAGTATTGTAGATCGCATGATGGCGACATATTGGTGGAACGTATTTAATGGAGAGGTAGATAGTTATGAAGTTTACTAAGCTTTATGCCCTATCGCTAATGATAGGTAGCTTACCTGTACTTGCCACAACACCAATTTGGGTGAAAGATGGCACTGCATATGTTAAAGATGGCGAAATAACTCTGAAGCGCGAAAGCGGAAGTGATTTTAATATTAATCTAAATACAAAATCAGCAAGCCGAGAATCACAAGGGAGAACACCAAATATTATGGTTGTAGGCTCGGGAGGGGATTCTTCAGTTGAATACCTTCAAGCGCTGGTGGTGAGTTCAGGGGATGTGCTTGTCAATGTTGTATTTGATGACATGACTACGTGGGTTACATTTTCTTCAGCTGATTTCGCGAATAAATTCACCTATAAAACAGAGTCCCAGATCACATTCATGTCAAAGAATACTTATTACAACTCTGAAAGTGCATCTGCTTCAGGTTCTTGCTCAGGCGCTAACCATGAATATAGAATCCAGTTTGGTGGTGAAAATTCATGTTCATGCCAACTAAGTGGTGGACCCACTGTATCTGATACAGGAGAACGTTCTGCTTATGCAAGTTACGCTTCTAGCGTTGCGAATATGAGCTGTTCTGCAGTATCAAGTTATTCATATCATCTTCATGGCTCATTAACAGTTTGGACTTACTTAGAATCTGGGTTAGTCAGTGAATCGGCACAATGCAGTGAATACATGTTCTACATCAACCCGTCAAACTCAGATACATCAGCAACACTATCAGGTAGTGGGGGAGGTAGTTCGAGCATTACATGCGGTGCAACAGGTTCTGAGTGGGCACGAACAATTGATGGTGTAAATTACGGTTTTTCAAAAAATAAGTATTACAACGAAGGTGTTGTGACATCGATGAGCCAAACTATCAATTTCACTCAAATTACTAATGCATACGTCGATACGTCCAATGGCACGTTTTACATCCTTAGAGGAAAAGATTTATACACGACAACACCTTCAAACAACGAAAATGAGTCTTTCGTTACTACATTGGTTGGTACAAATGTCTCGATAACTAAGTTGTTGCTCGACATTACACCAGTACCTACTAGTAATAAGTGATTTCAATGCGGGGCTATTTGAATAGTACGAAGGTGGTTATATGGACTTGAAAATAAAAGGTGATCTGACTAAATCGGTTTTCGACCCAACGATATCTCTTTCTATATTAAAAAAAGAACACGTTACTCAGTCAGAGATACAAGCGACATTACAAAAGTTACATAAAAAATATTGGATTGCCTGTGATTGCTGTTTAGATACACCTGCAATGATGACAGTAAGAAGAACGAACAATCAGTACTTCTTAGTTAATATACCTGGTCATGGCCTGCACAGTTCACAGTGCCCATTCCATTACATCCCGTCAAAGGGCCAAGTCGACTCTAAAGAGAAGAGTAGTAACGCATTTGTATTTAATGGAACATTTGATCCTACATCGTCTGAAATGAACACGGCTACAAGCATGAGCTCACTAAGAAACCTGCTGTTGTTCTTGGTTGATAAAGGAGATGTAAATACCATTACTTGTGATAGAACTTTTTCATCAAATATACACGCTATTTTAAAGACCGCTATTTCAGATGTGTATGTAAATGGAAAGGAAATCGAGCAAAGAATTGAATTCGGTTTAGACCAATTTTTAAAAACAAAAGAGAAGATTCAAAACGAACTTGATAATGGCTTGTATACAGCACCGTACTTTTTGTTTGATGTGATTGATGAAATTGAAACGCTAGATAAATACTGGCGAGTAGTTAAAAAAACGAAGGGAAAAGTGCTTCACTCATTTAAATTTTTTCGCGATTTAAGTCAGGTATCTGAACTTAGTGTGGAAAAAGGACCATTTTTATTACTGACGGCAGTAACACCTGTTAAAACAAAGGCTGGTTGTGTTATTGCGCCATCACTGACGTATTTTCAACCAATTGCAAATAAATTATCATGGGTACCGGTTAATACACTTATCGAAAGGACTGTTGTTGAAAAGATTTTTTCATCTATTAAATGGTATAACCAGAAACTAGGATTTTCATTCTCCTGCAGCCGACTTCTAAAGCCAATACACAATGACTTAGGGCGAAGCCACCCACTTTTTAAGTTTGAATTAGCTTCTCAAATCGCTTACTTCGATATTCAGTTTAAAAAAGACGGAGTTAAAAATACGCAGCGAACGTTGGATTATATTGTTTTATCAAAAACAGCTGGTGGCGCTTATTGCATATTGGATGAGAGCCAGGCAGATTCAGACATAAAAAATTTTTTATTCAGCACCATTAACGAAGTGCTTAAAGCCATTAAAAACGCTAGCGAAGACAGCCCTGTATTTGATAAGCAGATGAAGTGTATTTCAGGCTAATTGGGAGTTTTAAGGGACAATTTCAAAGATTTTTTCGCCTGATACGTTGGCTGGCGTTATAAGTAATTCATACAAAATCTACATAGCCACGGATTTAAATGAGAAACAGAATTGTACCAATGATTAGCAGCTTTTATGAAGTTATGGCTCACATTAGGTTAAAAGATACTCGCAATGAAGGCGTAATTACGTGCATGGCCACTGTTAATGTGACGGGAGGGCGCATAGCCGATAAAGCAGCCGTTGCGGTTCATTATGATCGTGATAATCCAGATATTGGATTGACTGTGTTTTGGGGCGATTATGCCTTAGCTCGAAAAGGGTTACTCGATATATTAAACCCTTCTCGGTGTGAGATGCAGCTACAGGGAAATAATATAAGCATTGCTATGAATGAAGATCTCAATGTCGTTATATCGTTCTAATTTAGAGGTTGTATGGATAACTTATTAAAACAAACTAAACCGATGTATCAGTCAATCATATACGCAAGAGAACTGTATGTAGTGTGTCCACACTGCGGATGCGAGAGCGAAGTGCACACAATATCGATTGCCGGTGAAATTAAATTATGCGTTAGTTGCAATGAAACGTTTAAAATACCGTATTATGCAAAGATACAAAAAGGGAAATGAGTTAGCTAGCCTATATTAAGGCTCATAGTATGCCTGTATTTGCTCTATAGGTATAAACCCAAAATACCGGCTGTCGTATGAAAAATCGCGGTTATCCCCCATAACAAACACGTAGTTATCCGGCACATACCATTGACCTTCTGGCATGCCTGATTGTATAAAGTAATTATCAGTATACTCTGGTACAACCCCTGTTAAAGCTATATTAAAGCGGCCTGTGTCTAACTCACTGTAATAAACGGATAATGGGTAGCCATCTTGATTATGCTCGCCATGTGAAACAAGATGACGCTCTATTAATTCAAAATGTCCGATATTTTTTTTATTAATGTATGTCTCTTTTCCGCTGATCAACACCATATCACCAGCTATACCTATAACTCGCTTTAACACGTTCGGTTTACTTGGAGTGTTGAATTTAATGATTTGCCCCCGTACAAATGTATTGCTAGAAAAAAGAGTACGTTTAAGCGTTATAAACTCACCTTCTTTGAAAGTCGGTTGCATCGAGTCTGATTCAATCTTCACTACTTCATAACGTACCGAAGTGTATGAAATGGCCAACGCAATCATGCCTATTGCTACTAACTTGTATCGTTTAAATTTCACTTTTTATTTTTTCCAAAATGATTCGAGCTGAGGCTTTATAACATCGTTGTAGTAACTAACAAGTACCGAACGGTATCTACTTGCACTGTAAGTTGGAGGCGGTAGCACGGTGTTTTTTTTGGGGATAGGTACAATGCAGTTGCCTCTTTTGCTCTTTATTTCGCGTGAAAAATAACGAAAAGGCATTCTCAAACCTTCAGCACTGTAATTAAGGGTCAGGTTTTCCTTCAGAACCCCTTCAAACGTGAATTGCCTCTGGTCGTAAGAGTGAAATAACTCTACTATAAATGAAAATAGGTGCTCACCTTTCACGTTGCGGTAAGTCACGACACCTGGTGTAACCCAATGGCCCGAATTGAATTCATACTCTCCTAATGGGCGAAAACAATCAAAAAGTGCACCAGATTTAACAACTTTCTCCCATTGGGTGTTAGCCTTTTTATTGCTTTTTGAAAGAACAAGTCCAAGCTCGCTTTCAAGCGTTGCTTCGTCCAACAGCTCTGCAGGAATGCTGGCACTGCTGTCAATGGTGGTTGGGATGGTGGCTAGTGGTGACTGCTTTGAATAGAGGTAACAGGCAGCACAAACAAGTAAAGCCAGTAGTGCGTAGATGAAAGGTGTGAACCTGCAATTTTTTATATTCATAATGGATAACCGCTTAAGGTGGTGGGATTGAATAATCAACCCCTTTAATTCCATTCTATCAGGTTAGGGAGGCGCTTCAGGAAAAGACCTTTTAAGGTTATTGGGCGCTATATGTATCGAGGAATACGGTTTTAATGTTTTCGAGCTGTTTATCAATGAATAGCTCAGCTTCTTTTTTATTCATCTTAGGCGCCATGTTTTTAATGTACTGGTTAGTGTTTTTTAAAGTGCTTTGGTACAGGTTCATATAATACTGAATACTAGCATCACCCGCACTGGCAAATGTCTCATTTGTATCTACGGTCCATTTTCCTTCAACCGCTTTAACAGTTGTATATAGAGGGAGTAAATGCTGATTGTTAATCACTAATTTTGTTTCAAAATAGTATTTCCCATCCTGTTGAATAGGCGCTGACACAAAATAATCAAACTGTATTACTTTGTCAGTAAAAGGTAGATTGGTTGTTCCATTTTCGTCCAGCAAGTTTTTCTGTGTGAACCAAAACTGATTGGCCGCTTGTTGGTGATCATTCATGGCAAACCAAATGTTTAGTTGTTCTTTATTATAAATGCCATAGCCGGTTAGGCCGACAATGAGAACGATAAGGGCGATAAATTTTTTCATTTTGTTAAACCTTCTGTGTTAAAAGCCAATTTAATGCCAGCTCATCATCAGTGAAGAACTGGCAGTTTAATTCTGAACTTCCATATAAGAAACGCTGAGGTGCAGATGTGATGTGAATAGCGCAAGCAATACATCCATTCTCAAAGCACCATTGATTTATTTTTTTCGTCAAACTTACAACGTCAGGACCACCAAGTGCACACGGAGAAAATGACACATATCGTTTCCAATTTGTTGCCCTTCTTGCTTTGATAGCTTTTTCAATTTCGGTGCTGTACTTTAGAAGGGCTTCCACATTAAGTGGCTCTTCGACATTAACTATCAAGGTTCCACCTACCCAGATAGCTTCCAATTTTCCATGTGGACTCATGCTAGCAACTTGCGTGTTCGTTAGTGATGCTGTCACTTTACTTCAGTGCTTAAGTCGTACAAGCGTAAAGTGAATATTTTATAAATTAGTTAGCTAGCGCAAAGGTGTATTTTTGCTACCCTATGGGCTGATTATAAATAGAAGAGAGTTTGTGCCGTGGATAGTAATGTAGGAGTTGCAGTAAATTATAAAGAGCTCACTAAGTCACTCGATGATATGTTGGTAGATCCAACCACCACATTCATTGGTCGAGCATCAGGGCGCAGCATGGAGGGGGTCGGTATATTTGATGGTGATTTGCTGCTAATCGATAGGAAGTTAACGGTTCAGCACGGTGATGTCATTGTTGCTACGTATAATGGGTTGTTTGTATGTAAGATAGCGGACATGAAGAATAACCAATTGCTATCGGCTAACCCCGACCATCCACCAGTTAAGATCACTGAGCATGATGAATATTGTGTAGAAGGCGTGGTTTCTAGTACGGTCAGATTACATAGAGTGCCGAGTGAATTTAAATTCTAACCTATCTCATGGAACAACATACAAGGTGATACACAATAATAGGCCTTCAAGCATACAACTATGTTTACTTCATGATTGCTCTTATTTTCTCTCTTTCTTTTTTTTCTTTTTTTCTGCGCCCCGCAGGGGCGCTGCGGCGTATCCAAAGCACAAAGGCGATAGGGCAGGAATGCACATTGAAGGTTATACAAGTAACCCCTCCTTGTATGTTGTTCCATGGGCAGGCTCTTTTCCTGCTAAATGTGTTTTAATGGTTATTATGGCCTTAACTTAATACTACTGACGAGGGCAGCATGCGTGATTTGTTATATGACTTAATGTTATCAGATGCTAAAGCTGCGGGTTTTGAAGACCCTGAAGCTGAAGTAAAACGTAAAATGGATGAGTGCGAAAAAGAATGTGCAGAGCGTGACGCCGTTTTTAATAACACGGCCCCACAGAATTCAGACGTTACTCGATGGAATGCCTCAGCTACGTTTGTAAATAAGGTTGCAAAGAAAAGTGAGGTCCTGCTTTGCCGAGCAATAAAATCAGAACTGAACCCTCTTATTCGCTGGTCAACTTCACGCTTTAATGAGTGGAAAAAATCTGACTTTATCGACAAAGTAATCACTCTTACAAAAACAAACGCGTCTCACTATGACTCTGGCGAGGTGGTCGCTGGCAGTTTTGGTGCTGGCAGCGTAGGGCATGGGGGAGCGTTTGGCACCAGCAATTACGCAACAAAGGGAGCTGGAGGTACTTATCGGATTGTTTGCTTAGACGGCTATGTTTATGTCTTTTTGCTTGATAGCAACCAAGTCATTTTATTTGAGGGCGATTGTTACCCTCTTGTCCATGAGCTTAAAGTGGCCGGTTAAAACACATTATTGGGTAGGTCATCGCTACCATGAGAATTATATTAATTTAGGAAAATTATGAGTACTGTACAATTTTTAAATAACGATTCACGACTTAATCTTTTTACTGACGGCCAGACGTTTATTGTGACTACAGAGGTTCAACACGTAGACACATCTGAAGAAGTGCCGTTTGGTGATGTTGTCCTTAAGCCTGGCACTGTATTTTCTGCGCTAGGTAAAAACGCATTACATCAAGGGTTGCGCTTTATTGAAGCGACAGACGATCATTACTATCAATTTAAAGGTGTAATTGATGAAGTGGCGTTGCCACGCTTCAAGCAACCAGTATCACTTTTTCTCTTTACTGCGTTCTCAGTGGATGGTCAGCATAAAGGGCTTGTTGATTTTGCAAAAGCAAACAATGCCAGCAAAGCTTACTATGCACTAGCGATAAACCCAGCCAAGAAAACACTTGAGTTCATCGATGCAGAGCTAAATCACCATGCATACTCTTCTGAAATTAGTATTGTGAATGATGATGGTAGTTTCTTGCTGGTGGATGATCTATAAAAAGGCTTGATATGAGTAACAGTCCATTTGGAAAAAAATACACGTTCTTTCGACAGCAGTACGCAATTAACTTTCAAGCTGTAACATCTCAAAAAGGACTCAATACCATTAATGTTGAAATAGCGCCTGTTCAGAATAAAGAGGCGATGTGGGCCGAGAAAATATCTCTTCAACTCAGTGATGTGGACCTATTCAAATATTTCTACACTTTTTCACACGGCCTCTATTACACGTATGAGTCTAAATACCATGGTAAAGACCGCAATAAGTCTATTCGGTTTAATGAGAGTAAGGATGGCTGCAATATCACTTTAAGTGATGCAGGCAAGGTTCTCCACTTTAACTGCTCAATTGGAGAGTGGTTTTACGCCCAGCTCTTACTACTTGAACAAATGCTCGGTCATCCATTGTCGGTAACTGAGGCGAAAGAGCTGATTTTGCTAGAAAAGCGGAGTAATAAGGGAGCCCAATCAAAAAATTCTTAGCGCAATTTGTATATAAGGTTAACCGTAAGGTTTTGTTGCTCACACGTAGGCCTGGCCTTACGTTTAATCTAACTTCGTCAAAAATTTATTTTTCCTCCCTAATTCCCCACCAGCATTCGCTATATACTCTATAAACAAACAGGCCTAATTATTATTTGTAATTTGAAGCTGTAATTAAAATTGCCTCAACTGTTGCACCAGTTGAGGCAATAAAAACTGTCCAAGTACGAAAAGGAAAGTCTTCATGACTAATATAACAAATAATTCAGAAATCACACAACGTGGAGTTTTAGGTCAACCTAACGAAGTTGTGAACTATCTTGATAACGACTGCTATGATGATTTAGTCAGACTTCTAACACAAACCTCTTCATTGCTAAACTTCATGATTGGAAATGATAATACAAAAGGCATTTCTAATGAGATAGTTAGTGATTTGATATGGATTGCAACAGACAAGTTAACTGAAATAAAAACGCAGTTTGAAGCTCTACCAAAGGCTCGGTTAAGAGTGAAAAATGGGCTTGATAAAAAGAGAAAATAGAAGCAATTAAAGGTAGGTCCACTTTGAAATTGGACCTACCCCAATCGTCCAAAGCTTCTGGCCCTTGGGTAGGGGGCCTCCACATATGGAATGTCCTTAAAAGGATGTAAAATGAATAAGCAAGTAATTCAGTACATAATTTTGAACAACTCAAAAATACATAAAACGACACCCCATCGTCAACTAGTTTTAACTGATTTAAAGGGAATTTATATGAAACTGTTCATTTTTTATCGTTATCCATGATTTCAATATCATCTGCTGCTCATAGTGAACGAACTAATTCAGAAGGCTGTCATAATGACCGCAAAAATGGTGGCTATGATTGTTATGGCATAATTTCAAGAGTAGCTAAATGGCAATTTGAAGTAGGTCCAATAACATTATTGAACCTACCCAAATCGTCCAAAGCTTCTGACCCTTGGATGGGGGGGTCTCCACAGATGGAATGCCCTTAAAGGATAAATAATGGAAAAAATAAGCATTTTTAATTTATAACTGAGGGCAAATTTAAAAGTACACAAAATAACGTACCATAGTCAACAAATTTTAAGTGTTTTAAAAGGGATTTATATGAAACTGTTCATTTTTTGTAAGAGTAAATCACCGATAAGATAATGCATAAATATCAAACCAAAAAAAGGTATTGCATGAATACAGAATTACAGATCCTTAACCAGCAAGCACCGGCCCCGTTCAGCCATGATAATCTTATCAATTACGGAGAGTATATAAACTCAAACAATATTTGTCTCACAAGTGAGAAACGTTGCTACAGGGGTGATATTCCGATGGATAAAATCGTGGGTATTGATCAAATGTATGGGGATGCTACTTGGGGTGATTGTCTAGAAGGTAAGTGGTTAAAACGTATAGTACCGAATTTAGATGAGTTGCGTGCAAGTCCTGAGTATTACCTTAATGATCAGCATGATAATCTTAGTTATATTAAAGTGGGTAATGATTATTTTATCTCTCAAGGGAAGCATAGAAGTGTACTGGCTAGATTTCTGGCCCACTTTAACCCTGATAGGTTCGCTGGTATCTCACCATTACGCAATGTGCCAATTACAGAACGCTTCATAGATACTGAATACACAGATATCAAGCAAAGAATAGATGACATTAAAAAAAGATATCCGCACCTGGTGTTTCAATTAAAGCATTACACATCTCAATCTGAAGTCGGGTTTTTGAAGGTTTCTTTTAAAAATGGTGAATTACCAGTATCAAACGTGTATGAGTTTTATAGTCGCGAAGAAGTGGACCATATCATCGATGCATTGATCAACCCCACGCTTTCCGGTAAGCGCTTATCTCTGAAACCTTCAAGAAACAGATTAAGTATTTACGACTTCATTACATACAAGGAATGCTTAAAGTCTGAGTATAAAAATTTAAAACAGCGACTATTTGGAAATTAGCGCTACGGGGACTATCGCTGAAACTTTCTCTATTTCACATAGGCTTGTTTCAGCTGCTTTACTATAAAAGCAGCCTCATTCAAACATTCATAAAAGGAACATTCATATGAAGCTATTACTGGCATTAACAGCCTTTGCTTTACCATTAAGTGTATCGGCTAACCTTCCTACACATCAAGGTACATTAATCGAATTGGATAATGGTTATTACTCAATTCTCTACAATTGTGAAAAAAGGGGGTATGAGCACTATTTTTATGTGACTCAGGCTGATACTGGAAATGTAAAACGCAAAAGTGGTTTCTTCCAAGATACTCGACTTCCCAAAAAATGCCAGCAATATGGTACTTTCACGTATAAGACCCCGCGAAAATCACCGAAATTTGACCGTGGTCACGGTGTACCGGCAAATCATATGGACTTTGATAAAAAGGCGAGTGACAGCACCAATGCTTTTTCAAACATAGTGCCGCAAAGTGCACCTTTGAATCGTCAAGGTTTGTGGCGGCACACAGACAAGTTAATAGAGTGCAATCGCGATAATGGACCAATTACTGTCTACGGCGGTGTGATTTGGGGTGATGATAAATCAAATGATTACTTTGTCGACTCTCACGGTGTAGAAACTCCAGATTTTCTTTACAAAATCATCATAAAGCCAACGGGCGAACGTAATGCGTGGGTAATGCCAAACAGTAATGTGGCCAAAGAAAATAATGCGGATAATTACCTTGTTTCTGTAAGTTACATAGAATCTCAGACCGGTGTAATATTTGACTTGCCGAATAAGCACAACGTTGCGGCGAAATCCTTTTCTTTGCCAAGTTCTTGTGATTTAAGTTAAAGGTCAATTCGTTCTATTTATCAGAATGGTTGCTTTTAAAATATCGGAATTTTTCTAACAACCATTCTACATAACAGAATTTGCATTCTATTTTGTGCTCTTATTGTCGAGGGTTATATTGTACAAGTTAGTATATTCATTTCTGTTACCCGCATATTTAATTGAGCAATAAATTTCTATACATACTTTCTAGCTGTGGTTCTGATTCAATTACTAACATATAGTGGTTTTGCATTTCAGACCATTCGGTGTTATCTGGTAACCCCAAACTCGCCAGTGCGTTGATGCATTCTGAAATTGTTATCATTTTGCATATATGAGCCTTGATTTCAGCATCGCTAAGAGGTGTATATTGAACACTCGCATTTATACTTGTTTTCTTGGTACCAATAAGCGACAGGACTCGATTACATATACACTCTGCGGCTTGGCTTAATGTGTATTTATCTTTAATTATGAGTTTGCTGATGTAGTGAATTAGATCGATGTGATGGCATTCACCCAGGGCTTTTATGACTGGTCGCAGGTTCGCGAGCCTGTCAAATAAGCGCTGTTCTTCATCAAGCAGATCGCAAAGTTTAATTTCATTGACCGGTTTATCTGTCAAAGTATATAAATCGTAGGGGCAGCGGGAGAGAGCACTCAAGCTTACGGTCTTTTCATCAATGTTTACACTATCAATACAAAATACTTCATTGGATTCTAAATCATTTTTTAAAGTGCACAGACTGTATCGCTGAATCAAACTTCCATCGCAATCAGTTAGTTCATGTTTGTATGATTCAAACGTTCTTAGTCGTGTCCATGGCTCATGTAACAAAGGTTCAGAAACTGCTACATGTATCTGCCGTGATAGCGCTTCTAGGCTGTGTCTATTCACGTTGGCTTTAATATCTTTAGCGTGTTGAATTGCCGGATCATTTGCGCACGTAAATACATCACCAACCTTGATACAGCTGAACGTCAAAAATTTAAAAGTATGAGTGTCTAGTTTATGCACATTGAAAAGGGGCTTGAGCTTAGCGTAAGGTCCGATTTGAAGTTCCGCGCAATTCATGGCTGCACCTATACTGCCCTGCATTAGTTTGGCGACACACTCATAAGGCATGTCAGGACTAAGATCATCACTCAAATCATCTACATCTATAACCTTAACCGTTGTACTTACTCTCATGTAGCTCTCTCTTAAGTTCAGTATGATAAAATAGCATTCTAATCACTAAGCATCATTAAGAAGTTAAGAAAGTGAATATTTAGCAATTTAGGGTTAGGGTTGCGTCGTCATCTTTATATAAAATTCTGATAACTTCAAATTTTGGCTAATTAAATGACTTACAGCTTTATAGACTTTCCAAACTTTGAAGCTAAGTTTCATAACATAATTAATGGTGTCTGTGTGGATGTACTTGTTAACTTAATGAAAGGATCAACTTTTCTGGGTATTACTTGGTTAGAAATAAATACGGATAAGATACCGGATAAGACAGGTACTAGAATAATTTGCGAAATGGAATTTAGCATAAATCATGAGGGTAAAATCTTTTACGTTCAGTTGTCAGATAAACTTTGTGATGTTTATGAATTTTATGACATAGTAAAACAAGCGCTTAGTTTAAGTGCTAAAAACATACCTGGCTTACGGAGCGCTTATGAAAATGGGGAAAAATTATTAGAAAAATGGTTGATGGGTTTTGATGAAACAAATAAAAAAATATGCCCCACCTATGCATTCGATAGCAGGGCGTGTACAGATAAACTTATGAAGCTAGCTTTGTAAATTGACTTTCTAATTCAAGCAATGCTTTGTGTAGTGCCTTTGCGCAATTAGCTTTGTGCTCACCTTGCATGACCAGTTCATGGCCGTTTATATCAAGGTCAAAACCATCGCTACCATTTGTTAGCTCGATTCTAACTGTCTTGCCATTTAATTCTTCACTAACTGCTGAAGTAGCCGGTTCCATATTCAAGACAGGAATAGATTCATAGTGTGATAGCATGAACTCTACAAGAGTGCGTTGCTCATCTTTAGAAAAACCAGTTAAATTATTTTGAACAGTTAATTCCACCGATACATCGTCGTTCAAACATGAAAACATGGCATCAATGGAGAATAAAATTTCAGAATTCGTAGTCATAAGTCATGCCCATATACAGTAGTGGTATATATATTACACCAACTTAACAAAAAAAGATAAAATTTATTTTTATATCCATATTAATATTATGACTATTCATTGATGAGGTAAGGTTATCTACCATTTTTCCGCGCTAAAACTGACATCCCATTTTCAATCCTTGCTTGTTCGATGTAACGGGCAGGCTGTGTATCGGATTTCCAGCCACCTGCATTTTTGATATCAAGAATGCTTTGCCCATCTTCTGCTAATGATACAGCCCCTCCAACTCTCATACTGTGGCCACTGATATCAAAATCAACGTCAGCCTTTTGAGCTATTCTTTTTATGGCTCTATATATTGTAGTGTAGTTTAGCTTTGTCATTAACCCAGTTCGCGTCACACTCTCATCGTAATTTTTTAATGAAGTGCCTTTTGGGGAGATAGCGCGAAACAAAATCCCCTTTGTTATAGAACGAGGATCATTTTTTTCCTTTCCTTCATTGGCTTCAGTTAAGTAGTCAGAAATATAAGACAAGGTTACATCTGAGATGTAACGATATGAACCAATACCGGCTTGGTCGTTCTTTGATTTTTCAACAAGCAGTCGATTTTTCTTAAAATCAACGTGCTTAATTTGTACTCTTGCCACATCATCAGCTCGCAACAAACCATCGAACATTGCATTAATCAATGCTAAGTCGCGAATGTCTAACAAGTTTTCAGGAATAACCGAGCTATTAATTTTTTCTAGATCTTCGAGCCTTAGCGCTGGCGCTTGTTTGGCTCGATTATAAATATCAAACTCTTGGAGTTCTAAACGTATGAAATCTTTTAAGTATTCTGACTCTCTAATTGGATTTTTCAGTTCTGCAAGTGAGATTAATTTAGATAGTATTGATATGCGAGTTTTAACAGTTTTAAAGGACAACTGTGATTCACACATTGATGTCACGTACTTTTTCAAGCTATCTTCTGTGACTGACATCGATTCAGAAAAGCTAACTAAATTGTTCACACTGCAGAAAAAGGCATAGCTTCTATATGTTGAATTGAATGCTCTTTGAGTATTTTTTGGCAGGCGCTTAAAAATATCATTGAAATACTTTTCTAAACTTTCATTTTTACCGGTTTGGATCAGTAACTCATTTGATTTACTAGTCACTATCATGTTTGTTGCCTTCACGGTTTTGCTGTACGTAATTATATTCGCTGACTATTTCATCGATAGTCTCATCAATTGAATCAAAGCCAAGTTCAGCTTGTATTTTTTTGATTTTATCTTTGTTAGAAATACTTATTTGAATTGTTGTCTTGTTATTTCGAAGGCGGGACTGTCGTTTTTGCTCCTGCCTCATTTTTGAATTATCCGCCATGATTGGGCTCTGCTTTTAATTTTATGAAAATGTCTTATAAGACATACTAGGGTAAAAAGACATGAATGTCTATTGCGCAAGATAACTACAATTATCATGCGTAATAGATATAAGCAAAAATTTAGCTACTTTTCTTTCCGAAGGGCACTTTCAATTTTCTCAACGCGTTTGTGCAAATCCAAATGTCGACGGTCTTCTAACGTGCGTGCTATTTGCTCTTGTTTAATATTTTCGAGAAAAACCTGGTTCTTCGCAAATGACAGAAGACTAGCAAAAATAGTTAGCAAGAGAAGGGAAACTTTAAACCACCGAGCTGCGTAGGTTTTATATCGTGCAGGCTTTTCCAAGCAGAGATAAATTGCTCTATTTAATTCTTCGCGAGGGTAGCCTATCAGCGTATGCTTCACTAAAAAGTATAGAGAAAAATAAAGGGATGCAACCAATGATAACCCGATAACGCTTATGGTATAGTCGTAATGTAATACCTGCAACGATATAGAACCACTTTCTGGTACAATTGTAAGGATAGGGATGATAAATACTAAAAAATCTAAAATACTTTCCATGATAATGCTCCTTTTGCTTTGATTATCACTATCTATTATATCATTTTTGAAAATTTTCAACGCAATGTGTAATTATTTTTTGACTGTTAGGGGTTTTCTGGATTCTGAGATAGGAAATGCCGCCCATAGGGCGGCTGTGTCTTAGGAGGGACAATTTTGCAACTTGTAGGTATTAATACTCTACATAAATTAGAGTAAAGATATTAATCAAGGAAATAAACAAAAAGTTGAATATTTCATAATTTAACTACCAATTTATGATGAGTTTAAAATACTCGTAAATAATGAGGAAAAAGGGTGATGATATTACCCACCACCCTTTGTTTATTAAAGGTTTATTTATGCAAATTGCAGTACAAACACTGCACTACAAGTTTACTCAGTGGGTATGCATTTTAATACTGAAAAGTGAATATTTTAAAATTTAAATCGTGTTTATGCCCATCATTCAGATCAGTATTTTACCAACACCCATACTTGCTCAAAATTCAATCTTAAATCAGCTCAATTATGTGGATTTTTTAGCTATTTAAGGTTGTGGAAGGCACTTTAAAGATCGCTATTTTACTAACTTAAGCGACCATCAATAAGTCCGATACTGGTTAGTATCGGACTTAAACTGTTGAGTTTTAAGGTAGTTTTTTACACTTGGTCACTATATATAACGTCTAGTGTCAGGCTTAGGTGGGCTGTAGTGTGAAATATCATTATAAATTTTGTTCTAACTAAAAGTTTTATTGTTTACTATGTGTGTGGCTAATCACTTTAGTTCAAATTTGGACTTACATTTTGTTTTCGCTCAAATACCTTCTTAAATTCAGATAGCAAATTTTCGAGTACTTCTTTAAAGGCTTTATTTAGGCCAGTTTCTGAAGCAGAGATAATTTTATCTAACAGAACATTTTGTTTTTCTAATTCAGCATCAACCTTTTTATTGCCACTATTGTATGTTTTATTAAATCTTTTAATGGTTGAAGTCAAATCTGTGGCCAATTCTACCACCTGCTCCAAACAAACATTCTTGTCATGCACTTGAATAAGTTCTAGCAGTTTATTCATATCATTTGTTATTTCTTTTGCTGAAGCAAAATTATTTTCAGATTTTTTAAGATTTATGTTATTGAGGTAATTATTAATTGAATCATTTGTTCTTTCTGGAGCCTTGTTTGTACTAGGTAAGAGTACATTTAAAGAGAAAAAACCACTTTTTCTACCAATATAGTTTACTTTTTTGTCGTTGGTAGCGCGTGAATTTGGTTGAATAACGTCCTTATTGCGTTCTCTTGACCTTGTTTCAATTTCTCTTGCTTTTGCATACGCTGCACTCCTGTTATTCGAGGGATATGAATTAATCAATGCTTTTTTTGCATTTTCAACTCTTTCCGTTAGGCTGTTTAAGCGAAAATAATTCTCTTGTGAATGTCGTTCAATAAAGGCATGATCGTAGAAACCACCATTTTTTTTGTTAAACTCGCTCACTTTATAAAATAACTCTAATTGGTTTGGTATGTTGATCACCGAGCCGTCATCTAAAGTAATATTTACACCAGCACCTCCATTATTATTTGCTTCCATAGCGCTTTTGTTGTCTGGAGTAAAACGGCCAAATATTTTTTTTGCTTCCTGAATGCTAAGTTCTTCTCCTGTTTTTTCCCTTATATATCCAGGTATGTTAGAAAACTCGGCATTTAAAACTGCCAATTGGTTAAGGGCATCTTCATACTCAAAAATTTCTTTTGACATATTCATTCCTTAATTAATGTATTTATTTTAAGTAACCATAGTGATTTATCCACATTTTCTGTGAATAACTAACTTTACATTCTGATTAACAAAACATTTTTTAATGTCTATCTGAAATTGCTACTTTGGTTCTTTAATAAATCTCACCCTTTGCGTATTGAGAATTTTATAGTCATTGATAATATGCTGCTCATACACTTCTTGTTTATCAATTGACCATCCTTGCAGCTTCATTTTCTGGAATGTTGCATAAAGCTTTTTTATGTCATTTTCGTCTGCAATATTAAGCTTATAGACACAGTCCTTTCGCTCTACATTGGGGTTTTTTAAAGGCCAAGGAAAAAGCCCAGATGCGCAGTGAAGCGTTTTATTACCAAAGTCCATATAATCATGCGATTTATTTTCTACGGCAGGTACTTCAACTCTCATGCTTTTAAATTGATTACCTAAGCGACTTAGCTCCTGCTCTCTCTTCATCATCACTCGCTTGGCATCATCTGCAGCTATTTGCAATTTATCAGTTGCCATTGCGAACGAGCTAGCTAAAAGCAAATAAATTATAATTACTGACTTCATGATAAATCAGGACCATTTTGATTGTGATCATCAGTGTGGTCGTTACTTATTAGCTTCTTAGCGTAAACCGCAAGGCCTGTATTATCTATATGCCTTTTCAGCGGAGTAATTTCTGTTACAGTCATTCCTGCGCTAATTGCGTTTTCATGTATATACTGAAACGTTTGACTTATATCTATAATTGCTTTTTTGATTTCATCTTCAGGCAATTTGAACTTATGCGCAACCATGCTTACAAAGTTGTCTGTAAATTTAATATCAGTGTATGCTGACAAGGTATCTGAAATAGCCATGTTGTATGGTCTATTTGGATTTAAGTCGATGTTATAAACCTCTTGAGGCGCTATTACCCAATCACCATTACCAAGTTCTTTAACTTTAAAAGTGCTATCTGTAAGGTCTTTTTGGCCCATAAGATGAGTAAACATGGCTCGCTTAAAAACGGAAATACCCTGCCCTTTTAATGAATTTGTGAAAGTTCTATTTATTTCAGCAAAGTTGTTTTCCTCAATACGGGATAGCACACCTTCTTCAGCCATAATTGATGAAATCGGTATTGTGTTATATAAAAGAGCTGTACCCTCTTTTTTATTTACGACTTGCTCACCTGTTAATTGCCCCACATAGCAGCGATTGTCTTCTTTCATAATTCTCACAACTACGTTAGGTTCTATTCCCGTAGCTTTCATCATTTTTTGAACGAATAACATTTCATTTATTTTTTGCTCAGATTCGCAACTTCTAATCGTACAATGGACATAATTGTCACCAACTTCTAAAAATGTACTTACTGAATGTGCACCTGAATTAGGGTGATACATTGCGTTTAGATCATTACTATTTAAGTTCGAAAAATCACCTGATTCAATTCTGTCAAGCAGAGTGATTGCATTATCAATATTCGGTAATTTATTTGCCTGCGTTTCGCTATCATAATTTAACTGAACAGCACCAAATGAGCCTTTGTAATTGGTAAGATGTTGTAATTGCTGAAACTGATCATAATTATTAAAATTTTCATCCAATGCATTGATCACGCTTTTATTACGTTCGCTGCATAAAAACTGCTTAAAATAATGCGGTATTGAGTAGTGTTCAGGAGTAGGCCCTAAAAGCACTGTTTTAATTTTGTCTTGCTCTATGCTGCCTGGCATTAACGAAGGGTACCTATCTAGGTAGTCCTGATTATACATAAACCCAATGAGAGGTTTACTGTTTGGTCTTGAGCTATCCCGAAATAATGTGCCAACATCTACAAATTGCTGTTCTTTGTTAACCCACCTGGTTACGTTGATTAATTCTGTGCTCATATACCGATCTCATTAAAAAATTCTTTATGTAATTTTGCTAGTCTTGCTTTTTTATTCTCGACTTCTTTTTCTTTTAATCGCTCAAGAACGAGAGTTATGTATCTAGCATCTAACACTCTACCAGCACTCATAATCTTTAGTATCTCAGGCCATACGCCCATATCATCAATGATTGCTGCGTGAATACCTATCGCAACAGACGCACTACCAGACTCAGCTTTAGCTAATGTTTTTCTACTTATTGATTTTCCGAAATATGGGCTTAATTTCGCGTCTATATAGTACTCCATACCTACATGCTTATCAGACTCGCTTAAGCGGTTGCTTTTGATGATTGCACCTAACAACTCCAAATAATTTCTTACGTGCTTATCTGTTGGCTCTGGCGTTTCGTTGAAGTACCCCTCACTCATAAATCACCCTATCAAGCCATCTAATTGCTCGGTATTTAAGTGCTCAATAGAGCTTTTCATATGACTTAATAATTCATTTAATGAAGCTTTAGCTCCTTCAATACTCGCAATTTTTGTTGCTAAGGCCATCAACATGAAATCACTATCAGCTTTAACTTGCTCTATGTAACTCATTACCTGCCTTTCTTGTATGTCATTATCCGCACTTAACAAATATATATGATTCTGTTGCTGGTTATTCTTCACCAGTAAAAATGCAACAAATAACGCTTTTAGACTCTCCATTATAATTTACTCAATTTAAATAATTATTAATTACACATTTCATCTATTTTTTGTGATGAAATAGCCCAAATTCCTAAGCCTTTGCACATCGCTTCTTTTTGCATAAGGATCAGATGTTTGCTTCTTGATTGTTTGTAATCGAACTGATACCAACCATTTTTAATCATGTAATAACTCAAGTTTTCACCATTAACAAACACATCACCTTGAAAAACTTCATCTTGATAGTTATAGCTATGAAGGTTTATTTTCACTGAGCTTTTACTTAACAGCTCATTCAGTCGAGAGCAGTCTTTTAACTTTGAAGTACTGCAACGTGCATTTTTTGCAAGGCCAAAATCAACATTATCAATCAGTACTGTTAGAGCACCATTAGTAATCTCATTTCGTTCTGTTATTGTTACTCTAAGAGAAGATGGTGTTATAACCTCAACATCATCTGCCTCAATTGTATTAAAAAATAGATTGGCGTTGCTTGATGCACTCACAAGCACAATTGCAGCAAGTATTATTCGCATGTTGCCATTTCTCCATTTCCATCCTTACGCGCCCACACATCAACGCTGCTAGCTTTTTTATTCTTGATATCAGCTTGAGTTTTTTTATCTAAAAATGAAAGAAACTCCACACCAGCAAGGGACTCAATACAGTCAATAGAAGTTATTAAATTGCTTGGGGTTGTGTTCACATCAGTTGAAAGTGGCAATAGAAATGCTATAGAGAGTTGGTATTGTGGCTGGTAATATACTCTATATACGGAACTGGGCTCACCATTAGTATTGATAAGTCCGTACATGGCAACAACATCACCTTTATCATCAAACATTTTACGTTCAATTTTATCTACATTGAACGATGCAGCGTTGTAGGCGCCACGCCAAATATGTTTTTCAATTGGAAATGCGTTTGCAACGGTAAATGCTTTAACCGATTGGTTTCTTGTAGTTAAGAATAGGTAAGGCGCCACTAAATAGCCAACGTCTAGACCAAGTCTTAAATACGTTCTTGGATCAGTTTGTTGCTGAATAGGTAAATCACTTATAGCAGAATAAACACCTTGGTTTCTGATGTATTCCGAATAAGGCCTCTTTAAAACGTTGTACACCGCTAATAACGGCCTTTGAGCAGCTATATCATAACCAAAAAATGTACCTGTTTCGCTTTGACAAGAGAAATGAGCCCTTTTCTCCGTGGTAACGTATTTCTCTAACTCTATACAGTGCCCACCAGCCATCACGCTGGATGATGCAAGTGATAGAGCTATCAAGGCAATATATTTACAACACATCTTCGTCATAAAAAGGCTTACCATGCAACAATGTATTTTCGCTGGCATATATTGCAGCGTGATCATCTAGGCCTTTTATGGCATCCATTCTTAAGTGGCTTAATTCAATTAAAGGCCAGCCTAAATCATGCGACACCAGCATAATTTCAACATCCTGAAAGCTACTAAATTGGTCTCGTATTTCACCAAAATAACTCGGTAACGTCCCACACTGCTCGAAGGCGTCAACTCTCACATTATCTGAAGCTAGCTCATCCTTTAAGTAATCAATAACTAACTGATTTGCACTGCTTACATTGATTGCAAAGTATGATGCATTTGATTCAGCCAAATGTTTCTCAACTTCTGATTTAAGTGCTACTTTTTCTAAATTTGTATCCATTAAAAATTCCCTACTACCTTTGTTTTAAAATTATCACACTGCCTTCGGTCACTCTTTAAAAAAGTGAATATTTAGCAAATTAGCTTCTAGCGGCTACTCTTGCAGTCGCAAAATCCTGGTATATCGGCCCAAAGCGCCAATCATACTTTATGTAAAATTGTTCATAGAATGCTGTAGAAAATATCTCTTGGGCATTTTCAATGATTGGCCTAGAAACATGGTCTAGCTGGCGAGTGGTAGAAGAGCGAAGCATACCGATAGCGCCTTGCTCTATCGGAGTTAACGTAATCAAGTTGCCATCAATCATGATCGTTTCATTTTTCGCATTGCTATCATAAATAACAAAAGCAGGTTTAGTTACTACGCTTGTTTGGGTTATTGTTCGTGCAAATAACTTTTCTAAGCTTGTTATCACGGACAAGGAGAAACTTGCTTGTTGTTTTAGATCGCCTAATACTCCGTATGCTTCATTGTCTTTTACATATTTTTTAAGTGTCATTTCATTAATCTCTCAATAATACCAGTACTACTAGATGTACCAGAACAGCCAGCAATGGGAGCCCTAGCACTACTTTTAGCGCCGTGTGTTTTTTTGTCCAAAACCCAATAAGAAATATCAGAATTATGGATAGAAAAAGTAATATCATCACCCTAGCTCACCTACTTTCTCTTTAGAAACTCTGGCTTGTCGTTGAATTCAATTTTTTCCGCTCTACGGTTACCTTTCCCAAATCACAGCTAAACTCATAATCATCGTTAAGTGATTGGGCCATATAACATAGTGCTTGGCTTATAATTACTGCTGTTTCTTCTGCCCCCACATTCTTTATGGATTCATCTATGTGTTCATCTAGCATAATTCACCTGTAATTACTTGTTCATGTTATTCGGTAAGCTGAATGATTTTGCAGTCATTCTATGCACCCCAAGTCAGCGATACAGCGCTACCTTTATCTGGGTAGACACTTAAACCAATGTCATTTACGTTTTCGACTTTTCCTTTGATAATTGCTGCATTCACATCCACAGACTTGATTTCAACAATTGCTATGCGCTTTCCTATTAACCATTTCATGAGGTAGCCTTTTAATTTTTTATTGTTCTCACCAGCAAGTGAATTTTCCTGGGTTGGTGTTACTATTAATTTCTAGATACATTGAACCGTGCGGATTAACCGCACTGCTCTAACTGTTTACTTTTAGTGAAGTATACAAGCTGCGTTGCCTGATTAGCCCCACTTAACTCTTGATAAGCTTTGCTATAAAGATCAAGTGTCAATTTATGCTTTGCTTTCTGAGAGTCAATGTAAGTTTCATCATTTTGGTCAGTTGGTTTTTTGGAACTTTCCCAATCAATAACATGCGCTACACCACTGTCGTTAACAAACGCTTTATCAATGATGATATTCTTAAGCTCTCGATTTTTCTTAATCGTGATAGCTATTTCGTTATGGTCAAGTTCGTGACTGCTGTTCAACGAACGAAAAACATCACATATCAGTAGTTCTTTTATTTCGTTTTTGATGTTAATTACAGAGCGTATGAGCTCACTGTTTGGTAGCGAGTGCTGTTTTAGCGATGCCATAATGACCATGGCGTATTCATCCACTTTTCTAGCATTCCAATTATCAATTCCATCTTTACCTATTTGCTCTATCACTTGTTGAAGCACTGCCTGCTCACAGCGTAAAAGCTTACTTTCATATTCAATGCCATTTGGTAATGACTGTGTGCGTTGTTGTCCTCTGTATGCTGCTAATGTATTTCGTTGTGGCAATTGCACATCTAATTGGACATCAATAACTTTTCGTACTGGCTGTATAGCGCTATTACAGGCTTTACTGGTTCCGGTATCATGTAAATTAATTTCTGAATAAAATGTAGAGCCAATGGTTGAAAATAACGAGTTTTTAGCCGGTGCACTAATTTCACCATTTTTACATGAGGCTTTACCTGTCAGGAATGCCTGTTTAACTGCTCTAGTCACTGCTACATACATCAGCCTAACAAGCTCATGCTGCTCCTTGATAGTGTTCAACTTATTTAGATAGTTATGATAAGTGATATCTACGCCTTTAATCCCAATAGCCTCACTGCAGGCCAACACACCTAAATCTCTATTCTCCACTTTGCCCCATGAAAATAAGCGGCTAGGTGTATTTGGTCCGCGCTTATGCATGCCTGGAATGAACACATAATCAAACTCCAAACCTTTAGAACCATGAATTGTCATTAACTCTATCTGCTTACCGCTACCTACAAACGCTTTTGGTTTTGAATACAGGTTGTCTAATTGCCTTTCTAACCAGCTCAAAGATAAGTCATAACTTTGCATGCCTATAAATACATCGAAGAATATAGCTACATTATCTGTATCAGTGGTGGTTTCCGCCAATGATGGGCCGTTCAGTTTTAGCCAAAGTCCTTCTAATACAAGTCCGAAGTTTTTGTTTCGCTTGGCATCCAACGCAAAGTTTATCTCCTTCATGCAGTTACAGAAACGGGTTAAGCTATCACCCACCAAAATCTCATCAACCTTATCGTCATTAATGGCTAAATACGGATCTTCATCAATTTTGAAGATTGCCTCAATTTCATCTAATGACAAACCCACCAGCCCACTATTTAGAACGGTTAACCAAGCTAGTTTATCGAGGTCATCAATTAATATTCTCGCCAATGCTATTGCTGTGATGCACAGAGGTTCTTTGTTTATTTTATTAACGTTTACAGCTTTTGCCTGTAAGTTTTGGGACTCAAGCTCAGCAAGGACAGGTTTAAGTGCTGAACGAGTGCGACCAAGGATAGCAATGGTTGCATTGGGTTCCTTGTTTTGAATGGCCTTTACTTGCTCTGCAATAAACGCAGCTTCATTTTCACCGTCATCATCATTTAAGAAGCCATGGACCTCAACTGCATTTTGTTCATTGGTACCTAGCTTGATGGCTTCACTTTTAGTGTATTTACATGCTGCATTTAATAAGTCATTATTTTTTGGGAAAGCCGTTTCAAAAACACTGTTTACCCACTCAACAACACCACTAACTGAACGGAAGTTTGTTTCAAGTTGCAGGTTATTTAGAGCGACATTACCAATACCGTATTGAGCTTTCATAAAAATATTCACATTGGCATTACGGAACCCATAAAGCGATTGCATAGGGTCACCCACGATGAATAGGGTATTACCATCGTTTTCTGACCAGCTTTCAATTAAGAGTTCGAGCATCACGAGCTGCGTATCGTTAGAGTCCTGAAACTCATCAACTAAAATGTGGTTTATTGTTTGGCTTTTATTGATGGCCGACTCTGTGCTTACCCCGCTTTCAGAGTTCAAAGCGCGTACCGCCCCCATAGCGACTTCAGTAAAATCAACTTCGCCAGCACTTTGAAAGGTTAGCGCCAGCTTTGCCAAAGCTAAAGGCATCACATTAAACGTTGCTTCTAGTAAAGCCCACTCGGTTTCTTTAAATTCCGGTCTTGGTATTGCAGCTAGCTTAGCTAAGTCGTTGCCACAAATGTTCGCCAGCTCCTTCAGTTCAGATGTTAACTTGTCTTTCTCTGATTTTGACAGCTCAGCGGGTATACCGTCATTTTTTGTGAAACGTTTCTTTGGTGCCCCTGCAGCTGTCAGTAAGAGCTTTGTAATCGCCTTAAATGTGTCTGTATTAGTAAGAAGATCATTATCGAATCCATTTTCACAGAACGTAGATAGGTTACAGACAGAGTTATTGAGTAATCTGAATGTTGAGCGTAATTTCGGCTCATAGCTTTTAACCGAGTCAAAAAACTCCTGTGATGTGTGAACAATAAAACTTGCTCGTTTTGATTCTAATGCTTCTCTGACCTGCGTTTTTTGCATGAACAAGACCGGAATCCAGCGCTCTCTAGTTTCTAGCATTTCTATTAGCAATTTTTCAACGCGATTTACTTTATTACCAAAGTGAGCAATCAGGTTTCTTATTGCAGAACCATATTTATCATCGGTGTGAAGGTAAAGTAATTCAGTTACCGCTTGTTCATATAAAAGATGCGGATCGTTACTTACATTTCGAGTGGCCAGCGTTCCTTCGTGCTCCCCAGCGGTTTGCATTAATATTTTTTTACAGAAGCTGTCTATTGTGCTTATTTGAAGCATGTTGATGTTTTCTTCAATACACCAACCTCTTTTAGCTGAGTTTTTTAATGCGGCTAGCGAAAGTTCAATGTTTTCTTTCTCAAAGTCATTACATGGCTTGTAGCCTGACTTAGCTCGATTTAATGATAACAGGATACGTTCGGCCATTTCTTTGGCCGCTTTGTTCGTAAATGTCATCGCTTGAATTTCCCGCGGGTGAGACACAACGCTTAAAAGTTTTAGGTAGTAATTGGTAAGAAGGCCTGTTTTGCCAGAACCAGCCGGTGCTTTGATAATTTTGCTTTCTAAATTGAGTGCGTCTTTACGCGCCTGACTGTCAACTAACATTGGAACCTCTATACAATCAATAATCTGTTTATTGATTTAAGGTACCATTAGAAAAAAACATTTCAGGGAAAGACCCTGTAACATTAACGGTATGATTTATTGGAGGTATTTTATATATTTGGGGCTAGCGCATTATTTACTATAGAGAGAATATGGAAAGTGCCAAATTCTCTCTATGGTAGGTATCTTAATTCTCCCTAATGTTTTCGTGGGAGTTAGCTAACGTCCTAAGAATCGAAAGATGTTTCTTATAAAGCCGGATTTATTTTGGCTGCTTCCTGACACTTTATTAAGTGTATTTTCAATTTCAGCTGGGTTGAATGGTTTGTATTCTAAACGTGTATTTTCCGAAATTGACTTGTACATTTTTAGCGCTCTATTGATGTAAATAATTTTTTCATCACCTTCGAGACTTTCAGGTGTAAGCAAAATATAAACAATACCTTTCCCTGCTAATTTAGGGGTGTAAAAATCCCAGAATTGATCGCAATCTTTATCAAATGGGTACTTTGGTGAATAAACGACAATTGGCACAACATCTTTCCCACCTTTCAGTGGTAGGTGGTTAGCACTTAATACGACTTTTGAGTTACCATCACGCCAATCAATAGAGAATGATTCGACTTTATCCATATCGCTTTGTGTTAACTCAACTTCATGAACCCCCTGCTTTAACATAAAAGCGACAATGAATTTATCCATACCAAAGAATATAGATGAGTCTCCTTTTGATACTACTTGAGACTTTTCACCGTCGATTACTGGCACAGTCGTGTTACCACTTAAAAGATCTTCCCCATGAAATATAAAATCGCTAGTCTCAAGGCGGGCATGGTTTGACATCAATTTATCCTAAAAAAATAAGTTTCAAATTTTATCTTGGTATTAGTTTGCACAGTAACATAATTACGGTTGCTATTTGGATTTGAGCTCAATTTCCTTCAACACTTTTTGTTTTTTTAATTGTTCCCGCTCTGCACCTACCGCATGCACAATACGTGATTCTAACCCTGTTATCTCTTGCTTTAAACGCTTCGAGTCTGGATTTTTATCCTCTTTAGCTTTGATAACTTTATTTAGCGCTGCAACTCTCGCGCAGTGCCCAGCTTCATGACTATTCATTCATATCTCCTGTTATATTAGTGGCACATCTGCGCTATGAAGTCTTTTATTAACTGGTTAAAATCACTCCCAGCCTTAACGTCTTCGCCACGTATGACTTGATTAAAACTCAATTCTAAATACGCGGCCAACTCATTATCAATTCCGTCAATCACGGTGCTGGCAAAACTTATAAATTGCTCAGCATTGAGTTCAATACCTCTCATTTTTGCAGCAGCTAAGTGTAAATTAGTAAAATCAACATCTAGTTCCATACTAACTCTCCCATTTTGTGTAAGTAATATCGCAGGATTGGCAATTCGCCAACGTCAATGAATTTGGTGTGTTAACCAAAGTGTATTAAAACTAGCGATTAATGAAATATCACTGATAAAGTTTATATTACAGTATTAGGTTTTCCTTTTGCTCAAACAGCTAAGTGCCTGTATACATAATCGACTCAAGCATCATGCTCAATCAAATATAATTTTACCTTCATAATGCTTTTTTAGTTTCTTCAGTAAACTGGAGTGCTTCAATATGTGCAAACTTGTACTCAGATTTTGTATGTAATTTGCTTTTTCCAAAACGAACTTTAGAGCTGAATAAGCATCATTAGTATCATTTTGAGCAATCAAGAAAGCATTCATCTCCCTTTCGAAAAGCCAGTCGTAATCTTCACAATAGTTATTGTAATGAGCCAAATAAAACAAGGCTGAAAAATCAGCTTGAGCTTCGACACTTAATTTCGCGTGAACCTCCTTTACAACTTCCGCTTTTCGAGCAAGCCTTTCGTAAAGCTCACTCGCTTTAACACCCTTTAACCCGACTATATTGGTTATAGGGTTATCATAATCGTATTCTAGGCGTTTTCGCATGGCATCAGGATGAAATAGCAGCCATGCATCTAGGAAAATTTGGAAATTATCAAATGTAGCAGCCTTAAGTTCGAAGTGAATGCCAATATTATATGCGAATGATCGATGCGTTTTTATAATGTTGATGACATTGTTAAACTCTGAATTACTTATTTTAAAACTTTCCTTAATGCTTGCTTTCGCCTCTTTAAAAATAGGCTCCTTCCAGCTTTGAAATGAAGGAAGTGACTCAGATATCGTGGATATTTGAGCTCTAGACAGAGTTTTTGTGAAAGTGCCGCAGTCGTACTCTTCCTCCAGCTCTTTTAACAAGTAATTGAGCTCACCCAGAATAGTGCGTAACTCCCCTATACGCATCGTTAAGTTGAGTACATTAATTATCGGAGTTTTTACCAAGTGCTTTTCAGACTCTGTGCTGTACGGGTACCGAAATGTTTGTCCTGTTGGATCTATTTCGCTTATATCTTCAATAAACTCTTTCAGCTGCTCACTAATTACCCCTAACCGGCTGTCTCTTTCTTGAGAATTAATCAACCACCACTCCCATAGTTTCACTATGCTATGAGTATCCTCCATATTCTTTTGGGTCAGTGTTTGCTGCGTTCCATTCTTAGGGCAGATTTTAAAAAGATAATCACTTCTGATTTTACGAAGGTGCTTGATAAAGTGCATTAACCATAGCTCGATGCTGTGACGCAAATTAAATCCAATTGGGTAAATAAATTCATCAACACTATAATGAGGGTAATTCTCTACAACCATCTCACCCAGTTTGTATGCTGCGTCTAGAAAACCATCTGCGTAATAAGGTAAGTCTGGCGCACCGTTATTACCCACACACGCATTAAAATGGCTATACCCTTCAAGACCTTTGAATGTTTTATTGAACTTATGTCCATTTTCATTCATTTCCATGCGGTTATTGCTCTCACTAAAATGACCTAGTCATATATGATATTTGGCTTTGCAGACACCGCAAGCTCTTTACTCATGGCTGTGTATATCACTAGTTTATGAACACTTTCTTTATCATGACTAATCAAGTGGTCTAGCTTTTTGAATAAATCACGTACTGGCTTTTTTTGGGCTAATATGGGTGACATTAAGGAGTGAGAATGTCCTTTTGCTAGATAGCCTTGTCCATCAAATACAACCATATTGCCCTGGGCCCTGACTGTAATAATGTATTCATGGTTATTCACTTTTATTTGAAAAGGAATAAATATTAATACGGACTCACCGCTGTTAATGCCCGACACTGTAGGGAACCGTAATGTAACATCCGTTGGATTAAAAATTATATCAAGTATAGTTTTTAGCTTGCGTCTCTTTTGGAATAGAAACATTGGATCTATAGGTGATGACTTGTTTATCTTTAATAACTTCAATAATTGCTCATAAGTATCGAGCATTTGCAGTACTTCATAAACTTCTTTTAAGTGCACACCAGACGCTCTTTCGGTGCAACGGTTGCACTCACCGTTATCTAATGATTTAAACCCATACAATAATTCATCTCCACTAAACATGTATGAGGCCATTTCCATTTGATACCTTAACTCATCAAGTGTCATTTGTGTTGTGAGCAATTTGTGCAGATTAAATGAAATCTCCAATGAACATTTCGGTTTTTCGGAAATTATCAACTTAAAAAATTCACTATCGAACGCAAAAACACCAAATTGTGTAGATTGCGAAGATATTCTTAATTTCCCATTCAACGTGAGTGGCAGGGTATCATCGCTTTTCCGTATGAATAAAACTTCATCATCAGGAATGTTATTTGTGAAAACACTTATTGATTCAGCGTATTCGTTGCTCAACAATTCAACTTTTAAAGGTTTAAATGGAAAAGGTAGTGGGGTATCAAAACGAATGTTATTAAACTGCTCTACTGTTACTTCTACGCTATTCTTTAAACCGAGTTCAACTTCAAGTAGCTCTCTTTCAGACAAGGTACCAATCACCTCAATAGCGCCATCAAGATATCCTACCGACTTGGTAAAACTTTGTTTTTCCTCAACATATTTTTTGGGGGAGTGACCTACAATATCTATTAATACATTTTTCAAATTATCAGATAACCCGACTTTTTTTGCGTTGCAAATGTGAGGGTTGATCCTCATGGTAGATTTATGAAGTGGTGTGTTGCGGGCTTGCGCTAGTCTTATCTTTTTTAGGCCTAACTCAATCAGTTCAAAGCCTAAATGGACTACATACAATTCTTCATTGGTGGTTTGCGCAAAAATAACAAAGCAAGGTGAGCTTGAAGATATCATATGTTGAATATTAGATAGCTTAATATCTCTGCCTTTATAGTTGTCGTAATCCTGTGTAAACTCTTTAACCTGCACATAAGCATTATAGTTACTCTCATGCTCATCCATGAAAATGGGAGTTAAATTAGAGGAAAACTGAAAATGTAAATCCCAGCCAAATTGGTCCTGCTTTGGAGGTGTGGCTAAGATACCGCTTTTACTTGATAGATAACTCACTAATTCTTCACCAGGATTCCCTTGAAATTTCATTCCCACCTCTTTTCTTATACTTTTGGTAATTGCCATAGCTACTAGCTTAACTAGTTGCGTTTTTTACACAGAACAACATTGCTAGAGCTTGAAATATTTCGCACTATCGATAATTGCTTTTATATCTTTATCTGGATACATAGAATTGCCATGAGGAGTGATACACAAGTAATTATATTCATTAGTGTTTGACTTTTCACTGATCAACCAAGGGCCTGTTACCTTACCCTTATCTAATGGGCTCTTTTTACAAACAGCCTGATCAGTTTCCTTAAACAAGTCATTGCTTATCTTTACGGCTTCATTATTAGCTGATTCAGCTTGTTGTATTGGATCACTATCACTTTTCAGCCTAACCTCCGCCTCTGCTATTTTTTTATTTTTTAAACTCTCAAATTCCGGCCCTTTGTAAATTGAACTTCGACCGTATTGAGAGGAAAATGGGAAGAGCTCTATGTGATTATAATAAAATCCTTTTAATACTGGACCTTTAAAAGGGGTGTTTTCGTGCTTTGAGTACGGATTGCCTTTAACTTTATCTATTACCGAGCCAGTATTAACCTGTAGGTAAGGGTGGGGGAAACTACCGGCTATGCCATAATGCATGTGTAACAAGTTTAATAAGTGAACTTGACAGCACAAATAGTCGCCTACATGTTCATACTGTTGTTTGAGGAACATTACAGCAGTGTCTTTCTTTGTGTTTTGGAGCCAATCTTTTCTAAAAGGCGATGAATTCCCCGAATCTAATAATAACCCTTCTTTAATTTCTGCTGTTAAGGGCTTCGTTAAGTCGTGTGCTAAGATCTTATCAATTAAGGTTATCGGACGCTTCAGAAATGCTTTGATAGCCTTATTTTGAGTATCACTAAGTTTCGCGAGTGATTGAGTATGAGTTTCACTTTTTGGTAGTAAATCTAGTTTTTGAAAGGCCATTGAAGCCATTATTTGGTCAGAGCTACTAAGCTCATTAATAGTCACTTCCCCTGATTCTATTCGCGTCAATAGTTCTAATTTTTTTTTCATCCTTAAAAATTCCTTGAAAGTTAATTGTTTGATTTGCTCCGCAGGTTCGACAATGCTTTTAAATGGCTACATTTGAATATTAGAGTTCATATTCAAATGTAGCCCCTGCTGGGTAGTTTAATTGACTGCTGCTAAGCCCTTCAAACCTTTTTAGATAGTCACGATTTGAAAATCGTAAAATTGGACTTATGGACTTGATTATATTTAATAACTCTTTTTTTCTATATTCAGGAGTCTTAAGCAAGTACAAGTAAACCATCCGACTCTCTATCACCTCACCACACAGATGATCATTAAGGCCATATAGAGAGTTAAGAGCATCATCAACCTCTGCGTGCGTATGTTCACCTAAAAACATATAAAGCGCATTACTGACTTCATATTCGAGCAAGCAAATTAAGGCATGATTTTCTTTATTCAACCGATAACCAAGGCTGTTCCTAAGAGCTGTCAACCCTGCGATTAAAGTAACCCAATCAACAGCGCGACTCTTCTCTTCAAAATAACGTGATAGCGTCATACACATGCCGTTGTCATAACAAGAGTGCGACTCAATTGCGGTTCTGGTTAACAGCCTTTCTACCTTATTGATTGTTAGTGAGTCACCTTTAATTACAACCCCTCCCCCCAATTTAGTTGGGGTTAACGACAAATACATAAGCCTTTCACCTATTTATCAGTTTTTACTATATCTAGCTGTATTTACCTACTTAAAGTATTGAGGTGATTATGCCGAACTTTGGACAGCTCAAAATACTGCCACATATCAGTCATCTGAAAGATCTTTTACGGTGAATTCAACATTTAAGTCTCTGCACGCTTCTTGAAACTCAATTGCATCACCATACGTTCTAAATTCGTACTCGCTATCACCGCAAGAAACAGCCAAGCTATCCTCTATGATACTACTAAGACGTTGCCATACAGCGCCATAAGGAACCTTCACAACTTTAACTCTTATATATGTTTTCGACATAGTCTCTCTACTTTTCTTTTTTCAATCTAGATTTAAATTACTCAGTCATGAATTACTGAATGTTTATAAATTAAAGTCCTTTATCTTTGGTTTCGTAAACTTGGATTAGCTCACCATTTTCACCTTTTGGTTTATATGATACAGCATTCTTGTCTTCAACCTCATCAGCTGTGCCAGAACCACCAATCAGAGAAGCAAAAGCCTTGAGAGCAAGGGATAGTAACTTTTTCACTATTTCAACACCTTCTTTAATGCACTATTAGATATCATTGTTGATATTAAAAATAACCTCTTTATCTAGATCAATGACGCCGACTCCATTAACAAGAAACCTTCCCTCATCGCAAGTAATTATGTCATAACTCCTCGTATCTCTCTCGGAAAGCGCCTTGAATACAACGTTTTTAAGCCTTTTCATAAACCAATACCCATTAATTGAGTTGGTTCGTGTAATAACCTCAAAAACGTTGTTTGCTTTTATGTCTGCCACGTAAGTGTAGATACCTTTATCAAACAATGTTCTAGCAATGCTGCACTTATCCTTTAAAAAGTCATGCTTACTCACCTCAGTGAAAGTATCTCTAATATGTAATTCATGTTGGCGAGAATTAGAGTACGCTTTGACGATGCTTTCATCTAGAGGCCGGTTACTACTAAGCAAACGTTTTTTTAAATCTACATGTGTAAGATCACGATGATTTAAGTGGTAAAGCTGAAATGTTTGCATATTTTTATAAATATTCACTTATTTATTGATTGAATCAGCATAACAATATTAACTCCAAGCAAGATATTTAAATTTTAAGAAATAATCACAAAAATGGCATTTCAACTTGCTGAAGAACAAAATTCTATTGTGCTTGCTCCGGTAGGCTGGAATATAAAAGTGATCGCGGTACCTGGTTCGGGCAAGTCAACTGTGCTTGTCTACCGTGTTGGTCATTTGCTTCAGTCTGGTATTGACGCTGACAGAATTTTAGTTGTGATGTTTAACGACTCTGCAGCTGTGAATTTCAAAAATGACCTAGAGCAACTTGAATACATGCACCTGCCTGAAGTTAGAACATATCACTCTTACGCAAAAAAAATTGGATTCCTTCTGGAAAAGTCAGGGGTTATTCCGGCACAAAATTTCATGCCAGAAAGCTACAAATACAAACGATTCTACAAAGAATGTCTATCGCAATTTATACCCACCCACTTGCATAAAAAAATGCAGGTTACCAGTTCTGTGACCGTAAGTGCGTTCACTAAATTTAATGAATTATGCAAATCTTCTCTACTAGAACCAGAGGTTGTATTTAGTCAGTTTCATTACTCTGAGCAGCTATTTCCATTTATCGAAGCATATCGCCAAAGCGAACAGAAGAGAAAGGCCGAAAACATTCAATTTTTCCCCGATCTTATTTATGACATCGTTATGCTACATAGGGAGCATCCCGACTTGTTGCGCAGATTTATAAATAAGTATGACGTTGTGATGGTTGATGAATATCAAGATGCTAACGCGGCAAGCCACACTCTCGTTAAAATAATTTCTGGAACCAAAGCGTGCGTTAACGTTGTAGGTGATGATGATCAAACTATTTATGATTTCACAGGTGCAAGCCCTCGATTCTTGAAAGATGAAATTGATCGTGATTTTAATGATGTAAAACTTTTCAAGCTGTCAAAGACATATCGTTATGGCCATACAGCAGCGCTTGTTGCTAATAATATTATTCATAACAATAGTGACCGAATTGATAAAATTTGTATTTCTGGTCGTAACGATCTAAACACCAACTTTTCAATTGCTCATTATGATGACTTACATGCTGATATTAAACAAAGCGACCTAATTGATAACATAAAGCAATTTCTCCTTGATGGGGGTACTTACAGTGACATTGCTATACTAATTCGTAGTTATAGTAGTACCTTTACCTTGGAGCTTGCACTTTTACGTTCAGGCTTCCCTTACTTTATTAGTAAAGACAGTAAAACCATACTCGATTCACTAAATACGGCATTTTTAAGCGATATGCTGGTGCTTTTATCTGAGAACTCTTCGAAAGCTGAGAAAAGTGGGGCGCTACAAAGGTTCTTAGTTTCATTTTTGTGGGGTGTAGATGGTTCTAAATTGTCACATGCAATAGAAATGATTTTCTTAGGTGACGCTGATAAGTCCATATCCGCGTTTACCAAGTCATATTCAACCTCACTATCACAGTATGAGTTCGACATAATTACAAGACGTATTAAAGCGGTCCACATAGTTTTAAAATCAAGAAATAAAGAAACTGGCTATCTGTTGCAGAGACTATTTAAAGAAGCGCGGTTCGAGTCCTTTTTTAACAAAAAAAGAAACGGTCATGTCGAGCTCAAAAAGCTCACTTTACTGTTAGATTTCTATGCGTCACTCGATGACAACATCGATGTTGCTCTTGGGATTATCAATGAATTAAAAGAGTTAACAACGCAGTCCACTGATGCTAATGCTATTCAATTTTGTACTTTGCATAAAAGCAAGGGGCTTGCATGGCCTTACGTGATTATGGCTCATTGTGAAGAAGGCGTCTGTCCCTCGATTGATTGCGGTACAGATCCATATCAAATTGAAGTTGAACGGCGCTTATTTTACGTAGGCATGACTCGGGTTCGTAAGAAGCTCACTCTTCATTTACCAAGAGATAAAAAACTAACTAGAAGTTTAAATGCATATTCTGGTTCCATGGAAAAGGTTGACTATTTCCGACCTAATTTAGCGTCTCGCTTTGTCTATGAAAGCAACCTCTTATCTGCAGTGCAAATTGGCTTTGAGCTGTATAAGCAAGTAAATCGCTCAAACATATTTTCAAGTGATAATAGGCGGCTTTATAACTGTTACTTAGAAGCGGTTGGGGTTGATTATCGTATCAGTGGCCTGGGAGGGGAAGTGTGAAGAACGAAAAAATTAAAGAGTTATTTATAGACTCAGGAATACACAAGCGCTGGCACTTTACAAAGTATGGCTATTATAAGCTATTTGGCTCTGAACGGTTTTTGTTCGCTCACTTATTACAGCTTGTAGCAACCATAGCTGTAGTATTCTCTATTTTTTCGCTGGGTGTCGGTGTTTATTCTGAAGTGGCAGGGTTTCAGGCTCGCGTGCTCTTTGGCTTTACTGTCGCCTCATTATGTCAGTCAATTTCAGAATTGATAGTCGGTAATTTTGTGTTATTCGGTAAGCTCATATTAGCTTTCCTTGTTTTTATTTACATTTTATATCTTTAACGGAGAACGTTATGTTAAAAAATCTTGATAGTACTGTTGTGTCATTTAAATGTGGCGATATACAAAAATCAATTTCACTAAAGGGTATATTTATATTATTGCTAGGTTTCGGTCTTGCATCAGCGTTGGTTTCTGCAATTTTCGGAGTTTTTTTAAATGGGATTCTAAACATTCTTGCAATTTTAATTAGCCCGCTCGCAGTCGCATATTTAGTAACCGAATTTAAAGAGCCTGTTGTTGAGTTTGTATTAGATAAAGCTTGCATTTCCGGTGTGCCTGACAATGAAGCAAGTAAAGGTGAGAAAGAAAAGTAATAAATTTCACGGTTTTGTGGTTTTATTTTAAATATGGTCGCACTTTAGGCGTTATTGGCTATAAAACGCGGACAAAAATACTACTTTGTTATCAAAAAACCGCAAAACCGTAGAAAATACTATCATTTATTTTTACTTTTAATTTATCTCATGTAAAATCGACTTTGTTCATGTTTTATTCAGGTATTGAACTCATAACCTGAATAATGTTGTCGCTTATTATTTTGTTCGAAACTAGGATTCGCTATGTGTTTAGACTGCATTATTATCAATAATTTTACCTTGCGGTGGGGTTACTCTTCTCTTTCTAATATTGATAGCGAGGTTTAATATGAGCTCTGCAAAAGGAAAGCGATACGTTTGCATTGATGGTGTTAATTACGCAGTTCATGAGCACATTAAATATACAATGATTTGCAAGCGGGGATTTTTGTTCGGTAAAAACAGAAAGCCTGAGCCTGTACTTGAAGGCAAGCATCGCGATTGGACTTCAGAAAAAGAGACTATTCAAGCCCTCTCTGATAAGTTTAAGACGCCATGGCCACTAAAACTACGCGATGGGTGCGCCGACTGGGATAAAATGGTGTTTGAAACATCTGACACGCTAATAAACCCCGATCTTCCTCTAGTCGATTGCACGATTACTTCGACTAACAAGTAGTTAAATCAACGCTGAAGCGTGCTACAGGCACGCCTTCAAAATCAAGGTATTTGTATTCTATCTCTATGTTGTTCTCTATAAAGTAAGTGTGCGACTCATCTTTGCATAGATTACTCGTTATCACCTGTTGTGTTTTTTCCTTAAACACCCCCCTATCTTCAACTTTCCCATTCAATTGCATGATGTAAATCAGTTTTGCGGCCTCTTGTTCCACCAGCATTAGCTTGCTGTTGTCATCAATGCGTTTGGGGGTGTGTTTATTGATTTCTTCTACAACAAGCTTCAGTTCACTTTCTATAGCGTCAGTCTCCTCTGTGCTCGCTGATATCAGTGATGAATAAAGGGCCAGTGTCATGAGCGCTTTTCTAGCGAACTTGTCTTTTTTACTAAGCTGCACAAAATATTCCTACGTTAACTATTAATGTAAAACACCATGTTTTAAATCAGTGTTTGGGTGTAATCTATCAAGCGTTTCAACACACCAAGTTCTTCGTGTTTTATCTTCTTCTAGTAAACCTATTTGTAAGATTGTTTTGCTAGTATCATTAGTATCTTCAGTCTTAGCTAAAGACAGCCCTTCTTTGCCAAATATTGCTGGTAATGCCATTGAAGATGAATACTGATTAATGATTTTATGATGCTGATTGCTTGATTGAAAATTTAAGTTTTGTTTATGGAAAACTTTTAAAGGCTCTTCTCCTTGAAAGTTAATTTCATATTGCATATGCAAAGTTATTACACCTTCAGTATCTACAAGTTTCGAAATTTCCATGTGTAATGATTTTTTAAATTGGGCCTTTAAATAATTTTTATTTGGTAGTCGAACAAACTTATCAAATAAACTTGGAATATCAATTTCCTGTCCATTCTCTACCCACATTTTTGTTAACTTGATGGCGTTTTTATCACGTAAATCAAGATCGTAAGGAACATAAATTGTCGGCTCAAAATATAAGTATTTTTCAATCATGCTCTTTCCAATATCAACTTTTAACAAGCTCAATAATATGTTTTTCAAAAGAGCGTTTAAATACTGTCGATTTCCCGTGGTGAACATCTAAATAACCAAAAAGTTTTAAATGCGGGTAGTATTCACGAATAGTAGACCTTTCGTAGCCAAGAGCTTCAGCTACGTTTCTATCAGGGGCTAACTTATCACCAACTGAATAATTATCATTGATATAAACTATCAACTCCTTTAAAACCTGATTTTTATTTATTTGTGTTTTTAATTCTTCAAAAACATTAACACCTAAAACTGAAGCACTTAGTAAGCTTGGGTTACCTATGAACAGCGTTTCAATTTCTTCTATAGTCTTACCTGAATACTTTGATAATAATTCCAGTTGTTCTTTCATTTTTTTGATCCAATATCGTTATTTAATTTTTGCTTGAAGCTTTGGCTCAACCTTTGTTAATGCGTTAAGTAACCGGTGTGCTGTTTTTTCTGAAAGTTAATGCGTCATGATCAGCTCTTCACCATATTCATCTGTATGACCAACAAACAATGCAGCTGCACCATTACTTTTCCGCTCAAATCGTGGTATCTGTTTACCCATACTGTAATCCAACTACGAATATTCCTTTAATTCGTTAACAGCTTCTTTTGCTGCTGACCTGACAGAGAACTCGTTTTGTTGAAACTCGTTATCTAAATCACCACCAAGCCCCTCACACCACGTTTGATATTCTTCTTGTGCAACATCATCAGTAAAGCCACTAGCTAAAAAAATGGACTTCCAGTGTGTATATAGGTACTCAAGAGCCATACTAAATCCCTCGCCTACATTGCAATTATCTAATTACTATTTTATTTTCACCAAAATTCATTCAACTACAACTATTTCATTCGTTGGTTTTATTTTTGATATATCTTTCTCAAAAACAAATTGCTCAAGATCGTATTCATTACATAAAGGCCCAGCAGAATGTCCTTCAGGAAATATCTGACCTTTTTCTGAATAAAGGTAAGATACAACAGGAGTAAGCCCTTTTTGTATAACTTCATAGACTACCCATGCACCATGTAACTCATGGTTTATTTCATTTGTAATCTTGATCTTATTTCCGATTTTTATCGGATTAGAATAACTATCTGACAACCCTGTTAATTTAGTCATAATTCCAACCCTTCGATTAATACATTTAAACGCTTTTTAAATGCGGTGGTTGTGGCTTCTCAGAGACAACTGCATGACCAAATGTGGTCATAAACGGTATACCGGCATCTTTCAAAGCAGTTGCCGTAATGAATTTCCCATTATTCATGATAGGAAGCTCAAAATGCCCATTATCTTCTGACCAAAACATACCAGAAACAGGATGCAGTAAATCCATACTCACTTCACCGTCAGGGTAAACAATAAACTCCAGTTGCCACCCTTTTGGTATCTCTGGCCATTCGAAGCTTTCACTCACAACACTAGCTAGCTTTTGTTTAACTTCACTTAAAATCAATGGAGCTGTCATATTATCCCTTTTTCAATATCGTTAAGCACTACTCATGTAACATCTTTTCTCGATAACCCGATAGCTCCCAAGGCATCATCCAATGGTAAACTAGCCTTAACCTGACGTTCTGGCTTCACCCCCAAATCTTTAGCTGTTAGCACATGGATTAACTTATCGTCCTCAAAAACACCTATTCCCAATTGACATGAATCAGGCCATGTTTTTTTTGCTTCGTACTTACGCACCTTCATAGCTAATGAACCTTTGCTGGCTCTGTAGCCTCTCAATAGGTGCGAGTCTTCTATCTCCCACTGATTTGATTGATAGCTTATAACAGTATGTAGCGTTGGCTTAGGATTTAATTTTGGATTGGTCAGCTTATACAGCTTAGTTAAATCGTCTTCATTTAATAATCTACGTTCATATCCTGCCATAAATGTCCCGAGTTAAAAATTTTTAAAAGCCAGATTTCCAATTATGCGCAACGAGCAGGGAATTCTTTGCCGCATTCCGTACACTCTTGTTAAATGAAGCACCAGAAATAACATTATCATCTGCCACACGGACAAGTGCTTCACAGTAGGGACACTCACACTCAAAATGCTTTACTTCGTTTGCCGTAACTTCTTTGCTTCCTTTATCTGCAGCCATACAAACTACTCCAATGGTTTCAATAAGTTCAAACTGAGCTTTAGTAACCCACCCCATAGAACCATCAGTTTTCATCGTTTCATGCCTCACCTACCACCTAAATTAGTTTTGACAACGTGCAAAAGGTAGATTAGCTCTAACACTTTCCCAGCCTTTTATATTTAATTTTTGAGCCGTTTCATCTAGCTTTGCAACCAGAACTTCTATCAGCTCCGCTGAGTCAATATGGCTGCTATTCAAATTCAAAGAGCAGTATAAAAACTCAAGGGCAAACGTTATGCCTGTGCATTCGTCAGTGTCACGTTCGAAGTACAATGTGAATTCATTAAAAGCTATTAAATCTCGCACCGCTTTTTCAAGTACCTTTACAGGTATTTCAGTTACCATATCATTCCTCTGCTATTGCTATTTTATTTGGGTAATACCTATTCAACACATACCCAGTTTAGAGACTTGCTATTTAATTGCAGAAAAAGTGCCATGCGCATTAAAGCTTGGTCTTGTTCGTAGAGTTATGGTGTTAATTATAGATCCTGGAGCTCTTGCTTTTTAACATTGAACCAATCGCACAATGATTTACATTGCTTTTTTTCTTTGAATAGCTTTTTTAATGCTTCTAAGTGTGCCGCACAATACGTATTGTATTGCGTCCTATCTGCGCCTAGTTTTTGGGCCTGCTTGTCTGTTTTGCTTAAAAGGTATTTATTGGTGATTGGCATTTCATCGACTGCACTTTTAAGTAATAGCTTCACCCACTCGTTATTTCGCCTATTTCTCAGTGATGTTTCTAATACTTCGAGCTCATGTAGAATAGCGCTATGTAATTCTATGTCATTGCAAATGATGGCGTTATAGATTATCAGAGGTAGCTCATTATCAATAATCTTCAACAGCTTTCTTTGCGTATATTCGCCTACTACATGAGGGAGCAATGCATTACCGTTGAGACTTAATACATTTACAGGTTGCTTACTCGCCAGTAAAAATGTATCGACTATGCAAAGCAATATCAGCGTTCGTTTTTGGTCTGATTTTTGTAGCCTATCTACTGCGCGAATCTTCAGGTGTTTTTTTATCATCTTGATTTTCCCTTACCTGCAATTTGACTAATTTGTTTGTTTCTTAATATATCCTCTTCTTTCAACACGTTATTTCGTAGGTCTTCTTTAAGCGTCTTTAGCGTCATTGCCGTTCTTGGCTTCATTCCCTTATTACCAACGAAAAAAACCAACCCTTCATTGATATAATTGTAATTGTAATCAACTATTTCACCGGCTCTATTCCAGAACAGTGGTTCGCTATCAAGTAAAATTGGCGTGCCATCATGAAATACAAACTGCGAGCGGTAGTTGATGTACACCTTTTTCAATGACTCTTCGTATTTTGGGAAGACTTCAATACTAAATGCTGTAACAGGCTCACCGCTGTATGTGACTACTTGCCAAAGTTTGTCTTTGTCTTCGAATACCACCATTGGTAATGTTTTACGCGGATCAATGACGTTTGCTTTTTCTTGGGTTAAGTAAAAGGCCATAATGATTGCACTGAGTGCAGCCACTAAAATCGCCGTATCTCTTAGTGATAGTTTGAATTTCAATTTAGACCTCTGCTATCTGTTGTTTTGATTATGCTACTGAATGCTCACACAAACTGCGCTTAACACAGTAGGCACATGCTTTAGTGCTCGGCGTAAATGATATATAGCCTTGTGCATATTGTTTTACACGCTCCGCTAGCGTTTCTCGCCACCAGCCTTTCAGTTCTTCCCATTCCTTCGGCGCGTGGGCTCTGTGTTTGCCAATAGGTTTAAACATTTCTAATGATTCATCGTCCGTCAACCCACTAATGTTTGATGAATGAGGAATAACATTTAAGTAACCTACGCCGTTGGCACCTTCACTAAGTACTGCTAGAGGTAACTGCGATTTATCAATATTTTTACTCAATGCGCTTGTGCATGATTCTTCGCTACTTTTGTAATCTAGCGCAAGCGTTTTGTTAATATTTGCTGAATTAACCACACTGTCGAGCCTGTCTTTGCGTATTTTTATTCTAAAGTCACCTAGAATCACGTAATCAGACTTTTCCATCGCTAAAACATTGAATTTGTCTCTCGCTTTTTCAATTTCAATCCATTGTGTGAGTGTGGAGACCATTTGCATACGTTCTTGCTCTATTAGCTCCTGACTTATGTCGTCACGATCTAACCAAAAAAAGGCAATATCGACTGCTCGCTCAATCATGCTTTTCACATCAACCGGCTCCATCGAATGTAATTGGTCGCTATGTGTAGGCGCACCACGCTTTTTAGCCAGTTCAATGATTTCACTCCACATCGCTTCTAGTGCGTTGTGTATCATTTCCCCTCTTTCACCACCATACAACCCCATAGTAAAGTTAGGCTTATGTTCACCAACTTTTAGTCTATTCTTGGTAACTGCTTGCATAGGGCAAAGACTCATTAGATCCAATACTGCAACCCCGCCTGGTATCATGTTGTTGTTTGTTGATAATGGTCCAATATCATTATTAACACTATGTGTGCTGAAGCGCTGAAAGCTTGCTTCCTTATAACAAATCAAATCATGGTCAATAATTGAATCAGCATCGATGTCGGTATCTGCTGCTGTTAGAATGAAGGCTGGCTCTTTGGTACCATATTCATCCTCAGCGGTGTAGCTTGTATATAATTCATCGCAGGATGTCCTGTATCGTTTGAATAGTTTGCTAGTAAATTCATGCTCGCGTTCACCGCTACTATGCGGTGTTTTGCTCTCAATTTGTATTGATTGGGGTAAGCAAGCGTTCGGCTCTGCTTTGGCGGGAAAGACGTTGTTATTGCAATCTAAAACCCAAATGTAATCAAAATCTAAGCCTGCGGCTTCTAGTGTGCCCAATACATTTACAGGTGAGCCCTTTGATTTTGGTGTAACAAGTGTGTTTGATGTGTATTGATTAATTAAACGTAGCGCCAGTTCTTTTGTTATGGCCCCCGTATGAGCATCTAGTCCAGTCAGCTTATCGAGAACTCCGCTCCACTTTTTTACTCCAAGCAGCTCTAATTCATTCAACTCAATGTTTTTTGCCCAGCCAATGACTGATAGCAAGTCATTGAATGCCAAGGCCCATTTGCTAGGTAACATAGAGCTCGCGTTTAATGTTTCGCTCAAGTTCGCAAAATCATTCAGTGACTTTGAGAGTAAAGGCGGGCAAGAGGATTTCATTGCGAGCGATTTTATTGCTGTTTTTATGCCACGATTGTCGCGCATTTTTTTAGCAAAACGCCGTCTTCCCATCTTCTCTTTATTAGCAAAAGCAAATGGGTCATTAATGATGTTTAAAACCTCTTCAGATTTCACGATATTCCCTAGAGACAAGTAATAAAGCGCTCTATTGAATAATGGGATTTGACTTAATGATTCACCAAGCGATACATCATATGGCGCTGTGTAGTTCCCACTTTCAGGTAATATCCACTGTGGCTCAAACACATCATTTAGACTTTTAAGAATGTCTTCTTTTTGCGATTTTAGATCTGGAGACACAATCGCAATAGATTTGCCATTTTCATTTTCAATTATTTTAGAGGCCCACTTTGCAGCCGTTTTGAATTGATCTTCACTGTTAAGTGTTTCTACTCGATACCATTTGGCTTGGCTTCTTAATGGTTTTAGCTCACTTAAATTGGTGTGTTTAGCAATTGCATCAAACAAATCCTGGTAAAGAGGCGGGATTTCATCAAATGCAAAGGTAAAAATATTTTTAGGCAATGACAGCTCATCATTTTTAAGTGCTGAGATAATTAGCTCTATTGTCATTGCTTCCGTTACAAAACCATTTGAAAGTAGTTCTTGCTGAACTTGTTTTCGCCACATTTTAAACTTGTGGCCCAGTGCTGTATCTGGTGTGTAATCTACCAGTTTCCAACGTGCAGAGATTTTATCTGCAGCCATAGCTTCGCGTAACCATTCTGCAGGGTTGATTAGGTTCTCACTTTGTCCTTTGCTGTACATTGCTCTTATCCAGTAACTTGCTAGTGCAGACTCAGAGATAAGTGCAAGTTTTGAAAACGGAGGAACGTTATTTCTACGTAATGTTTTGAAGGTGTCAGCCAGCCATGTTTTTAGCGGTAAAATTGTTGGTGTAAGACATGCTGATTTGCTTGTTTCATTGAGAATAAAGTTAACAGTGTGGCTTGTTAGATTGGCTGCAATACGGTTGTTTGGTGTAATTGTTAATGAATTTTCACTTGCTAATTTAACAAGGGTGCTTGTATTTATATTCTGAATTTTGCTCATCGTAGTATGGTCTCTTAAATCTCATACTTAGAAGATAAGCACTGTGTAATTTAATTCAGAAAAAGAGCACCCTATTGATTATATGGTGGTTTTCTAAATAGCTTAAATCAATTTAGGGGCTTGAGCCTCTTTAGTCATTTTACAAAAATCTCTGAAAAATATGCCGCACCAAAAGCTAAAAAATAACACGTTCGCGATACTTGCATATTTAATCGTATTATTCAGTTCGTGAATTTCGGTTGACGTTATTTTCTGGCCTTCCTCTAGAAGAATAAAGTCAATAAAGATATTGTTTTGAAGTATCAAAAGCACCGCAATCATTAGCACTATAGGAAATACAAATTTCCCAAAAAATAGCGTGCTAGATACAGTAGAATCGTAGATCTTATTCAATAAACCCTCTAGGCCTTTGCTTACCTCTGTTTGAGAGTTATTTTGACCCTCACCATTGTCAGCGGTACCCAATATTCTCATTATTGAATTTAGTGCTTTATTAATTAGGTTTTCCCCTTGCTGTGTGTTTTTCGCAAAAACTAATAGAATCAACGTTGTCAGAACCATACCAAGCGAAGTCAGGCTTTCTTTTATGTAATATATCTCTGCTGCAGCAGACGCAGTGACTATATGGTCATTTAAAGGCAATATTGGCATCACATTTAATGTTATGGCTTTGCCAAGCCATGGAAGCATAAATGCCAATATTGTAAATCCACTTATTGCAGCCAAATCGCGATAGGTTTTACTTATGTAATCTTTGCAATTTTTGTTCATGTTTTTACCTTCCAGTTTGAAGTATAAAGTTTTAATTCAGTTTGACAGTTCTTGGTTTACTAGCAAATCAATGAAGGATAATCGTAAATACAGAAAATTAAAGACTCAATAAAAATGTGAATATTTAGTGATTTAGGCTCTCTCGAATTCAAGTCTAAAGTGCACCACTTGCTAACTTAGGCTGCTTTATTAGCTCTGGTATGGTGCGATTAGGGGAAGCGGCTAAACGTAAAAAGAATCTAGTACCAGATTTATAAATCTTACTACTAACAACTATAACCACACGGCCTAAGAACGCCTGCTTTTTTCAATGCTGTGTTGATGGTGCAGCTGTTTAAAAAAATTCTTTGCCCCACTTGGTACATAGTCATAGGCCTGATTCCAAAGACCTAAATTGGTTTTATCTTTGCTCATTTGCTCTCTTAAATCTGTCTGAGAAAACACTCTTTGGAAGACGCCCTGAAAGCGTTTTTCCCTGGTAAACAATTTCGTCTTCCAAAAAGCCCTCTTCCACATTTCTCACAATGACAAAAAGCCCCTGGCTATCAACAAAATTATCGCCACAATTCACTTGCCTGGATTTAAAGCCGGTCGGCATGGTAACTGCTTCGATGAAAGAATACCCTGAACGCACTCGTTTCAACGCAGTACCTAACTGGATTTGGTTTTTACTGCACCATTCCCTGAAAGTAAGTGTTACCCCGCTGATGGTGATCGGTTTCTCTACCTTGGGGATTAAGTCCTTATCTCGCATTCCCTCTAGTGTAAGGCCTTGTTCGTGATACCGGATGACAGTCTTATAGCTAACCCCTAGCTCTCTGGCTACCTCGCTCGCGTACAGCCTCTCTCCAGACGAGGAACTGACCCAAACCAAGTCGGCTCTATCTCGCTGCCTGGAGCGGGTGGCCGCAATGATTTTTTCATAGCGCTTCGGGATCGGCTTGTTCTTGTTCAATTCAATGCCGTTGCCGGTACAGTAGGTTTTCAGCGTCTTGGCATCCATACCAAGTGCTTTGGCTGTTTCTACCGTTCCAAGTCCATCTAGAACCATATTCCGGATCACATCATCAAGCGAACAGTCATAAGTTGTTTCTATGCGAAGCTTGTGCAGGGCAATTCCCCTTGGGTGGGTGTAACCGGCAGACTTTAACGCAGCTTTGAGCCCCGTGTAGCTCAACGTATGAAATTCAGCTATTTGCTTGAGTGTATAGCCTAATGTAGCACCGTCCTTAGCCAACTCTACTAGGTTAATCTTCACATCCACTTTTTCCTGTAACTTTATATACCAGCGTCTAAATTTGAGAGCAAGTTAAGCATTCCAATACCCTGTTACGTGTTCAAAACAACGCGATGCATTGCTTTGCCTGTATCATTAGTGCAATCTTCATCATTGACTACAGTAACGCTATTTACATTTTCTGAATCGCCAGTATCGTAGTCATGCAAAGCGAAACCAACTTGTGCATTCTGAGGCATCTTCTTTAACTCTTTAATCAACTCTTTTACTGTCAGTGACATATGAATTCCAATATTTAAAGTTTATCAGCCGTGTACTGAGTTGAATAAGTATCATTAGGCAATTCAAGAAACACATACCTACGTTCTTTAAAATCACTAATACCTATTTTTTTAGAAGTGGATTTTGCAGTCTCCAAGCCATTCTGTATGTGTGAAGCAATTCTCTTAATGTCAGAGCCTTGCCTTTCATCAGGATAAATACGATATTTATGTGGTTTAACGTTTTCAGTTGTAATTGAAACTTCAACATATTTCTCAAAAAGAGTCACTGAAAATTCTTTTACAGATTTTTTTGCCATATTAAATTTTTCCTTATCTTCAATTAATTGTTTTTGCCCAAGAACGCTATTAACAAAAGCCCAGGCTCCAATATTTCCAATCTTTTTCACTTACATGAACCATTCATCGAAGCTGCTATATACCGACACATTTTCGATAACTACATCACCGTAGCCACCATCGGGTGAACCAGTGGCATAAGCGGCTACTTCTAGGGCAATTTCCCAAGACGGAAATACACCTATATGCCTACCATCTATTTCATTTACACAGAAATGCCCTTCATCAGTATCGGTTTTATCCCAAACTTCGTTACTGTAACCATACTCTTTAAATTTAGTTCTGAAACAACTCTGGAAAACTAGTGATCACATGGCCTGCGATGCTTTTCCAGAATAGTCGCAATTTGTTGGTGAAAGTGCCGTCAAACTGGTTGGAGTCGGAAAACTTTCCAGATACAGCTAACGCGCTCTCGCTTGTTTAATCATTAAAAAACAGCTTCGATAAAGCGTTTAAGCCGCTTTTTAATGATTGCCCTATGTTTCTCCAGAATCACCGAATTTACAGTTTCGGGTTTCCAGAGAAAAATTTACATAGTATTCCTTATTTCCAATACATTACTTACTAAATGGGGGTTGTTTAATTCTGGCAAGCTTATGCGGATATTTATCAGCCGCCGCTTTTGAGATTAAAGCCCCTTCATACTCGCCAATAGATACACCTATTGCGTTTGCAAATGCTTGCCTAGATATTATGGCCGTCTGCCAATCATCAGCTAAAACACCATCATGATAATGATGAATAGGGAAACCCTCATTAATATCTTCACCATCGATCGCAATAGCTCTAATGTGCTTATCTTCTGTCTGGACTACAGCCGTTGCCGCAGCCCAAAATGTGAATTTGGGATCATTAACTAAAATATCTATTAATTTCGCCATAACAAATTACTCTGTAAATTCCAATACCGATAAATTACAAAATAGTTGATGCGTTTGTTTGACCAAACGGAGTCACATTTTCAGGATTCCATAATCTTTTAATTTCGGTTTCCGATGCTTTTCGAATTTCTAAAATACCAGGCATTGTTGAAAAGCGCTCAATCATCAAATCATCATCCCCTTTTGGATCAAGAATGACTTTTTCTGCATCTTCTGTTTTTATATAAATCGCCATATTTGTATACCTGTTATTAATCAATCTCTACGCTTAGCGTTGTGTAATAGTTATTATTCCAACTAAACGTTATTGAGCTTGTTAAGCTCATTACCAATTGCGATCTAACTCTCTGAAGTCTTCTGGCAAGGTCTTGAACTTACCTTCCATACCGCCATAATCGTTTGACGAATTGCTTACTTCTCTTAAATGGGCAATGGCATTATTTACAGCCCATCCCCATTGTGAAGCACGTTTTAACTCTTCTTCAGGTAATTTAGAAAGCCGTTCTTCAAGCTTTGTTAAAGCATCCATGAATGAGTTGCCAGTTACAAAAGGCAACCAGTCAACAGACTCTAAATATTCGGTAGCTGGTATCATATCTAAATCACCAGCATCAGTTGCGCTTTCTACTTCTTCAAGATCATATGAATTTGGTGATAAGCAAACCCATACACCTTTGGAATAACGGTCATCCCATGAGCGAAGCCCAAACCCTTCATTGCTTATTAACTTGTCAATTCGTTCCATATCATTACTCATAACCGTTCTCCTGCTTTTCCAATTTTACTAAGGTTTGAAACGTGGTTCTTCGATTTCAGGGAGCCGATGAAAATTTATCTCAATATCAAAATCCACACACGCAGCTTCTGCAAATTCATCCGACATATCTTGCCATTCTTCTTGCCAATCTCTGTATGTAAAACCAGCGTCTGAATCATGCCATTTATCAGTTCTGTCCGAAATATAAGCATCCATTTCTTGAGCTTTATCCGAAGAAAAGGCTTTAAGTTGATCTGCAATACTCTCGTATTGCTCTTTCATTTGAGAAAATAGTTTGTCGTTTTCTAAATTAAACTTACTAATCAAAGCCTGAACATCTTTATCTAACGAATTAATTAGCTCATCATGCTGAGACTTTATTGAAAGCATATCCCCAAATAATTGTTTAAATTTTGCTTCATCTGCCTTGCTAAGTTTGCGCATGTGCTGATCGCCTTTTTCCAACTATTTAAAAACTTCAATTTCTTCGATAATTGTAGTTACTTTAATAACTCTCATTGGTTTCTCAGCTAAAACCCTTTGCTCTTTAACAAGCTTTACAACTTCATCTTGTGAGAAAACTTCGCAAGGGTACTCTGTAGAGGTTTCCCATTCGAAATTTCTCTTTTTATGACTGTATTGTTCATGATAAGAAACGCTTTTCTGAGACATGCAAAGACCTGTCATTTTCCATTAGATACCTTACTTTTCGCATATGCAGCTACTAAACCTGCACATGCAAAGAAAATCGCTACTAAAAATGATAAGCCACCTGCTTTGATAAAGCCAGAAGCTGCTTCTTCATACTGCCCCATTGAGTGTCCAACAAGCCCCATCATAAAAAGGATGAAGCCTAAAACACTAAACAGCTGAGCAACTCCTGTAATAGCTTGAGCCATGATATTCTCCTCGTATTCCAATTAAAGTTTTTTAGTTTCAAACTCTATCAATAAGTCAGATACACTAGAGCAAGAATCAAAGTCTAAATCACCAGAATCATCGCTCTTAAAAAGTATCTCGATTTTTCCTTTATCTAGCTCACAGCTAATCCAATCAAATATTTCAGCTTTTTTCTTTTGCGTCAGCTTCATGACTGTTATTCCAATTATGTTGATAAATATGCGTGATGAAATTTTGAAACCTCAACAGCTTCTTTCCAGTTTCTAGCCCAAACAATTTTTGTAATACCTGTTTGAATTTGAATGGCATCCAGAGAAAAGTTTGATTCAACCCATTCAATAGCTGCTTTTTTAGTTTTGAAATCAGACATTATATTTACATCGTTTGAAGCAGCATTGAACTCGAATGGTTTGTAACCATCTTTAAGATCACCTTTTCTAGTAACAGCCCATTTACCACTAACTTTTGTAAACTTAATATCTGACAACATACCTAATATTCCTATATTCCAATGGTTATTTTTAGTTTTCAAAACCACAAAAGGCTTCAAGCTCCTGCCTGAAATGGTGCTTTACTTCATCTTGTTCATCACTTCCAAACTGAGCAAAACCTTCGTCCATTCCCATACATAAGTTATGATTGATACAATATTCAACCATAACTTTTAACGTTTCTTTCGCTTCATCAGAAAGCTGATCGTATGTAGTGCTTTTACCCATTACAAAGCCCCTCGCTGATATTCCAATTGCTTACCTTACAACTAGTATCGGTTAAATATATTTAACCGTCAAGCGCTGTATTAAATATATTTAACTATTTATAACGTGTGGTAAACCATGCAACATGTCGATGTAGGCTTGCGCCTTTTTGTGGCCTTGCTCCACCTCTACTGCCATTTGATGAATTCGTGTTTTACTACACCCCCAGCGCTCAGCCAGTGACATAGGAGTCCAACCACGTTTTTCGTATTCAGCCTTAAACTCCGTTCTTTTCAAATCAAATACTCACTAAAAAACCGCTCTTAATTGGTTAAATATACTTTATTGCTTGTTATTGTAAAGGGGGAGGGTTACACCAAATTCCAACATGGTTGAATTTTTGTGCTTAAAAATGAGAACCCCTTACTAGCAGGGGTGATATTGGAATAGTACCCCTATAAAGATCCAGGTCAGGAAATAAAGCTATGTTACATACATAGATCTTTTCTTAATAACAAAAAACTTTTTTCATTCTTGCTAATTCTTCATAAGAATGTGGTGGCACTTTTACTGCGGTGCATTCTCATAAGTGCTAGATTGTATGTCCGGTCATAGATTTTGGTTAATTATGAAACAGATTTTAAATCAAAATGAGTACAATTTGTGTACTTTAGATACGTGCCTGTTGCTCGAAACGAATGCGCAATTCGTGAGTAACGAAGAACCTTTTGTTATGAATGGAGGGGATGTGCTTAATGTCGGTGATAAATTCACACGCCTAGATAAAAATGGGAGCGCTGGCAATCCCCCTCTTCACATAGCCGATGGGTGGTATCAGCAGTACAATGGTTTCATTGATGTTCTCGGTTATAGCTCTCTTCAACCGGTAGGCAGCGTTTCACGATTGCTTTTGTTTAGTGCATACAATATCGCCTCTGGAGCATGTGCGTTAGAAAAAAGAGCGAGTAAATTCACTTTTCAATCGATTTGCTATATTAAAATTCGCAACTCTTTGTTTTACTACAACTCTTGTAATAGCAGTAGAGTTATTTCGTGTAACTCAATCGAAAGGTATTTTGAAAAGTGTTAGTTAATAAATCTAAATCGCAGCAACAACCTATTTCAGACATGTACAACACTGTTAAGTTTATTGAAAATAAATTACTAAATAAAGTGGTCTGGTTCGTATTCGATAATAAGTGTGAGCGTAAAGGTTATTGTCAGGTTGGTTTCAAATTAAATGTCAGTGTTCAGGGAGCAATGAAAGATGTGCATTACGTCGACTTCGTGAAAGATTTAAGTTACATGATTGAAATACTGACTGAAGCACTTCAAATTAGTGAGAAAAACAATCTGGATGACAAAACAACTACCTATCAACGTGGAATAGATGCGATATCAAATTGGGAGTTCAACAACAAAGCACGATTTGACACTCCTAATCTTCTCACGCCACTTGGCTTTAGTGCTCTAAAAGATTAAGGAAGGCTAGTATGGATTTATCTTTGAGGTTGGAATTAGACTGTTTATACAGCAACATTGAGTCAAGCATCGCATTACTTACCGCCGCTCTAATGAAAGACGGTGTGGTTGATAATTACTGTGTGTATAAAGTGGAAAAAAAGCGTGGCGCGAGAGTTGTTGAACAAATGACATCTCTGCCTCCTGCCTGTAAAGTATTTTCTGATTTTGAATGTTTAGCACCGGATAATAGTAAAGAGACATCTATTTACCCTGGTTACTTTGCGTTAAATCAAGAAGGGCCTGTAGATGAAATTAGCGCTATTGTTTCATTGATAAATGATAATAAACGTTCTCTGAAATCATTTTTGGATAAGCACAATAAGCCAAAAGAGGTGCACTTGAGTTCAGGACCACAAGTCAAACTCAATCCGTTAATGTTTGAAGCACATCCGATGAAAAACCCGAACCAGATTTTTAGAGAATTAAAAATGTTTAATAGCAAAGCGCGTATGCTGCATATGAAATGGACGAGAAAGCAACGCTATGACAAACATTCAATCGATTCAGCTCTTCGTATAATTGCTTATAACTTTGATAAGCCTCCGGTACTGAAATACAGCACTAGCCAGTGGCAGATGATATTAACCGAACTTAAAGCACATTTAGAATGCCTACCTGTATCCACGGAAATTAAACGCATCAAACCTGCACCATCCATTCCACAAGTCGGGGTTAAGTTTGAAGGTTCTGCTTCATGGAGTAAATTTCACGGCTCTTTACCATTGATTTTCACAACTGACGGTTCTTTAAATGTAACAGCTGGCTTATCGGATTTGATGAATGAAATGGTTATCGATAATGAAAAATTACTTGAGCTTGGTTGGGTTCCTTTGAATGAGGATCTGGGGTTTTATCTAAGAACCTGAAATTGATTCAGATTATCTTCTCAAAGTCGTCCATTTGTAACATGTGAAAGTTACTAATTGGGATGGGCTCTTAAAGATTATGTATCTTGGTTACATAATTCTTCGGAGTACTATCAATGAATAAATTAGATTTATATACAGGATTGGGCGGTTTTGTTGTTGCGGGTGATCGTGTAGGTATAAACACAATCTTCACATCTGAAATAGATACCTTCAATTGCAAGTTAATAGATCAGAAACTTGAGCTCGAAAACGCTGGCGATGTTAAAAATGTCTGCGTACCAGAGCAAAGCCATCCATACAACGCCCTGATAGAACGTGAGGACTTTGTGCCCGCTGAGAAATATGGCTTTAGCTCGTTATGTATTGAAGATTTTTACGAGGGTGTTATGGAGTACCCTGACATCATCACGGGGGGCTTTCCCTGTCAAAATGTCTCACAAGCCAATTTAACTGGTTCTAACGCTGGTATTGAAGGTGAGTCATCTTCGTTAGTTGAAGAGCAACTAAGAATAGTTTCAGCCCTTGAACCTAAATACTGTGTATTTGAGAATGCGAAAAACCTTGTCAATAGAGGTTTAGATAGGATTTTAGAGAAACTAGAAAATTTAGGTTATGAAGCACAGTGGGGGACTGTGTCTGCCACTGCTTTTGGCTATCCACATTATAGACACCGCACTTTTCTTGTCGCTTACTTACCATCAACTAAAGTAGGTATGCTAGGTATTGATATATTCAATTCAATGAAGCAGTACACTGTAAATCCTGGTGAGTTCAAACTTCCCCTCCCCCATGAAGATGAATTATGGGTCAAAGACTTTGCAACCGTTAAGTTACCACGTTCAATTAAATACAGAACTAAGCGTATCAACTCTCTCGGTAATGCAATCATCCCTGATATTGCAGAAGCTATTTTTAACGTCTTACTTGATGCAGAAAGTGAGACTATATCAAAGTTGGAAATTATAGCGCTCGATGATGCTTACAAAAAAACTGAAATTTCGAACCTTAGCAACAGTAAAAACAAGTACGGCTTTCTAAAAATGGCGGATGCGGGTTGCTTGAAAGGTAGTTATCTTTATGAATCTAAGTGTAGAGACACGTTACTTAATCCAACCAACAGTCAGTATGCGGGGTTGTATTCCACCTTAATAGCTAAAGATGGTAATAATAATTTTACCTGTAAAAGCCGTTTAACAAGACCTGGTAAACTAGGTGGGTTAGTAGGTTCTATTATGTCCCTTGGCGTAGATGAAGGTGGCCTCAATCCGAATTTCTGTGAATGGATGATGGGCTATGATCTGGATTATACTCTTCTTCCTTTGTAGTGAGATCCATTTTTCAACTATGATTTAGTAAAATATTTTTTTTGAGGGCCTAAGTATGAGTAAAAATCGTGCCTACTCGTTTTTCTGGTTTAGTGACTTCTTCAAGATCACTCGTTTTCAATGTAATCTGCTTCCCCTTCGGGTCCTGGTTCCTGCTTATCAATGAAGTTAAGTAATTTTGTTTTACTAATATCGAGTGGATAGGTATCTTGAGATTTTGTATTTCTATAGACAGGCGCCATTTCAATAGGCGAATGCGCCTTTATAGCATAACTAAAGAACTCCAAAGACTCAGAACGAGAAAATTCTCCGTTTTGCATACTTTTACTTGCTAAACCCAACAAGTGAGCGTCATCATACCGTTCAAGTTGCAATAATATTGATTCATAGTTATGCCCATTCACTTCTATATAATCATCTGAAAATTCCCCATATAAAACCATAGATGCGGTAAGGAATAAGCTGCATATTGCTATTGCTTTTAGAGATGAGTTGTTTACTGACACTTTATTAGTCCAATTTCCAGATAGGAGTGAATTTAGGGGCGCTTTTAGCATCTACTTTTGAAATTGTTTGTATTGTGCCATCGTCAAATCGATATTTAACACCAACCGACTCAGACATCCTCTTAATTGGATGATCATTTTCTGTTACATGGTAAGCTTCAACAATTTTATTGGTGATGTTTTTTGCAATAAAACTCTTTATATTGGGAGTCATTTATTTAATCCTTCACTCATTGCTTGGGTTCTAAACTAAACTGCGTTGATGTGTTAATACGCTCAGCTTACTTATTTTTAATTCTATGACGAGATGCTATAAGTAATAAAGTTGCTACAAACCATATTACTAAAGTAATTATGGTACCTGTTGAATTGTTAACAGCTTTAAAATACTCGGCCATTAAAACCGTAACTAAAAACAACGCAAAAAAGGTAACCGCAAATGCTCTAGTACTCTTTACTATCAATTTAAAATATCTGTGTTTAATCATAAGGATTCCCCACCTAGCTATTCTTCACTCAATGCTGCTTGCTAAAAACGAATGTATTTTTTACTAGTTTGCATTGACTCACAGGTGTGTTTAGCTTCGTGTTGTTGTTCTATATTAAGCTTATCTAGGTTCTCTGTAATTACTCTGATGTAGAAATCAGCATAAGCAATCACTTCGTTTTCCTTTTTCTTATTTGTACGGTCTTTGCTGTAGGTTTCAGCAGCACCATTATACTTTGTCAAAACGGCATGCTTAAATGTTACATAGTCCCCTTCATCTACAAATGACTTTTCAGCATCTATAAGATCACCTGTTATAAACATATTTTAATCCCTTGTTAGTTATTCCAATCGATTTTCTTGCCAACAATTGCTTCTGCGAGCTCTCTATTGCGCATTCGCTCAGGGCTAATTATCTGCTTATTGCGGAAGTGATTTGAAATTAACTTAACTAGAACAAGGAAGCCACCCAACAAAAATAAAACCGCTAATGTCAAAAAGTATGCCTTCATGTTATCTCCTTTTATCTTGCTTATTTCTTGTTGAAAAATTGATACAATAAAATCCCTAATAAATTTTCGAGTAGAACATACATCATCGAGCACTATAATTTATCATAATGACAATCGTTAAATCCGATCACAATCATTATTTGCTTAAATAATAATTTAATTTGTTAACTCACTCTGTATGGCTAATATTAAATCCTCAGCCTTCAGGCCTCGGCCATGGAGAATGCCTGTGAGTTGTAACAAGTCATTTTCAACATTATCGTTTTTGATTGCATCAATTAAGCTTTTTGCAGCCATTGGAGCAATCTGTTTTTGCGTATCCTGTAATACTTCTACAATCTCTGTCAATTGTTCAATGTTTGGTTTTGTGTTCATTATTCTTACTCCTATTAACCTATTTTGTGTTTGACTTGATTTGCTACTAATTCAGCTGTTTTAGGGTTAGTAGCCAGTCTTAGCTGGTAAATATAGCGACGGACGGTACTTCTTCGTTGCTCTTTTATTAATTTCATTCTCGCTGGAGATGCCACCGATACATTACGGATTTTGAAGTTTGCTGAAATCGCCTTTTTTTGATGTTCAATGAATCGCTCTAATGTCATAACATGATGCCTTTAGTGTTTGAAAAACTAAGGTAGCAACTTTGCATATCTCTTCAATAAAAGACCCTGACAGTAGCACTCCTTGTTCACTTAGAATTTGGCAACTGAGGGCCGCATCAATTACTTTAATAAGACAAGTAACTTTCAAACATCAATATCAATAAACCTTCAAAAACTTTTTAAAGGTGTGTGGATTCCCACTATTTTTTCAAAATTACAGTTTTTAAAGATTTTAAAAAGTAATCAATTTGAGAAGCAAAAAAAATAGATTTTAAGAGAATTTAAGTTATTTTTGTGGGAAACGACACACCTTTGAATAAATAAAGAGCAAAAGGAGTGGGAATTGACACACTTTTGAGTGGGAGTTCACTCACTTTAAGGTTTTCTGTGGATAACTTTTTCCAAAAGTGTGTCGTTTTCCAGTGAAAGGTGTGTGAATTCCCACTAAAAAACATGGTTTAAGAGTGGGAATTCACACACCTTTTGGATTTTGACACACCTTAAACCATGATTTTTGGCTATTTTAGTGGAAATCGACACACCTTAAACCTATAAAATTGAATTTTTTCTTTTGGTAAACAGCATCTAAAGTGCGATCTTAAGATCTTAAAGAGATCTAAGATCTAAGATCTTATTTCTTAAAGGTCTATTTTTTCAGGTTTTTCTTTAATTTTAAAATATTCACTTTTTAGTTGATCAACTAATTTCTATGTGTAGGATCAAGTGATATTTTTATTTAAGAAAGCAGATAAGTTTTGGGTTTTAATAAGAAAGATCACGATTTGTTACAAGACAGTTTGGCTGAACCGTCAGCAGATTCGTTTATGGCACCTCGTGAAATATTATCAATGCACCAAAAAACTTCACTATCAGCTTTCAAAATTTGGGCTTGCTTAATCACAGATGTAAACATTAAAGATTGTGGTGAGGCAGATCAGATGATCTCTTTAAATAAAATTTGGCAAACTTTAGATACTCGCATTTCATTCAATCGCTTAGAAACGTTCATCATTGAGCTTCAATCTACGATAATTAAATGTAGTGAATATCTTCCACAAGTTCAGCAATTCAAAAAAAAGTCCTTTCAACTTCTTGGCCCATCTGAAATTACGGTTGATAAAAGAAACAATGTAGTAAGTTTAAAATATAGATTTGTTAAAGAATTGCTCGATATTCTCAAAGATACAAAAACAAAAGAGCGCTTTCTAATAGAGCTGAAAATTTTTACATCATTGAAAGGTCGTGGGGGCGAGCAAGCGAAGAATTTGATTTTGTTATGTACACCCTATGTCAGTGTTGGGCAAACTAATTTCATCGAGATAAATGAACTTAAAAAATTCATGAATTTGGAAAAGTATTACTTAGATGAAAATGGTGAAACAATATTCAAATCTTTCAATAGAGATGCATTGATAGCCGCAAAGAAACTAATTAATGAAAACCCATACGTTGGTTTTGAAATTGACGCCATTTTGCATAAGCGCCAAGGTCGTAAAGTAACACATGTACAGTTTGTTATTTCTAGTAAACACGCTTTAAAACAAACATCACACACTTTAACATCTTCTGATAATTCTCCGTTAGACCCTGACGAATTAAATTCAATGCTTATTAATTTCTGGCTTGATGTAACAAAAGGTGAATCACCTAGATACCCAAATGCTGTTCTGGCCAACGTGCTTAGAAATTTCAGAATGGTTGAAAGCTATATATCAGAAATAATAACTAACTTAACAATTAAGCACGGTGCTGGAACAAACCTAACCTATCAAATTTTTTCAATAGCAACAGCTGTTAACCAACTTTGGTTAGATGGCGCTTTAAACAAAACTAACAGTAAAATTTACAACTACGCCTATAAAATTTACTCGAACCCAAGCGTAGAAAAGATTAAAGCGTTATGCGATAAATTCCTGATAAGTCACGAAATAGTGACAACTGAAAATACAAACAATAAAGCTGAACTTGAAAAAGTCATTGCTTCTAAAAAGAAAAAAGCAAAGATCCTTCTTAAAGCTCTAAAGAAATATAACAAAGACTTTAGAGCGAGCGCCTTATCCTCTATATCTGAAGACCAAATAAACGCCTTTGAGGAAGAGTTTAAAAAGTTAGCTAAAGGTAAGCGGTTTGGTGCTTGGCCTAAAAAAGCAATTGAAAGCTTACAAGAATCAGAACTCACAATGCCTTTAAGTTCTACATTAACAAGTAGAACTCTTGAATTATATTTATCTTGGATTTCTGATAGGTGTGTTGAAGAAAAGCTTATTAGCGCTAAATCTGTTATAGAATTTTTAGAGTTAAATGAATCAATGAAACGCCATATGGCTTTTTTGGATTTCTCTTCATCGATGTCTATATCCGAGCTAGAGGCTCGACTTCTTTCGCTATTAGAATAATACCCCTTTTAACCTAACTCCATTATTTTCGTAAATATTCACTTTTTTACGGTTTAATTTTGAACAGGTTGTAATATTCAAGAAAAAATTACGCCTGAGCATACATGTTACTACCAAAACAAAAAGCCGTTTCACAAATTAAATCTAACCATAGCGGTGTTTGTGCATTACCTGGCAGCGGAAAAACGTATGTAAACACCGAGCTGTGTTTAAACTTACTTAATGACAACGTAAACTGCTCCATTTTGAATATTACGTTCACGCGAACAGCAGCAGCTGAGATGAATAAGCGGCTATCGCAGAAGTTAACTGAAAGCCAGATGAAACGGGTAAAAGTTTCTACGATTGACTCTGCAATGGTGGCTATGGCAAAAGCTTACTTCAAGTATATACAAGCGCCCTACAAACTACTTATTGGGGGGAGTTACTTCTTTGTTGTACTGCGCATTGTGAACGAGATTAATGATTTCACAGTCGAAGAAGTCATGGAAATTTTAGATTATTATTTATCGTTTCCGAAGTTAATTCAGTTCGAAAATGAAAGTCATAAAGCTGTATTAGATTTATACAGAAAAATTATTTCAAACACCCACCCTCAGTCTTTCGATTTAAAATCATTGGCAAAGCTATTAATTTCTAAAATGGAAGAAGGACAAATACGACCTTATGCATACGACTACATCATTATTGACGAATACCAAGACACCGGCCAATTACAATATCAATGGCTCAAATTACATGGAGTAATCGGGACTTCTAAAATCATTGGTATTGGAGATGATGATCAGAGCCTCTACAGGTTCACTGGTAGCTTAGGGTATGACAATTTTTTAAACTTAAAAAAAGATTTTAATGCTGATGAATACACTCTTGATACATGTTTTCGCTGTGCACCTAAAATATTAAAGTATGCTGAATCGATCATAACCAAAAATAAGCACCGCGTTCACAAGGAGTTTAATGCTTTTGATGCAGCAAAGGCTGGTGTTATCAATATTTACGAGCAAAATGGCATTATAGAGTCAGTTACAGCAAAGTTAGCTTCTGGCGCTAAAAACACGGCGATTCTTTGCCGGACAAATCAGCAAGCGAATGATATTGAAGTTGCGTTTGGTAATGAAGGTATTGCATATCAAAGATTAAATGCAAAAGGTGGACTTTTATCTGACTACAATGTTTTAGCGTATGCAAAACTGTTGATAAGTGTCATTTTAGATAAAGATGTGACAAATTTAATCGACGTATTTGCATGGCAGGGCGAAAGTGAAAAAAACCTCGTTTTTCTTGAGCGGTATTTTTCTCAACGTAAACTTTTCAAACCATCTCAACTCGATATTTCTGAGCTTAACAAACAAGGTTTGTCTACATCAACCAATACAATTTTAAATAATATGCAAACCTGGCGAAAGAATGCAGATGACGAAAATGTGTTTAAAACACAAAAAGCAATCATCACAGCAATTGAGTATAGAATGACAAAATTCGCTTCTAAGCGCGTTCGCTCATTTTCTGACTTTGTTACCAAGAGACTGTCAGGAAGAACATTTAAAAACCGTGTAGAAGCATTAGATAAAATCCACCAGCAAATCAAAAATGACACTGCAGAAATAAATAGAGAAGTGATCACAATAGCAACCATGCACGCATCAAAAGGCCTTGAATGGGATTCTGTGTGGATTATTGATGTAACACATGAAAACATCCCGCTCATAGAGAAAGAATCCATTATACACGCCAAGAATGATTCTATGGCCCACTTAGAAGATGAAAGAAGGTTGTATTATGTTGCTGTTACAAGAGCAGAAAGAGAACTTAACCTTACTTTTGAAAACGAGATGAGCCAATTTATAACTGACTCTGATTTAAGCTTGGTCCAATTCTATGACATTAATGGAACCAGAGTCCCTATTCCGTAAGATAAGAACTGTAATATTTTTTGCTAAATATTCACCTTTTAGATGAATGTTTACTTTGCATCAATTATAAACGGTCAAAACGATTTAAGAAAAAGGGCTAAAGTGAGAATACTCAATATATTAAGTTTTACATGCTGCACGCTACTTGTCGGTTGCTCACTTACTCAAAGTAAAACGCTTAATGTTGGTGGACAAGATTATCTTGTCAATAAAGACGGTTCAATCACTGTATCTAAAGAGCAAGTTCAATACTTGAAAGGCCAAAGTGATATAACAGTGATAGATACTGTTATGCCTGCAGGTGGCGTAGCAGTAACTGAGCAAGAGCTGCAGCTATTATCCAAGGATAAGCAGCTTTTAACTGAGACTATTGATGGAAAAGTGGCAGGCACCGAGATATTCACTTTTTTGGTGAAACAAGGTTCTTTAAAAGAAAACCTCAGCAGGCTTACAGCTAAGTATTCGACGGAAAATGAGCCCTTAATGCTCGATTACGGTGATGTTGATTATTACGTTAAGGAGAGCAGTATTATCAGAGCTTATTCAGTGGATGAGCTGGTTGGTGAAGTTATTAGTAGCTTCCCTGCTTTCGCACAGATTGATGGGGTTACATTTTTCGTTAAGAAAGGATCATTAAAAGCAAATTTAAATCGTTTGAGTGAACAATACTCAACCCCGTCTGAACCATTAGAAATTGATTACAACGGTGGAGATTTGCATGTAGCCAAATCTGAGTTGATAGTTGCAGGTTCACTGGAAGAGTTAGTGTCTCTTATCTTAGCGCCCTACCCCGTTTTTTCAGCGATTGAATAACAACCCTTCAACACAATTTCCCAACTATAAGGTGACAATATAAAATTATATTGTCACCTTTTTTAATGCATAACCTTCAAATGTTCATTTTCTGCTACATTAAATAGCATGTTCGCTCCCTTCCAATGCGGGTGCTCTTGTTCAAGTTTTTCAAATGAAGAGTAGTGCAGAGCTTTGTACTTACCTAATCTAATGTTTTTTATTGTCTTTTTACCAAATGATAGTTGCCAATTATTAATTCCTAAATAGGTTAAACTGGTAATAACACCATGTAAGTTGATTTCTAGTTTTGTTGGCGTGATTTGCTCTATCATCGGTTTTTACATCTCATATATATTTAACAAAAAAAGATATTTCTCATAAATTATTTTCTTTTTTTAAATTTCAAAAAACAACATTTAAATTAATTTTTGTTAAATTAAATTGGTTGTGGTTCCGTCCCCTCCCCTGCTATATCTGATGCACTTTCACTGCAGCCCTATCTATACGGAGTATCTTAAACACATTCATTAAGCTCGGTGGTTTGGCCCAAGCTTAACATTCAATGTTTAAGAGAAATATCATGATCACAAAAGAGAAAATAAACGCTCTTCTAAATGAAGAAATTATCGCTGCTAAGAAGTTATTTTCAGGGCCGTGGGCTCATGAGCCTTTGCTGACTGCAAACATGTTCCAACATAAGCGATATTTAGGGTTGGCAAATTCATCAGGTGAGATATCAATAAACTCTTTATTTTTAAACACATCAGCAATCGAGCTGCTTTCAAATACGCTGAGGCATGAGATATGTCATTTAATCGTTGGTGTTCAACAAAATCATAATTCCAAATTTAAGCGCGTAGCTTCAATTCTGGGAGTTAAAGATAATGATGAGTTTAAAGAGTTAACATTAATTACATCGCAGATTAAGTACAAATATTCAGTGGTCGCACATATGGCTGGTGGCAAAAAAGTTGAACTTGGTGGTGTTCATAGGAAAACAAAAAAATACACAGAATACGACCCTAAAGGTCGAAGGAAAATGAGGATTGACGGTGTATTAATTGAGAGATTTGAGTTTCTAAATAATTAAAAAATGGCCTTTCGGCCATTTTTTAATTTGTTGCAATGTTATGTTTAATTGAATGTAGATATCGATTGCTAGTTACGATGATAACAACTTAACTAAATCGGAACCTTTATTATTCAACACGCTTTCATCAATCGTTAGCACCAATTGCCCTTTGTTATTCATCTTCGCTTTGACTCCATCTTGTTGCTTGATTGACTCATACTCTTTAGGTAAAGCAGGCGCGGTTTTAGGTGCTGTGACTTTTGCTAAAATAAGCGATTTCATAGCGCTTGATGCTTTTACATACACTGATTCATCTAATACATCGTTATCATCGTATTGCTTCAGTTCAGACTCAGTTAGAAATTGCTTGAAGCCATCTAGCTCCGCAATGCTCTTATCAAACTGATTTGGATCTTCATTGCGTATATTTACTAGATTTAAAACAAAACGAAGGTCTATAAATTTCAGAGCTGGAAATAAATCGAATATAGACTCTCCAAGAGACAATATTTTTTTTGCGTTTTCAGCCGTTCCTTTTGAGCAATCTAGCTCAGCAGCGATAGAGCGGATAGATTGCTCATCAAGATTGAGTTCTTTAATTTTAAACGCTAAATCAAACGTTGTAGGCTTGCTGTATTTGTCTGACGACTGCGATAGCGCTTTAATGTCTTCTTCATCCATACTGGGTGTTAAAAGCATATAAAGCGTACCATCATCTAACAGGCTCACAGCATGAGTACGGCGAGTTCCCTCGATGACATTAAAAGCATGCTTTGAACCGTATGCTTTAATAGGATGTTGGTTCCTTTTGTCCCTTTTAATCTCTGGATAAATGTCGGACACACTCGCAAGGCTCAAGTGGCGAGTACTACGCCCATTATATTCAGATACTTTGCTACAAGCTTTTATGTCTTTACTTGGTATCGTAACCATCTTAAATGTGTAGTTTTTACCTGTCACAGGCCCTGTGATGACAACACCTTCGTCTTCAATTAATAAGTCATCGTCTGCAGATGGTCTAATTACTTTACGTACCATGGCTTATTGTTCCTCTATAATACTTTCTGCATATTCAAAAAATGATACGGCTAAGTCATTTACCGCTTGTTTCGCTTTTACAAGTGTTTCTGCCCCACCAGCATAGTTTCGTGGCTGCATAGTAACAACTGTGTCGTATGTCTCACCGCAGCGGCTAAATACGTCTGATTTAGGTAGGCTTTTGTCGAGCATAGCTGGTAAAACGGCTTTAATGTGTTTTCTAGCGTCCTTGTTATCGCGCTTGTTCTGCTGAAACTTAGTCATGAAACCTGCGTGAGCTAGTGTTCGGATGTTACCACCGCTTTTTTTAATCATCTTGTCGAGAGATGGCAATCTGTTTAAAAACTTTAACGTCGAGTCTAAATCCACTGGATCAGGAGGTGTTGGTGTTAACCAGATATCTGCTGCTGACAGTGAGTTTAAAAGAAATGGATCTATATGCGGTCCTGTATCAACAAATATGAAATCAAAGTCTTTCTTTATTTTGCTAATAACGCGGTCGTATAAGGCTGTAAAAATTTGATTGTCAGGAATTTCAGCCTGTTTACAGCATGCGGCCCATTCTGCAGCAATAAACGCATCTTCCATGGATGCAGGCATGAGTTTAACGCCTGGCACTGTGGTGTCGAAAACAAATTCATCAAGAATTTCTTCTCTGGTTAATTGGTTCATCATTGCTTGTGCCGTTGTTGTGTCTACACGCTCTAAAGCAAGCTTATGATTCATAAACATGGTGGCAGAACCTTGCGGATCTAAATCAATTACCAGTATACGGAGATCATAAGGTACTAGGTCGGGAGCTGTTCTGAGGCCTTGAGCAAGAGATACACCACTGACTGTTTTTGATGCCCCCCCTTTGAGGTTTGCTAGAAATGTCACTACAGCATCATAGCCTCTGTCTCGAAACTTCTCTGCATTGCGATACTCGTAAATTTTAATTACGTCTTCAATTGATAGCGCGTAACTAGCTAAAGCATTATCTTTTGATACTTTACCTCTGCGTTGGAATGAATAACCATCAGCTTCCATTGCAGCAACTGTGTTATCTACAACAGCTCTTGTCAGGTCAGGAAAAACTTTGTGCACACTTGCTTTTGTATAGCGTTGGTCAAAGCCACCAACCCCCGCAATAAACTTTTCTTCTTCTACGCCGGTTGATAGCTGATTAAGCTTCGCTTTCGCTAGCCTTGCTGTTTTGATTAAATCCAGTTCAGAACCCATAATATTCCTATTATTATTAAGTGTTAAAGAAGCAAGCTACCGCTTGGTGTATGTGTAGCTTTTTCACTGAAAGTTAAATTATCTACATGCATGAGAATATATTCCACTTCTGTTAATTTGTAAAGGCGATAATAAGCTGTTTTCGCTCAGAATTTGCATGTCCAACGTTGGACACTTGAATTGCATCCTATAAATTCAGTCTTATATAACCTCAAACATATGTGTCCAACGTTGGACAGTGAGATTTAGGAATCGTGTATTCCCTTCAGGCTCAAGTTCAATGGATTACTGTAGTAGCGACTTATACTGTTAAAAGCCTAGTAAAAAATATACTTATTCTACAGTTTAGTTAAGAGACATAGGTTGCATGATGATTAAAGGATTTAAAGGGCGCACGTTTTCAATGGGTGACAAAGTAAGAGTTTATCGTAATTTAAATAACGGTAAATGGTCTATCCTTGCCGTGAAAGGTGAGTATAAGAATAAGGTTGTTGGACACCTTGAAGAGCTATCCTTATCTGATGTTACATTTATTGTAAGTGCAGCAGGACAGGCTCGCGTGCGCCGTGAGGGGCGTAAAAATGTTCATGCTTATGCGCAAGGGGTGCTTTCATCAATAACAGCTGCTCCGTTTGGCGTGGATGTACCTATCGTAAGTTACGACCCGTATGGGAAAGATTTCTTTTTCAGGAAGGACGATGAAAATGTGAAGCTAGAAGCTTTGCAATCACTTAATTTCTCTCATGGGAAAGCCTATTTATAAGGTTTTCACTCTCACTTACACGTTATCACTTAGTAATTTAATTATTTCGAATAAGGAAAGGTGCTCGGCTCTTTCTCTGCACCGCCCTCCCCTCTTGCTACCTTAATGACATCAAAGATTAAAACACAACTACTGATGAGGAAAGTTTTATGGGTGCACGTAGAAAGCTAATTAAAGAGATACCTGTTTTTGGTAATCCTGACGTTAATGTAATTGAAGTGGAATTGTACTTCGCTAAAGGTGGTATTAATTACTTCAATTATGAGGTTGAGGCGAGAGGATACTATGTAAGCATATGCCCATACAAAGTATCACATGAAGGTAACTTTAAATCTAAATCATACAGCGCATTTACTGGTGTTAAGACTTTGCTTTTAGAAGCTTCACGGTTCGGGCAGAAAAAATTAGAAACACTAAAGGTGCCTGAAGATACTTTAAGCACACTACTCAACCAGGTGTTGGAGCGTAATGGTCTTAGTTTGGTAGATGATAAACAGGCTGCGTAAAAGAACAGTGCTAGTGAATTATGTTCGCTAGCACTCATAAGGAGGTAGCATGTTGAATGCCATCGTAATGCATTCCCCTATTACATTTACACAAAAGGTCAGAGGTAATGAGTTTACACTAAAGAGGCTCGAAAATGGCGAGTGGGAAATGACCGTAATGAATGCATCAGTAAAGGCGTATCGTAATGGGTTTGCTGTGCCTAAAGTTTTCCCCAGTCTGAAAGAAGTCGAAGCAAACTATAAATCATGGCGAGGGTTTAGCTTGATAGTCGATTCTCTTGCTGAATCATATAATGAGGGGGTGGCATGAATATAGATGTGGATTTCCCGTATGAATTAACAAAAGAGCAATGGGGCGCAGCTAGAGGTAATGCGCGTGAGCAAATGAGAGGTAACAACGTTCAAGTGCGCTGTACTAAATCAGCGCATAGCGGGATGATAAGTGCGGCCAAAATGTTGGATTGGTTGGATTTCGGTGTCCGTAAGGACTTGGAGGAGCAGCTTAAGCAAGTACAGTCAGGCCAAAAAGTTTTAACTGGATTTGCTAGAGCTCGGTTTATTTATCGATTGGAGCATCCTACCTCTTATCGCGATGTGATCAATAAAGCTAAGCGACTTGGTTTAATACAATAATTCACTTGTTTCTCTGGATAAAGCAAAGCTGGCTATGATTTTAGAATAGCCACCACCTTCCGGCTTTAGTGTTTTGATGTAAAACGCTAAAGCCAGCACCCTCCCCTTGGCACCCCTCGCTATCGCTCGATAACGTAATGTATAGAAAAAGGAAAAGCGCTCTTTTACTGCCTCAATATGGTGTGTTGATACCTTAGTTACATGTTCAAGGCGAGGGTAACGCGATGTGTAACAAAGACTTATTTGATATTAATGGTTCTGAAAAGCTAACAGATAAAATGGTTGCTGAGCGTGAAGCTATTATTATGCATCACGCGAAAAATCCCAAGAGTGTATTCTTCTGCTCTCACAGCGCGGGAAAAGACAGTGCCGCAATGTATGAGTACTTGTTGCGATTAGTGCCGAAGGAGCGCATCGTTGTTGTGCATGCAACGTTAGGCTCTGTAGAGCATGATGGGGTGGTTGAACACATTAAAGAAAATATTGAACACCCACTGCATATCGTCAGGAATGAGCGTAAAGACTTTGTTGATATGGTCCTTTTGCGTGGGATGTTTCCATCACCCAAGTTTCGCCAGTGTACATCGGACTTAAAAACATCACCCATCTATTCGTTTATTAAGCGCTACATGAAGGAACATGGTTATACACATGGCTTCAATGTATCTGGCTTGCGAGCTGAAGAAAGTGCGAAAAGAGCGATGAAAAACCCTTTATGGGTGAATGAACAACTTACACTCAACTCAGGTAAGCGCGTAGTGTTCGATTGGATGCCTTGCTTTCATCTGGAAGAAGCTGAAGTGTACCAGACTATTTTAGGAGCAGGTAAACAACCCCATCCTGTATATGGTGATAGAGCGTGTGGAGGCAATACAGGCAACCAACGTTTAAGTTGTAAGTTCTGCGTTATGGGAAGTGCCAATGACCTGATGCGAGCAGCTATGAATTACCCAGACCATTATGCTGAAATGATCGCCTTAGAAATAGTGGTTAATCACACTATGTTTGGTCGTACTAAAACTATTCACACAGACATACAATTGGCTAAAGGTGACGAGCTGGGCGGCGGTAAAGTGATTGAATCAATTAAAAACACATCGAAACGAGCAGTGATGCCTTATAAAAACAAGGTATTCATTCCGGTTCCTCTTAATGAGAAGGTGGGTGCTCCAGTGGATGAGGTGGCTGTTCAACGTTATGTTATTCGACATACAGAGCGTTTGGTTGTACTTAAAGAGTGTGTTGAGGCTGAGAAAGCACAAAAGGCGCTTAAGAAGCGAGAATCGGCAGAGAAAATCGGTAGTAAAATCAAAAAACGTGATGAGTCAACAATCGACTTCCTGGATATGTTGAGTATCTAGAATTTTGCGAACAGCATTGTTCGCTACTTTCTTTGCATTACGCTATCGCTAAATAAATATCGGATTAAGGTGGCGTGCTTGGCTCTTTCACTGTGTTCACCTCAGTACTTGATACCTTAGATTTAATTTAATTACCGAGGCGTTCTAATGCAAAATTTTGTTTCACAAAATAAACACAATACATTTTTCCTTTTAGATATGGATTTTAAAGACTTGGTGTGTGTTGACCCAGATTATGAAAACCCTGAATCAGAATTTGCAATTCAGTGGATAAGAAGGCACTCATCTTTTTATCATGTAGATAACAAATGTCATGATGCTGGTGGAGTGTATGACTTTATCTTTAATTTGAACATGCTTGAAACTTTCATTTTGGAGTCTAGTGAAGACGAGTTGAACCCTATGTTCGAGCAGTTAGCGGCAATTCAGGCTGCTGGTTACAATTATATCCTCTTTAATCAGGGTTGTTAGTATGACTTTTCACGTATCTCAAAAGCAGTATAGCTTGTTGCAAGGTTTTTATACGCACTGTTATAGCGCATATCATTACGGTGGTGAACTAAATGGCGTGTTTTGGGCTCAGCAATTAGATTCTCATTCAATACCATGGTGTGTACAAAATGCTGTTTCCTCTATTGCTCAAGAACGTATATCTATACATCTATATTTAAGTACTCACCTGGTAAGTAAGGGGTTCTGTGTAGAAGGGATTGGTTAGCACCTTCTACGTGGGAAGATGAAGTAATACAATCTTCCAAAAGGTTTAACCGTGAGTTTGTGGAGGACGCTTGTGCACCATTTAAGTTGTGGCCACAGCGTAAGCGTTTGGTAATTGATGATTCAGTTGGTACCTGTATCTCTTCTCTATTTTTAACCGGAAGTTATAAACACTTTTTTTCATGTATAGTGTGCTGAATTAGCACACTTCTATTTTGTTTTCATTAGGTTAGTGTACTATTGTCAGTCATTGATACTTATAAAACTTGATAGGCATATTCGTGGACTCAAACAATACTCGACCAGAAGAAAGTTACATTCGCAATTTGAGTGATGAAGCTCAAAGAGAGTGGGTGGTAAATATAATTGATAGAATGTGCAAGGCCTATCAATTAGAAGGTAAGGGCTTAAAAGGTCAATTGACAGAACGATTAGGTGTAGGACCTAGCACAATTAAAGGCTGGCTGTTTAACAGGCGAATACCATATCATGCAATGGTCACATGTTTTAAAGATACTGGTGTAAACTTGATCTGGTTGCTTGATGGTAAACACCCTGATTTAGAAATTACAAATGACACAGAAACATTACTAAGAGAGAAGGTTGTAGAGCATTTATTCGCAGCGCAAAACTACCAACTGTTAAACACCCCTGATGGTATTAATATGATTGCTAATAAGATTATTGAAGACGTAAAATCGGCATTAGGTATTTCTATATCTAAGATATAGCGCATAAATAAGTAGGCTAACATTCTTACTCATGTTCACCTGCATATCATCTGAAAGTATAAAGCCTGGCTTCGTTAGTAATATTTTAGTGTCGCGCTAACCGCTATCGCTTATCTAAGCGCAAAACTAAATCACCAACCAACTTACTTCTGTCTAAATATCAGGTGTCCAACGTTGGACAGCATAAACAAATCCGTGTGCTCATCTTAGAACCACCTAAGATATAGTTGTCCAACGTTGGACACCCCTATAAACATTATTTGTCCATTTAAATTCCCAATTTTAAAGATTTATGAGCATGAAAAAATCATGGCGCTTATAAATAAGGAAATTAGAAGAAGGAAGCCCGACGATGCGTTTGTTCAATACACCTGAAACTCACTTTAGTACTCATGTTCACAATTACACGAATGTTAATACATTTATTTCTAACCAAGTGTTAGATGACTCTCTACGTCATGAAACACTTAAATTAATTAACCTGGTGAAGTTGGGCACTAAATCTCAATACGTGTATAGCGGTAACGTGGATTTTAAAAAATTATTCGGAACTGAATACACCAATGTTATGTTTGATTCATTAATGCATGTATTGCCGGATGAATTAGAGCCGTTCGGTGTTATGTTTCTAGATGCATGTAATCAACCCGTCCATTACGCCGTCAGAGTTTCTATTAATAGAGAGTTTTACTATTTAGATGCCTATGGCTTAAATTCTGATATTAGCGTGATTAAGGGGCGGTTTGGGCGTTGTACAATCACATCAATTAAGCATTTCTGTGCAAACAATAAATATGACCCTTATTACTCTGGGTATCAGACACTTTTGAATGAGACCAACAGTGTGTTTATGTTGAAAAGTGAGCAAGCTCGCCACGAATTTTACATGCAAATAGCCTACACCCTTATAAACCTCATTGTATACGGCAGTGGAACACATTAACACCTGATTTAAATAGACTTTTAGGAAGGTACTTTTTCTGATCTTAATTTTCAGATTGCTACCTTGAGCTTGGTTTATTTATGTTTAAAAGGTGATTTATGAATTATTTAATTTTAAAAGGCCCATCGCTCAATGATATTAAGGGCCTGTTGGAAAACGATACTTTAGAGCCAAACAAAGATGGTTTTATTCATACTGCAGAGGGGGAACATTTTGAGACTTCAGCAGCTGTTGAATTTTCTGATCAGCTTCGCCTGGTAGGGCGCTTTACACAAAGTGGCGTTGAGTTCGATATTCTCGTTAAACGCGGTACCTTAGAAGCCGTCATGCTGAAAAAATTTATTCAACGTAATGTTGATTCGTTCGAGCATCAACTCCTGCTTTCTACTTTTCATGTTGATGAGGCGGTGTGATGAAATCTTCATTATCTAATTCTAAGGCACGCAATGCGCAAGCTAAAATGCGCTTTACGTGTGATTTGCTTACATCAATTAATAAAAAGCAAGGGTTTGACTCAGGTATTCAGCTTGGCTTTGGCCTCAATTTTGATGATGTTTTACAAAATATCGTTATTGGGAAAGACAGCCGCAATGTTGAATTTGCAGGTGTGATATTGCAACACCAATCGTCAGGCACTGTTTTGTTTAAAGCTCACTACATCGATGACGTTACCGGTAAACCTTTATCAAAAACGTATTCAATTAAGAATCATGGAATAAAAGTGGCGTTCTTAAATGCAGTTAAGAGGCGTGCCGAGTTTTGCGGTTACTCTGGACCGTTACCTGTTGAGCACCTTTATATCCCATCACCAGATGAACTACTTTCTTTATCGGTTATTACAAAAGGCAATGCCTGGGTGGAAGAGAAAGGTATTAAAGCGTTACTACAAAATAATTTGTGAGGTGTGAGCATGGGTAAAATCAAGTTGTTTATGGAAATAAGGCGTCCTGGTAGAGGTTTAGTTGATTGTATAGATGGTGAGTTTACAGCACTTGAGCATGTAAGAAACATCCCAATGGAAAGGGGTCACGCATACGCCAAGCGTAAATACCAAGATAATAAGTCGTTAGTGCAAGTATGTGCAGAGCATAACGGTATAGCCGAGCAACTGCTGTCCGAATTCTTACAGGTACCGAAATCACATTTAATTCCCAAGGTGCATAACCCTCTATTGTCTTGTTTTACTGCGTATAAACAAATTCGCCTTGGTGGTATTTCGATTTGTTATAAACAAGTGTCGTTAGGCTTTTGTTACGCTGTTATTCGTGATGAATGGAAAGTCTGTAAAGGTCAGAATGCGCCGAATACCATCCCTCAAGCAGTTAAGGAGGTTTAATTATGCGATTGACTATACAAATGGTCATAGTTTGTTTATTGGTAGCCACCAGCTTTTTAACCCAAGCAAATGAGAGAGGGTGTGTATTTCGTGGTGATTCAATCCCGCTAGGTAAATCGGTGTTTGTCAAAGACCCTGCATTAGTGAAAAGAGGGTTGCCGAGAGATTGGCAGGGGTATGTTATCAGGTGTACTCGCGTGGTACTGAGCGCACATAAGGCGAAAAACCCAGATGGGGTTGATGGAGTTGTAGAGCTAGGGCGACCTGTACTAGTAATTAGCGAATTGCACGAAAAGTTTTACTTAGAAAATAACCAGTGAGTCTTTTTCTGAAGAGCTGAAACAGCATTGGTACCTTGTTCATAATTAATTTATTAAAGGTATGAAGTTATGAAAACACTGTCTCTAGACATGCATTGCATTACTGTTGATTTTACATCAGGACCAGATCACTTTTTCACATTGCTTGATAACGAGCACGTTGAAAAAATAAAAGGGGCGCAAGAGCAACTGCAAGCATCGAAAGCAAAATCTATGAGTTTTGTATTTAGCGCTGGTGTGTTTGTGGATACACTATTCGTAGAAACGGTGATGGAGCGACATGGAGTTGATTTAATAGATTTAGATGCAACATTCTTTAAATCAAGTGTTGCTATGGATAATATTGAGCTTGTTGTCACGCCAGCAGGAATATATTTTCAAGCGTCACCGCTTCATCATACAAAGCAGTTTTTATGTCGAACAGATTTGGTTAGGAATGAAAATCTTTTTGAACAATCTAAGCTTAACTTCCTCAGTGTCTAGAAAGTTATAATTTTGATTTAGGGATAAACAGGGGGTTATGCTGTCCTGATTTATTGGCTAGATATAGTGCGTTTAATTCAAATGTGGAGCACAAACATGGAAATTTCTAGTGATTTAATTAAAGGTGACTCTTTTAGGGTTGCGCGTCTCAGCGTACAAATTGAAGCTGCGGGTGGTGTGTTAAATAACAGCACGGAAGTAAAGTGCATTGAAGGGACTTTCTCGTACATTTATGAGTTTAATACAGATTCAGGGCGTAAGAAGCTAGTAACAAAAAATGAATACTTGGTAGGTATTATTTCCGAAGATGTTACGCACCGCGTTTACTACAACGGTGATACTAAAACCTATCTACTGTATAGCTTCGAAAAGTTTGATAATAATGATAAGCCAGTTTATGGAACGCGTGTTCTTGGTAAATCATTTAAAGAAATGCGGCAAGCCTTGAAATCTATGTTCCCGAATCGGGAGAGGTGGAATTTATGCGATCCTAGGATTGCGTTGAATAAAAATAAAAAACCAGCATAACTGCTGGTTTTTCTTTGAAATTATCATCTCTCATCCCACACTTCCAGTAATTCTCGCTTCTCTTTTAATCGCAATAATAGTTCGTCAATGCTTGTTATTATTGAGCGTTCGCGGGGCAGTTTGTGTATGTCTAGTGTGATATCTCTGTTTTTGTTAGCAAAGCTTTTATCTATATTTTCTTTATATCGACGTGCGTTTTTCTTTCTGCTACAGCCACAGCCTTTAACGCGTCCTAAGCTGCATTTTCGAATTACTCTAATAGTTCCACAGATGCATTTGCATTTAAAATAACTCCTTATTCGCAGTATCTTTCCCCTTGGATTCTATTACAGTCCAATCATTATAGGATTGATGAGGCAGCACCTTCCCCTTGGCCATGTTAGGCCATCAGCATTTTCGGACGTTTAAAAAGGATTGCATCGCTTGCTATTGATTGAATGCTTCTTTCACGGCCTTCAATTGCTTCAACTTTTATTTTTACGTTATCACCGTGGTCCATAACTATCACCGTATAGCGAGAGTCATTGCAAATACTAGTCATCCACTGTGCTGCTTTTGATTTGGACACTCCAAAATGCCTCGCTAAATCTTGTTCTGATTGGAAGGATTGAATTGATAGCATGAATTCAGCAGCTTTTATTATAGACATGTGACACCACTTCTTTTATTAGGATGTAGGTAATTTAGGTTCGCAGGTAGGTTAGGCTCAACATTATTTCAAAATTTGGGAGTTTTAATGGACATTTCTTAATTTACGATCTGAGCTTCCTTGGAAAACATAAAAGGTGATACGTTTTCCACAAAAATTAACGGTTTGCTTTGGTAGCAGAGTGATAACAAAGATATCGTCATTTTGAACTGATTTAGGGGAATACAGGCTTTTCTTGGGGGAGTCTTGGTATAATGAGTTAAATAGGGCGGGTGACAAGTGGTAATTCCTGTTTTATGGCATTTAGAAACCTCTAAAAATCACTTAAAGGTGTGTCGCTCTCCACTGAATGAATATTACAACGTATTTGACATACATTACCTATGAGGTAATATTACCTATAAGGTAATGGAGTTTGCATGAGTATAAAAACAATAAAATGCCATCTTATTAGGCAAGTTTGGGAGTTTGATAATGTGTCAGTATTCCCGCTTACCTATGGGTATGAGATACGGAATATTTTGTTCGATTTGGATGCTGCAGGGGTTATTTCGGATTTAGAAGATATAGGGGCGATAAACTATAATCCAGAACATGAAGAAGCATGGTCTATTACTGTGACTGTAAATAATGTTGAGCCTTGTGGCGCTGTTACATGTGATTTTTATCAAGGCGATTGTTATAACGTTGACTTTAAGGAGTGTAACGCATGAGTGTACCAGATTTTGTAAATGCGTCAGAGCCGGTTTCAAGGCCAGAAGACTTGTTTCGGCCTCACCCTGGCGAAGTGTTTGCACGCAGATGTTTATCTAAAAGCAATTTAAAACGTGAAGAAGTAGCAGGGCGCATTGGTATTTCCGCTAAGCATTTGTCGCGCTTCGTGAATGGTCATGTGTCTGTTGGCGTTGAGCTGGCTAGAAAGTTAGAGGCATGCACTAATATTAGCGCTGCTGCGTGGCTACATTATCAAAATCAGTTTGACTTATATGCACACCATAAATTAGAACCAGCTCAGCTGATATACGCTTAAGTTCCTGTCACTTCGTTAAATGTATTTATAGAAGCCTCTACCTAAATTAGAGGCTTTTTATTTAGGTTTGGAGTGATTTTGATTGTCTGAATGGACTTTTGCTGAAGCGTTCGCAAATTTCGCTATCGTGATGTTTATACCAAACACATAAAAAGGAAAGTCCTATGTTTTATAGCGAAGCGAATTTAACTATCTCATTACTCAAACTGTCTTATGATTTATTTGAGCAACAGATTTCGCAGTTTATTGGCAGTTCAGATGTCACTGAGTATGACGACAGTGGTATTGATATGGTTACGTTCTTGGTTGTTGTGGAGGATCATGATGATAATGCATTAACAAACTTTCTTGCGAATCAAAATATTCCTTATGATATTTCGTGGGACTCTTATTCAGATAAGCATTGCACTTTTCCAGCCGGTCATGCAAGCAAACGTATACTTCCAAATGCCCAAACTCAATATTCAGTATGTGATAACTCAGAATTAAGCGATAAAGTTCCATTCTTAGATGTGCTTGATGCTTATGAGTCAGGCCGTATAGAGCAGTTCCTTAACGATCATTTGAAAAGCAAACACATCATTACTTGGTCTGAGCAGCTTAAAATCATTCAATGTATGCACAAGTCAATGGAGAGCCTTAAGCAACTAGAGCAGGCAGAATTGGACGCATTAGTCGATGAGATGAACACCCAAATTGCCCTATCTCAAAGTAACACCGGTTCACTTTGTGATGATGAGCTTCAGAGTGTTGAAAGTGTGGCAACAGACATAAACAACAGTGGTAGCGTGATCCAATCATATTTTCTAGTTAGTAATGGGTATATTGTTGAGCCTATTGTTGTAAAGCTGTCTCCAGCGGCGAAGGCGACTGCACCTGGCTTTAGCTTGATGGACTCAATGGATAAGCAAGTTGTAAAGGGTTATGCCAATGAAGGTGTTAACTTAAGCCTGTCTTTTGAAGGATATGGAGATCGTTATAGTGTGGGTTCAAAGAAAGGAACACCATTGATGGTTGAGTATTATCATGGAGAATTACGCGTTGTAATTTGGTCGGATATTAACAAGGTAGATCCAACCCACATAGTATCGCTTGAGGGGGCAAAATTGGAAAAACTTAAAGCTTAGTAGGGTAGGGGCCGCAAGGCTCCGACCCCTTGCGGCACAAAGCTGGGCAAGTGCGTGCGAAGGCAAAATAAATTAACCAGCTTTGATAACTGAAGCATACAATTCACTGTTCCATTTCACCACGAAAAAGTCATTATTTTAAAAATTCCTCTTATTCACCAGAAGCGCTGTAATACTGTGTCCCCTGTGAAAAAGATACCCTAATCTACTTTACGATTTGTAACTGCTTATGTTTTAGCTGTTTCTCAGGATATCTTTACTTACCGGATCTCAAAGAGACTAGCTCGAATAAGGTGTAATTATGCTCAGGTATACCAAGCCATGATAAAGTCGCCTCGAATTTAGCTTTCTCATTTGCACCATAGTAAGAAACATACCATTGGCAATATTGCGGAACGCGCTCCTTAATTGCTTCAAAATACTCAATATCTACATCTGACATTGAGTGACCAAGAATATAAATATGCTTTAACTCTACTAACCTACTAAAAAGGCTTGAGTGGTTTTTTATGATTCCGCTAACATTTTTAAAAGTTCTATCGTAATAAGAAAATAATTCTTCTCTAGCTTCATCAAGAAATGGAATTTCTTGATCCGACTTATATTCACGCCATTGTTCCAGCTGTTCTGTGGTTAACCCCATGGGTGGACTTTCGTCATCTTGCTCTTCTCTAAATGTTTCTGGATCAACAGCGTGCCCCAAAATTATATTTTCCTTGTCATCATGAGTACCATGCAAATACAAAATATTGTCGGCAGAGATGCCATAATATTTTTCAAGTGTTCTGGTATAGTTAAAACTAATGTAGAAGCCATCTAAATCTAAGTTTATTAGATATTCTTTACCAGCATGGTGAGAATCAGCCTTGCGAATGTATTTTGCAAAGGCGTTTCGTAAATCATGAGTCAAATAACCAACCATCCTTTGGGCCTCAAGGGTGCACGCACCTAAATCTTTATAATAATCATCGCTTGCTGGGCAGGGGATATATTCGTTTATATGGTCCTCTAAATAGCTGATATCAATAAATGAAAGGTTTTCTTCAAAACGGTTCCATAGGTCATCATCGGTAAAATGGTAAGAAATGACATGATTAAGTATGTCATAAATTGCAGGGTGCTCGCGTTTCAAATATTCACTAAAACCACGGTAAGTTGTAGGTAAACCATGATGCAAGTCAAAACCATTTCCAACAATATAAAGAGTTTCCAAAGTCCGGCCTTAGCATTAGTGCATAATTAACTTGGGGTAGTTTAGTTGGATTTAAGGAAAGGTCCAATCCTTGATGTTGAAGTGAGTTCTGTTGTATTGCGGGATTTGTTCGCCAGTACACCAGTATTTTGTGTTGATACAGTTAAGCCCCTGATATTAACTAGCCATACACCAGAATGGTGTAATGCAATACCGTTATGAATACACATTTATGGTATTGCACACCATTAATTTGTATTGATAGTGTAGACGAGAACCTTATTGTCCCCCCCTCATATAACTGATTAAGATCTCACCATAGCTGAGAATTTACCATATAATCAATCAACAATAATGAATTAAGAAAGGAAACTGCAAATGGCAAGACTAAATTCAGATGTATTACTCAAGGTTGAAAACTCTATTCCCGTAGAGCTTAAGCAAGAAGCTTTAAATGGCTGGAGTATACTTTGGTCTAACCTACCATTCTTACTTACGGTCACTATTGTGCTGGGTAGTGCCATAGTGACTTACAAAGTACAAATGAAAGGGAAAAAGGCTGAGCATGAAAACAAAATTTCAGAGTTTCGCCACCATTGGTTACAAGAATTAAGGGAAACAGCATCTGAATTAATAAAGACTATGCACCTTTGCCAACTGCATTATATGAGGAGAGCGATTGTACTAGATTTCAAACGTAGTGCTGAAACGAACTTTCACACCTCCAACAGAATTAAGGGGACCACAGAACAAATTAACTCTTTAATGGAACAGTCAAAAACCCATTATGAAAATTTCCTTGAAGCAAGATCAAACTTTTACGGATTAGAAGCTAAGTTAAAAATGTTTTTCAAAAACGGAGATGATGCTTCTAAAGATCTCTTTACGTTATTAGATAACTTTAAGAATGAAATGCAAAAAGATAGGCACTGTTTAGATGATGCCCCCTTAAATAGTGCAGTAGCTGAACTTCAGAAAATACTAAAGGATGAATGGGAAGTTACAAAGAAACGATCTTGGCTAAATAGCCAACAAAATAACTAAATATGAAACTGTATTGTATTGGGTGAAACGTTATTGTTCACCCACTGTCACAGTAAAACCCCTGCTATTAAATAGTCATACACCAGAATAGTGTAATTCAATTTATTAGTGAATACACATTTATGGTGTATCACACCAGTTTTGTGTGTTGATACAGCTAAACCAATGATATCCACTAGCCATACACCAGAATGGTGTAATTCAATTTATTAGTGAATACACATTTATGGTGTATCACACCAGTTTTGTGTGTTGATACAGCTAAATCCCTCGAAATAATGGTGCAAACACCATAATGGTGTAATTCAACTTAATAGCGATCACACATTTATGGTGTATCACACCAGCTTTGTGTATTGATATAGCTCAACCCTTTGATAGTTACTAGCCATATGCCACAATGGTGTAATTCAACTTAATAGTGAATACACATTTATGGTGTATCACACCAGTTTTGTGTATTGATATAGCTCAACCCTTTGATAGTTACTAGCCATATGCCACAATGGTGTAATTCAACTTAATAGTGAATACACATTTATGGTGTATCACACCAGTTTTGTGTATTGATATAGCTCAACCCTTTGATAGTTACTAGCCATACGCCACAATGGTGTAATTCAACTTACTAGTGAATACATATTTATGGTGTACCACACCAGTTTTGTGTATTGATATAGCTCAACCCCTTGCTAGTTACTGGCCAGACGCCACAATGGTGTAATTCAAGTTGCTATTGAATACATGTTTATGGTGTATCACACCAGTTTTGTGTATTGATACAGCTCAACCCCTTGCTAGTTACTAGCCAGATGCCACAATGGTGTAATTCAACTTACTAGTGAATACACATTTATGGTGTATCACACCAGTTTTGTGTATTGATTTACTCAAGCTACCGTTCGGTGATTATCAATTACACCATATTTGTGTAATACCAAGCATCTTTAAACACATATTTATGGTGTGCGGGGTTTTGTATAGATCTGGTGATGGGGTTTACTATTCGTAATTAGCACCAATTTGATGTAAAGATACAGTCTACCGTCCTTGAATTTGATGTAAAGATACAGTCTACCGTCCTTGAATTTGATGAAAGTACATCTTGTAAGTTGTTGCGAAGGTGATTTCACTCTACTCCAATCAAAACGATACACCAAACATAACATTTAAAGAAACAATAGGTTAAGATTCAACAGCCGTGCTAGCTCTTTGGAAATACAAAATTATGGTGTTACATACCAGTATTATGTAAACTTAAAGCTATGATTACACGATCTTGGTATGCAACATGTCTACATCTTCATCTAATAAACAATTGAGCAAAGTGCCTATTGCACGCTCTCATTTGCCCAAACACATAAAGCAAGGCCACCAGCTTGTATTTAGTAGAAAAGATCTTTCTCAGCGGGAAGCAGATTTGTTTGCTCTTATGATGGCTCAAATGAAGAGTGAGGATTGGGATAAGACCACGCCGCAATACACATTTACAGCCAGTCAGCTTTCGGAATGGTTGAAAATCGACTCCAAGCATATAGGTTCCATTCTCTCTCCTGCAGCTGAGCGCCTATCAACACATAAAATTGGTATTAAAATAGATTCAGGGAATGGCGATTACGATTTTGACTATAAACCACTCTTAAAGCGGATTCAGTATAAAAAGGGCGTTCTAACCATGGTACCAAACGATATGCTTGAAAGTGAGTATATTGAATTTAGACAAGGGTTTGCGCTAGTTACTACTAAGACTTACTTAGATATCAAACAAGAGTACGCAAAGCGCCTGTATGAAATCCTAAGCCGTTTTAAGAAAGATGGTTATGAGATGCACTTTCTGAAGATAGATGAGCTTAAGGGGCTTTTCGGGCTGCTTGATGTTAAAGGAAAGCTTAAAGAAAACAAAAGCTCATTTTCTAACAATGGGGTTTTTATGCAACGCTGCATTAGAGACAGCATTGAAAAACTAATGGCCCATCCTATTGCTAAGAAAGAGTTCTTGTTTTTAAAAAGCCCCAACGGTGAAGTTGGCTATGAGTTGCGCACGCAGGGTAAACGAATATCAGAAATTAAATTCCTAGTAAGGTGGTTGGATAAAGGGACTGTCGATGAGCTAAACATGCATGATGCACTTAAGACAGTCAAAGAGCTTATATCTAAGCAAATAACAACAAAAGAAAAGTTATCTCGCCAAGAGTTAATCAAGCTCATGTTAGCATACCGATACCTAGGGCAGGATGATGAAGCGGATAGGGTCGAGCTGGCAATTCAAAGTAAAAGTGATGAAGAAGAACTTGAACAAGAAAAAGATGATGTGAATGATGAACTGGCATCAATCATTGAGCTATCAAAAGGCTTGGAGTACTAATTTCACACCAGAATCATGTAAACTTAAAACCAGTTTCGTGATCAATAACACCAAATTTCGGATCATAAACACCAGTTTTGTGATCCAAAAAACCAGAATTATGATCAACAACACCATAAATTAGATCTAAAAGCTTTGTTTTTTCATTTAAAGTCAAATACTTAATGAGTCTATAGTATTAATAGATCTAATAGTATTAATATTAATAATAGAATTTATAGTGCTTGTGGATATGTGCATACTCAATATCCAAGCGACATTTCAATAACTCAGTTGCAGTTTAGTTACACTACTACAGCAAGCTTCACTTAACAAATTAGCGCTTCAGTATTCAATTACCATGCTAAAACAACCATTCTTTTAGTGCGGATTTGTCATAAGCCAATCATTTAACCTATATTTAAACGCTAATATGTTACATATGTTAATTGAGATAGGGAATTTTCTATGAGTGGGCCAATAAAAAATGCTGGAGTAGGGGTTTTAAGTTTAACGCTGGGGGCATGCTTGTCTATGACACCTATGGAACTTACAACCCCAAACTTAAATGCTGATCCAAATAATGTATGTAGCCCAACTGAAATAGAATCAACTGATAATGAAATAGAATCAAATGATAAAGAAATAGAAAAGAAGTTTTGTTTAGCAATAAACCATGTAAACACTCAATCAGAGGAAATTCAGAAAGAAATAAAGAAACTTCTTAATAAAAGGGATGAAAACAACAGCGGTATACTTGCTGTAACACTTGGCCTGGTAGGCATTGGTGTGGCATCTTCTCCACCTAATATTGACGTAACCAAAAGTTTAGCTGGCGTAGGGTCTGTGATGCTAACAAGTAAACAGTACAATGAATACGACACGCAAATGATTTGGTATTTGCAAATGAATGACGCTCTAATGTGCGTAAAATACAATACATTAAGATTGCAGGAAGCGGTTAAAAAAAAGGAGGAGTCGAGTGACCTAGATAGGCTGATTCATTCTAATAAGGCGCTGCAAGATGAATTAGGGTATCTACGTCTAAATAAATCGAGTACTCAGGATTTTTTGACAAATCATGCATTACCTTATGGAACTGTGTTTGAACTTTTGGAAGATCTAACTGAAACTCATAAATCAGCGATGTCTGTAATAGAAACAATACGCAGAGCACCCACAAATATTGAGCAGGAACTAAATAACATAAATATGAATTTGATTAGAAAATATGTCTCTGCAGCTCCTGATATAGATGCAATCACCGCTACCATTAGAGAATATGTAACTGCAGCAACATCAAATTCAGCTATACAAAAACCAACCCCTAACAGCTTGGCTGCTTCAAATGTATCGGTTCAGCTTAAAGGCGCAAAAGGTACCAATCAAACGCTGAGCATAGAGGACCAGAACAATATAAAAATTGCAGAAGCACTTGCCAAAGCTTTACGTCATCAATCAATAATAAGAAACCTCCCATTAAACTCTTATCAAGAGAGTGCCGCCGCTATAAAAACATGTGGGACAACCAAAATGATATAGGCCATGCAAATGTGCTATTTACTGCAGCTAAAATAACGAGCACCTTACAACCCTCAATAGTTGATGAGTAATTACCCTTCCTCCTGTGAAGCTGAATATTCATACGTAATAAAGTAATTAATTATTGAGTTATGACAGCAAAAGGCCCTTTGGAGTAATCCTTATTATTCGCGAACGCTCATGCTTGAAAACTATTTAAAGAAGGGAAGGGCAACACTGTCACTTTTGCTGAACGCAAAGCTATACTTGGTATCGTTTACATAAATGAGTTAATGGAATAAACACTTATGTTAGATGCAAAATCAAAAAACGCTTACTTAGTGACAACAAACTTTTCAATTAATGGTGATGAAGAAGTGATTACGATGATTGTTAATTGTGATAATTCATCATTCACAGAAAAGGACGTTGTGTTTCTAGAGGTATTAAATACCCTTTGTGCTGCTTATCATTTTTCTGATTCAAACTCAGAAGTTGAATCATATTCAAAGTTTGTACGATTTAGCAATCCTGGCGCTAACATGCTTTTATGGCCCAGCAATAACCTCCCACAGCGATTATCAAGTGAAATGCTTAAAGCGTTTGCCGGTATCGTCCCATTAGTGTCATTAAATGAGCTGGTGGGCTTAGGTTTGATTAGTAAAGTCATGAGCTATTTCGATTTACTGACTGTAGCTACAGAGCAATCATATTCACATCAGCTTTCTACCGCTCAAACAATGCTTAGTAATGCCACCAGCGATAAAACACAAGCACTATACAGTAAAGAGAGCCTGAGTAGTTGTGGTTGGCATTATGGCGTTGATAACACCATCCGTTTAACGCCTGTTTTAAAAGGGCAATCTCACCCTATTTACATCACAGTCTCAAAAGATGAGTTTGATGCCATGCAGCATGATGATGAAAAAATCATGCAACTTGCTATCGATAAATTAAATGTGATCTCATAAATCACGTTCGCTAAAATATTAAGAAGGTATTGGTTATGAAAAAGATTTTGCTTTGTGTCGAAAATGAGTCAACGGATGATAATGCTGCAGTGTCCTTTTTTGCTGAATTAACACATGCACAAAGACAGCGCATTTTTGATTTAGCTTCGCTTGTACGGAAAAATGGTGCGTTTGAGATGCAGTTATTGGGGAGTTTTGGTTCTTTCAGTAGTGAGTTTGTCAGCACGGATGATATACAGTCAGACTCATTTAATCTCGATGAAACGTGTGAGCGGATTGTTGATAATGAAGTGCGTTCGGATTGCGCAACACTTCATGTACGGGCAGAGTCTTTCTATTTTTCAGCCCAGCCAAAGCACAGCAGTGATTATGAGGTGTTTAAAACCGCTTCTTTAAGTATTGATGAAATGCTTTCTATCGCGACTGTATTTAGTGAGAGTAACCAACAAGTAATCACTCTCCCATCCAATAGAGCGTGACATTTATGAGCTACATAGATGTAGCTCATTAGTTCAACTACGATACCTGCTCAATAACTTCCATCCGCTCATTAATAGGCTCGTAATATTCTTTTAGTGATTCAGGCGACCCCTTTGCTTCTGTAAGTAGTTTTATAGCGTCTAATACCTCGGCACCAAGTAATTCAAGGTCAATATCTTCAGGTTTGGGTGCTTGTTTTCCGTTAGTATAAAGGTAGACAATGTATTGCATCAACGCTTTAGGTTTTTCTACAGCTAACTTATCAGCTAAAACTTTCTTTGCGTTTATGATACGCCGCACTGACTTCATACGCTCTCTCTTATCTGCTATAGCGCTAAGTACAAAACTCTCTACATTATTAAAATACTGGTTTCCCTCGATAAGGCTGGTTAATGCTTCGACTAAAGGGGTGGGTAATTGAATTGCTGCTGTGTTTTGAATTACATCGTCCATTGAAATATCAAGGAGAATTACGTCATCTCGAACAAAATCAAAACTACTGTCAAAGCGATGTAATTTCATATCCAATTGAGAAATCTCTCCATCGTTGGCTAGGTGTTGCTCTGCTGCTCTGTGAATAGCTTTTGTAACTTCACCTAGTAAGTCATCCACTGTATTGGCGCTTCCCTTACAATCAATAAGAAACTGACCAAACACCGGCACACTAAATCTATAAGGTTCATCTGTGCCTGGCATTGGTGTGGCAATATCAACTGAAAAAAACATAAAAGCCTCTTGGTTTGGGTTAAGAACATGTTTACTGGTCTAAATGTAACGTGAAAAATTATAAACACAAGCCATGCAACTGCGCCTTAAAGGGTAAAAACACCTTAAATTCAATCAATTAATCTAATTGAGAATAATTTTTAACCACACGCTAAATGCCGCTGATGGCTATCGCCATTGGCAATAAATAAGAAAAAGGGTGGGTAACACCTTTACTGTTTATATATACAGCTTTGTTACTGTAATCACATACACACAGCCAATCAGATGAGGTTAATTATGGCGCTAACGGTAACAAGTTCGTTTATTACAACTCTAAAAAAAGCGCGCACCGCTGTGCTTCGATTTAATGGTGATGCCACCGTTTTGGAAATTGAAAAGTCATTCCATAAAAAAACCTTCCGTGAAGATTTTGATGTTCACTTCGCTTCTCATCGACAAGTCTATGGCAGCTGGGTGTTTATGTACTTAAGTGGGGATGCATATTCGATTACCGATAACATTTCTGTATTAGCGCATTTTCTTAAACGTGGAGATGTATTGCAGTTTACAGCCCGAGACAACAGCACGAATTCTCAGCAATCTAAAGGCATGGAAACCATGCAAGTGGTCGCGGTTATTTCCCGTTTAGATCGTAATGGCGAGCAAAAGAACCGGTTTGAATTCGTTGTTGGCTCACAAACTGTCGAAAAAGCGAATTGTGCAAGAAATATTCAACGTATTATTTAGAAATGATTTGGCCGTGATAGCGGCCATCAAGCAAGAAGGAAATGAGGTATGTCTGTTTTTAACGCAGAAGTAGCACAACAAGTGGATGAGCTTTTAGGGGGCGGTAATATTGATTCTGCTAATGAATTGATAGAAACCACTTTGAAGTCATTAACTTCATCAAATAAGTCATCATTAAGTGCTGGCCTGTTCTCAAGTAACCTGACTATCGACTCTGAATTACATATTGAAGATTATGTGTTTGCTTGGCTTGTCAATGTAACGTTGCTTGGTTCATTTAAATACATTGAGTCATTGCTAGATGAAAATGTTGCAAAGTGGGAGGCGGTTGAAGATTATAATTGGTCTTACTTTGCGAATTTCATCAGTGTTGATCATGATAGTAACCGCTATTGGGTTGTTACTACTCATTATCGAATAGGTGACAACACCGGCGATAAAATCACATTAGTCGAAGTTGATAGAAATGATATTCCCGCAACGTTTGATTTAATGTGTGAGCATGAGTGTGGCCGCGCTCAGTGTACCTTTGAAACAACGCAAGAGAATATCGAGTTGTTGATAGAGTATGAGTATGCAAGCCAATTAAACGGTGGTAGTTTTGATAATGAATGTTATGGCCGTCCTTGTTTTGATGTTGATGGTTATACTACCTACCCCAAAAGCATTGAAGAAATTACGGGCGTTGAGTTTGACGTTCTTAAAAAGCATCTTCCAAGCAACACGCTTTCATTTAACGATGTAACCGAGAGCGTTGCACAAGCGTTTATTGAGCACTTAGCTAACACAGACTTGCCTGTCAAAGAGTTCGAATTATTAGAGCCCGCGTTTTAATCTCAATAATAGGAGTCGGTTATGACTGTTCTTGATGCTTTCATTGCTGGTGGAGTGTTTGTACTAAAAGATGATAAATATACTTTCTTGGCAATAGAAGATACGGGAAGAGTGAAAGCGACACACATTAAATCAGGTTTTCGTGTCTCACTTCATCCCAGCACTGAATGCAAGGTGCAAGACTAAATACATTTAATAGAATACGTACCCAAGACCGCGAAAATCGCGGTCTTTTTGTGTGGGCTTGTGTGAGCCTTTTTCTGCCGAAATATCTCTGTTTGCTACCGTTCTTGTTATCGATAAACGCAATAAAAACAGCGTTAAAAGTATATAGGCAAACAAATGGAGCAACATTCATGCAACTTAAGACACTAAAAAGTTTAGAAGACTTCGAGCAGTTGACTAATGGGCAAGTAATTTTTGTATCGGATGGTGAGAATGAACCCCCTAAGCACCACACACGCAAACACAAGAGCTGGAGTTTTAGAAATTACCAAGGTTTTGTCCATCGCTTTGGTTTCAGTGCGGGACGTTACGAAATAGTCATAGGAACTAGTCGCTCTAGTGTAATGGTAAACGCCTATGGTATTGACCAATTTACTTTTCAGGTGGAAGCGTAGGGGCGGGGAGGCTGTACTTATGATTAACTTGGAATCGAATGAAGCTCGTTGGGCTGATATCGCAAGTCTTTTACATGAGATAAATGACCGGCTTTGTGAGCTGTATAAGCGTGATAGTATCTACGTCGAAAGCCCAGCTTTGTATAAGACGCTGGTAAAGCTAAACGACAAGCTGCTTTGCGTGATTGCGAAAAAAACCAATACCACACAAACGCTTTCCTTTGCTTCTATTGCTCAGTTACCAGAAGTAAGTCGTACAGATGATGCTAGCTTGAGTTCAGAGTTAGGCCTACTTCAGTTTATTGAAATTAAGCTTTGTGAGGTGTGCGACCGCTATGAGGCCATACTCGATAATAATTCATATGCCACAACACAGCTAAAGGAGTTCTTCAGGCCATTAAAGATTGAAATTGTGGGGTATGTTAAGTCAGCTCGACGAATTATTTATAGTCACTTTTAATATTCACTAGCCTCATTTGTTGAGGCTTTTGCTTGAAATGCTTTCCATTATTGCGCTATCGCTATATTTAAAGAAAATAGTTAGAAAAGGGGCGTGGCCTAGGTGCCTCTTTTGCGGCGTGTCCTACAAAGCTTGGTATATTGGGCTTAGCTTAAACGAACAGCGGAGGTCAAAAATGAAATTAGAGCATAACGAATTTTGGCAAACACAAGCCAGAGGCGATAACGATAGTGAGTATCAAATCTACCTATCTTGTGCGAATGATGGGGAGGGTAACGACATTACAACGGGTAAGCCATTAAAAACATATGAAGAATGGCTAAACAGTTAAAAAGGAATCCATAAAAATGAAAGCTGTTTTAAAAGTTAATTTCAAATTTTTGGCACAAGGTACAGTTTTACGTAAAGATCATGAAGGGAATTATTTTGTATCAATTCCAGATGAAGACTACGTAAGCTCCCCGATCAATAATCAGAAAATTTCAGTTAACGGTCACTTTGTCGAATCTCACCCTGAAACCTTTGAGTTAATTGATAAAGAGGAAAGCAAAACTTCTCTTTTACAAGAAGCCATTCAACTATTAAACGGTCTAGATACCAAGATTCTAAAACTGTGGCCAAAATTAGTTGACCACTACAAGCCTCGTAACGATGTAGCACAAGATGCCATCGCAAAAATTAATTTGGCACTGCGAACTACAGTCGAATAACTCAATAAGGAATCCAGTCAGATGAAACAATTCAACACAATGATGAACGTTGGCAAAGTCAAATATGTAGTCAACTATCACGATGGAGTTAAAACCCATGAAGATGGCAGTCCATTTTTCGACATTGTTACTTTTAGCAACAAGAAAAAGCGCAACACATTTATTCGTGAGCTAACCAATCAAGGCTACACAGAGAAGTAAGGAAGGCATAGTAATGAGTGATAAATTAATTTTCGAAGCTGTAGGAGTGCCATGCGATAACGGGACTCAAAGTTGTCGAATTCGAAGTAGACTTAAAGATGGTAATGGCTCTGTAGTTTACTTAGAGTTAAGCGGAGTAAAGCGCAATAAGAACTTAACCGAAAACATGCTCAAAACTCCATTTGAACAAATCGGGTATATTGAACATGCTTTCTACGAAAAACCTGATGGTGATGAATCCGACAAGGTGGAGAGGCGAATTCCTTGCTATTTTGATTATACGAATGATGGCATTTTAAGCTTTGTAAACTCATTGTTAGAGACAAACTATCAAAGCATATTATTTGATGAAAATATTCGAGTATTTGAAACAAAAGATTGCATTTGTTAGCCAGATTGAAACCTCGCTTATGTGGGGTTTCTTTTTTTTGATACTCATAAATAGATCACTTCTGAACATTCCTTTGTTAGCCCATTTTATTAGCAATAAAGTGATTATTTAAACAAATTCTGATTGTATTTGAATATTGCAGGATTACAATAGTTGTATCTTATGTGTTTTGATATTAGTAAATGCCGATAGAACGTATATTGTCAGAAGATGACATCAATAAAGTGATTAAAGCCAACAGCAAGCCACCATTTGGTATTAGAAATAAGACTATTGTACTTGGCTCAACATACTGGCTGCTCACCGCTTATGAACTTAGTGAGTTACGTCTTGAGGATGTGATGGATAAGAGCGGTAGCTTTATGTCTATTTGGGTTTTGCCCGATTACGTAGCGCAGAACGGTGAAGCTAGAGAGTTACGAACCTCAGCACATATTGTTAAGTTCATGCAAGAATATATCGACTGGTGGAAAGCTAATGGCCTATACCAGACTGGTAAGAAGTCGTATCAAGGTTGCGATCCGAAAGCGCCATTTATTTTGAATGATAACTTTGAAAAGTATGCACTTTCAAAACGTGAAAAAGGTGGTCCTAACGTATTACCAATAGCACTAAATAAGAAACTTAATTCTTTGCTAGAAACGGCAGGTATAAAAGGCTGTACGCCTAGTAGTTTTAGAGATAGTGGCATCAAGATTTTTTATGACAATGGTTGCCATTATAACGATTTAAAAGACTTTACTGGTATAAAAACCAAGAAGTCTTTAGACAATAAAATTAGGCCGCATGAAGCCGAGTTAGAATCGGTTATGAATAGTCTATTTAGAAATGTGTAAGGAGCATAGATGTCTTCAAACTTAGTAGCAGAAAAAAAGAAACAAGCTAGATTAGTGAAAGATCAAGTACGATTGGTTTTAAGAAACTATAACCTATCGCCCGAAGAATTAGATAAAGCAGCCCAAGACATTTCTGATGTAGTACTAACATCGTGGGACTTAACTTTAAGTAATATGGATTATGCAGGAACTTGGTTTGATCAAAGCCAACTGACACCAAAAGAGATAGAGGAATAGATATGTACTATGTAAATTTTTCTCTGGAAACCCGAAACTGTAAATTCGGTGATTCTGGAGAAACATAGGGCAATCATTAAAAAGCGGCTTAAACGCTTTATCTAAGCTGTTTTTTAATGATTAAACAAGCGAGAGCGCGTTAGCTGTATCTGGAAAGTTTTCCGACTCCAACCAGTTTGACGGCACTTTCACCAACAAATTGCGACTATTCTGGAAAAGCATCGCAGGCCATGTGATCACTAGTTTTCCATAGTTGTTTCAGAACTAAATTTAAAGAGTAGATATATGCAATGTGAAGCAATGCTGGCAGCTAGAACAGACGGCACTTACATGATCAGGTTAGAAGATGAAAATGGGGTTAAAGAAGTTCAGTTAACACCAGAACAATTCGCCCAATTCATCACTGGTAAACTAGTTATCGGCAAATCTGTCGAGTAAGGAATTAAGCATGAATGAGGCAGCTTCTGATAATACTTATGATGGCTGGACTGCTGAGGATATTCATCAAGCAGAACAAGATGGAGAGGCAGTTCCTGTCGGTGTTTGGGAGCAATGGGTGAATGGCGAAACTGATTCAGACTTGGAAGAGGAATAGATATGTCAGAAGAAACAAAATCATTAGAACAACGCAAAGTTGAAGCTTTAGAAGGTATCCGAGCGTCAATGTTGATTATTGCTGTAATTAGCTCATGCCTTGGCACTGCAACATTACTAAATTTGTGGTTTGGCTAACAAGGGAAATGTTTGTTTCAATGTGAAGCAATGTTAGCACCTAGAACAGATGGCACTTACATGTTCAAGTTAGAAGATGAAAACGGGGTTAAACGGTATGACGCTTAAAGATAATAAAAACATGAGTGGTGTTAAGACTATTTTGGGGATTGAAGTAGATGCCAATGATCCATACAAGGGGTCTGTTCTTCTCGCCAGTAAGTTAGCGGAAAAGGTAATAAGTGATGAGCTATCTGAAACGGTGGCCAGAAATGCTTTGCAGGAGAGTTACCCTGGTGATGAATATGCACAATCGTTAGATGTATTTAACCGTATTTTAAGTGGCGAGAAATTACCAAGCTTAGTGCTAATCAAAAGGCCAGGAGAGTCTTTATTGAAGCTTTACTGGAAAGAACAAAAGCATATTGCGATTGTTGTTGTTATTTTATTAGGATACGTCATTTATAATGAAGTTTTATAAGTATTACAATGATTATACATATACTTTTAAACATAAGGTCGCGCTATACGCGGCCTTTTTGTTTTATTGCTATACAAAAATGCTGGTGGTGTTTAGAGGTAAAAGGCAATTAGTTGAAAGTAAATTTAACTAGTTACTTTTATAGAAGTTATTAAATAAAACATAACCACAACAATTAACACTACGCTACTGAAAAGCGATAACCACCACGGCCAGCTTCTTTTAAGCTGTTTGCGTGCATATCTAGATGACAAGGCTATTGTTATAATCAGCGGGGCAAATGTTGCAATCGCGCATAAAATTGCATAAATAGCGGTTGAATCACTATATTGCGAACCCTCTTGTCCCATTATATGCTTCTCTGGTTTAAAATCGTCTGTTTGGCTGTTAGCAAGTACCGGTACTGAAAAATAACCGAGCGCTGTATATAAAGCCGTTAGAAAGCATTTCTTTACCATGAGATATACCTTTTCTATTTGGAAGATTGCCTCAACTGGTGCAACAGTTGAGGCAATGGGGGTGAGGTAAAACTATATCCACGTTCTATGGGTAGTTTTCATCACTAATATAACAGTGCATAAGTTACTTTCCTGTAAAGTGCGATTCAACAAATAAATCGTTAAATATTCACCTTTTTAAATTGTTGCTTCTTTTCAACATTGACGCGTTCTTGCGGCTATCGCCTTAAATTAATATGTCCGATCAAGGAAAGGTGTTCGGCACTTTACCTGCGCAACCCCCTCCAGTTGATATCTTAGTTACATCAAAGCAAACAACACTAAGGGAAATCTTATGAGCTTATCTACTATTACCGAACCGATGCAAACAGCACTTTTTGAACGCCTGGGCGCATTCTTTGCGTTTGGAAAAGAGCAGTTCAATCAAAAACGAAAAGAGGGTGTGGAGTACGTGTTAATCAAAGGTATGGGCCTTATTTGTCCTAAAGAGCATGCAGAGGAGCTTGGTAAGGGATTAGCAGATATTACTAAACAAGGCATAGCGCTTGATTTAGAGCAAAACGGTAAAGACAAAATCATTGAGCGCGAGCTTTGGAACTACGAGTGTTTCTATCAATGCGATATTTCAGACTGTGTTGATGCGCTTACAAGTTACCCCATAACACGCGAAGAAATCCAAACGGTATTTGACCGTATATTCCCAACCGTCGATATGTAACAGCGGGGTAAGCAGGGTTCGCCCTGCTTACTCCCCCTTACTTAATTCAAAGAGATTATGCTGGCGCTCTTGGTGAGCGACCCATAAGGCTGCACACCCATAGGAATAATTATGAAAAATACATTAATAAACTTACCGCTGTACAGCGTATTTACTGATAAGACAAATAATAGCTGCATCCATGTTGAGGTAAAAGGTCTTGGCGTTGTGTCAATTAATCGCACTGACGAGGGTGTGATTGTTGATGTATTCGACAATTTACAAAGGAATGACTCTTTAAATTCGCTGGCATTTGAAGAGTGTGACTTTTCAGAAGGGTTTGCAGACGAATTACAGCGAGAAATTGAAAAGTTCGATCCATCCATTAGTTTGGACGCGCAAGAATGCCTAGCTGCTTATAAAAGCGCCCAGCGCCCACCAGCATTTATCGCGGAGTATTTCGATAAAAATGGGTTTGATTTAGCACTACTTGAGCCCCTTAAAGGAGAGTGTAAGCCCTTTGCAGAGCAAGTCCGAGAGTTAACAGCCCCATATATAGCTATTACAGAATCACAACATGAGTCGTTACTTTCGAAACCGGCTGATTTTTACATGACTAACGGTGGAAAAGTATTAACCTTTGGTCATGCCAATGGTGGTTTTGCGCTCATGACGTTGCAGGATGAACCGGCCCAAAAGGTGTTAGCTAGTCAATCAAACTTAAGTATGGCGCTTAGTGTTCATCACTTGAGCGCCCCTGTTATCCAAAAAGCGAATGAGCTGGGCTGGCATCTGTGGGAAAACAACGCCGATTACACCGATTTAGAGGCGGATATAACGTATAAAGATGAAGTAAAAGGGCTGCATGAGCGATTATCACTCAATGCGTTGTTTGCATTTGATTGGCAAGCAAATTCATACCGTTTGATATTAGGTACCAATAAAGGCAATGGCTTTAATGGAGAATTTACCATTAACTTCGAGAGCGCTGATTTTCATATCGAAACAGAAAGTCGCGTTCAGCGCGAATGTGACCAGATAGAAATGGGCGCAGAAGAAACCGAGTTGTTTAGCTTAATTAATCATTATCCCGATGCCTGGCAATCTTTGCTAGGGAAAATTAAAGAACTGTCAGTTCTTATGAGTATGCCACCAGCTAAATAGGGGAGGGAGGTAACTTTAGTATCAGCTAACGAAACAGACAGCAATAGGCTGTCTGTTTTCGTTTTATTGGCTCAGATCAGCTGAGCATTTAAACTGTTCATTCGTATTTCTTTTTCTTTCTGTGTGTATAGCCGGTTGATGTATACACGCCGACCTTTGCAATGTTTAGAGACTTTTCGATTGATGCTCTTAACCCATCAAACAATTTAACTTCATCACTTTGCTTTAAATAGTCGCTTATCAAATCTGCAAACTTTTCGATGATTCTCTCAGGCTTAGCCACCCCAAACGCCTCACCAAATGCCACTAAATTAGCATGTGATGGCCATACGCGATTACCGTTTATCTTCAGTGCTGACTCATTGGCTATGTCTTTGTATATTGGCGTGTGAGTAACATCATAAAGCGGTGACACTTTTACATCACCATAGGGCTTATCATATGTCAGGGAGAAATTCTTTAAGTGCGCATCGCCATTGCCAATTAACATGCAAAATACAATGTATGAGTACATTGTTCGTAATTCCAGTGGGTTATTGGCTGTGTATCTAGCTGTCATATTCATGACTGTTTCGTAACTAGATTGGTATTTAGCCTCTTGCGTATTGTCAGCACCAGTTAAAACCGTAAAATCTTCAACCCCGATTTTTCCATTCGGCGTTATATCAAAACGCTTAACAGCATAGGTTCTTAAGTCCTCACTCAAAAAACAGGCTGGTGGATTTAAGCCGCACGCTTTGGCCGCTTGCATGCAAACAAACTCGTTAACAGTTAAGAGTGGGTAATCATCATCAAACGTTTTAACGATGTATTCATTAGTTTGTACCGTTGCTCTTTGTTGCTCTACACCCTTGCCATCTGTGGTTGCTGGTATTAGCACCTTTGGTTGCATACCCGATGCAACACCATGAAGGTAATAACGTTCTAAAAGACTTTCGAAGATCCTATCTTTTCCCTGATAGTTTAAAACTTCATCTAGTGTGATGGGTTTTGATTGAGGTTGAGCAATGGCGCTACCAAATGATAGATGACCGATAGCATTACCAAACTGGAGTGCAAGCATATACATATCATCAAAGCGAATATCTTTGTTTGCTTTAATTAGTTTGTCACGTAAGAACGTGCGTATAGCCCCTTCTGGTAGGTTTTGAGCAAATATCGGCAGTAGCGCCCCGTATTTATATGGCTCCTTTTTATAAGGCATTGTTAAACTAATTGGGTTATTGTCTGAGTATCGGAAGCTATGCTCAGCTGGCTTTTCAAGCAACCCTGCATTTACGCCAAACGACCTTACCGCGATTCTGTCTATTTTATCTGGGTAGTGTGGGGGGTTATTGTTCATCATTTCGCTCGACGTTATTAGAGAACAAGGTGTTTATTTCATTATCTAAATCAAGCTGACTTTCGGGTGAACTTTCTTCCTTGTTATTGGTTACTTCGTTTCTTAGCTCATCAGCGAGTTTCGATATTTGATCGAAATATTGATGCTCAGTTAATTGTCTGGTTTGGCTATCCTGCCCTGGGCGTGCAGAATACATGGCATCATTATACCCATCCATAAAGCCTTGCTGCCATCCACTGATGCTATGCTCAATGTTCATCTTTAAGTTTAATAGTGCCAAGTACTTGAGGAAATATTTAAGGCCACCATCAAAGATACCGTTTTCCATTTGGGATATTTGTCTGCGGCCAATACCAAGAACTTCTGACACATCATCTTGAGTAAGCCCTTTCTCTTTACGTGCTTTTTTTAAAATATCACCATTATACAGTTTCATGCCGCACCTATTACACTCTTTAGCTTGTTACTATATTATAACGGAAGATAGTAAAGTTACCATATAGTAACGATATTTTGAAATGATACTATATAATAACAAGTTTTCTTGGTGTTACTATATAGTATCAAGTTGCATGGATGTGACTATATAGTAAAGGTAAGGGGCTTTGATGGCATAAAAACAACGAGAGAAGTGAGTTTGTAAACAGAGTGGTACTGTGAGTCCTTTCATCAGCGTTTCTGTTTTTTAAATTGTCACCGTTGTCACCGGCGTGGAATGCCAAACACTCACAGCAATCAGACCAACAGAACAACAATACGATAACCACCATTTCCAAGCTTTCTTGAAAGGTTTGTGTCTGACTTTAACAACATACAACGCTAATAAAGCTAAATGAAACATCCCACCAAGAAGCAAGTAAAGTTCAGGTTCTAAATAGAATGGGGTGCTTTCGGTTGCTGCAAATTGTTTCCAAGGATTACTTTGCCCTTTGGTGGCCTCGCCAGCATAGGCCAAATTTGAAGAGTGACCAATTAGTATGTAAAAGGCGGCTAAAAAGTATTTTTTCATGGTTATTAATCTCTACTGGGTTATATAAGGTTGACGATTACCATCTCAGCAGCCTAGCTGGTGGCATGTGCATCGTTAAAGTTATCTGCATAAATAACAAACTAAGACTACTCACCCGAAATGAACACTTCAAAAGTTAAATCGTTAAATATCCACTTATATCCACCCAGATGGAAATCGAGAGCCACCAGCAAACACGGCTAACGCCTTTACTTTTATCAAGTCTGAATAAGGAAAAGGGCGGGGACTTTTTCTGAGAGTCAGAACCTGGTTGATATCTTAGTTTTACCAGCTGACAAAGCTCAGCGATTTGTTAACGAGGACAGTGTCATGTTAAAGCAAGAATTAGCAACAGCAAACGGTATTAAAAAGTATGGGCGCGGCGTAAGTCGTGAAGAGTTAGATCTTATTACTAAGCATAACTCAGCAATCTATGAGGAAATCATTTCTCAGGCGTTTGGTGGTGCTAAGTCAAGTTGCCATATCAGTTATGCTAGCTTTTGGGTTTATGCTGACACCCTATCAGAGGTTGACGGTATTAAACGAAAAGCGGCTGAGTACGGTTATACAAACGTAAAAACAATCCTACCCCACACAACAGATAGTAATGGCCGAAAGCAACCTGATCCAAACGGCGCTTACGCCGTTGTTATTGATGAATCAAACGCATTGCTGATTGGTGATATCGCCAAATCACTGGTTAAAATACTTAAACCTGTTCTTGATTCAGTTAACGATAATCTACTGCACATCTACGGGCATATGGGCCGTTTTACATTCAAATTTAGTGACCAAGATACATCAGAGTTATTTAGTGGCGCTGTGTCGAAAATCTTTAATGCATTCCAAGAAGAGCATGGCGTGATGGAGTATCAAATTAGCGCTGCCCAGGAAGGGCTTGATTGCTGGTCTGTTTCTCTCAACTTAAAGGCATCATAAGCGGTTAACCCCGCTTTATGCATTTAACCGGTTAAACTCATAGGAACCCCAATTATGAATACATTACAAACCACTATGGCCGTATTATCCGTATTTGTGACTCAAGAAAGATTTTTAAAAAACATCGAAGCGCATTGCTGGCTTACGGGGTGCGCGTTCGATACTGCGTTGCTTGCTGATTACTTTGCAGGTGCAAATGTACCAAAAGATATTCAGACACTCGATGCGATTGCATCGGGTTATGAATCAAGTGCATCGTATGTCTTGAGTGGCAATCCCCACACGAATGAATTGTGGGGTTTTATAGAAGAAAACCGTGGGGTAACTGCATACTTACTCATGCCTGTTTTAGAGTCGCTAGTGGCCTACCTTTGTGAGCATGAGCCAGGTATGAATGGTGAAGCTAAATCGTGGAGTCAGTATTCTGAGCGGGGGTATGATATTGACCACCTTAACGCACTGGATGATAGCTTAATGGTTGAAGGCAGCGCATACCCTTTGTTCGACATTAAATTTAACAATCTTGTTGTCGGGAAGGCGCTCAGTTCAGATAAAGCCATGTGGATTAGTGAGCGTTTATCGAGAGCTGCTGGGAAGGCTAATAGAGCCTAAATAATATGACTTGCCGGTGAGTAATACCGGCATGAACCCCTCTTAATTCCCACTTAAGGCTATCGCCTTTCGTTGAAAAACACATCTAATAAAGGAAAGGGTGCTTGCACTTTTTCGGCCCCAATCCACCAGCTTGTTACCTTAATCTCATGAAGTTAATCAATTAACTCGGTGGTTAAAATGGATAAAGTAAGCAAAACAATCAACACGTTAAAAAAGCTATTTCTTCAAGACTGCATTTTAAGCTGCGGCCTGTCTGGTAAAGACTCGTCTGTGGTTGCTCACTGTGCTGTAGAAGCGCTAAAACAAGCGAAGGAAGAAAAGCCAACTCATCGTGGCATGCTTTATATTGTGACCACTAACACCACGATTGATAACTTTGAAATACACAACTTTATTCTTCAGCTTCATGAAGCAGCGCGAGAGTACGCGAAAGAGTATGACTTACCCATCATCACAAAAGAGTTAAAGCCAAAGCTATTTAATACACCGATTGTTGAATACCTGGGCAGAGGCAAACTTTTACGTACAATGCAAACAGCGGCACGCGGTCGTGACTGCTCAGTGGACTGGAAGGTCTTGCCAGCAAAAGAATTTTTATCAAGCTTAGCAAAAACTCATCAAACCGACAAGGTTATCTCTATCAGCGGAACGAGAGACGCTGAGAGTACAGCGCGAGCTAAAAACATTGCTAAGCGCGGCGAGTCAATTGATGTGATAGTGAAGACAGACTTGGGCTTAGCGCTAGCACCAATTAAAGATTGGTCAACAAATGATGTGTGGTCGCTAATCGGTCAAATTGAGGATGATGTTATTGAGTCATTCATTGATATTCACGCTGCAGGGCTTAGAAAGCATTATAGCGCAGGTAACGGGGGCACCTGTGATATTTACTTTGGTAATAGCCGAGATGTATCTAAGAGCTGTGGTTCGCGTTTTGGTTGTACGCTGTGTAGCCTAGTGGAAAGTGATAAGTCACTTGAGAACCAGATTGAAGTTGACCCAGATACGTATGGTTATATGACCCCGTTCGTTGCCCTACGTAAGTTCATGAATGATACTTTGTTTGATAATGAGCGCTCTCGTAGCTTGTTAGGCCGTGACGTTAAACATGGCGATTGGATCAAAGTAGGTTACAACCAATACAGCCTTGAGTACCGTAAAGAGTTGTTGCGTTATGTCTTAACAATGGATGCTAACGAACGTACTCGCGCAGAAGCGTTAGGTTATGCACCACGTTTTGAGCTGGTGGATTATGAAACGCTTGCCGCTATTCAATACCACTGGAGTCGTGAAGGAGGGGAGTCTCGCCCAGCTGAAGCAATTGCAATTTGGCATGAGGTGCACACATACGGTAAGCGCTACGCTATCTCAGAAACATCTAAAACCCCAAGCCAAACTACTGTACTGCAATTCGGTTCGCTTAACTTTATTGCGGGTACTGGTCGTCAAGATTACCGCTATGCAAACTTGACAGAGTTAGACGCTTTATTTGATGGAGAGCGTACTGGGTTGGCTGCAAGCGCTATCGATAAGAGCCTATTCAAGTGCCACCAAACAGTATTAGATGGTGAGCTCGCCCTTGTTACACCATTTAAAGAGACTCAACGTAATTCTGTTGATGCGTACTTAGCAGAGCAGTACATCAATGAAGCGTACTTTGATTTAGAAGCAGAAGGTGCGTTCGAGCCTGGTAATGACATATGCCCTACGGTCATCATCAAGGACATGCTGAACAATGAAGTGATCACAATTCGTAAAGGGGGCATGAACAAGCTACATCAAGATCTTAAACGCGCTCAAACCTATAACGCAGTAATGAAAGCTATGAAATCGGGGAGTGCATCGCTTGTTGAGAACGTTGTGCTTGCTCGCTCAATTACAGAGAGTGAGTTTAACACACGTATCGCAGAGATAACGGATGACGCTGAACAATCAGCCCCTCAAATGGCGCTTGGTTTTTAACCTCGCGCTCTTTTTCTGATTCATATATTAGAACCAGTATCTTTATACTAAATCGGGTAAAGGTTGCCCAGTGATTATTATCAATTCCGAGGGTTGTATGTTTAAAGCTGCACTAGAAAAATTACTTTCAAGAGTGAATGTCGCACTTTCATTATTAGAGGAAAAGAGTTTACACCTAAATTCCTGCCGGAAGTGTGATGGTTCAGGTATGACAGAGCACCTGCACGTAGATGGTGGTGTGTGCTTTTCTTGCAATGGCGTAGGTAAAGTTGAAAGCAAGTGGCTGAAGAAGAAAAAAACACTGCAGGACATTTCTAGCCACATAGAAGAGGCGATTGCGGGTGATGCTCAATTTTCGCAAATGCTTGCTGATAATAATTTTCGCAATGAGCGCAGCAAAGCGCGTCAAGTTAGGTTCTTCAAGGAGCAAATGGAAGGGGTGGTCACTGAGCGCACCAAACAGATAGCAGCAATAGAAGCTTCATTAAAGTGAACCTATTAAAAGCTGTGTGTAGTTGGATAGCCGTTTTAACCTCGCGCTCTTTCCCTGAATATTTATTTTCACGCGCTATCTTGGGTGCATGTTTTAAATTACAAACTTTAAAGGTTGTTTATGATTTTCAATGGAACACAACGCAAGCTGATGAACACGCAAGGCATGCTTTTTTCAGAGGCTGAAGCGAAAGAGTATTACGGCGCACGCTATGAGTATACGCCCCTGTCGTGGGTGAGTGTGGATAAAGATGGAAATGTAGTCACTGGTGAAAGTGTCGAACCCATGACGCGCATTGCAGAGCTCGCTAAGCAAATCGAAAGCGCTGGGCTCACTGAATACCAGTTTAATTTAGTGGCCGAGCTTATGGCGTTTGTAACACATGCCCACTCTGATGCTGTGCATGCTCACGCTGTCTCGGTTGCGTTAAATGAAAAGTCCAAAATCAAACCAAATCAACACTAGGAGTACTTAATGTCTAGCAGTAAACAGACAGGGTCTACAGAAACAAAGCATTGTATCCATGCAAACCTCTACACCAAAATTAAGACGGTGTATCTGGATGGGTATATTGGGATGCATAAGGGGAAGGCATGCGAACTTACCGGTTACGCCTTGTTCGACATGTTAAGAGGTGAATTAATCCGCATAGGCAGTGATTTACCTTACCTTCCTGCTGGTGGTCAAAGCGCTTGTGAGGCAATCGTGGAAAGTGGCCTGGCTGGGGTGCCAGATTTGTATGTATCATCGCCTGAACAAAGAAAGCGCATATTCACCGCAAAAAAATATAAAACTAAATCTAAGTAGGGAAAGGAAAACTTAACTGGCTCTTTCACTGCCAGATTTATATGGCTTGTTACCTTAGTTACATCGCTAATTAACTGAGCAAGCCATTATGAACACAACCAAAAGCAACACCACTAAGCCACTGGATTGTAAGTTGTGCCGCGCTTTGAACGATGGCCTTTGTGGTAATTACTGCCAATTAAATAAAGCTCAAGTTAAAAAGCTTGTTGAAGATAACAAGCACTTATTTCGCATTGAATTAACTAAGTAAGGGGAAGGTATGAAAATGCACTGTACAAGCTGCCAGGCTCGTTTAACGCAATCAGATATAGCAAAAACATTGAGCGGTATTCTAGCTAACACGGACCTGTCACTGCCAGAGGCAACTGATTTGGTGGTGGAGAATGGTAGCTTATGCTCTTCGTGTGACACGGCTCGCACTCTGTGTCACATGAAATCGCACGATTATGAGTACGACCCAATTGCTGTCTAACCTTATTGCTCCCACGTTTGGCCGCACTGCGGCCTTTTTTTTACCTATAACGGCTATCGCCTTTTATTTATAAATATGAAAAAGGTGGCAGTTCCGGCTCTTTCTCTGTGAAATCCCTCCCCATTGATATCTTGCCCTTAAGTAATTAGTTAACTAACCACACAGTATTTAAGAGGCATTCAATGGAAAATCAAATTATTAGTCATTACTTCTTTGCACAAGCATTGGAAGAGTTAAAATCTAAAGCCATCGATTACAATGCGGTTTTTGATATTGCCGAAGATGACTTTCTTCGCATGTTAATTCCCTTTACCGCTCAGATTGAGAAGGTGTTTGAACAAAGTGAGCTTACATCGCTTGGGCTGTGTGAGTTGATGCCAGCGCTTGCACGTATGGCGTTGGCTAATGTTGTATATGCTCACTTGGCTTCAACAAGCCCTCACTGTGATTCATATTACAACTACTGCTGCGCCGCGATGGGTGTGGCTGTCGATATTCCGTTCATTGTTATGGGCCGCATTGAAGGGGAGGAGGATGAAGTGCTTGAGGTGTTTGCCAAAAATAACAGTGATGCCGAGGCGAAATTTACAGCCTACTTGAAAGAAACCGACACCTTTATTCAAGAGGTAAAGAGGCGAAGAGATATGGGAAATACAGGCGAGGAAGCCGAACCAGATATCTGGTTGGAATTTTGCAAACCCTACAAAGAGATGAGGGCGCTTAGCCTTTCTTAGTAAGAAAACCGCACAGCAAAAAAATTATTCCTGCATACCATAACAGCCGCCAACTTGAATTGGTGGCTGTTAGGTTCTGAGTAAAACCCTTGTCTTTTCTGATAAAGGAAAGGTGTGTTCTTCCCCTGCAGTGCTTTGTCAGCTTGGTACCTTGGTTACATCAAAACAAAACAGCACTAAGAAAGGGGTTACAATGAATACACGTAAACTGGCAATTCAAGCAATTTCATATTTAGAGTCGTTAGGTAAACCATTACCAGATGAATCAGAGACTGCATGGTACAAGCAAAACGAACGCAACTATAAAGCCTTACTGAAACTCAACAATGCAAACATGGGTAAGACCATGGATGAACTAAAGGCGCTTGCTTTAGCCCCGTTAGCAGAGCGTTATGCTAAAGAAGCTATTGAACGTATGTTTAAGATTGATGCTGAAATCAGTAAGACCTATAAGCGTGAAGAGGAAATCGAGAAAACACCAAGTCTCTGGCATGGCTTCTTTTCGGGCCACGAAGTAACACCTAAAGCGGTTTGTAAGCGTCAGCTTGAAGCCCTTGAGCGCAAGCGTGAAAAGTTAAATAAGCAACATACAGAGCTTGCCAAATCAATCACTGCAGAGCAGGCTCAAAAGTTCAATTACCCACTTGAGTGCTTGGATGGTATCGAGCTTTGCGCTAGTTGATTGGCTGGGCTGGTGGCGATTAGGTTACTCTACTATAACCCTCCTTTAGCCACCTTTGTGTGGCTCTTTTGTTTCCTTTCGGCTATCGCCTCTAATAATAAACTTGATTTAGATAAAGGTATGACACCCCCGCACTTTCTCTGCACAACCTTAGCTAATTGATACATTGGTTACATCAAAAGCAAACGACATACAGGAAATGCAATGACTAAATTTGAGGCGTTCTTAGATGGGCAAGTGCAAAAAGCGGTTAAGAACTATAACGAGAATAGTGAGGCGCAGAATGCGTGCAGTGTACATGAAGCGCATAAAGCCGCTGAATATGAGCAGCAAGCTAAAAGAGAAAGCGCCTTATTTCATTTCTTTCGTGAAACACAAAGCCAATTCAAAGCTTGTTTGAGCTTAAACGACCCTGCTTCATTTATTGCTTATTGTTTAAGTGAAATTCAATTGTCACTCGCAGACAAGCAGACAGCGCCAGCCTTAACTGAAGCAAGAGAAAGGCTGCTGCTGGAGCTTAAACCTTACTTAGTTGCTGCCTATTCAGGTAAAGCCACCTTGTAGGCATGGGTACGCTAAATATACAAACGAATACTCCCCCTGTTAGCCACCTGCGGGTGGCCTTTTTTTAGGAAACAAAATGTTAGATTACAAACATAACTTCGTCATTATTTATACGCTAGGTATGCTATCAACCCCTCACACTCAAACTGTCAGTTCGTCAGAATCAGAAAGTGAAGTGAAGGCGCAATTTGCAGAAAGGCTTAGTAATTTATGCAGTGAAGGAAAAATCCTTGCTGTGTACCAAAATATTTCGGTTTGCGATGCAGTGCGTAAATGCGAAAAAGAATTGAATCTCGCAAAGCAGCTTTCATGCACAGTATGTGGTGGTGAGCTTTTACATAATCGCGTAGAGGACAGTCGGGCAACCAGTCGTGTGTTTGGCTCTGGCGCAATCGTTGAGCTGGGCATTAAAACAAACGGCTACGATGAGTTCGTATGTGCAAATAATAGTGAGCATATGCTAAGTGAAGAAATGTATGAAATGCTTACAGAGCACATTGACAGTTATGCACATATCAAACCCAGTTGACGAAACCTATGAATAGGCCACTAATACTGGCCTTTTTCTGCGCCACGTATCGGCTATCGCCTCTATTAATAAAACCATTCAGATAAAGGAAAGGTGTCCGGCACTTTACCTGTGCATCTCCCTCCAATTGATACCTTAGTTACAACAGCTGAGGGCACTCAGTTACTTTTAATCTAAGGAGAGCAACATGACTACTTACAATTCAGTTAAATGTTTCGTTTTAAACTACCTTGCTAACGGTAAGGCTACTGTACAAATCGGAGGTGTTCGCAAAGTCGTTGATCAAGCGGACATTGTAATCTCAGAGGTGTCGGCTTAATTGCCGATACCGTTTGGGGGATAAAGTATGAGTAACCACGCAGAAAAACTCACCGCGTTATTAGATGGGCGCGTAAAGGCTAGCTCAATTATTGGTGCAGGCTATAAAAACCCAAAAAAATCAGCTAGTGAATGGCTTCGCACACAAATGGCAAATGCAACACTTACTGACAAGTTAAAAATAAGCGCCACGATTGTTGCGTCAAGTGGTCGTGCGTTTAAGTCAGAGGCGCGAGCGAGATCAAGTAAAGCGTACACCGATCTTTTCAATGGCAAGAGTGAGCTGTTCACCAATAAAGTCATCACCGGTTTTGGTGTATGGCCGTCTGTTTTTGGTGACGGTTACGAGATATACGTTATAGCCCGTTAATAATTCTTCCCGACCAAAGGCCCTCTCCCAAATTGCAAAGAGGGCCTTTCTTTCTCTGGGTACTTCCGCTGCGCATTATCGCTGGTGGAGTACATTAGCTAAATAAACCTTATTTATTTTATGGAGCTGATTATGCCTGCACTAATTAATCGAAATTTGACTGAGCATAAGGGAGCACCCCGTATCTACTTAGACGATGGCTTGCTGAGTGAGCTGGGGGTAAATGAAAACTATAGACGTTACAACCGGATTTGGCAGGAAGATAAACTCATCTTGCGTTTACATGATGAGGGTAAGTATGTGGTTAGCTCTAAAATGAAGCGTGGCGAGCGCGTGAATGTGATTGATATAAACACTAGAGAACTATCCAACTTATTTGATGCCAACGCCAAGCTACGTATTGCAATACAAGAAGGCTCAATTGTTATTAAAGCCCACCAAGGTGAGACTGCAATTAAACAGCGTGAAGCAAGTTTCTTAGAAGCGCTTGAGAGTGGAGCGCTTAAGAAGGGGACAGTTTTCCATGGTGGTGGGTTGATGGATCACGCCATCCATGAAGGGTTTAAAAAGTCGGGTATCGCTAGTGTTATTTCTTTTGCCGTGGAAATAGATGAGCGCTATTTAAATTCAAGTATTAAAAATAATACTCACTTGTTTGATAAAAACACCATCTTTGTAAATTCAGATGTTGCAGATGTTCATGCTCATGCTATGCCGCAGGTTCATGTGCTCAGCGGAGGGATTCCCTGTACTGGTGCGTCACTGTCTGGAAGGTCGAAGAATAAATTGCAATACGCAGAAGATCACGAAAGTGCAGGCGCGTGCTTTTTTAGTTTTCTTAATATCGTAAAGGGTAGCAACCCTGCAATCTGTATTATGGAAAACGTCAAACAGTACATGAACACTGCGTCATTCTCGATTATCAAATCGGTAATGGGCGGTTTGGGTTATGACTTGCTGACCAATGTTTATAATGGCCTTGATTTTGGTTCGTCAGAATCTCGCGAGCGTATGGTGTGCATTGCAATCAGCAAAGGTCTTAACAAGGGTGATTTACTTGCAGTGATTGATGAAGAGATCGAGGGAAATAAAACTGGCCCCACACCGTTAAGTTGTGTATTGGATGATGTGCCATTAGATCACGATTCTTGGAAGGAAGTGACTTACCTTAAAGACAAGGCCAAAAGAGATGCTGCAAGCGGGAAGGGGTTTGCTATGCAGATTTTAAATCAAGATGCAGTAAGTTGCGGGACCATTGGTGCAGGGTATGCCAAAGCCAGAAGTACAGAGCCTAGATTGCAGCACCCAGCAAACCCTGAACTATCACGCTTATTCAACTCACGTGAACATGCACGAATTAAAGGAGCGCCTGAAAGCATTGTTGATGGCTTATCCGAAACGGTTGCTCACCAAGTTCTTGGTAATGGGGTCGATAGGCGTTTGTTTGAAACTGTCGCTAAGTGCATTGCCAGTGTTATGATTCACCACCACATTCATGCGCCCCATCAACTATCTGCTTAAGCCATTCGGTTTAAGCTTTTTCGCATCATCGCTATCGCTCAATTATATTTTTAAAAAAGGATAATGCCCCGCACTTTTGCTGGTGGGTTTTTCCAGCCTGGTATCTTAACCGTAACTTATTAAGGAGTTCGGTTATGTCTGTTTCTATTCTATCTAATGAGCAAATTTCAATTTTGGCAAATTTTGCAAGCGAACAAAACTTAGGTTCGGCGCAAATGATTGGTGAGCTTTTACATAATCAAAATGTGAAAACCAGCAATGAGCGCTATAGCGAAAATGTGCAACCCTCTTTTGCATTAACAGATGATTCTGATACGCCAGAGAATGTAATTGATTTAGCGTTCTATTGGCGGAGCAATAGTTGGGCTGACCTTGAGCAAAGTGTAACCCTCAGAAAAATTCGCGACATAATGTGTTGTGCTGTATTTCCTAAAGTAGGTGAGCAAGTGTTTTCGGACACGGTAGGTAAGCCAGTGTATTACCAGTACCGTGGTGGTAATCAGTTGGGCTATGTGTCTAGCATTGTTAATGCATACATGGTTGAGTTGTTAGTATTCTGCCGCTCTGATAGGAAGTGGTTGACGCTTAACATAATGTATAAGGAATGTACTCCTGCAGCTGATGACATTATGGGTTTTAAATTGTCACTACAGCAGGTGTCAGGACTTAAGGCAAAACTGAAAGCAGAGCGTGACGCGATTGTTGAAGCCGGTAAGCTAAAAATGCAAAGGCAAGCAGAAGAGCAAAATGCATTTGATGAAAAATTTAAAGCGTTGGTTCCGGCTGGTAGCAAGGCGGTGATTATTGCAGAGCTATTGGAAAATAAGTGCGGCCATAACGATGACTACTATGGTTCGGAAACAAAAAGGCGAGTACTTTTGTCTTTCTCTAAACACACCCGAAATCTATTTCCGGAAATGCGAAAGGCGGCAGCTAGATTCGAGCCGACGAAATATTTAGCGGATGCAGATGAAAAAGCCGAGCATAGAGAAAATTACTCTATGGGCCGAGGTACGTTTTTAATGAAAGGTTCAACGTATGGTGGTTGGCGAATTAGAAAAATTCCGATTTGGAATGGTTCGATCACCAAGGCAGAATTATTAAATATTGATTACTCTGCCAAGCCAGCTAAACCTGGCAAGAAAAAGAAGTCTACTCAACCAAAGGAGTACAACTTAAATCTTGCCAAGGTTATCGTTGATAATGAGAAAGGCGAGTTAAGCGTTTCCTTTTTTCAACAACCTACCCGCGACCTAGTCAACCAGCTAAGTGAGGGCGGCTTTGAAAGGCATGGCGATGCGAGCATGGTTTTTATAGGTGCAATCTCTGATAAGGCCATGGAGTACGCTGTAGCAGCTTGTACGAGCAAATCCACTTTTATGCTCTAAGAGCTTTTCTGTACACAGGGAGGTTCGCCTCTTTTTGATGTTACGCTATCGCTTACAATCAAAAAAGGCTTTTCTAAACTCCTACCCATGTTACTTACAGGAAAGTAACACGTTAAGAACGCTATAAAAATGCATGTTACTTCCCATTAAAAATGGGAGGGTTAGTGTGTTATAGCTTATTTCCCGATATTTAACGACTTATTCTGGCATTTTAGGTAGGTGTAAAAGTTACTTCCTACCCATGTTACTTACTACTCGGATTGCATTGTGAGAATTTGAGTTTAATCTTAGACTTTTTGTTGTATTTTCATTATTTTTAGAGGTGCTTTTTCCAGTCTTCTACCCATGTTACTTTCTATTTAGTTTGGTTGTATTTTTTGAAGTCGACTTACTATCAATTTAAGCCTAGATATAAAGTGGATTAATCAAGTAAACCAAACTGCCTAATTATACGTGCGCATATCCCAGACAGGCAATTAACCAGCTTAAGTAGGCAAATAATCCGCTCAAGTAGGTTATTAGTCCGCTAAAGTAGGTTATTAGTCCGCTTAAGTAGGTAGCTAGTCCGCTCAAGTAGGCAACTTCTTGTATGTATAGGATTTTATTTGATATTTTCTGGGCGCAAAGTTAATAATCTGGCGGTTAAATGTGAGTTCTATCGCTTTTTTGTACTTAAACCTCAATTAGGATTCGAGACTACATCGCTATAGGCTATTGTTTGGCTAATTGAGTCTTTTTATGAGCCATTTACATCATTATTTTGTATTGGTTATCTGAAGCTGGAAATCGTGTACACACTTTTTGTTGATACAAATCGAGAGCCACCTTACAGTGCTTTTCGTATAGGTCGCCAAACGAAATTCTTTACTCTTCCATCAGTACAAAATAGCGCTGTTTAGTCGCGCTTAACGTTGTAATTCACAAAGTCTCAAGAAGTGCAAGGCAACATCAAGAACTGCACTGTGAGCTTTAAATCAGGCCGCTGGTATATCTCGTTCCAAGTAGAGCAAGATATTGATGAGCCTAAGCATAACTCTACATCTGCCGTTGGTATTGATATGGGTGTTGCCAAGTTCATCACGCTGTCTGACGGCTCACACCTAAAACCGCTTAACGCATTTCGCAAGCATGAAAAACGCTTGGCTATCGAGCAGCGCAAGCTATCAAGAAAAGTTAAATTCTCTACCAACTGGCAGAAGCAGAAAGCCAAAATCCAAAAGCTACACACTCTCATTGCGAATTGCCGCAAGGACTACCTACACAAAGCCTCAAATCAAATCAGCAAGAATCACGCAATGATAGCGATTGAGGACTTACGTGTATCTAATATGTCTAAATCAGCGAAAGGCAATGCAGAAGAACACGGCAAGAACGTGAAAGCCAAGTCAGGGCTGAACAAATCAATACTCGATCAAGGTTGGTATGAGTTCAGAAGACAACTTGAGTATAAGCAGTTATGGAATGGCGGCTTAGTTGTTGCTGTACCAGCTCAATACACAAGCCAAACCTGCCCTTGCTGTAGTCATGTATCGAGAGAAAACCGGAAGACACAAGCTCATTTTGAGTGTGTCGAGTGTGGTTACATCAACAATGCGGACATTGTTGGTGCATTAAATATTTTAGAGCGGGGACACCGCTTGTTAGCCTGTGGAGAGTCGGCGTTAGCCGCTTGATGAATCAGGAACTTGCACCTAAAGCAATTTAGCGTGCGCCCTAGTAATGGGAATCCCCCTGCGACTTAGCAGAGGGAGGATGTCAAGGTATTTTCAATGCCAATGCTCAGAGTGAATAGGTCACTTTAAACCGTTTCAACGCTTTAAAGGATGGGGCTATAAAGCGCATGGAGATGGCTGGAAACTTCACCTAAAAGAAAAGAAACACGGTGCTGTTTATCTGGCTGATGTTGGCATTGTTAAGATCCGAGGCAAAGCCAGAAATGATGGCGGTAAACCCAAAACAGCCGAAATTATTCGCAAGAATGGCGAGTGGTTCATATCAGTTTCAATGGAATATGATTCCATTGAAAGGCAGTGTGGCACAAAAGCTATTGGTTTAGATTGGGGTGTTTCTCACTATTTTTCAACAATCGATCAGAATGGTAATTTTGAGCAAGTCGAAAACCCTCGCTATCTCAGGAGCAGCAAAGAGCGATTAACATCTTTGCAGCGTGACCTCGCGTTAGCAAAGAAAGGGACTCGCACTTACCGCAAACTGAAGTGCAAGATTGCTAAACTGCACCAGAAAATCGCCCGTCAAAGACTCGATTTTACTCACAAAGAAACCGCGAAATTAGTGAAAGTGGCGGCTTTGATCGCCACTGAAAAACTCACCGTTAAGAATATGACTCGCAGCGCCAAAGGCACTGCTGAAAAGCATGGGAAAATGGTAAAACAAAAAGCTGGCTTGAATCGGGAAATCCTGAACACAGCGCCAGCCATGACTCTTAACTTGCTATCCTATAAAGCGGAAGAAGCTGGTAGCGAATACGTTGAAATACCAACGAAGCAAGTTAAGCCAAGTCAAACCTTTCCAGACTGCGGAGCTAAGAAGAAAAAGACCTAAGCTGAACGTTGGCATTCATGCGAATGTGGCTGTGAAAAGCCCCGCGATGTAGCCAGTGCGCAAGTTAATTTAAACTGGGCGTTAGGTATTCAGGCTGGGAACCAGCCTAAAAAGGTAGCTTACTTTCTTTTTGAAACTCCTTCAAAACGCGCAGCGTTTAGTGGGAGTTGTTCATATCATAGGTGGTTACTACTCATTGACTCTCTTCAGGTTTTTATGATTCACTTTTTTGATATCGAATTTACTTTCTATAACTTTTATTTTCTTTATTGCTGCTTTATCTGGTTTTGGTAAATTAGCGGAAGTGTAGCCTGCAGCTTTTCTAGCATAGTGGGTACCAGCGGTAAGGTCATTACCATGACCTACAATGCTTGCAATCTCTACTTTTGAGTAACCTGCTTTTTTTAGGTTAGCAATAAGTTGGTGCCTACCACTGTACATGCTTATCTTTTCTTTAGCTTTTGGGAAAAATCGTGCATATACAGCGCTTAACCTACGACTTGCCAGCGCTACAGAGGATTTTCTTGCTGTAATATCATCATCCTCTGATAGCAACATTATGGTTAACTTAATGAAACTCATTTGATGCTTGTCTAGCTTTGATAAACCTATATATCGATACTCAGAAAAGCTTCTCCCGTTAGTTGCTTTGGCATTCTTTACTTTAAGTATGGGTGGCTCTGCATCAACACCGTCAACACGGCTATCTATTAATTCACAAGTGCACCATTCTTGTGGCCTTAAACCAACACTAAGCGTTGCATTAAACATTGCTAGTGTGAGTTTGTCGTGTTTGCCTGGAGCACCACTTTTAACTAGCGCGAACAGATATTTAGATATTTTGTCTGCTTCAATCTCGCTAACAGATTTCTTCTTTTTAGCTGATGTTCTTTTTATTAGACACTTTTTGTCAGTATGAGAGCCGTCAATATCACTAAGGCTCTTAGCCAAGCCACTTTTACCGTTGATGTCCAAGTAATGAATCAGGCTTGCTTTAACTAGACGCCAGTTAGCAAAGCTTTTGTTTCTAGTCATATCTACAACGTAGTGTATGAAATTTACATCCAATTCATTAGCACCTGAATGCTTGAAGTATCGAGTTATCCATTGGTTGGCCCTTATAACGTACTTATCTTCAGTATCGGCTGTGCGTGTTCTTTCTTCTGGAAACATTAATTACTCCTCTTAATTTGTGAAAATAACAAATTAGAGATTTTGCGACAGCACCTAAATTGCAAAATAATCACTTTTTTGTTGAGCGGTGAAAATAATGTTGTTTAATAAGGCTGAAAACATTAGAGGCTTTTTCCGGAGGATAGGTTTTCCCTTTAAGTCAAGCGCAACACCTAAGTGGGCGAAAGTAAAACCTAAGTAGGCGGAAGTAAAACCTAAGTAGGCGGAAGTAAAACCTAAGTAGGTGGAATTAAAGCTTAAGTAGGCGGAAATAAAACCTAAGTAGGCGAAAGTAAAACCTAAGTAGGCAAAGGTTACTATCTAACAAAGAGGGGTAAATGTCTTTTTAGGCAGGACTCCCTTCTAACAGGTGAGTCAACTGCTTTTTTGGGAGCGATACAGGCTTATTGGGTATGTTTAAAATTAAATGAACAGCTGTTTTGGGCTGAGAAAATTTACTAAAAAATGAGTGTTTAAATGCGTTGCATAAAAATATCAATTTCACTTTGCTTGTTAGTTATTGCTGGCTGTGCCTCAAGTAAAAAAAATATTGTCGTTGACGAGCCAGACCCAGCGATTGCTCAACTATTACAAGTAGCAAAGGATATTGCTGATTATGAGCGTAAATTGTATGAAATAGAGTCAGCTCGTTATATAGAGGCAGGTAGTGAAAGAATCGGTGATTTTGATATGCATTTCATTCCGTCTTTGGATGCGTATTACTCACTTGGTGACCAATGGGTAGGTCCAATAGAGCCTTTATTAGAGCAAGTGTCAGAAATTGCAGGTCTAAACCCACCTAGATACCTCAATGTTAGACCATCGAATGGGATCATTGTTTATGTAGATACTAAACGCAGAAAATTAATCGACATACTCGCTGATGCAGGCAACCAAGCAAGGCAACGTGCAAAAGTAACACTTAAGATGAAAGAAAAAGTCATACAGGTGGAATATGCTAGCGAGTAAATACGTTATATCTGCGATGGTTGTTGCTATTTCACTTCCGGCCTATTCTAAAGGTGAGTTACCACAACATGCAAAGCAGCTCTTATTAAACTCTATAGAAGTTTCTCATACAGAAATGAGTGAGCTTGCTGAGGTAGAAGCTCAAGAAATGCGTCTAAATGCTGTTGCTGTTGATGCGTATTCGTGGGGAATGCAAGAAGGTGCTTATTATAGAAACAATGAAATACAAGCGCTTCTTAATGAAAAATCATTTGTTATAAATAAAACTATAAGCCTTGCTAAGTTTGTTATCGACGGCAAAATGCTCATGCCTACTGTGCTCGAAGCTGAGCGTATATATGTCAAAAACAGTGATCGTGAAGCTCGAACTGTTCATATGTCATACACCTTAGATAAGCCACCAAAAATAGTTTCACAAGTCCCTACTTGGCGCGACTATTTAGTTCGCAATATAGCGAAACCAAGGAAACCTATTCGGAACTCTTATCCTAGAACAAATCAAGAAAGCGAATTGTGGGCAAGTGAATTTAAACGTGGGTGGTTTCGCGGTGTGGAACAAGCTAACAGTATTTTCTCAAGTGACCTTAATAAATTAAGTAAAGATGTAGCTGGGCTGTATCGCTTTCGCTATTTGCTTGCTCAAAATATTGTGACGTTACCAAAGTTAATTAAAGATGAATCAAGTGTCATGTTACTGGATTCAGGAAAAACTATAAATCTAAATGATGTTAAATACTCGATTCAGCTAGATTCGCGTTTCAACAAAGTAACAGATTGGAAGCCAGTATTTAATAAAGGTGGCGCTCATGAATAGCCAAGGTGAATTAACTTATGAGTGGAAAGACTGCCCTCAGATTGGTTTTACGGAATCAGACTTTAATAACTTTTTGATATGGGCTGTGAAAGAAGTCGGTGCAAATGATATTTTTCTTGAGTCAAATGAACCGCTCGGTATTAAGAAAGATAACATCACACACAACGTTTCTCGTAGAGATATTTCTTATAACGAATTGGCTCAATTGCTTAAGGATATCTATCAAACATCAGCTCAAACAGAATTAAGAAGCGGTAGGCCTTTTGGGTTCGCCTATTCATTTCTATTTGGTAAAGATGAAAAACTTCGGTTCAGAGTTGATGCAAGCGCAGGCAACAGCGTTACAGCGATAAATGAAGGTATTGAAGTTGTGCTTCGTCCTACCGAGGGTGAGCCTCCATCGGTGGAAGAGTTAAAAATACCACAGCGTATTATTGATGTAACAAAAAATAAAGACGGTCTGGTCTTGGTTACAGGGCCGACAGGTTCAGGTAAGACAACATTAATAGCTTCATTGTTTAAATACATTATCCAAACAATGCGCAAGCATATTCTCACAATTGAAGATCCTATTGAATATGATTTAAAACACGTTAAGAACCGTCTTTCAAGGGTAATACAAAGTGAATTAGGGACCAATGTCGTTTCATTTACTAAATTCGTCAAACATATGCTCAGACGTTCGCCCGATATAATTTTGCTAGGTGAGCTTCGTGATGCTGAGTCAATTGATGCCGGTATATTGACAGCTCAAACAGGTCACTTAGTTTTTGCTACTGGGCATACGAACAACTGCTCTAACGCTTTAGAAAGGCTGGTTGATGATTTACCAGCAGAGCAACAAAAATCAAAACTATTGAAATTAGCAGGTTCTACTAAATCCATAATCCATCAGCGGTTGTTAAACAAGCGCGGGGGAGGGCGTGTTGCTGTAATGGAAGAGCTACATATAAATCGAACTTTACAAATGAAAATGTATTCCATTATTGCTAAAGAAGAAGAAAGCCTTACACGGTTTTTAAGCGAGTATATCGAGTCAACCGGTTTATCTATCAAGTCTAGTATTTTTAAAAAGTTTTCAGAAGGCCTGTTAAGTATCGATGTGTGTATTGAAGAATTAGCACAGGATTTATCAGCAGACGATATTAAGTTTTTAGAATCTGAAACAAAACGACTTCACTTGCAGAAACTAATCACCGAGTCTGAGTTTTCAGAATGGAATGAGCTATTAAGGAGGTTCGATGAAACAGTATGATGACTTTCAATGGTGGGCATCATCACCATACGCAAAGATAAATTTATTCTTTGTGGAGATAGATGCAAGGGTTGTTTGGGCTTTTATACCAATGGCCCTGCATATTAGTAAGCCAACCTTTTACTTCGGCTTGTTCATGTTAGCGCTATTCGCATCTCTTGATTATTTTGGTTATTCAGTGCCAGTTTCAACTAAACGGGCACGAAAATTTTGGGCTGGTGGCAAACGACCAGTTAACAGTAATAAACAACGCAGAAGAAGGTTAATTCATGGGTAATATTCTAAATTCAGTCATTCTCGAATCTATTTTGTTGGATGAAGGTGAAACTCTTTACAAGCAAAATGAAGCTTCAGCGTATGACTTAGCCGATGATAATGGTTATGCGTACCACAAAGTTGCAGCATGGGTAAAAGGTAAGGATGGTACAAAGTACATAAAAACAGCGTCAATCGCTTCAAGAGCTCAGCTTGGGAAAGTGAATGTTAGTGTTACCGGTAAAGGCGCTGCAGGGTTGTATGAAATAGACAGTGAATTTTACACAGTTGGGGAAAACGTACCTGATCCCGAAAGCATCAGAAACAACTCCTATTGTTATTCTGAAGTGAATAATGTGCTGGTTTCTAATGCTATATATCGCTCTGGTTTTGCTAATTTAGATTTTAGACTCTCGACAGGTCTGCCATTAAAGCAATATTTTAATAATGATGGCGAACTAAATGAGGCAACGATCCAAAAGGTTAAAAATAGTCTAAAACCTCTGGCTAAAACAGCTGTGAGTGAAAACCCACCTATTATGCGTGAGCATCTTATTTACGCCGAATCACTATCAGCGTTTGTTGATTGGATGGTAGATGAAAACGGCGAAATGGTAAATAAAGTTTCAAATGGTGTGTTAGTTGTTGATGTAGGTGGTGGCACCACTGATATATCTTTCATTAATTCAGCTAATGAAATTTATATGCCAGGCTCAGACACTGTTAAAACAGGTGTATTAGATGTATTTAAAAAGCTAAAGCAATATTTGTCGAGTGCGTATGAGATTGATGAGGAACATATACGCGTAGATATGCTTGATAAGGCGTTGCGCACGAATAAATTTACTGTCAGGGGCGAGTCAAAGGATTGTGAGGGGCTATGCAATAAGGCAAAGCAACATGTTGCTAAACGGTTGAACAACTTCATTGATGAGCTTGTAACTACTACGCTTGATCATATTATCTTCGTAGGCGGTGGCGCGGAAGCATTAAGGGAGCAGTTATTAAA